>JBGARS010000023.1:0-56442 GCA_044230075.1 Planctomycetota bacterium | reverse complement strand
GCTCGACATCCTCGCGTCGTCGATCGGCCTCGTGGTGTCCCTGCCGATCTGTCTGCTCGCGGCGCTCGCCGTGAAGCTGGGTAGCCGCGGTCCGGTGTTCTTCCGCCAGGAGCGTACGGGTCAGGACGGGCACCCGTTCCGGCTGATCAAGTTCCGCACGATGCGGGTCGACGCCGAACTCCAGTCCGGCCCGGTGTGGGCGCAGAAGAACGACAGCCGGGTGACGGCCGTCGGTCGCGTGCTGCGGCTGTCGCGCATCGACGAGATCCCGCAGTTCCTCAACATCCTCGGTGGCCAGATGTCGTTCGTCGGCCCGCGCCCCGAGCGCCCGCACTTCGTCGAGCAACTGACGCACGAGATCCCGTTCTACCCGCTGCGGCACACCGTGAAGCCGGGGCTGACCGGCTGGGCGCAGGTGCGGCACCCCTACGGCGCCTCGATCGAGGATGCGCAGGAGAAGCTGCGCTACGACCTGTTCTACATCAAGAACACGAGCCTGCTGTTCGACCTGAGCATCATCGTGCGCACGGTCGGCGTGATCCTGCGCGGCAAGGGCGCGCGCTGAGAGCAGGTTCGCCCGCGGCCCTCGAGAGATGCAAGCGACTGGCTGGTGGTTGGCCAGGGGTGGCACGAATGCGACCCGACGTTACTCGCCGGTGACGTCACGGAAGCGCGTGTCGTCGCTGACGCGGCGAACGGACTGCGGCACACGACTTGCCCACACCCAGCGCCCTTTCCGCTTTCGAGGTCCCGATGCGCCGCACGTCCCTGCCCTTCTTCGTCCTACTCCTCACTGCTTCCCTCGCCACCGCCCAGACCATCACCACGACGCGCAATACGGTGCTGGCATGGACCGCCACCTGGGGCGGCTACGACATCACATCTGGGGATGTCGACGGTGACGGCGATGCCGATCTCGTCGTCGGGATGGACCACGACCCCAACCGCCTGTTGCTCAATGACGGTCGCGGCTCGTTCCTCGACGCGACCGCCGGGCGCCTGATCACGCCGATCGTCGCGCAACCCAGCGGCTTTGCGAACGCCACCTACGCCGTCGACCTGGTCGACATCGACGGCGACGGCGACCTCGACCTGCTGACCGTGAACGACCACAACCTGCACAATCGCGTCTACCTGAACGACGGACTCGGCACCTTCACCGACGTGACCAGCACTGCACTGGCGCCGCTCAGTGAATGGAGTGTGGACCAGGTGGTCGCCGACTTCGACGGCGACGGCGACGCGGACTGGCTGGTGATCAACAGTGGCCCATGGCGGCTCTACAGCAACAACGGCACCGGCACCTTCAGCGACGTCTCCGCGACGGCCCTCGTCGGGGTTGCCGGCCTCACCTGGGGCCAAGGCAGTTTCGCCGCGGATCTGGACGGCGACAGCGATCTCGACGTCGTGATCGGCGGCTCTCCGGCGATCCTGCAGAACCAGGGCGGTGTGCTCACCAGGGTCACCGGCGCGTTCGCTGGCGTCGCGTTCGGCAGTGTATTCGGCGGCGACATCGACGGCGACGGCCTGGTCGATCTCTTCGTACAGGACGGTCGCCGTCTGTTCCGCAACACGGGCGGCCTGACGTACGTGGATGTCACGGCGACACGCATGCCGGCTGGCTGGAGCGACACCATGGCAGCGTGCGCGGATTTCGACCTGGACGGCGATGTCGATGTCGTCAGCCGCAACCTGGTCCTCCACAACGACGGCACCGGCATCTTCACGGTCGCTGGCACCATGACCCTGTCACAGTTCTACCTGGGCGGTCTGCCGTGCGTGGTGGACATCGACGGGGACGGCGACCTCGACGTGGTCGATGCCGACAGCCTGATGCTGCACTCGCCCTACGTGAACCTCCACACCCAGGTCCTCACGCCGACGGCCCCCACACTCGGCCAGCCCTACACGATCGAGTTCCGCGCGCCGGTGCGCCCGAGCCCGGTCCTGTTCGGCCCGGCCGTCGCGAACGCCGGCACGCGGCTGCCGCTGCCGCCGTACGGCACCCTGCGCATCGACCTGACCCAGGGCACGTTCCTGTGGCCGCTGCTCACCACCACGGGCCTCGGCACGATCACCTGGACGATCCCCAACCAGCTGGCTCTGCTCGGCACCGAGCTGCACTACCAGTCGGTCGTCTTCGACCCGCTGCGCGCACCGTTCCTGACCAACACCCTCCGCGACGTGATCCAGTGAACCAGTGACCGCGCCGCGGGTATGGTGCCCGCGTGCCGCCGCCGTTCGCCGCCGTCTACTTCGACTGTGACTCGACCCTGTCGGCGATCGAAGGCGTCGACGAGCTGCTCGCGTTCGCACCAGTGTCGCTGCGCGACGACGTGCTGGCGCTGACGACGCAGGCGATGGACGGCACGCGGCCGCTGGCGGAGGTCTACGAAACCCGCCTGCAGCTGCTGGCGCCGCGGCGCGAGCAGCTCGATTCCATCGGCGAGCTGTACACCGCGCGGCTGGTGCCGGACGCCGCGGCGTTGGTCGCCGCGCTGCAGTTCCTCGGCAAGCAGGTCGGCATCGTCAGCGGTGGTCTGCTGGTGCCGGTGCAGCACGTGGCGCAGCGGCTCGGCATCCCGCTCGCGAACGTGCACGCGGTGCCACTGCAGTTCGACGATCGCGGCCACTACGTCGACTTCGACCACAGTTCGCCGCTGTGGCGCAACGGCGGCAAGATCGAGGTGCTGCGCCAGCTGCCGGCGTCACAGCGTCCGGTCGCGTTCGTCGGCGACGGCATCACCGACCTCGAGACCCAGGGCACGGCGGACCTGTTCATCGGTTTCGGCGGCGTCGTCGACCGCCCGCGCGTGCGCGAACGCGCCCAGGTGTTCGTCGGCTCGGCGAGCCTGGCGCCGGTGCTGCCGCACGTCACCTCGCCGGCCGAACGCGAACGGCTGGCGCGCGAGCCGCGCTTCGTGCCGTTGCTTTCGGCCGCCAAAGCATGATGCTGCCGCCATGGGCGACCACCCCGTGCTGTTCCTCCCTGGGCCGACCGAGGTCGACGACGAACTGCGCCAGATCCTGGCGATGCCGCTGGTCGGCCACCGCAGCCCGGCGTTCGTTGTGGTGGTACAGGACGTCTGCCGGCAGCTGCGCGGGCTCTACCTGACGGCGGCGGCGACCGCGTTCGAGACCTGCGCGGCGACCGCCTTGATGGAGGCCGGCATCCGCAACCTGGTGCCACGCGGCGGCCGTTCGCTGCACCTCGTCTGCGGCGCGTTCAGCGAACGTTGGCAGCAGATCGCCCAGCTGTGCGGCCGCGAGGCCGAGGCGTTGACGGTGCCGCTCGGCCAGGTGCACACGCCGGCGATGCTGCGCGCGCGCCTGCAACAGGGTCCGCCGGTGCACGCCGTTGCGATCACCCACAACGAGACCTCGACCGGCGCGCTCGAGCCGTTGCCGCAACTCGCCGCCACCGTGCACGAACTCGCGCCCGACGCGCTGCTGCTCGCCGACGTCGTCACCAGCGTCGGCGGCGCCGAGCTGCGGTTCGACGACTGGGGCCTCGACTTCGCGTTCGCCGGCACGCAGAAGTGCCTGGCGCTGCCACCGGGCCTGTGCACCTACGCGGTCAGCCGCCGTGCGCTCGCCCGCGCCGCGACGATCGCAGAGCGCGGCTTCCTGCTCGACCTGCCGCGCGCCGTCAAGGACACGAATGCCGGCATGACGCTGGCGACGCCGTGCGTGCCGCTGGTCTACGCGCTGCAGCGCCAGCTCGACCGCTGCGCCGCCGAAGGCCTGCCGCAGCGGTGGGCGCGCCATCTGGCGATGCGCGACGCCACGCTCGCGTGGGCCGCCACCAAGGGCATGCAACCGTTCGTCGGCGACACGGCCGCCCGGTCGCCGACCGTGAGCTGCATCGACGCCCGCGGCGGCGACGTCGACGCACTGGCGCTGCGCGCGGCCGCCGCCGGCTTCGAGATCGACAAGGGCTACGGCAGCTTGAAGGGCAAGGCGTTCCGCATCGGCCACATGGGCGACCATTCGCTGCCCCGCCTGCGCGCGCTGCTGTCGGCACTCTGACGCCGTTCCCCGCGTCACGAACAGGACAGCGCCGCACCCACCACCGCGACCACGGTGCCGATGCCGCCGAGCCAACCGATGCGTGCGCGATAGAGCCACATCGAGATCGGCATCAGGAAGATCGGCGTCGTCGCCATCAGGCTCGCGGCGACACTGACGTCGTTGGCGTGGTGCGTCGCCGCCATCGACAGCCAGACGCCGAGGATCGGGCCGAACCCGGCGCCGAACAGCGCCGCCCCGACCACGCGCCGGTCGCGGAACACCGCGGTCCACGCCAGCGGGCGCCGGTGCGCCAGCGCGACGCACTGCATGCCCACGGCCGCAGCGGTCATGCGCACGACGGTTGCCTGCAACGGCAGGATCCCCGCCGGCAGGTCGGCGCCCTGCGCCATCGCCGCGCGCGCCAGCACCACGCCGGCGGCTTGGCCCAAGGCGCCGAGCAGCGCGCCGGCGAGCCCCGTCGTCCACTGGCGGCGCGTCATGTGCGGATTCCACGACGTTCCCTCGCGACTGCGCAACAGCACCAGCGCGACGCCGAACGCGGTCGTCAGGATGCCGAGCACCACCCAGATCCCAGGCACGTGCCCGCGCACCACTTCGATCAGGACGGTCAGCGCCGGCCAACACGACATCACGACCGAACTGACGCGCGGCCCGAGCACCGCCAGCGCGTGGAAGAAGCCGATGTCGCCGAGCACCAGCCCGACCAGGCCCGATGCCAGAAGCAGCAGCACGCGCTCGTCGGCGACGTGGCTCGGCCACCATTGCCCGGTCAGCAGCCAGGCGAGCAGCGCCAGCACCGGCACCGCGGCGAACAGCCGGAAGTGGTTGACTGGCAGGCCGCCGACCTCCCGGCTGGCGTAGGCGAACGACGTGCTGCTGCCGGCCCAACACAAGGCGGTCGCGAGCGCGAAGATCTCGCCTTGGTAGGGCATGCAAACCGGGCGGGAGTGTGCCACCCTTCTGCAGCACAAACAACGTGACCGAACTCGTCGACCGCTACCTGCACTGGCTGCGTGCCGAACGCCGCAAGAGCACCGCCACGCTGCGCGCCTACGGCGGCGACCTGCGCACGTTCGTCGCCTGGCTCGGCAGCAACGATCGGCCGCTGCTCGACACGACGCGCTTCGACCTGCGGCGCTACCTGGTCGAACTCGAACAGCAGGGCCTCGTCGCCACCTCCGTGCAGCGCAAGCTCGCCAGCCTGCGCGGCCTGTTCGCCTGGCTGCTCGAGACCGAACGCATCGGCAAGGATCCGTCGCGGCTGCTGAAGGGACCGAAGGCGCCGCGGCGGGTGCCGCACTTCCTGACCACGGCCCAGGTCGATCTGCTGCTCGGGCAGCCGTTCGACGACACGCCGCAGGGGCTGCGCGACCGGGCGATCCTCGAGGTGCTCTACTCGTCGGGCTGCCGCGTCAGCGAATGCGCCGGCATGCAGCTGCGCGATCTCGATCTCGACGAGGGCTTCGTGCGGGTGTTGGGCAAGGGCCAAAAGGAACGGTTGGCGCTGCTCGGCCGCCCCGCGCGCGACGCGGTCGCGGTCTGGCTGCCGGCGCGGCGCCAGCTGTTGCAGTCGAGCCGCCGCACGGACCCCGGCGCCCTGTGGCTGAACCGCTTCGGCCGGCGTCTCAGCGCGCGCTGGGTGTTCCAGACCGTCGTCGACTGCGCGGCGGCGGCGGGCCTGCCGGTGACGCTGACGCCGCACGGCCTGCGGCACTCGTTCGCGACGCACCTGCTCGACCGCGGTGCGGACCTGCGCACGGTGCAGGAGCTGCTCGGCCACGCGCGGCTGGTGACGACCGAGATCTACACGCACGTGTCGATCGGGCGGTTGCGCGACGTCTACGACCAGGCGCATCCGCAGGGGCGCGCGCGCGCCGACGGCGGCGGCGGCAGCCACAGCGATCAGTAGTTGCTGCGATAGGCGTCCCACAGGTCGGCGTGCCAGCCGACCCAGGCGCGCTGCCATTCGCCCTTCGGCTCCGTCTGCAGGTAACGATCCATGTAGTCGAAGAACGCCGGGTGGCTCCAGGCCGCCTGCAACCCCATCACCCGCGCGGCCAACGCCTGCCCGACCCAACCGTTCGCGGTGCAGCAGCGGCGCATCGCATCGGCCGCCCACGCGGCGCGGTCCTCCTCGGGGCGATCGCTGTGCGCCGAACCCCACTCCGGCAGCTTGTCGTGCTCGCGGCGGTAGCCGCCATGGCCGCCGTTCCAGACGCCGGGTTCCGTCTCGCGCACGTAGAACGTCTGCCCGTCCTCGGCGAAGAACTGGCCGCTCTGCCCCGGCACCGGCGCCGCAGGCACGAACTCACGGCCGATCGCGAGCATGCGTTCGTCGCGAAGCACGGCGCCGGCCAACAGGATCGGGAACTTGCGGCCGCTGCCGTTGCCGCCGTCGCCCGGCCACCGGCAGCCGGCCCGCAGGCAACCCTCGAGGTCGATGCCGAGCTGCACCATGCGGATCAGCAGCACGCGTTTGTGCGCATCCGGCAGATCGAGGTTCAGCAGCAGCCCCGCACTGCCGACCAACGCAGCGATCTCGCGCCCATAGTCGGGCATGTTCTCGAGCGGATGCAGGTAGCGCACCGCGCCCGTCGGCATGTGATCCAGCCACACGCGCTCGAAGCTGCGGGCGACACTTTCGATTGGCGGCACCGAAGGCAGCAGCGGCAACTGGCGCAAGGCGGTGTAGTCGAGGTCGACGAGCCGATGGCGCACGGACTTGTCGCCGCGCACGTAGGGCGGTCGGAACGCATCCGGCGGCGGTGGCACCGGCAGGCAGGTCAGCACCGCCGCGGTCTGCAGCGTCGGCATCTCCTTCGCATCGGGGCGGCTCTGCACCGAGACCAGGCTGTGCCCGGGCGGCAGCAGCAACGGGTGCGGTGCCCCGATGCCGAAGGCGACGTTCGCCTGCGGGTCGTAGTGCTCGCGGTTCGCGTCGCCGAACATCGCGCTGTCGTAGCCTTGGCGAACGGCGAGCGGATCGGGATCGATCATCGAGCCGTGCACGACGCGGCCGCGCACCTCGACCGACACAGGCTCGATGCCGACGAGCTGCACCGGGCCGACCACCCACGGGTCGCCGTTGGCGAATGTGCCGACCACATACGGCTGATCGAAGCGCCAGGTGATGCCGTGTCGGAACAGGGACTCGGCCCGCTGCGGCAGGGCGGCGGGATCGCCGTGTTGGGCGATTGCCGGCCCGGCGAACGCGGCGGCGGCGAACAGCAGGAACAGGCGCGGAAGGGCAAACAGCACCGGCTCACGCTAGCGGCGTCGACAGCGCGCGCCAACGGCGAACGAGTGCGCATTCGTCGCCGCAGATCGTGCTCGCGCCGGCGCAGCGAACGCATATGCTCCGGTCTCGACTCGGGCACCCAGCCCGCCGCTCTGTCCCCCACCCACCGCCGCTGCCATGACCGCGACCCGCGCCGCCGTGTTGAACGCGTTCGCGCAGTACCGCTGCTCGGCGATCCTGCGCACCAACGACCGTGACGTCGTGCGACCGGCGCTCGAAGCCGCGATCGCCGGCGGCTTCCGCATCGTCGAGGTGACGATGACCACGCCCGATTGCCTGGAGCACATCAGTGCGCTCGCCGAACGGCACGGTCTGGTGATCGGCGCCGGCACGGTGCTGACCGTCGACGACGCGAAGGAGGCGATGGCCGCCGGCGCCCGCTTCCTGGTGTCGCCGGTCACCGACCCGCAGGTGATCACCTTCTGCCGGCAGCACGACCTGGTCTCGGTGCCCGGCACGTTCACACCGACCGAGATGATGACGGCGCACCGCGCCGGCGCCGACATCGTCAAGCTGTTCCCGGCGCCGGCCAACGGTCCCGACTTCCTGCGCGCGGTGCGCGGCCCGCTGCCGTTCCTGCGTGTGTTCCCGACCAGCGGCGTCACCGAACAGAACGCTGCCGCCTGGCTCGACGCCGGTGCGTTCGGCCTCGGCTTCGTCGCCACGTTGTTCGACGCCGAGGACCTGCAGCTGCGCCGCTTCGACGCGATCCGGGAACGCGCCGTGCGGTTGGTGGCCAAGGTCACCGGCCACCGGCTCGCGGTCGCGACCTAGCGCTCCTCCCGCACGGCGGTGGCTACCGTCTCCGGCGTCTTGTCGGCGGCGTCGTACATGCGCACGAAGCGCTGCGCCGCTTCGGCCGCGACGGGCCGTAGAGCGTCGACCCAGTGCGGCGGCACCGACTGGTAGTAGAGCTTCGCCTGCACGTCGATGGTGCCGCGCACCCCCTTGGGCAGGGGGATGCGGAACGCAACCGTGTCGCCGCCCGCCGTGAAGTCGGCATCGCCGTCGGTGCCCACCGGCGCGATGTCGGCGATGTGCGGGCCATCGGTGCGCCAGCCCCGCGGCAGCAGGCGGTTGTCCTTCACCTTCTGCACCATGCGGGTCAGGAAGGTCGTCGGCGCCCCATCGGGATCGGCGGCCACCAATTCGTAGACGACGACGTCGCTCGGCTGCTCGACGGTCTGCACGTGCGGCATGCGATCTTCGTGCTCGACGCCGACCAGCCGGCCGGCTGCGTCGACCGCGCCGCTCGCGAACACCGACTGGCCGCCGACGAACACCTCGACGTGCAGCCACGCGCGTCGCGCCGGATAGCCGGTCGGGAACTTGTGGCCGGTCAGGTTCTCGACCTGCACCGCGAACACCGCCGCACCGTCGTGCCGTTCGATCGGCGAGATCGACAGGCGCGCGGTGCTCTCGGCGAGCTGGCGCCGCGTCGCCGCCGCCATGCGGGCGAGCGCCTCGGGCTCGGCGGTGACGTCGAGTTCGTCGCGATGCGTCTCCAGCAGGTCGAGCACGAACGCGTTGCCGCCGACGAACGCATGCGCCGCATAGCCGTCGCGCGGCGGGATCGCGAAGTCGGTCCCCATCGGTGTACGGGCGATGCGGGTCGCGCCCGTGCGCGCCATGTGGCACTGCTGGCACGTGCGCGAGGTCGCGGTGCGGCCACCTTCGTCGTCGAACTCGCTGTTGCGCCACTCGAGGTACGGCGTCTGCTCCGGAAACGTCGTGCCGTGGTGCTCGGTGAACAGCGTGTGGCAGCTGCCGCAGAGCGCCGAGGTCTGCACGTGCGGCCCGTGCGTCGGCGTGTAGCGCACCTGCGCCCGCATCGGCCCGGTGGCGACGTCGGCGAACGGTCCGAAGATCTTGCGCTCGGTGGAGAATCGCGGCCGGCCCGAGAACGTAGCCGCGGTGCCGAGGTCCGTCGCCGCGATCAGGTGGCACACGGTGCAGGAGACACTGTCGTCGGCGACCAGGTCGCCTTCCAGGTCGGCGAGCCGCGGCGGCTTGCCGCCGGCCAGCACCCGCTCGTGCCAGGCCATCGGTGCATGGCAGCGCAGGCAGAGTTCCTGCACCTGTTCGCCGGCCGCCGCGGTCTCCTTCTGCAACTGGGCATGGAAGTACGGGTCGCGGAACGCATTGCCCATCATCGTGCCCTGCCACAAGCCGTACGGCGACACGTCGTCGCCGGTCGCCGAGCGCATCGCGTTCGCCCCCGGTGCCACGCTGTGGCAGACCGCACACTGCTCCGAGGTCGTGAACACGTCGATGTGTCCGGCCGCCGGGCGCACGGGTCCGCCGAACGCCGAGCCGACTCCGACCGAGAGTGTGAGTGCGAGTCCGGTGAGGCGGCGTTGCATGCGCGGCGGACTCTACCGCAGCCGCGGGCGCCGGTCGGCGCGGAACGCATCGGTCGGCAAGTTCGCGGGAATCGGTCGGCCGACTTGCGAGCCGCGCCGAAGCCGCCGAGCATCCCGCCGCCGGAGGAACATGCAAAAGCCGACCTGGATCGTGTGCCTGCTGTCGCCGCTCACCGGCGTGCTCGCGGCGCAGTGCCCACCTGGGGCGCTGGTGCCGACCGACCTCGGCACCACGACCACGGTCGCCGACAAGAGCCCCGCCTGGAGCCGCTGGCAGTCGGGCAAGGAGGCGCTGGCCGCGCGCGACTTCGCCACCGCGCGGCAGCACCTGCAGGCCGCGCTCGAGTTCCATCCCGCCGCGCTGCCGCTGCTGTTCGACCTGCTGCTGGCCTGCGCCGACGATCCCGACCTGCAGCAGCTGTGGGCGGAGCGCTACGCGCGCGCCGCCGCCGACGCGCAGGGCCGGTTCGATCTCGACGCGACAGAGCGCCGCGCGCTGGCGGCGGTGCCCGGCCTGCCGCCGGCACTCGAACTCGCGCGCAAGACCACGCTGCTGCGCGCCGCGGCGATCGCCGACCTCGCGCGGCTGATCGAACGCAACAAGCCACAGGGCCAGAAGAACGCGGCGCGGGTCGTGCTGGTGCACTGGGCCGCCGAACTGCTGCTGCGGCTCGGCCGCGACATGCCGCGCGCGCTGCTCGCCGCCGGCCCGGCCGTGAACAAGGTGCAGGCCGCGTTCGCCACCGACCTCGACGTCGTGCTGCAGGGACTGCAGCGGGTGCTGCAGCAGCGCGGCGCGAAGGCCGGCGAAGCCACCGAGGTCACCGCCGCCCGCGCGCTGCGCGCCGCGCGCCTGCTGGTCGGCCTGCAGCAGCAGGGCCAGTTCCGCAACCTGCAGGGCCCGCCACCGCGCGACCTCGGCCGCATCGCCGAAGCCGCCGAACGGGTGCTCGCCGATGCGGCAGCGGCGCGCGCGAAAGCCGCCAAGGTCTGGACCGTGGCCGAGCTCGCCGCGATGTCGCCGGCCGAAGCGGCGCAGTTCACGGCGACCCACGCCGACCCATCGCAGCCGGCGATCGCCGACAGCACCGGCGGCCACTACCGCATCGAGACCTGCTGCGGCCACGGCACGTTGCTCGAGGTGGCGCGCACGATCGAACTGCACCACCAGCGCCTCGCGACGCACTTCGACAGCGACCCGTTCGCCGCGCAGCAGGGCCACGTCTACATCGTGCCCGAGCACCACGACCTCGAGACCGAAGGGGCGCCGCACTGGTGGGCCGGCGGCTTCCAGCAGGGCGACCGCACCGTGGTGCGCTTCGCCTGGAGCGACGGCCCCACGCTCGGCCACGCGCTGGTGCACGAACTCACGCACCGTTTCGACGGCGTGCTGCGGCCGTTCCTCGGCGCCTGGTACGGCGAGGGCCACGCGCAGTGGACGGCGGGCCACTACGGCAAGACCACCGACACCGACTTCGTCGACGACTACCTCGACATCGGGCCACCGGCGCACAGCTTCTACAAGGGCTACGCCGACCGCGAGGCCTTCACCAAGCTGCTGCAGGGCACGATCGAGGAGTACCGCGACAACTACTTCGCCGGCTACTCGCTGTACGCATTCCTGCGCTCGTTCCCGCCGAAGGCGCCGAAGTTCCGCGACGCGCTCGCCCGCTACGAGAAGACCGCGCGCGCCGGCCAGAAGGACCCCGTCGGCTGGTTCACGCAGTGCTTCTGCGACGGCAAGCAGGGCCGGCCGGCATCGCTCGACGCGTTCCTGGTCGAGTGGACCGCGTTCCTGCGCGGCTGCTACGACTGGCTCGACGAGAAGCGCGACGACAACCGCTGGATCGCCGACTACGGCAGCCTCGGCGCGCCGGAGCACGGACCGTTGGTGATGGACCCGCCGACCTGGTCGTGGGCGCGCCAGCGGGCCGAGCCGTGGTTCGGCCAGGACCACGCGGCCGCGGCGACGCTGCTGCTGCAGGAGGTTGCCGATGCGCCGGCGACCGCCGCGGCCGGCATCTGGTCGCTGACGGTCGACGGCTGGCGCGCCGATACGCTGGCGGCGACGCTCTCGGCGCTGCAGACCCAGGGGCCACCGGAGGCCGCGGCGGCGTTCGCGGTGCTGGCGCAGTCGCGTTTCCCTGCGCTGCCGGCCGACGCACCGGGCGAACGCCTCGCCGACGTATCGAAGTCGACGCGCGCGCTGCTGGCCGCGCTGGCGGCGCGCACCGCCACGCTGCAGGACACCGCGCCAAAGGCCGCCGCCGCGACCGCCGCCGAACACGCGCAGCTCGCGCAGTGGCTGGGCCAGCCAGCGCTGCCGGACCAGAAGGCCCCGCCGCCGACACCGCCCACCCACCTGGCCGGCGAAGGCCTCGCCGAAACGAGCCTGACCGACTACGACGACGCGCGCCAGGCGGGGCTCTGGTACGCGACGCCCGAGGGCGATCTGCACGTCGGCCGGCAACGTCCGCGCGACACCACCGGCACGCTGGACCGCGAAGCGCACCGCCGCGATGCGTTCGTGCACGGCACGACCTGGCTGCAACCCGGCGACTACGTGGTGCGCGGGCGCGTGCACTTCACGACGTCGTACGTTGCCGGTGCGATCGTATTCGGCCACCAGAGGCGCGACCGCGACCTGCGGCTGCACTTCGACGCCGGCGACGAACGCTACGCGATCGGCAAGCAGGACACCGACCAGAGCGGCGGCCGGCTGAGCCTGCGGCTCGAAGGCCTGTGGGAACGCGACGGGCAGCTGCCGGAGACGCGCCCGTTCCGCGCGCTGGACCTGCCGGCGGGGCAGACCTGGTTCGACTTCGTGCTGCACATCGACGGGCCGCGCGTGCGCATCGACATCGACGGCGAACCGGCGCTCAGCTACGCCACGCACGACGGCGCACCGATCGAAGGCCAGGTGGGCTTCGCGATGTCGACCGGCGCCGTGCGCATCCAGGCGCCGATGGTGCAGCGCCGCGATGGCCGCGAGCCGGTCACCGGCCTCGACCTCGCGCAGCCGTGCACGGCGAACCTCGACGACCTGCTGCTGCTGCCGGTGCGCGGCGTGCCACTGGACGCGAACGGCACGATCGTGTTGTGGCTGCCCCCTGCTGCCGACGCCGAGTCCCGCCCCACCGATTACCTGCCGCGCGTGCTGCCACGCTTCCCCGACCTGCTGCACGATGCGTTCGACCATCCGCAGGCGTGGGTGCTGGCGGTGCCGCACGACCTGTCGGCGGACGAACGCAAGGCCGCGCAGGAAGCCGTGCTGGCCGTTCGACCGACGCCGATGCCGCTCGTCGAGCACCGGGTCGGCGCGCCGTTCGATGGCAGGTTCCCGTGGCTGCTGTTCGTCGACCAGAACGGGCTCTTGCGTGCGGCTGTCGTCGCCACGGACCCGCAGGTGAACACCAAGGTGGCGCGCTGGTCGCGCATGCTGCGGCCGCGCTGACTCCGTTCGCCCGTCAGTAGCCGCGGCGCTCGAGCCAGCCGTAGAAGAGTGCCGCGATGCCGCCGATGCACAGCGCCGGCACCGTGCCGATCAGCAGCAGCCAGAACACCGGCTTGCCGAACCAGCCGAGCCAGTCGCCGCCACCGTGCCACACGCAGTTCGCTGTGGACGCCGCGGCGGCGCCGACCGCGAACAAGCACCAGTGCACCGGCACCAGCCACCACGGCGCCGCCTGCACCCGCCGCGCGCACAGCCCGCTGGCAGCGAACAAGAGCAGCGTCATGCCGACGTAGCCGACCGCGATCTGCGGCCACCAGTCCCGCAGCGCGCTCTTGGTGTCGCTGAAGCCGACCATGCCGGTCGTGATCAGCATCATCGACGGCCCGGCGATGCCGAGCCCGACGAGTCCCGCCAACAGGAAGCGGCAGCGGTCGGCGAACGCCGCGGCAGGACTGCTGTCTGGTTCCATGGCGGAAGCATGCCCGCCCGGCAGGCGCGTGCCACTCCTCGTCGCCCTCGGGACCCGCACGTTGCGGCCGGCCCGCCGAACATCGCCCACATGGCTCGACGGGGCTTGTTGGCGCAAGGCCCTCCAGTACCATTCGGCGTCACTGGCGCGCGATCGCCTTGCTTTGAGGCAGATCGCTCCTCGGGGATCCCTTCGGAGGTTCCAATGCTGTTCACGCAGAAGCGGGAAGGAAGGAAGGAAGGAAGGAAGGAAGCACGCTCGCGGCGCTGATGCTGTCGGCCTTCGTCGCTGACTCGCCACCGGCGCAGAGTTGGAGTCCGCCGTTCAACCACAACCAACCACATGCGGGCAACGGTGTGTTCACGAGCCCCTACTCGCCGTGGAATGGCCTCAACAGTTCGAGTGCGCCACCGCCGGCATACACCGGCAGCGGACCGGTGAGTTCCGTTCCGGACAACGTGTCCTACCTGGATACGACGCTCCAGCCGCCTGGGATGGTGCCTGTGTTCTATACCGGCTGGCCGCAGCCGGGGTGGAACGGACGCTGCTTCGAGGCAGTGCACATGGCGTTGATCCCGAAGGGGCCATTCCGGGGCCAGGTGCTGGTGTGGAACATCGAACCCGTGCTCGCCGCGGTGCACCCGCCCAATCTGCCGCCCGGCGTTCCTCCGATTCCTGCGCCACCGAGCGGACAGTCCTACCAAGCCTACGCGATCATCGATCCTGCCGACACGCCGCTGACCGGCATTCGCTACCACAACTACCTCGTGCCGATCTCGACACCGTTGTCGGCCGGGACGGCTCCGATCATCGTGTCCAAGAACCTGTTCTGCGCTGGCCACGCCTGGTCGGCGTACGGCGACCTGATCGTCGCGGGCGGCACCGACTTCGTGTTGGGACCGCAGGGTGAGATCCTCTTCGCGGGAGGCACGTTCAACTACGTGTTCAACCCTCGCCTCTCCTGCTTCTGGCCGGGAACCAGCTTCGCCTACTACCTGCCAACGGCGGGGACCATCAACCCTGTGACCAATGCCGGCATGTGGGTGCAAGCGCCTGACCTGCAGGTGCCGCGCTGGTATGCAACCGTGACCATGACCCACGGGTTTGCCCGGCAAACACTGTCCGCCCTTCCTCCGGGCACTACGTCCATCGACAAGGAGCGGGCTGTGATCCTCGGCGGCAGCGAAACGGTGCCTGCAGTCCCGCATGATCGAGCGAATGCCACCTACGAAGCACTGGTGATTCTCGATGAAACGACTGACCAGGGCGTCAACCTCGTCGTCGACCAAGCCCCTGGCCCCTTGTTGTCTTTCGTGCCGACGCCGGCGCAGTCTGGCAAGGTCTGGGATGGGCCCGTGATCTCGGGTCTGAACCAGAGCATGTTGTACGAGTACGCACGTACGTTCCTGCTCTCGACCGGCATGTTGTTCGTCTGTGGCTACACACCGCGGGCCGGCTGGCTCGACCACGACGCCTTTCCAGGTGTCTGGACCCAGGCTGGCAGCCAGCCTGCTCTGCCGCTCGGTTCCTACAGCAGCAACTGGCAGTTCGTGCGGCACGACGGCAGCGCGGTGCTGTTCCCGAATCTCGGCGGCAATGCCGACACCGTACTCCGCGTCGGTGGTGCGAACGACTTTTCCGGGCCGACGACGGACACCGTGGAGACGATCGCTGCGGGTGGCTCGACCAACACCTGGGTATCCCAGGCCGTGATGCCGCCGCAGCAGCCGAGCCTCCCGAACGGCGGGCGAGCCTTCACCAACCTCGTCACCCTGCCAACCGGCGACCTGTTGTTGCTCGGTGGGCAGTGGCAGGACGGCACGGGCGCGAGCGAGAAGCTGATTGCGCCGCTGTTGTTCTCCGGTGGCGCCTGGACGCAGTTGGCAGCCAACCCCGTGCCATCCCCCCGTACCTACCACTCGACGGCGGTGCTGCTGCCCGATGGCCGCGTGTTCCTCGGCGGCGGGGACGACCGCTATTGGGACTACGAGATCTTCTCGCCGCCCTACCTCAACAGCCCAGTGGTTCGGCCCGTGAACATCACCTGGCAGCAACCCGCGCCCTTGCCTGAGGCGGTCACCGGGGCGCTCGAGTTGCACTACGACACGACCTACAAGCTGGTCTTCGATCGCCTGCCGGTCGGCCATGCCGTGACCAAAGTCGTTCTCACCGCACCGGGTTCCGTGACCCACCACAGCGACATGCATCAGCGCTACGTCGAGTTGCCGACCGTCGTCGCGCAGGGCGCGAAGATCAGCATGACGACGCCGACCGACGAACGGGAAGCACCGCGCGGCATCTACATGCTCTGGTTGGTCACCAACCAGGGCGTGCCCTCCGTGGCCGAATGGGTAGTGCTGCGATGATCGGCCTGCGCCATGCGGCGGTGATTTGCTGCACCCTGGGCCTGCCGGCGCAGCAGCTGCGTTGGCAGGTGCCAGTAACCGGCCCCTCGGTCACCGAGTACACATGGGTCGGGTCCTTCGTGGACTACAACGCCGACGGGTACCGCGACTTCCTGCAGACGGTCAGGCTGGGCTTGGCACCCATCTCCTTGCAGGTCGTCTCTGGAGCGAACGGATCCGTCCTCTGGCAGCAGACCAGCGTGGCGGGCTACTCATATTCCATCGCCTATGCTGGTGACGTGGACGGCGATGGCGTCGCAGACCTCGCAATCAAGCGTGGTGGGACTGGGTGGCCCTACATCGACCTGTATTCGATGGGCCAGGACACGATCCTGTGGACGGTCCTCGGCGCACCAGGCAGCGAGTTCGGCTTCCGCCTGGTCGGCGACATCGACCTCAACGGCGATGGGCACCCGGACCTGTTGGTATCGACCTACAGCTCGACCTCGGCCGAGGTGTTCGCCTACGACACTCGGGGGCAACTGCTCTACGTGGTGCCGTGCCTCTCGCAGGGTCGCTACCCGGTCAGCATGTGCAAGATGGGCGACATCGATCGTGATGGCTGCGAAGACTTCCTGATCGGTTGTCTCGACAGCACCACGCGCGGTTGCCAGTGGCTGATCTCCGGCAAGACGGGCAGCACGATCCGCGAGAGCTTCGGCATCCTGCCGGGCGACCAGACCTCGATGCTGGCGAGCAACCTCGGTGACATCGACGGCGACGGCACGAACGACTATGCGGCATTTCCGTGGTACTCGTCGGCGCGCACGATCGCGGTCGCCTACTCGGGCGCCACCGGCGCCGTGATCCGCTTCTGGAACGATGCGCCGTACTCGGTGGTGGCGGGCGAGGACTTCGACCAGGACGGCGTCAACGACATCGTCACCGGCACCGACTGGATCCTCGGTCCCGGGCTCTACGGGCGCACCTACTGCTACTCCGGCCGCGACGGCAGCGAGCTGTGGCGCGTCGACGTGGTGCCGTTCCCGCCCGGCATGGGCAGCACCGGCGACAACTGGATGTGGTACGCGGCCAGCCTCGGCGCGCCGCCGGGCAGCCCCTACCCGGCGCTCGCGTGGGTGGACACGCACTGGTACACGGTCGGCACCGCCGCCGGCCGCGTGCGCGTCTACGACGGCGTGCGCGCCGGCCAAGGCCCCGTCACCGGCATCGCCTGCACCAGCTCCGGCACCCTGCCGCTGATCGGCGTGCGCGCGTTGCCGACCGGCTCGCGCATCACCGTCGCGAAGACGCATGGCAACGCACTCGCCGCGCTGAACCTCGCCTTCACCGCGCTGCCGTCGCCGGTCGACCTGTCGCCGCTCGGTTTCGCGAACTGCACGGTCTACGTCGACCCGCTCGCCAGCTACCTGCGCGTCACCGGCACCGCCGGGATCGATCGTGGTTACGCCGCCGTCGACCTGCCCCACCCGCTGACCGCCGCCGCCATCGGCACCGACGCGGTCGGCCAGTGGCTCGTGTTCGAGCCGGTGACTTGGGAATACGCGGCCACCCGCATGCACGCGTTGCGACTCCAATAGCCCGCACGTTGCGGCCAGCCCGCCGCCGGTCCAAGATGCGCCCGTGCTTCTCGGCTTCAGCTTCCTGGCGCTCGCGCTCGGTCCCGTCCTGGTCTGGCTCGCGCGCCGGCATGCGTGGTCGACGGTCGGGCTCGACAGCTTCTGCCTGCTGACGATCAGCGGGTTTGCGCTGCTGCACCTGCTGCCCGAGTCGGCGGCGCACGGCGGCTGGCTGGTGCTGCCGCTGGCGCTGGTCGGGTTCCTGTTGCCGACGCTGGCGGAACGCACGCTGCACCAGGGCCACGCCGGCATGCGGCGCACGGTGCTGGTGCTGGCGGTGCTCGGCATGGCCGCGCACGCGTGCCTCGATGGCCTGTTCCTCGGCGAGGGCCACCACGACGACGGCCACGGCCATGCGCACACGCACGAAGTGACCGCGTGGGCGATCATCCTGCACCGCATCCCCGAAGGCGTCGGCATCTGGTGGATCATCCCGCGCACGCTCGGCTTCCTGCCGGCGGTGCTGATCACCGTCGTCAGCGTATCGGCGACGCTGTTCGGCTACTTCCTCGGCGACCACGTGTTGACCGACACCTCGCAGCGCGGGCTCGCCCTGCTGCAGTCGCTGCTGGTCGGCTCGCTGCTGCACGTCGTGCTGCACTCGCACATCCCCGCACCGCGCGAGACCGGCCGCTGGCGCGTGGCCTCGGTGGTCGGCGCCGCGATCGGTGTGTTCGTGTTGTGGTTCGTGATCCGCGACCACTTCCCGGCGCACGAGAACGGCAGCCCGATGCAGGTGTTCGTCACGCTGGCCACCGAGTCGGCGCCAGCGCTGCTGTTCGCGTTCCTGCTGGTCGGCCTGTGCCATGCGTTCCTGCCGGCGAACTGGCTGCAGAGCATGACCCGCGGCCCGAAGGTGCTGCAGGCGCTGCGCGGCGTCGCCGTCGGCCTGCCGCTGCCGGTGTGCTCGTGCGGCGTAGTGCCGATCTACCGCGAACTGATCCGCCAGGGCACCGCGATGGCGGCCGCGATCGCGTTCCTGGTCGCCACGCCCGAACTCGAGATCGCTGCGGTGATGCTGACCTGGAAGCTGATGGGCGGCGAAGTGGCGCTCATCCGCGTCGGCATGGCCGCGGTGCTGGCGCTCGCGGTCGGCGTGTTCGTCGCCTCGCTGGCGAAGCGGCAACCGGACGCCGTGCCCGACACCGGCGGCGCGATGCCGACCGGGGCCACCGGCAGCGTCGGCGAACGGCTGCGCACGGCGCTGCGGTTCGGTTTTGGCCCGGCGGTCGACAACATCGCCACCTGGATCCTGATGGGCCTGCTGCTGTCGGCGCTGCTGATGCCGTACATCGACCGCGACTGGATCGCCGCGCTGCCGCCCGGCATCGACGTGCCGGTCGCCGCCCTGCTGGGCCTGCCGCTCTACGTCTGCGCGACCGGCAGCACGCCGCTGGCGGCGATGCTGCTGCTGCAGGGCCTGTCGCCCGGCGCCGTGCTGGCGTTCCTGCTGACCGGACCGGCCACGAACGTCACCACGTTCGGCGTGCTCGCGCGCCTGCACGGCAGCCGCACCGCGGCGCTGTTCGCGGCGTCGATGTGGGTCGGCGCCGTCGGCCTCGGCTACCTCGTCAACGTGCTGCTGCCGGTGCCGGTGCTGGCGACGCTCGCCGACCACGACCACGCGCCCTCGATGTGGTCGTGGCTCGCGCTCGGTGCGCTCGGCGTCGTGTTCTTGCTGTCGCTGCTGCGGCAGGGCGTGCGGCCGTTCCTCGAACGCCTGTTCGAGTCGCCGGCGAACCTGGCGCACGGCGAAGCGCCGGGCTGCTGCGGCGAACCCGACGACGGGCATGGCCATCACCACCACGACGGTCATGACCACGGCCACGCGCACGGCGCCGCGCCGACGCTGGCGGCAGCGGCGAAGGCCAGCGACGACGGCTGCTGCGGCCACCCGCACTGATCGGCGCCGGCGCGTGCAA
This sequence comes from Planctomycetota bacterium, assembly GCA_044230075.1. Lineage (GTDB taxonomy): Bacteria > Planctomycetota > UBA1135 > UBA1135 > UBA2386 > JAEUHS01. The sequence goes on along the minus strand of JBGARS010000023.1, from coordinate 36,919 downwards.
CGCCGCGGCGGCACGGCTACGTTGTCCGGTGAATGTCGGGCATCGCCGTGCACACGAGCCACCGGCTCGAAGACCTCTGCACGGCGCTGGCGGCGCGGTTGCACGACGACCCGCTGCCGCCGCTCGCCAGCGAGACGATCGTCGTGCCGAGCCGTGGCCTCGCGCGCTGGCTCGAGCTGCAGCTCGCGGAACGGCACGGCATCGCCGCCGGCTTCAGCTTCCCGTTCCCCGGCGCGTTCCTGGCGCAGCTGGTCGGCCCGACGCACGGCGGCGAGCGTGACGTGTTCGGCAAGGACGTGCTGCACCTGCGGCTGTTCCGGTTGCTCGGCGATGCCGCGTTGGCGCCGCAGATCGGTCTCGCCGCCGCCTACTGCGAAGACGACCCCGACGGCAGGAAGCGCTTCCAGCTGGCCGAACGGCTCGCCGACGCCTTCGACGACTACCAGCTCTATCGCGGCGACCTGCTGGCGCGCGCCGGCCGCGGTGACGACCTGCACGACCAAGGCACGCACGGTCCATGGCAGGCGGCGCTGTGGCGCGCGCTGCTGGCGGATGCGGGCCTGCAGCTGCCGGCGGCCGGCAAGCGCGGCCGCAAGCCGCGCGCGCAGCCGGCGACGCCGCTGCTGTTCCCCGAACTCGCGGACCGTCCCGCAGCGGGCCTGACCGCCGCCCACCGCCTCGACAGCCTGCGCGCGGTGCTCGACGACCGGCGACACGCCATCGCCGTGTTGCCGCCGCGCGTATCGGTGTTCGGCGCCGGCGCGCTGCCGCCGGCGTTCCTCGAGCTGCTGCAGCGCATGGCGGTGCACGTGCCCGTGCACCTCTACGTGCCGCAGCCGACGCCGCACTGGTTCGGCGACCAGCGGCCGAAGGACCACGTGGGCGGCAATGCGCTGCTGGCGCGCTTCGGCACGCTGGCGCGCGAGTTCGCCGACCAGCTCGCCCTGCTCGAGGAGAGCCCCGATGTGCCCTGCGAACGTTTCGAACTGACCGCGCCGCCCGACGGCGAGCAGCCGGCCGCGTCGCTGCTCGCCTGCGTGCAGGACGACATCGCGGCGGTGTTCGATCGTGCGGCGGAGCCGGCCCGGCACTTCCGTCTCGACCCCGCGGACGACTCGCTGCGCGTGCACGACTGCCACTCGCCGCAGCGTGAACTCGAGGTCGTGCGCGACCAGATCCTGGCCGCCTTCGCCGCCGACCCGCAGCTTCTGCCGCACGATGTCATGGTGCTGGTGCCCGACATCGCGACCTACGCGCCGTACGCCGAGGCGGTGTTCGGACCGGTACGCGAGCACCTGCCGTTCCAGGTGGCCGATCGGGATCCGGCCAGCGAACTGCCGCTGTGCGCGTCGTTGCTGGCGGTGCTCGAATTGGCACAGGAACGGCTGGCGGTGTTCGACGTGCTGCACCTGTGCGAGCAGCCGGCGCTGCTGCGCCGCTTCGATCTGGCACCGGGCGACCTGCCGGTGCTGCGGCACTGGTGCGAGCGCGCCGGCATCCGTTGGGGTCTCGACGGCGCGGCGCGCGAGCGACAGTTCCAGCTGCCGCCGTTCGAGGAGAACTCGTGGCAGCAGGGGCTGCAGCGCATGCTGCTCGGCACCGCGACCGGGCCGGGCCAGGAGCTGGTGCTCGGCATGCTGCCCGCCGCCGACGTCACGTCGAGCCGCGACGAGCTGCTACAGCGCTGCCTCGGCTTCCTGCGTACGTTGTTTCTGCACCTGCCGGCGCTGCAGCGATCCCATGGGCCCGAGCAGTGGGCCGACGAGATCGACGCGCTGGTCGCCGCCCTCTACCTGCCGGCGGACAGCGAAGACGAACAGGCGCTGCAGCGCCTGCAGCGTGCGACCGCCGACCTGCGTGCGCTGGCCGCGACCGCCGCGCTGCGCGAACCGCTGGCGCCGATCGTGCTGCGCGACTGGCTGCGGCAGCACCTGCAGGGCAGTGCGTCGGGACGCGGCTTCCTGACCGGCACCGTCACCGTCGCGGCGATGCAGCCGATGCGCACCGTGCCGGTGCGGCTGCTGTTCGTCTGCGGCCTGTCGGACCAGGCGTTCCCGCGCCGCGACCAGGCGCCGCCGTTCGACCTGATCGCGGCGCAGCGCCGGCCCGGCGACCACGACGTGCGGCTCGACGACCGGCAGCTGTTCCTCGATGCACTGCTGGCCGCGCGCGACAAGCTCCACCTGACCTACGTCGGCCGGTCGCAGAAGGACGAGAGCCCGTGCGCGCCGTCGGTAGTGGTCGCCGAACTGCTCGACCACATCGACCGCACCTGCACGACGGCCAAGGGCACGGCGCGTGATGCCGTGCTGCTGCGGCACCCGCTGCAGCCGTGGAGCCGCCGCTACCGCACCGGCGGCGACCCGCGCCTGTTCACCTATGCGCGCGGCGATGCGCCCGGCACGCCGAGCGAACCGTCGCCCGCGCCGCCGTTCGTCACCGGACCGGTCGAACCGCCAGCCGAACTGCTGCCGGCGGAACTGCCGCTCCAGCGGCTGTCGGATTTCTGGTACCACCCGTGCCGCTTCTACCTGCGCGAGGTGTTGCGCGTGCGGTTCCCGCGCCGGGCCGACGAGGAGCAGGAGAGCGAGCCGTTCGCGATCGGTCCGCTCGACCGCTGGCGCCTGCAAGACCCCGCCGTGCGAGCCGCGCAGCGCGGCGAGCCACCGCCCGCCGACGAGCTCGCGGCGGCCCGCGCCACCGGCCAACTGCCGGTCGGCGGCCTCGGCGCGCTGGCGTTCGCGCCGGTGCAGGCGGAGACGACGGCGTTCCTCACCCGCATCGCGAGCTTCCCCGTTGACCGGCGACAACGGCTCTCCGTGCGGGTCGGCGACATCGTCGTGAGCGGTGAACTCGACGGCTTCGGCGAGCAGGGTGCCGTGAGGGCCAGGATCGCGAGGCTCAAACCGAAGGACCGTCTGCGGGCCTGGGTCCAACACGTCTGGATGTGCGCAGCTCGGGCACAGGGTGCGCCGGACCTCCCGGATCGCACGCTGGTCTTCGCACGCGACAAGACGGTCACTCTCCGGCCCATGCATGCCGACGAGGCACTGCGGATGATGGATACCCTGGTCAGGGGATACCTGGCGGGACTCGCGACACCGCTGCCCCTGTTCGAGAAGAGTTCCTGGCAGTTCGCCTACTCGCTGCGCAAGCATGACGAAGCGGCCGCACTGCGATCGGCCCAAGGTGAGTGGGACCCGAATCAGGCAGAACACGGGGGCCCCAACGACAGCGAAGACGAGGCGATCGAACTGTGCATGCGCGGTCGCGAGGCGCTCGCACAGCCGGAGTTCGCAGCGTGGGCGCGCGACATCTGGGGGCCCTACCACGACTTCTCGCACGAGCAGCCGGCATGAAGCCCGCCCACTTCTCGCTGGACACCGCACCGCTCGACCGCGGCACCGTGCTGCTGGAGGCCAGCGCAGGCACCGGCAAGACCTACACGCTGGTCGGTCTGCTGCTGCGACTGCTGCTCGAGGAGCAGATCGAGAAGCTCGAACAGGCGTTGGTCGTGACGTTCACGATCGCTGCCACCGAGGAGCTGAAGACGCGCCTGCGCAGCGGCATCGAGAAGCTGCTGGCGGTGATCCACGGAGCGCCGTGCGACGAGCCCCTGTTCCGGCGCCTCGCCAAACTCGCCGGCGCCGAAGCCCGGCTGCGACAGGCGCTCGACGACTTCGACCGCGCCCCCATCGCCACCATCCACGGCTTCTGCAAGCGGCTGCTCGACGAGAGCGCGTTCGAGACCCGGCAACCGTTCCGACTCGACTTCGTCGTCGACCTGATGCCGCTGCTGCACCGAGCCGCCGCCGACGTGCTGCGCCGCACGTACGCGCCGCAGCCAGACCTGAGGCAGGCGGTGATCGCCGTCGGCAGACTCACCCCCGATTCGCTGGCCGCTGGCTACCGGCTGTGGCGCCGTTACCCCAATGTCACGCTCGACCCCGCCACGCCCGATCCAGGCCGGTGGCTGGAGGCGATCGAAGCACCGCTGCACCGGGTCGCGCAGGAGTTCGACACGGCCTGCCGTGAGTGCATCGAGAGCTTCCAGTGCTACGCCAACAAACCGCTGTTCACCGTCCCGCCCAAGGCGGCGATGGAGCAGTTCGCGACTCATCTGCGCACCTCACCGCTGCTGGCAATCGATCTGATCGTCGAACTGGCGCCAACGGTGATCGAGACCCGCCTGAAGAACGAGTCGCCCCGCCCGCTGCCCGGCCATCCGTTCTTCGCCGCCTGTGAAGAGGTCGCCGCTGCCGTCGCCACCGCGACTACGCATCTGCGCGCACAACTGCTGCTGGACCTCGACGCGTTGCTCGCGCGCGACAAGCAGCGCCAGCACGTGCTGTCGTTCGACGACCTGCTGCAGCGCACCCGGACCGCCCTGCAGGATCCTGCCCGCAAGGCGGTGCTGCTCGCCGCGATCCGCGAACGCTACCGCGTCGCGCTGATCGACGAGTTCCAGGACACCGACGAGCTGCAGTACGAGATCTTCGCGACCTGCTTCCACGGGCGGCCGCTGTTCCTGATCGGCGATCCCAAGCAGTCGATCTACGGCTTCCGCGGCGCCGACCTGCAGGCCTACCTCGACGCCAGCGCCGACGCGGAGGCGCGGGAGACGCTCGACGTCAACTTCCGCAGCTCGGCGCCGCTCGTAGCCGCCGTGTCGCAGCTGTTCGCGGGCGCACACGCATTCGTCGAGCCTCGCATCGTGCTGCCCGACGTCCACGCCAGGGCCGCCGCCGGCGAGCTCGGCATCGACGGCGATCCGGGGCCGGCGTTCCGCTGGCGTCTGTTGCCGCTCGCGATGGGCAAGAGCGGTCACGTCGGCATCGCCAAGGACCAGGCCGAACAGCACATCTCCCTCGACGTCGCGGCGGAGATCGCCCGCCTGCTCGCCGGCGATGCCCGTATCGGTCCGCGCCCGCTGCAGCCGCGCGACTGCGCGGTGCTGACACGGACCAACAAGCAGGCCGTGCGGGTGCAGGAGGCGTTGCGCCAGGCGGGCATCGTGTCGGCGATCGGCAAGGCCGGCGACATCTTCGACACCGACGAGTTCGTCGAGGTCGAACGGCTGCTGCGAGCGATCCTGCAGCCCGGCAACCTCGGGCTCGCCCGCGCGGCGATGGCGACCCGGTTCTGGGGCAAGGACGCGGCCTGGCTGCGCGCGACGCTCGACGACGACGAGCGGTTCGACGCCGAACTGCGGCGCCTCGAGGACTGGCGACGGAGCTGGCACCGCCACGGCTTCGTCGTCATGACCGAACAGCTGCAGGCCGACCTCGTCGCGGTGCCGCGCCTGCTGGCCCAGCGCGGCGGCGAACGTTCGCTGACGAACTTCCAGCAGCTGTTCGAGCTGCTGCACCAGGCGGAGCATGCGGAACGGCTGTCGCCCGAGGGTCTGCTCGAGTGGCTGCAGCACGAACGGCGCCACAAGGAGGAACTCGACTACCAGCTGCGCGAGCTGCGGCTGGAGAGCGACGAAGACGCGGTGCAGATCCTGACCGTGCACGGCAGCAAGGGACTTCAGTACGAGGTCGTGTTCGCGCCGTTCCTGTGGGACGCGCGCCGCGCCAAGGCGCCCGGCATCGTGCCGCTGGCGACCGGTCGCCAGCTCGCGTTCGAACTGGACGACGAGCAGAAGGGCGCGATCGAGGCCGACCGTCTGGCCGAGGACGTGCGGCTTTGCTACGTCGCGGTCACACGCGCGAAGCGCCGTTGTTACGTGCACCTCGGCTACTGCGGCAAGGAGGCACACCGCAGCGCGCTCGCGTGGCTGCTCTGGCCACCGGCCGCCGACGTCGACCTCACCGTGGCGCCAGCCGCGTTCGAGAACTGGGCGAGCCTCGCCAAGGCCGGCTTCGGGCAACTGCCGCAGCGCATCGGGGCGATGTGCGCAGCGAGCGGCGGTACGATGGCCAGCGAACAGGTGCCCAAGGAGCCGCGCGCAGTGGCGCTGCCGCTGCGGCCCGGCCGGCCTCTGCAGCGCGCACGCACGCCGGGACCGAAGGTCCCCTACCGCGCGCTGCACAGCTTCACGTCGTTGGTCGCCGGCGCCCACGGCCTCGACCCGTCGCCCGACGTCGCCGACCCGGCCGTGCGCGAGGTCGAGGCACCCGCGGCACCGGGACAGGGCATCTTCGGCTTCGCCCGCGGCGCGCGCGCCGGCCAGTGCCTGCACGCGCTGCTCGAACGCATCGACCTCGACGCGCTCGGCGCCGATGCCACGCGGGCGCTGGTGGAGGACACGTTGGCGGCGTTCGGCCTCGCCGATGCCGACGCCCACCCGGGCACCGTCGACCCGGTCGCCGATGTGCTGCAGAACCTGCAGGACCTCGCCGCCGCGAAGGTGCACACGGGCGGTCCGACGATCGCCGAGCTGTGCCGCGGCGAGACGGCGATCGAGTGGAAGTTCACGCTGCCGACGCCGGGCAGCCGGCTCGAAGGCCTCGCCGGGGCATTCGCCGAACACGGCAGCGAACTCGCGCGGCGTTACGCCGAGCGGCTGCGACAGCTGCCGAACCGCTACGTGCACGGCTTCCTGGTCGGCTTCGTCGACCTGATCGCCACGTACCGCGGCCGCCACTGGATCGTCGACTGGAAGTCGAACCACCTCGGCGAGAGCGCAGCGGACTACGACGCCGCGCGGCTCGCCACGGCGATGGTCGACAGCGACTACGTGCTGCAGTACCACCTCTACGTGCTCGCGCTGCACCGGCAGCTGCGCGCGCGGCTGCGCGACTACGACTACGAACGCCACGTCGGCGGCATCTGCTACGCGTTCCTGCGCGGCGCCGTGCCAGGCGATCTCCACGGCATGCTGTACGACCGCGTGCCGCTGGCACTCGTCGACGCGATGGACCGCTGGGCCGGAGGGCAACGATGACCGTCTGGCTCGGCGACGAACTCGCGGCGCTGCTCGGCGACCACACGGCGCCGGCCGACCGCGACCTGGTGCGGCGCACGGTGCGGCTGCTGTTCCGCGAACGCGAGGCTGGCCACGTCTGCACCAACCTGGCCGACTGGCAAGGCCGCGCCCTCGACGACGATCCGGTGCCCTTCCCGACGAGTCCGCAGTGGACCGAGCGCCTGCTGGCATCGGGCCTGTGCGACGCCGGCGACGATCCGCGCGCGCCGAAGCCCCTGGTGCTCGACGCCGACGGCCGGCTCTACTTCCGGCGCCACTTCCGCGACGAACGGGCCGTGCTCGCCCATGTGCAGGCGCGACTCTCGGACCCGCCGCGCGTCGAGCCGGCGCGGCTGCGCGCCGTGCTGCAGGACCTCGGCATGCTGCCCGCGGCCGGCACGATCGACTGGCAGGTCGCGGCGATCGCCGCGGCGGTGCAGCGCTCGTTCGTGGTGCTGACCGGCGGCCCCGGCACCGGCAAGACCACCACCGTGGCGCGCCTGTTGGCGGTGCTGCTGCGGCTCGAGCCCCGGTTGTCGATCGCGCTGTGCGCGCCGACCGGCAAGGCGGCGTCGCGGCTCAGCGAAGCGCTGCACAGCCGCGCCAAGGACCAGCCAGACCTCGCCGCCGCGCTGCCGACGATCCAGACCCGCACGCTGCACCGCCTGCTCGGCTACCTGCCGCTCGACGACGAGTTCCGTTTCGGCCCCGATCGCCCGCTGCCGCACGACGTCGTCGTCGTCGACGAAGCATCGATGATCGACCCGGCCCTGCTCGCACGCCTCGGCAGCGCGCTGCGACCCGGTGCCCGCCTGTTGTTGGTCGGCGACCGTGACCAGCTCGCCGCCGTCGCCGCCGGCCAGGTGCTCGGCGACCTGTGCCGCGCCGCCGAACCCGAACGCGGCGTCGGGCCCATGCTCGCGGCCTACGTGCAGGCGGCGACCGGCATGGCGCTGCCCGTGCACGACAATGCACCGCCGATCGGCGAGGCGGTGATCGCGCTGCAGCAGAACCACCGCTTCGCCAGCCAGCCAGGCATCGGCGGCTTTGCCCAGGCGCTGGCCGCGCGCGATGTCGACGCCGCCCTCGGCGTGCTCATTGCCGGCCATCCGGACCTGGTGCCCGAGCCCGACGTCGATGCCGCTCTGCAGCTGGTGGCGCCGGCCATGCTCGCCGCGGCCGCCGCTGGCACGCCGCAGGAGGCCCTGCAGCACCTGTGGCGCTGCCGCGTGCTCTGCGCGACCCGCCACGGCCCGATGGGTGCCGCCGCCTGGAACCGCCGCATCGAAGTGCTGCTGCAGCAACACGGGCATCGCACCGACCGGCCGTTCTATCGCGGTCGGCCGATCCTCGTCACCGTCAACGACCCGCAGAACCAGCTCTGGAACGGCGACCTCGGCGTGGTCGTCGAACACGACGGGCGTCAGTTCGTCGCCTTCGACGCCAACAACGAAGCCGGCTGGCGCGAGGTCTCGCTGCTGCGCCTGCCGGTGCACGAGACCGCGTGGGCCCTGACCGTGCACAAGGCGCAGGGCAGCGAGTTCGACGAGGTGCTGCTGGCGATGCCGAACGTGCGCGGTCCCTTGTGGCAGGCGCCGCTGGTCTACACCGGCGTCACGCGCGCGCGGCGCCGCGCCGTGCTGTGCGCCGACCCGGACCTGCTGCGCGACGGTCTCGGCAACTGGCCGCAACGCGGTTCGGGGCTCGCGGCCGCACTCGGCGGCGGCTAGCCTGCGCTGCCATGACGGACTCCCAGGAAGGAAGGAAGGAAGGAAGGAAGGAAGGAAGGCGAACTCGCTGAGCTGCGGCGGCGCGTAGCACAGATCGAAAGTTGGTACCACCGCATCGACCTTGGGGACGGCGTCGAGACACCCGGCCACTTCCGCATGGCCGACTACCTGCCGCACTACCACTTCCCCGAGCGCATGGACGGCATGCGCGTGCTCGACGTCGGCGCCAGCACCGGGTTCTTCGCCTACGAGTTCGAACGCCGCGGCGCCGCCGAGGTGGTCGCGGTCGAACTGCCGCGCTGGGATGCACACGACTGGACGCCGCGCTACCGGGCCGGTCTCGACACGCGCGCGACGAGCGAACAGGAGAACGTCGAGCGCGAGGTGATGCGCGACGGCTTCACGATCGTCGGCGAAGCGCTCGGCAGCACGCGCGTGCGCCGCATCTGGAAAGCGATCTACGACCTGACCGCCGCGGATCTGGGCACGTTCGATCTGGTGTTCTCGGGCGCCATGCTGATGCACGTGCGCGACCCCGTGCTCGGCATCCAGCGCATGCGCGAGTGCTGCAAGCAGGACGGCCGCCTGATCGTCTCGATCTCGACGACGATGCCGGATGCGAGCGAACCGATCGCGCGCTTCGTCGGCGAATGGAACCAGTGCAACTGGTGGCAGATGAGCCCGCCGTGCCTCGACCGCGTGCTGCAGTGCTGCGACTTCGACCGCATCGAACACCGCGACATGTACACGCTGCAGGACGTCACCGGCCAGTTCCACGACCCGACCTACGTCTGCCACGCGTTCCCGCGCCCGGGTGACGGAAGCCGCGACTGAGTCCGCGGCCGAGGTCGGGCGGTCAGCCGAACCAGATCGTATCGGTCAGCAATTCGCGCAGCACCGCGGTCGCGTACGCGCCGCGCGGCAGCGTGAACGACAGTTTCAGGCCACCGTCGACGGCGCTCGCGGTGGCGTCTTCGACCGGCACGCGCAGCGGGCGGCGTTCGCCGCGGCCAAGTCGGAACGGCAGGTTGTCGAACGCGGTCCGCGCCAGGTCGAGTTCGGCCAGCGCCTGCTGCTCGATGCGCAGCGGCTCGCCCTCGGGATCGGGCATCTCGGGGCCCGGCATCGGCCCCGATGGCGACAGTTCGAAGGTGTCCGCACGGGCCTGCTCGCGGGCGAGGTTCTCGACCGGGAACACGGCGCCGTTCTTGTGCAGGAACGCGAGGTCGCCGGCCAGCAACTGGTGCACACAGGCACGCCGGGCCATGACGACACGGTTGAACACCTCGCTCTGCACCGCCGAGATCACCAGCCCGAACACGCGCCGCGGCATGCGGGCGGCGAACTGGCGCGCGTTGCCGCGCAACACGTCGAGGCCCTTCTGCAGGTTCGCGCCGCGCTTGCCGAAGCGTTGCTCGCCGAAGTAGTTCGGCACCCCGAGCCGCACCAGCTCCGCCAGCGCCGCCTCAGCCTTGCCGAGATCGCCTTCGCCCGTGCCGCGCAGCACGACGCCGAAGCGGTTGCCATGCAGGTGGCCCATGCGCAGCTTGTTGCCGTGCTGGCTGACACGCAGCACGCGGAAGCGTTCGCCCGCGGCCGCCGCACAGCGCGCCACATCCGCATGCTCGAGGCTCACCCACTGGCGGCTGATCGCCTGCGCGTCCTTGAGGCCGGCGATGCCGAGCTCACGCTCGTCGCGGTCGAGCACCGCCGCCAGTTCGTGCAGCAGGTCGAGCGTCGACAGGCCACGCTTCTCGATCCACATCCAGACGTGGTCGCCGCGCCCGCTCGGCACGTAGGCGGGCACCTCCTCGACCTCGAAGTCTTCGGGAGCGACCTTGTAGCGGCCTTGGAAGAAGCCGGCGCTGGTGCCGCGGGGCACGGGGCGCGTCGGTTTCCGCGGCGTCGGACGCGGCGCGGGTTCGCTCACCCCTTCTTGGCCTTCTGCTTCTTGCGTGGCTTCTCCACCACTTCGGCCGGCGGCGGCGCCGGTTCGGCCCCGGCTTCGGCGGCAACCGGTTGCGGCTTGAACGCGGCGACCGGATCGCGCCCGGTGGCGTAGGCCAGCAGCCGCGCCAGTTCGTCGCGCATCGCCGCGCGCGGCACGATGCGGTCGATCTGGCCCTTCTCGAGCAGGAACTCCGAGCGCTGGAAGCCCTTCGGCAGCTCCTTCTTGATCGTCGTCGCGATCACGCGCGGGCCGGCGAAGCCGATCAGGGCGCCGGGCTCGGCCAGCAGCAGGTCGCAGACCGAAGCGAACGACGCCGTGACGCCGCCGGTGGTCGGGTGCGTCATCACCGAGATCGACACCACGCCGACCTTGTGCAGCCGCTGCAGCGCGCCGCAGGTCTTCGCCATCTGCATCAGCGACACGGCGCCTTCGTGCATGCGGGCACCGCCGGAGCAGGCGAACAGCACCACTGGCAGCTGCTTCTCGGCCGCGTATTCACACAGGAGCGCGATCTTCTCGCCGACGACCATGCCCATCGACCCGCCGAGGAACTGGAAGTTCATCGCCCCGAGCGCACACGGGATGCCCTTGATCAGCGCGGTGCCGGTGACCATCGCGTCGGCTTCGCCGGTCTTCGCCTTGGTGGCGATCAGCTTCTCGCCGTACGGCACCCGGTCGTTGAACTCGAGCACGTCGTACGCGTGCAGGTCGGTCCACATCTCGGCGAAGCTGCCCGGATCGACGGTCAACGCGACCCGTTCGCGGGCCGGCAGCGTGAAGTGGTAGCCGCAGGTCGCGCAGACCCGGTGGCGCTGTTCGAACTCCTTGCGGAACAGCATCGCGCCGCAGGACTCGCACTTGATCCAGAGCCCCCCGGGCATGTCCTTCTTCTTGCCGAAGCGAGTCCAAGCCATTTGATTCGATCCTGTGGTGCGGGAACGGCAGCGTGGGAGAAGGTCGCAGGATAGCCACGCGGGACGCCGCGGGCCAGCATTCGGCCGGGTCAGCGCGCGGCGCTCGCCAGATGTCGCAACTCGGCGATGCGCGCCGTGCGATCGGGCGCGCCGAACACCGCCGTGCCGGCGACGAACACGTTGGTGCCCACCGCCGCGCTCTGCGCGATCGTGCCCGGCCCGATGCCACCGTCCATCGACACCTCGCCAGAAAAGCCGAGCTGCCGCAGTTCGGCCACCTTCGCCAGCACCTCCGGCATGAACTTCTGGCCGCCGAAACCGGCGAACACGCTCATCACCAGCACCAGGTCCAGGTGCTCGACGAACGGCCGCAGGCGCTGCACCGGCGTGTCCGGCTGCACGGAGAGGCCGGCCTTCCTGCCGCGTGCGCGGATGTGGTCGAGCAGGTTGCGCACGTCGCCGTTGCCTTCGACCTCGACGTGGAACGTCAGCAGGTCGGCGCCCGCGTCGAGGAACGCATCGGCGTAGCGCCACGGGTCGGTGATCATCAGGTGCACGTCGAGCGGCGTGCTCGCCACCCGATGGATCGCCTCGGTGACGACCGGCCCGAAGGTCAGGTTCGGCACGAAGTGCCCGTCCATGACGTCCAGGTGCAGGTAGTCGGCGCCGGCTTGCTCCACCGAGCGCACCTCGTCGGCGAGGCGGGAGAAATCGGCGGCGAGCAGCGACGGCGCGATGCGGATCGGATGCATGACGGAGTGGGGTCAGTAGGCGGCGGCCGAACCGCCGCTGCGATGGTCGCAGACGCCGATGCGTTCGCCGGACGGCAGCACCTCGATCGCCATCACGCGGCCGATCTCGCGCGGCTTGCCGGCGAACGTGTGGCCCTTCTTCACCAGCGCCGCGCGCACGTCCGGCGACAGCGCCAACTGCTCCCAGACGATCTCGTCGGGCAGCCACTGGTGGTGGATGCGGGGCGCGCGCACCGCGTATTCGAGGTCCATGCCGTGCTCGGTGAGGTTCAGCAGCACCTGCAGCACGGCGGTGATGATGCGGCCACCACCGGGCGCGCCGAGCACGCAGCGCAGCTTGCCGTCCTGCAGCACGATCGTCGGCGTCATCGACGACAGCATGCGCTTGCCCGGCGCGATCGCGTTCGCCTTGCCGCCGACCAGGCCGAACTGGTTCGGCTCACCGGGCTTGGCCGAGAAGTCGTCCATCTCGTTGTTGAGGAAGAAGCCAGCGCCGTCGACGACCAGCATCGAACCGAACGTGGAGTTGATCGTCGTCGTGCAGGCGACCGCGTTGCCGGCCGCATCGACCACCGAGAAGTGCGTCGTGTCGTCGCTCTCCTTGCGGCCCGGCGGCAGGCCCGGCTGGACCTCGCTCTTGTGGTCCAGTGTGATGCCGGCACGCAGCTGGTCGAGGTACTCCGCCGCGACCAGCCCCTGCGTCGGCACCGCGGCGTGATCCGGATCGCCGAGCCACTTCGACCGGTCGGCGTAGGCGCGGCGCATCACCTCGGTCAGCAGGTGCAAATACTCGCTGCCGCCGAAGCCCAGCTCGCGCAGATCGTACGGCGCCAGCATGCCGAGCATCTGCAGCAACGCGACCCCACCCGACGACGGCGGTGGCATGCCGAGCACCTCATAGCCGTGGAAGGTGCCGCGCAACACGTCGCGTTCGCGTACGTCGTAGGCGGCGAGGTCTGCCTTGGTGACGTGGCCGCCGTCGCGCTCCATCTGCGCGGTGATCTTCGCCGCGGTGTCGCCGCCGTAGAATCCTTCGCTGCCGCGCCGAGCGAAGCGCTCGAGCGTCGCCGCGAGATCCTCCTGCACCAGCACCTCGCCCTGCTGCAGCGGCCGTTCGTCGCGGAAGAACACCGCGCGCGTCGATGGAAAGCGCGCCAGATCGGCCGCCTCCAAGGCGAGGTCCTCGGCCAGGTACTGGTCGACGAGAAAGCCCTCCCGCGCCAGCCGGATCGCCGGCGCCGCGACCTGCGGCAGGCTGCGCGTACCGTACTTGTTGAGCGCCAGCAGCAACCCCGCCGGACTGCCGGGTACGCCGGCGGCGCTGGCGCCGAACTGCACGCGCTCGGTGTCGACGCTGCCATCGGGCCGCAGGTACATTTCGGTCGTTGCCGATGCCGGCGCACGTTCGCGGAAGTCGATCGCGGCGGTGCGGCCATCTGCCATGCGCAGCACCAGAAAGCCGCCGCCGCCGAGGTTGCCGGCCTGCGGATGCGTCACCGCCAGCGCCAGCGCGACGGCCACCGCCGCATCGACGGCGTTGCCGCCGTCACGCAGCACGTCGAGACCGATCTGCGTCGCGTGCGGCTCGGCGCTGACGACGACGCCATGGCTGCCGCGTGCGACCAGGTCGTTCGGCACCACCACCGGCGGTGCCGCGAAGACGATGGCGATCAGGGCGAGCGCCACCGGGTGGCGGCGGCCCTGGCTCATCTCTCCTGGCTCCCGAGCCCTTCGCCGAGCTTCACGCCCTGCTCGCGCAGGTAGCTCATCACGCGTTCGACCTCGGCATCTTCGCCTTCCAGCTCGAGGGCGATGAAGCCGCCCTGATCCGACACCGAAGCACCGCGGATGTTGACGACGACGTCGAACGAGCGGTTGATCTTGTAGAGCAGCGGTTCGCGAACGAGTTCCTGACTGAACTCGAAGTGGATGTTCTTCTTGGTCTTCACGGCGAGGGTCCGGCCGGGGGTTGCCGGCGAGCGGGCGGCCAGCATACGCACAGCGACCGCTCATGCGGCAAGGTTTGCGCGGTGCTGGCCTCCGCTCTTGCACCGGCCCCGACCGCGGATACCGTGCGCGGCCCACAGGGTCCCGTAGCCAAGTGGTTAGGCAACGGATTGCAAATCCGTCTACCCCAGTTCGATTCTGGGCGGGACCTCCAGTTTCCTCCTCGCGGTCGCCGCGGCGCTGCGTGCACGGCGCGCTGCCGCCGGCGCGCGGGCCTTGGCAATCGCGCGGGGATGGCGGAACGGCAGACGCAGCGGCCTTAAAAGCCGCAGGCCGGCAACGGCCGTGAGGGTTCGAATCCCTCTCCCCGCATCGTCTGCGCGACCAGCGCGCGTGCGGCCTCGGTGACGCTCGCGGCCGGTGGCGGCACCCCGCCGAAGCGCGCCGCGTCGAGCGCTGCGTGCGCCTGCTGCGCCGCTGTGACCGTGGCCTCGTCGCCGCCGGCCGCGCGCAGCGCCGGCCACACCGTCTCGCCGTGGAACAGGTCGGTTTCGGCGCACCGGGCGCACAGCCGTTCGAAGGCCAGTGCCGCTGCGGCCGGCCCCTCGACCAGCGCAGAAGCCAGCTGCGCCAGGGCGGCGGCCAGGTCGCGCTGTCGCCGCCGCCGCCGGCGCACCACCGCGCGCATCGTCAGCACTCCGGTCGCGCCCACCGCCGCTAGCGCGTAGCTCCACCACGGCCAGGCGTTCGCCGCGCGCAGGGCCTGCGCATCGGCGCGCACCAATGCCGCGACCGCGGGCGCCAGTTTGCCGCCGGCCGGCAGCGGCTCGACGTGCAGCGGCAGCGCCGCCGTGTGGTGCACGACGTAATCTCCGGCGCGCGGCGAGAACGCCGCGAACGCGAGCGCGGGCACTTCGGTAGCGCCTGCCCGCAGCGCCAGCAGAGAGAACACGAACGTGCGCCCCGGCTCGCGCCGCAGCTCGCGCATTCCCTGCACATGGAAGCCCGGCAGGTCCGGCGCCGGCACCGGCGCAATGCGATCCAGGTTGCCGTCGCCCGTGAGCAGAAGTTCGACGTCGAACACAGCGCCCACCGCCACCGCCGTCGCCGTCGTGCTCGCGCGCACCGCGAACTCTCCCACCGCGCCGGTGAACCCGGCCGGCCGACCGGCGACCGGCAGCGCGCGCACCTGCAGCGGCAGCGGCGCCGACAGCACGCTCTGTTCCTGGCGATCGAGCGGCTGCCGCCCACGCAGGAAGTCGGCGTCGAACCGGGTTGCGAACGCGTAGCGCAGCTCGACCGGCGCGACCGTCGACGTGCCCGCGGCCAGCGGCAACCAGCGATAGCGCAGTTCCAGCAACTCGAAGCGGCGGCCGTCGACGTCGCGCACGCCGGCTCGCGCCGCGGCCAACACCTGATCGCCGACGGCAATGCGCTGCGTCGCGGTGCCCGGCGGCGCCGGCAGCGGCGTCACGGCGCGGTCCTCGGCGCCGAACAGCCACGGCACGACGAGCTGGAACGGCTGGTCGAGCCGCTGCTGGAACAGCGGGATCGCCGCGGTCGCGAACCACTCGGCGTCGAAGCCGATGCGCACCACCAGGTCGCACGGTTGCTGCAGCCACACCGTCGCCGCCGATGCCTGCACTTCGACGAACGCACGTTCGCCGCCCGGCGCCTGGGCGACCCCGAGCGGCGCCAGCGCCATCGCGAACGCCACCACGAGACAGCCGACATCGAGACCGGGCCACCTCACCAGTCCCGCTCCCCGGCCACCGCCGACCGGCGTTGTGCCGTCTGCCGCAGCTGCTGCTTGGCCAGCTCCTGCCGCCGCAACTGCGCGCGCAGCCGCGCCAACGCCGCCGCGGACAGCGGTTGCTGGACCAGCTCCGGCGTCGCGGCCTCGGCGGGCCCCGGCGCATCAGGCGGCGGTGGCGGCGGCTCGGGTTCGCTGCGCCGGGTCCGCTGCGCGGCGGCGAGCTCGCTCATGCGGCGCAGTTCGGCGAGGCGGCGCTGAACGCGCTCGGCGTTGCGACGTGCAGCGAGATCGAGCGGCAACAGCACGGCGGCCCGACACCAGTGCTGGAACGCCTGTTCCGCCGCGTGCACGGCGAGGTCCCACGCCATCGGCTCCGCGTCGGCAAGCCCCGCGGCGGCGATCGCACGCTCGGCGCGCTGCCACGCGGCCAACGCCAGCAGGAACTCGCCGCGCCCGCGCCACAGAGGGTCCTGGTGCGCGAGCAACGGCTGCGCCGCCAACTCCGCCTCGCCGGCGCGCTGCAGCCGCAACGCCGCCAACGCGGTGTCGGCGCGCAGTTCGGCCGGCGCCGCAGAGCCGCGCGCCACCACTTCGGCCGAAAACGCCGCGTGGGCGGCGTCGAACCGGCCGGCGCGATAGTCCGCGACCGCAGCCGGATCCTGGCCCAGGGCCATGGCCACCGTGCCCAGGAGGGCGATGCCCACGCGCAGCTTCATCGTCGTCGCTCCGGCAGCACGGCGCGCAGCATCCAGAACACGAGCGCCGCGAACAAGAACCACTGGTAGCGGTGCGCCGGTGCGCGGCTGCCCCCAGCGACCGCAGCGGCGACCGCGCGCGGCGCGAGCTCTTCGTCGTGCAACCGCAGCAGCGTGTCGCCCGTGCTGGCCGTGAGGTAGCTGCCACCACCGGCTGCGGCGATCGCCGCGAGCCCTCGGTGATCGAGATGCGTGACGACGTCGTCGCCGGCCGCGTCCTGCAGGAAGTGTTCGTCCCCGGCGAGCTCGACGACGATCTTGCTGCCACCTTCGCTGCCGCAGCCGAGACAGTGCACCGACAGCCCCGCGGCTTGCGCGCGCGCCGCCGCGGCGACACCGTTGCCCGCGAAGTCCTCGCCATCGCTGAGCACGACGATGCTGCCGCTGGTCGCGTGCACCCGCTGCAACGCCTGCGCCGCCGTGTCGATCGCCGCGCCGAGGTCGGTGCCGCCGCGTCCCACCGCCCCGGGCGCCAAGGTGGCGGCCAACAGAGCGACCGCCGCGCCATCCGTGGTCAGCGGCACGACGAGCCGCGCCTCGCCGGCGAACACCACCAACCCGAGCCGCGTGCCGGCAGCCGCCTCGACAAGTTCGCCGAGCTGTCGCTGCGCCGCCGCGAACCGCGACGGCAACAGATCGCGTGCCGCCATCGAGCGCGACACGTCGAGGCAGACGACGACCTCGGGCGCCGCCGGTTCGCCGTCGCCTTGGCCCCACGCCGGCTGCAGCAGGGCCACAGCACTGCAGCACGCCGCCAACACCGCCGCCGCCGCGCGCACAGAGGTGTGCACGCGGCGGCCGGCGAGCACCGCCTCGCGCGGGCCGAGCAGTTGGCGGTGCCGCTGCCGCGCTCGCTGCGAACACCACGTGCCCAGCGCCAGCAGCAGCGGCAGCAGCAGGAGCAGCGGCCACCCAGCCCCGGCGACGAACAGGAACGCCGTCATGGCAGGCCCTGCAACCAGGTGCGCCGCAGCAGGTGCGCGGCGCCGAGCAGCGCGACCGCCAGCGCCAGCGCGGCCGGGAACCACTCGCGCACCACCACGCGCGGCTCGGCGAACTGCATCGCCTCCACCGCGTCGATCGCGCGGCCGACGGCCTGCAGCGCCGCCTGATCCGGCGCAGTGAAGAACCGTCCCCCGGTCCCGGCCGCGAGTTGCTGCACGACGCTCGTGTCGGGCGGCAGCAGGTGCCCATCGGCGGTCCGCTGGCCGCGGCCGACGACGATCGTGTGCACGCGGATGCCGAGCTGCGCACAGAACTGCGCCGCGTGCAGCGGCGCGATCTGGTCCGGACTGTCGCGCGTGGCGACGTTCTCCTCGCCGTCGGTCAAGAGCACGATCACACGCCCCGGCAGGGGCGATCGCGACAGGGCCTCGGCCGCCGTAGCGACCGCGGCGCCGATGCCGGTCGCATCCTCGGGCCCGTCGGCGGCGACCAGGGTGATGCCGCCCAGCAGTTCGCGGGCAGCGTCATGGTCGAGGGTCGGCGGACAGACCAGGTCGGGATAGCGCGCGAACACGACACAGCCGAAGCGATCGTCCGCCCGCACAGCGAGCAGGTGCGTCGCCACGTCGATCGCGACGGCCAGCCGTGTGCGCCCGGGCTGCAGGTCCTGCGCCGCCATCGACGAACTCCGGTCGAGACAGAACACCACGTCGCGCACCAGCCGTTCGGGCGGTGCAGGCAGCCGCTGCACCGGCCGCGCCAGGGCGGCGATGGCCAGTGCCACCGCGAACAGCGACAAACCCGCCGGCAAGCCGATGAGCCGGCTGCGCCACGAACGCGGCAGGCGCGCACCATCTCCCGGCGCCACGAACGGCAGCGACAGGCCCCGCCGGCACCGCACCACCAACGGCACCAGCAGAAGCAGCAGCCAGAACCAGGCCGGGTCGCGCCACCGGCAGCCGAGTTCGACGATGGCGTTCATGCGACCGCCGCCGCGACGAAGGCGATCGCGGCCTGCTGCGCCGCGGCAGGCTCGGCCGGACCCGGGTGATGCGCGGCGAACTTGACGGCATCACACGCCGACAGGCACTCGCGCAGCGATGCAGCGCCGGCACCGGCCACCGCGAACAACTGCTCGCTGGTGCGCGTGGCCGCGGGCACGGGCAGGCCGCGGCCCGCATGCTCGCGCACGATCGCCGCCAGCTGCACGTAGAACGCCTGGACCGCCGCGGGCGACGCCGCCGGGCCGGGCAGCAGCAACGCCCGCAACGCCGCCGCCGCGATCGACGCCGGCGATGGCGGCAGCGCCGACGTCTGGGCCGCCGGTGCGCGGCGCTGGTGCCACCAGAACCCACCCAACATCACCACCAGCGCAGCGGCCGCGAGCCACGGCAGCGGGTGCGACGGCCGCGGCGCGTCGAACGCGTCGAGCCATTCGAACTCCCCCGCCGGTTCGCCGAGCAGCGAGCCGACGGACAACGGCGGCGGCGTGTGGCTGGTCGCCAGCACGGTGCCGTCGCGGCGACGCGCGCGCAGCACGAGCGGCGGCAACACGACCTCGCCCACCGCGAACACCACCGCGCGGTAGCGGCGCCGTTCGTGGGTCGCATCGAGCGCCACGACCTCCACCAGCGTCGGTGCGAGCGGCACCAGCGCAGCCTCGCCGAACGGCTCGGGCGTCGTATCGGCCGGCCAGCTGCGCAGCACGTCGAACACCACCTCGTCGCCGAACCGCAGCCCGTCGCGCGGCAGCTGCCATTGCAACGTGAGCTGCAGCTGGGCCGGCAGCACCCCGGCCGCCGCCGTCAGCACGAGCGCGAGCCAGCCAAGGCGCGCGGCGTTCACCGCTTGACCTCGCGCTGCTGGCGCCGCTGGAAGAACGTGCGCAGCGGCCGCCCGATCGCTGCGATGTCCGGCGCCGCCGGCACCTCGAGATCGATCACATCGATGCCGGCGCGCGCGAATCGTTCGTCGCCAGCCGCGCGCCAGCGCTCGCACCGGCGCAGCCAGTCGGCGCGCACGCGCGCACTCTGCAGGTCGACGACGGCGCGGCGGCCGGTCTCCGGATCGTTGATGCGCTGCAACGCCGCCGGCGGCGCCGTGACATCGCGCGGCAGCAGGCGCACGGCCACCAGGTCGTGGCGGCGGTTGCCGAGCGTGAACTCGCGCACGGCCAACGGTGACAGGAAGTCCGACAGCACGAACAGCACGCAGCGCCGCCGCAGCGCGCGACTGGCGTGCGCGACCAGCGCACCGAGATCGGTGCCGGGCGCGCGCCCGCGCAGCCAGAGGCAGTCGCGCACGATGCGCAGCACGTGCCCGGCGCCCTTGCGCGGCGGCACGAAGCGTTCGACGCCGTCGCTGCCGGCGACCAGGCCGGCGCGGTCGTCGTTGGCGATCGCCAGCAGCCCGAGACAGGCGCAGAAGCGCGCCGCGGTCTGCCGCAGCGACCAGGCCCCGAGGCCGGCGTCCATCGACGCCGACAGGTCGAGCACGAACACCATCGTGTGCTCGCGCTCCTCGACGAAGCGCTTGACGAACGGCCGGCCGGCGCGCGCGGTCACGTTCCAGTCGACGGTGCGCAGGTCGTCGCCCTCGACCCATTCGCGCACTTCGGCGAACTCGACGCCGTGGCCGCGGAACGTCGTGCGGTAGCCACCGGTCAGCACATCGGTGACGAGCCGATGGCTCTGCACCATGATGCGCCGCACCTCGGCGAGCAGTTCGGAGAGCCCGGTGTCAGCCACCGGCGGCAGCCTACCGGAGCGACGGGCGGTGTCGACCGGTTGCCGGCCTCCAGCCCCTCGCCACCGTCTGCCGATGTCGACCCTGTCGCAAGACCGCGACGGTGTCGCGGGCCGGAGACCCATCGCCGATGACCAAGATCCTGCTCGCCGATCCCGATCCGCGCACCCAGACCGACCTGCGCGAACTGCTGACGCACCGCGGCTTCGAACTGGATGCGGCCAGCGACCTCGCGACCGCGCTGGAGCCGGTCGCCGACGGCGACATCGACCTCGTGCTGTGCGACCTGGCGCTGCCCGGCGGCGGCGGTCTGCGGCTGCTGCAGGAGGTGCGCGCGATGAACACCGAGACCGCCGTCGTGCTGCTGTCGGCGTTCGGCTCGGTACAGGACGCGGTGCAGGCCATGCAGCACGGCGCCGCCGACTTCCTCGGCAAGCCGTTCGCCCCCGACCAGGTGCTGTGCGCGGTCGACCGCGCGCTCGAGAAGTCGGCGCTGCAGAAGGAGAACCACGCCCTGCGCGATGCGCTCGACGACCGGCTCCGGCTCGACAACGTGGTCGGCCAGGACCCGCGCATGCAGGCGATCTTCAAGACCGTGAAGGCGGTCGCCGACACGCGCACGACGGTGCTGATCACCGGCGAGTCGGGCACCGGCAAGACGTTGCTCGCGCGTGCGCTGCACCAGCGCAGCAGCCGCCGCAACGGGCCGTTCGTCGAGGTCAACTGCGGTGCCCTGCCCGAGAGCCTGCTCGAGTCCGAGTTGTTCGGCCACGTCAAGGGCGCGTTCACCGGCGCCGTGCGCGACAAGGCGGGCAAGTTCGAGGCGGCGGCCGGCGGCACGATCTTCCTCGACGAGATCGGCACCAGTTCGCCGGCGTTCCAGGTCAAGCTGCTGCGCGTCGTGCAGGATCGCATCGTCGAACGCGTCGGCGACACACGCACGATCCCGGTCGACGTGCGCATCGTGCTGGCGACCAACAAGGACCTCGAACGCGCGGTCGCCGACGGCGAGTTTCGCGAGGACCTCTACTACCGCATCAACGTGATCACGATCGGGATGCCGCCGCTGCGCGAGCGCCAGAGCGACATCCCGACCCTGGCCCAGCACTTCCTGCACCGGTTCGCGAACGAACACGGCCGTGCGCCGATGCACTTCACGACCCCGGCGATGGCGGCGCTGGTCGAAGCGCCGTGGCCGGGCAACGTGCGCCAGCTGGAGAACTGCGTCGAACGTGCGGTCGTGCTCAGCAGCTCGGCGCAGATCGGGACCGAAGACCTGCCGACGCGGGTGCCGGGCGGCGCCGCGACGGCGCCAGTGGTGGTGCCAGCGAACACGGGCCCGGTGCGGCCGCTGCGCGAGGCGCTGGCCGTGGCCGAGACGCAGATCATCGAGCAGGCACTGGCGCACTGCGGCGGCAACCGCGAGCAGGCCGCGCGCGTGCTGGCCGTCAATCGCAGCACCCTGTTCCACAAGCTGCGCAAGTACGGGATCCGCTGATGCCGCCGGTTCCCGTTCGCTGACGCGCGCGCGGCAGCTATAACTCCTGCCCCGCAACCCGCATGTTCCGCCGCAGCTTCCAGATCCTGCTCGTCGCCACGCTGTTGGCCCTGGCGGCGATCATCGGCTACGCGCTGACGATGGACGGCGCGCCCGAGTCGCTGGCACGGGCCGAACAACTGCTGCAGAAGCAGGAGTATCGGCGCGCCATCGCCGAGCTGAACTCCTGTGAGGGCGGCAGCAGCCTGCAGCAGGACAATGCGCTGCGCGAACGCCTGCTGCGCCTGCGCTACCGGGCCAACACCGCGCTCGAGAACCACCGCGGCGCCCTGCGCGACGTCGAGAGCCTGCTGCGGGACCACGGCGACGACCCCGAGCTGCAGCTCGAACGCATCCGCCTGCTGACGGCGATCGGCGACGGCGAGCAGGCGCGGCAGCTGGCGCGCGCGTTCGTCGCCGCCCATCCCGACGATGGCAGCGGGCTCGAGGTCGCTGCCGCCGCGTGCGCCGAGGCCTACCGGGCGACGTTCGCCAGCCTGCAGGAACGCATCGTGCGCGACGTCGCCTCGGGCCGCACGGACGCCGGCCGGGCCGCCTTCGCGACCTATGTCTTCCGCCCCGACGGCGACGCCGAGGTGGCCATGAGCGCCGACGTGCTGGCGGACCTGTACGCCGTCGACGCGCGCCTCGCGGCACGCTGGCCGGTCCTGCTCGGCGAACTGCGCAGCCTGCGCGAGCAGGTGCAGGAAGGCCTCGGCTACTGCCAACGCAGCCTCGAGGCGCCCGACGCACCATCGACCGCGCTGACCACCTGGGCCCAGGCCCTCGCCACCGGCGGGCGGGTCGACGACATGCTGATCGCGTGCGAGATCCAGCGCCGCCGCAGCACCGATGCGCACACCGCCGATGTCGGCCTCGTCGCCGTGCTGACACTGCTGGAGCAGCAGGCGAACAGTGCCGCCGCGGCGGCCGCCGCCCGCTGGTTGCCCTCCGCACAGCTGCAGCCCCGCCTCGATGCGGGCCTGCTCGGCGACGCCGCTCCCGACCTGCTGCTGGCGCGCACGATCGCCGCGTGGCGGCTCGGCGATGCGCCGATGCTGCGCCGCACGCTCGCCGACGTGCAGGTGCTGCAACGCGCCGGCCAGACGACGCCGATTCCGCTGCACACCGCAGCGGGCATGCTGCACTACTGGAGCCAGGCGGAGAAGCCGTCGGACACCGACGCCAAGAACGCCGAGAACAACCTGCACTACGTCGTGTCGCTGCTGCAGCGGGACCCGCCGCGCCCCGGCTGGCCGGATCTGCTCGAACTGCTGCTGCCGCTGCGCGTCGAACTGCTGCAGAAGATCGGCGCGCCCGACGCCGACCTGCTGGCCCTGTTCGACAGCTGGCAGGTGGCACGACCCGACGCGTTGGCGCCGCGCCTCGCGTTCGTGCGCTACCTGCTCGCCACGAAGAAGCTGCCGGCGGCGCACGCGGTGCTCGGCGAAGCGGTCGCCGCCCATCCCACCGATGCCGAACTGTTCGACCTGCGCCTGCAGTTGGCCCGTGCCGACGACAGCCAACCCGGCCAGGACGGACCGTCGCTGCTGGCGCAGTGCCTGCGGCGAGGCTCGGCCGTGCCCGACGTCACGCAGCCGATCGGCTACCTGCTGTGCGCCGAAGCCGCGATGCGGGGCAAGTACTGGCTCGTGGCACGCGAGTGCGCGCGCAGCGCCATCGATGCATTCCCCCAGGTGCTCGCGCCGCGCCTGCTGGCGGTCGAGGCGACCCTGTGCAGCGGGCAGGCAGCGGCCGCGGCGCAGCAGGTGCGACAACTGCTCGACCTGTTCCCGGTCGACGCAGCGACCGCACTGCTCGCCCTGCGCGCCCACAGCGAGGCCGGGCTGCCGACCGCCGACCTGCTCTGGCTCGCGCTGCCCGCCTGCGCACCCGGGCCCGAGATCCGCATGGAACTGCTGCGCGGCGCGCTGGCCGAGGCACCGCCGGTGGCGGCTGCGTTCGCGCGCGACGTGCTGCAGGACACCACGGCGCCGGCAACGCTGCGGCTGTTGGCCGGGCGCGCGATGGCCCTCGCCGGCCAGCCGATGGAATGCCGCCGCCTGCTGGAGAGCGTGATCGCCGAGAGTGACGGCTTGCCGGCCAGTGCCCGGCTCGACCTGGCGCAGACCATCACGGCCTGGACCATGTCGGCATCCCCGTACCGCGACGACGCCTCCCTGCTGCCGGATGTGCGCCGCATGCTGGCGCGCACCGATCTGCGCGACGAAGCCGTGGCGCCCATCCTGCTGCAGGCCGCCGCGGATCTCGCCGCGAGCCATGCCCAGTGTGCCTACGAGCTGGTGTTGCGTGGGCTCGCGATCGCGGCGCCGCCGGCCCGCACTGGCACGGCCTTCGCGCTCGCGGGCCGGCTCGCGTGCCGGCAGCGCTTGCTGCACCTGGCGGAGGAACACTGGCTGGCGGCGCTCGCGTTCACCGATGGCCACCCCGCCGCCGAAGACCTCGCCCGCTTGCTGCTGGCGCAAGGCCGCTCCGAGCGCGCGGTGCAGGTCTATCAACTGGTCGAGACCGGCACCGACGCCGCTTTGGCGGCGCGCTGCGGCGCGCCGGAACGCGCCGTGTCGCTGGCGACCGCGGCGGTGACCAGCGACGCCGCCGACCTGCTGGCCCAGGCGACCCTGGCGGCGCTCGGCGCGAAGAGCCGCGCCGACTGGCAGACCGCCGACCAGCCGACCACCGAGCTGCGCCTCGACCTGCTGGCCCTGCTGCAGAACAGAGACCTCGCCCCCGAGGCGGTCGAGCGCGCGCGGGCGCTGGCCAACGTCGACCCGGCTTCGCCGACGACGCAACTGCTGCTGGCGCGCGCGTGCCTGCTCGACGGCGAGGTCGACGAAGCCGCCCGCATCCACCAGGCACTGCGCACCAGGGCGAACGCGATGTTGTGGCGCGAAGTGGCACTGGCGGCGGCGCATTCCCGCTACCAGCTCGATCCCGCGCTCGAGGCCCAGATGATCGGCGCGGTGGCCAACGGCGACGTCGACGGTTCGCCGGCGGTGCTCGACTTCGGCCTCGCGCGCATGGCAGCCGCCTTCCAGCGCACCGGTCACCCGGACGTCGCGCAGGTCACGCTCGACAACCGCTCGCTGCTGCTGCCGCGCGCGACCGTGCTGACCGCGGCCGACGTCGACCGGGTCGCCACGATGAGCAACCCGCGCGACGCTTGGTACGTGCTCGGCCAGGCCTTGCCGGAACGCACCGGCGCCGTGCACGCATTGGCACGCACGCGGCTGTACGAGGTCGCGGACCGCCTCGTCACCGAGCGCGGCAGCGAGGCGAAGGACGTCTACGAGGCGGCGCGCAGCCAGGTGGTCACCGAGGGTGCCTACGGTTGCATCGTGCACTTCCTGCTGGACCACGGCAGCACCTTCCCATCCCTGCAACCGGACGCAGCGACGGCGCACGAACTGCTGCTGGCGCAGCTCGAACTCGCCGGCACCGGCAAGGATCCCGGCCCCTGGGTGCTGCGCAGCGTCGACCGCCTGCAGGCCGAGCAGGGCGCAACCGCCACGCGCCGCGACGTCGAAGCGGCGCTGCGCCGGCACCCCACGTGTCTGCCGCTGTGGCACGCGCGCGCCGTGGTGATGGTGCACACGCCGGCCGGCACGACCGGCATCGAGGACCTGCGGCGGGTGCTGGCACACGCGGTTTCGCCCGCCGACACGCTGGCGTTCCTGGTGCTGGCCGCCGCCGCAGGCGTGCAGCACGACGACGACGAGGCGCTGCTTGCCGGTCTGCCGCCGGCGCAGTTCACCAGCCCGGACGGGTTCTTGGCGCGCGGTCTCCTTCTGCTGCGGCGCGGCAATCCCGACGAGGCCGTCGGCCTGCTGACCAACGCCCCGCCGCAGCGAGATGGCCTGCACCTGTTCGCGCTCGCACTTGCCAACCTGCAGAGCCGCGCCGTCGAGGGCGCCACCCGCGCGCGCGCCGCGCTGCAACGCCTCGCCGCCGACTACCCGAGCAGTTCGCTGGCGCGGTACGCCGGCAGCTTCGCCACCCAGCTGCTGCCGCGCTGAGCCAGCGCGTCCGCCAGCGTGGTGAAACGGAACTGCTGCAGCAAGCGGTCGAGCTTGGCCTCGGTGCGGTGCAGGTTCACGTAGTGCCGGAACGCCCGCAGCCCGCCGAGCGCCTGCCGCGGCTGCTGCGGATCGACTTCCCACGGGTGCAGGTAGAGGCAACCCGGCACGCCGGCGCGCTCCTTCTGCCGCAGCCCCGCGCGCAGCAACGCCAGCGGGAACAGCCGCAGGTAGCCACCGCCGCCGACCGGCACATGGCGCCCCGCGACGTCCCAGGTCAGCGGCGGGAACTCGAGCAGTTCGCCGGTGGTGCCGTGCAGGCGGTACGGCGTCGTGCTGGCGCCGGGCACGCCGTAGTCCGGATGCCGCACCGGTTGGATCGAACTGTCGAGCGTGACGCCAGCGCGCAGCAGCTCGTCGATGGCCCACGGCGTCTGCCTGCCGATCGACCACGTGCAGGCGCGGAACGAAGTCGGCCGCCGGCCGGTCAGGCCCGAGAGGATGGTCGCGGTGCGCTCGAGGTCCGCGGCGAACCCTTCGCGCCCGAGATCGGGCAGCAGCCGGTGGTCGTAGCCGTGGCTGCCGATCTCGTGCCCGGCCGCCGCGATCTCCGCGATCACGTCGGGCAGCCGCTCGGCGATCCAACCGAGACAGAAGAACGTCGCCTTGGCACCGCGGCGCGCGAACAGGTCCAGCAGCCGCCGCGTCGAGTCGCCGCAGCGCAGCTGCAGGCGGTCCCAGTCGGCCCGGTCGATGACGTGCGCCATGTTCAGGACCTGGAACCAGTCCTCGACGTCGACCGACAGCGCGTGCACGACGGTCATCGCAGCACCCGCCGCGCCGCCGGCAACAGCTCGCGCAGGAACTGCTGGCAACGCCGTTCGGCAGCCGCCGTGTCGTCGCCCTTGCCCACCACCGACTCGACGCGCAGCAGGAAGCCCGACTGGTTCTGCCGCAGCAGCGCGCGCGGCAAGTGGAACCAGGTGAACTCCGAGTAGCTGCCCGACGACCAGTCCCCCGTGCCGAACACGCTCAGCGTCACGAAGCGGCGGCCATTGCCTCGGCTGCGCGCGACGATGCGGCTCACGGTCGCGTGCTCGCCGAGGAACGGAGCTGCGACCACGTCGTCGGTCTCGATGTCCATGTTGCTGCCTTCGATGCAGATGCGCGGCGGGTGCACGCTCTTCCAGTTGCTGTCGTGGAAGAGAGCCACCAGGTGCACGAAGACGCCCCCCTCGTCGCGGTAGCTGCGCCAGACGAAGTCGTCGGTGCCCAGCAGTTCGCAGAAGCGCGGCAGGTTCTGCTGGAAGCGCTGCTCCTCGGCGGCGCCGCGCGGCACCAGCACGTAGCCGGCGATCGCCGCCGGCAGCTGTTCGGCGCGGTCGTGGCCCTTCGTGAACGGGCGGTACGAGCCGAGCCCCAAGAGCGGTCCGGCCAGCAGCCAGAGCCCAAGCGCCGGCCCGGCCAGCGACTTCGCCGGGCCGAGCACCGGCAGCGGCGGCCGCACCGGCAGCGGCAGACCGCCGAAGCGGCGCCCGAGCCACACGTCGAGCAGCAGCAGCACCGCCAGATCGGCGAGCCACTCGCTGACGTTCGCCAGCGTGTGGCCGGTGCCCTCGGCGAACGGCACGCCGAACCAGCGCGCCAGCAGGCACAACACCGCGATGCGCACCACGTTCGCGGTGACGGCCACCGGTGCGGCGGCCAGCAGCAGCACGAGCCGTCGCGGCCACCGCCGCGGGCCGGTGAAGAACGCGAGGCAATACGCCAGCGTCGCCATCGCCAGCAGCGAACGCAGTCCGCCACAGGCATCGGCGACGAACAGCGACTGCTGGCTGCCGCGCGGTCGCAGCAGGTCGCCGCTGCGCACGATGTCGGCCCCCAGCAGGTTGCCGAGCCAGGCACCGCCATCGACGGCCCAGTCCTTCAGCACGAACGCGAGCCGCCCCTCGACGTACATCGGCAGCGGCACCACGAACAACACCAGCCAGACGACCGGCCAGAGGCCGTGCAGGCGCGCGCGACCGAGCGCCAGCCACATGGCTCCCGGCACCGACAGGCACAGGCTCGCCGCCGACCAGGAGTCG
The DNA here is from genome assembly GCA_044230075.1 of Planctomycetota bacterium. Lineage (GTDB taxonomy): Bacteria > Planctomycetota > UBA1135 > UBA1135 > UBA2386 > JAEUHS01. The sequence goes on along the minus strand of JBGARS010000023.1, from coordinate 8,856 downwards.
ATCGTCAGCAGCGCGCCGAACGCATGCAGCACGAGGCCGGGCAGAAGCAGCCACAGGCCTCGCAGGTCGCGCTCGGCCGGCGCGGCGAGCCACTGCCGCCGCCTGGCGAACACCACCCACGCCGCCACCAGCGGCACGAGCCAGCAGTGCTCGAAGTACTGTGTCGGCGCATTCCAGCGGTCGACGCACCACAGCAGCGTCGGCGCGTAGGCGACCAGCAGCGGCAGGAACACCAGCAGGAACCGCCTCATCGTGTCCCCCGCGGCGGCAACGACTCGAAGACCGCGGTGACCCGCCGCGCGTTGCCGGCCCAGGTCCAGTCGTGCTGCCGCAGCGCCGCCCGACCGGCGGCACCGAGGCGCCGCGCGAATTCGCGATCCTGCACCAGGCGCAACAGCTGCCGGGCGAGGTCGTCGGTGGCGCCCGGCTGGAACAGCAGCGCGGTGACGCCGTGCTGCACGTTCTCGCGCAGGTTCGGCTGATCGGGCGCCAGCGTCGGCACACCAGCCGCCAGCGAGTCGAACAACTTCAACGGCGAGGCGTAGTCGTTGATCGCCGGGATCAGTGCGCCGTCGCAGGCGAGCACGTGCGCGGGCAGCAGGTCGGCGGGCACGGCGCCGAGTGCGCGCACGCGGTCGCGCAAGCCCGCGGCGCGGGCCTGCAACAGCAGCGGTTCGATCGCCGGGCCCTCGCCGATCAGCACCAGCGCCACCGCTTCGAAACCGGGCTGCCGCAGCACGTCGAGCACCAGGTCGAGCCGGTGCCACGGCCGCGCGTAGCCGACGAAGCCGAGCGCGAACGCACCCGCCGGCAGCTGCCACCGCGCGCGCACCGTCGCCGCCGCGGCCACTGCTTCAGCGCCGTAGCGCTCGGGCACGGCGCCGTTGCCGATCACGTGCACCCGTTCCGGCCGCGCACCGGCCGCCACCAGCAGGTCGCCCAGCACGCGCGTCACGGCCAGCACGGCGTCGGCGCCGGCCAGCACGGCGCGCTCGGTGCGGCGGGCCCGCGCGGCGAAGCGCAGGCTGCCCAGGCGTTGCATCTCGGTGACCATCGGCGAATTGACCTCGAGCAGCAGCGGCACGCCGAGCTGCCTCGCCGCGTCGAGGCCCGAACGGCAGTGCAGCGCGTGCCGTTCGTAGACGAAGTCGGGACGCAGGTCCGAAGCAGCCTGCAGCAGCCGCCGCCGGCCGGTGCGATCGTACAGGATCTCCAGCACCTCGATGGCACGGCGCGGCAGCTGCAGTCGCTGCCAGAAGCCCTGCTTGGCCGGCGCCGCTGCGTGCGGTCGCGCGCCGGTCTTCGGTACCAGCGCGCACTCGTGCACGGTGTGCCCCTGCGCGCGCAGCGCGCCGATCAGCTCGCGCACATGCACCGCCTGGCCGTCGTCGGCGCGGATGCGATGGTGGTAGAGGATCCGATACGGCCCGCTCATGCGACCTCCAGGCCGAACAGCTGCCGGAACCGCGCCGCCAGGAACTGCACCGGCTCGTCCCAGCCGTGCCGTTCGGCGAAGCCGCGCACCGCGGCCGTGTCGCGAGGCTCGCCGAGCACGCGCCTGGTCGCCGCGGCCAGCGCCTCGACGTTCCCCGGCTGCACCAGAGCGCCGAGCCACGCCGGCACCGGGTCCTGGTCGCCGAGGATCTCGGGGATGCCACCGACGCGCGTGGCCACGACACGCAGGCCGGACGCCAGCGCCTCGGTGACGACGTTCGGCCAACCTTCGCGTTCGCTCGGCAGCACCAAGAGGTCGGCGGCCCGATAGGCGAGCGCCGTGCGCGCCGGTGACAACACGCCGACGAAGTGCACGCGTTCGCCGCCCCACCTGGCGATCGTCGCGCGTTCGGGTCCGTCGCCGACCAGCACCAGGCGCACGTCGTCGGGCAGCGCACGCAGCGCCTTCGCCGCCAGGTGGAAGCCCTTGCCCGCCACCAGGCGGCCGACGCCGAGCAGCAGCCGCGCGTTGGCGGGCAACCCCAGCTCCGCGCGCGCCGTCGCCGCATCGCCCGGGGCGAACCGCTCGAGGTCGACGCCGTTGCGCACCTCCTCGATGCGCTCGCGCGGCATTCCCGTGACCAGGGCGAAGCGATCGGCCAACGCGCGGCTGACCGCCCAACAGCCGGACGCCCGCTCCGCCGCGGCGGTGATGCGCTGCGCGATGGCGCGGTCGTTGGCGACGACGTTGAGGTCACTGCCGCGCGCGGTCAGCGTGAACGGCACCCCCAGCTCGGCCGCCAACACCGCCGCGGCGACGCCGTCGGGCCACAGGTAGTGCGCGTCGAGCACGATCGGCCCCGCGGCGGCGAGCCGTGCCACCACGTCGCGCGCACCGGCCGCCATCGCATCCGCCTGCCGCCGCTGCGACAGACCGGGCCAGTGCCGGTAGCGCGGGTGCAGCACGGACACGCCCTGCCAGACCTCTTCGCGCGGCACTTCGGCCCAACGCCGGTAGGCGCCGCGGCGGAACAGCCCGGCGACCTCGGGCACCGGCGCCACGACCTGCCAACCAAGGCCACTCGCGGCGGCGACCCGGCGCATGCGTTCGTAGACGAACAAGCCGTGCGTCGGCATCGTCGACGACGGGAACAGGTTGCTGAAGGTGACGATGCGTCTCACGCGCACCACCGTTGCAGGAAGCGCGACAGCACCAGCACGGCCCAGAGCATCTCGCCATGGTCACCGGTGCCGCTGCGATGGCGCTGCAGCAGCCGCGCGACCGCGGCCGGATCGATCCACTCCTGCAGGCGCGTTTCGCCGAGACTCGCCTGCACGGCGTCGCCGACGGCACCGCGGCACCAGGCGCGCAGCGGCACCGAGAAGCCCTGCTTCTTGCGCGAGAGCGCCGCCGGCAGCAGCCGGGCCGCCAGCGCGCGGCGCAGGAACGCCTTCGTGCGGCCGCCCTCGAAGTGCCAATCGGCCGGGATGCGCGCCGCGGCCTGCAGCAGCTCGTGGTCGAGGAACGGTGCCCGCACCTCGAGCGCGACCGCCATCGACGCACGGTCGGCCTTCACCAGGATGTCGCCGGGCAGCCACGTCGCGAGGTCGGTCGCCAGCGCGCGGTGCAATGGCGCCTGGGCCGTGCTGGCTTCGTAGGCCGCGAGCAGCGGCGCGTGCGGGTCGCCGGCGGCGGCATGGTGTTCGCGGCGCAGCACGGCGAACACCTCTTCGGGCAGGTGCGCGCTGACCGACCGGGCGTAGGCCTGCGCCGGCGAACAGCCGAGGTTCTGCAGCGTACGCCGGGCACGCAGCCGCCGCGGCAACCAGTCGGCCTTCGGGTAGACGTTGCCGAGCAGGCGCCACAACGGCCCCGGCAGCCAACGGCGCATCTGGTGTTCCCGCACGTCGAACAGGTAGCGCCGGTAGCCGCCGAACGCCTCGTCGCCGCCATCACCCGACAACGCCACGGTGACGTGCCGCCGCGCGAGGCGGCTGACGTGGTAGGTCGGCACCGCGCTGCTGTCGCTGAACGGTTCGTCGTAGGTGTGCGCGAACCAGTCGAGCTGCAGCAGTTGCTCCGGCGCCAGCACCTCTTCCTGCAGCACGGCACCACACGCGGCGGCCGCCGCGCGCGCCGCCGGCCGTTCGTCGAAGCGGGGGTCGTCGAAACCGATCGTGCACGCCGTCACCGAGCGCCCGAGCGTGCGCGTCATCGAGTCGACGACCGCGTAGCTGTCGATGCCGCCCGACAGGAACGGCGCCAACGGCACCTCGCCCATCAGCCGGATGCGCACGGCCTCGTCGAGCAGTTCGAGCACCCGCTGTTCGTGTTCGGCGCGCGGGCTGTCGTCGGGCGTGAAGTCGAGCTGCCAGTAGCGCTGCTGCGTCAGCTTGCCGTCGCGCACGCGGCACCAGTGCGCCGGCGGCAGCTTGTGCACGCCGGCAAACACCGTCGCCGGATCCGGCACGTAGCGCAGCGCCAGGAACTGCGCGATCGCATCGGCGCGCAGCCGGCGGTCGAAGCCGAACGCGTGCAGCGCCTTCAGTTCGCTGGCGAACGCGAACGTACCGTCGCGCAGCAACCAGTGCAGCGGCTTCTTGCCGAGCCGATCGCGCGCGGCATACAGCTCGTGGCGCGCCTCGTCGACGATCGCAAACGCGAACATGCCGCGCAGCCGCGCGGCGAGCCCGTCACCAAAGGCGCGGTAGCCGTGCAGCAGCACCTCGGTGTCGCTGCGGGTGCGGAACACGGCGCCGTTCGCCGCCAGTTCCCGCCGCAGGTCCTCGTGGTTGTAGATCTCGCCGTTGAACGTGACCCACAGCCTGCCGTCGTCGGTCGCCATCGGCTGCGCACCGCCTTGCACGTCGACGATCGCCAGCCGCCGGTGCGAGATCGCGTAGCCAGGGCCGCTGCGCACGCCGTCGCCGTCGGGTCCACGGTGCTGCAGGCGATCGGCCATCGCGCGCGCGATCGCCGGGTCGACGGTCTGTTGCGGCGAAGCGGCGAACACGCCGGCGATGCCGCACATCAGCGCCACCGCCCGGCGCGCCGCCAAGACACGGCCTTGCCGGCCGTCGCCGCGCCGGCCACTGCCACGCCGCCGATGTCCGGCAATCGACGGCGGACCGCGACGGAACGTGCGGCCGAGCGGCCGTGCGCCAGTTCCGGCGCCCGGCGGTAGGCGGTGAACACGACGCCACCGAGGCAGCTGACCAGCGCCAGCCAGTGGTAGACGAGGTCGAAGTGGCCGCGGTTGAGGAAGAACGCGCCGACCAGGAAGCCGATCGTGGTCGCCTCCATCATGCGCGCATAGTCGGCGGCCCAGGCCAGATCCGGGCGCAGCCGGCCGATGCGGTAGGCCCGGCGACAGACCACGAACACCGACCCGAGCAGCCCCAGGTAGACGAAGAATGCCGGCGTGCCGCTCTCGGCCCAGATCTGCAGGTAGCTGTTGTGCGCGACGTAGGTGGTCTGCTGCTGGGTCGCGGGGATGCCCGAGTACTCGACGAAGCGGGTCTGGAAGTTGCGCATGCCGACCCCGAGCAGCGGGTTGTCCTCGATCATGCGGCGCGCGGCGGCCCAGGCGGTGAAGCGCGCGTTCACCGACGAGTCGTTGGCCTCCTTGATCGTGCCCAGGCGGTCGAGTACGTGCTGCGGCGCCACCAGCGGGAACAGCAGGCCGAGCAACACCAGCACCAACGACGCGCGCACCAGCTTGCCGGAGCGCCAGGCGATCCACAGCGAGGCCATGCACAACGCCAGGAAGCCGCCGCGGCTGTGCGTCAGCACCACCGTGATCACGGTCAGGAACACCGCGACCTGCGTCGCGCGCCGCAGCAGCGGGATCTTCTTCTCCGACAGGCCCAGGTACCACAGCAGCGGCACGTTCATCACCAGGGCCAGCGCGAAGTCGTTGTTGTCCTCGAGCATGCCGCCCGGCCCACGCATGATCTGCGCGCCGCCGGTCAACAGACCGAACAGGCCACCCTTGATGCCGAAGAACCCCAGCGACAGCGCGATCGTCCACAGGATGCCGCGCAGGCGCTGGTGGCTGTCCACCTGCCCCACCGTGAACAACGCGACGGCGATGATCTTGACGTACTCGATGTAGTAGCGGTTGGTGTACTCGTCGTGGTTCTTCGCGAACAGGTAGCTGAGGCTGATCAGCGTCGCCAGCACGACGATCAGCACGGTGCGGAAGTCCCAGTGCGTGAAGCGGCGGCGCCCCTGTTCGTTCGCCCACCAGCCGACGATCATCGTGATGCCGACGAAGAACGACAGCCGCATCGTGCGCGCAAAACCCCAGCACAGGTCCTGCGGCCGCATGTAGGCGAGCCAGCTGAACACCAGGAGGCCGAGGAACGGCTTCCGGAAGCTCGACGGCAGCGTCAGGATGACGACCGCGAAGACGATCAGGTCGCGCATGCGTCAGCTGCCGAGCAGCATCGCCAGCAGGTCGCGCACGACCGGCGGCAGCCGCGTCGGATCGATGTAGAAGATCGTCACGACGACGACCACCAGCGACACGAACGCGGCCGCGGTCAGCGACACACGCCGGCGGCGCCGCGCGGTGTCGATGCGCTCGGCCTCGGTCTCGAGATGGCTCATGCCGCCGAGCACGGGCACCGGGATGGCCCGCTCGACGTCGTCGATGGTCTTGAAGGTGCCCTGCAGGATGTCCAGCAACAGGATCAGGCCGATCGCGGCACCGAGGCCGAGCACGCAGCCGATCAGCGCGACCACCAGGATGTTCGGCTCGGTCGGCCGCGGCGGCGGCTGCGCTGTGCCGACCTGCGTCACGGTCTGCTTCTTGCCGAGGCTGGCGAGCACCGCCGTCGCCTGCCGCAGCTCGTCGTTGGCCCGGTCGAGGTCGATCTTGGCGGCGTCGAACTGCTCGAGCTTCCTCTCGTAGTCGCTGAAGCCCTGCGTGCGGCGCACGACACGCTCGTTCTCGGCGTCGAGCTGGGACTTCGCGGTCAGGAACTCCACCTCGAGCGCGTCGAGCGCGTGCTCGCGCTGGTCGATCTGCGCCTGCAGCGCCGTGACCGTGGGGTTCGGGATCATGCCGTCGGCGTCGACCTGACTCTGGCCGAGCAACTCGCGCAGCTTCGCCTCCTGCTCCTCGATGCCGCGCCCGGCCGTGCGGTGCTCGTCCGTGCCCGGCTGGAAGTTGCGCTGCTTCTCCTGGTAGTACTCCAGCTGCAGCATGATCTTCAGCCCGGCCGGCGACTTCTTCGCCTGGTCGAGCAGCTCGGTGGCGTCCGGCAGCACGCGCGGCTGCGTGCGAGCGAGCAGCTCGCGGTCGCCTTCCAGCAGCCGCTTCGCCGCTTCGAAGGCGCGCTGCTTCTGCTCGACGGAGGCCCGCAGCTCGGTGCGCACGCGCTGCTGCTCTTGGCCCATCGCCATGCGCAACAGCGGCAGCTGCTCGCTCTGGTCGATCTCGTAGAGCACCGCCAGCTGGCGCTTCTCGTTGGCGTACTGCTCGTACAGCGCGCGGTGGTTCTTGACCGCCTGGTTGGCGCGTGCCAGCTCCTCCTCGGCGGGCTCGCGCAGTTCCTGCAACCGCTTGTCGATCCAGGTCGGCACCAGCGTGTTCAGGAACGCCGCCGCACGCTGCCCGTCGCGGTCCTTGTAGACGACGCGGATCTGCGCGTAGTCACGATCGCGCGTGCCCTGGTTGGCGTCGTAGACGTCGAGCCGATCGCGCACGGCGCGCTCGTTCTGCGTGCGCACCGCCGGATCGTCGACCATGGCCTCGGGCCACTTCAGCGCCTCCATCGTCTTGCCGACCGCCAGCTTGATCGTCAGCTTGGCCGTCTCGACGATCGACCGGAACGGATCGTCGGGGTTCGTCGTGTCGGCCTGCCCCGGCACCATCTGGTGCACCAGCAGCGTGTCGGCGACGTAGTAGCGCGGGATGAAGAACGCCACCACACCGCCGACCACCAGCCCCAGCAGCGAGACGGGGATCACCTGCCAACGACGCCGCTTCAGCAGGTCGAAGTAGCGCTGCAGCGATATCTGCGGCACATCGAGCTGCGTCATCGCGGGCCTGGCTGCCGGGTCGTGGCCGTATGCATGTGCATCAGAAGCGGAAGAACAACTGCTGGTCCGATTGGCCCGAGACGACGTCGTAGGCGCTGCGGATCTGCGCCACACCGAGCATCGTGCGCACGGCGAGCCCGACCGGTTCGAGCACCCGCTGCAACAGCCGCGCGATCAGGCCCAGGAACGTCGGCGGCACGTAGAGGATGTCGCGTTCGCGGATCTCGAAGTTCGGCTTCATGTCGCCGGTGGTCAGCATCTCGCGGAAGTTCACGTCGATGACCAGCGGGTTCTCGGCATCCGGGCGGATCAGGTAGATGCGGCCGAGGTTGGCGAGGTTGGTCCACTGCACGGTGAACATCGCGTCCATCAGCGTCAGGTCCGTCTCCATGCGCACGCGGCCCTTCTTGCCGCTCTCGCCGATCGCGTAGAAGTACTTGTTCGCCGTCGTGATGCGCGCCTGCACCTGCAGCTCGAACGTCAGCACGGTGCGCAGCTGCGCGGTCACCAGCGCGCCGAGTTCGGCTTCGGTCTTGCCGAGCACGTAGACCGGCCCGACGAACGGCACGAAGATCGTCCCGTCGACGCCCACCGGTTGTGCGATCGTCAGCTCCACCAGCCGCTCGGCGCCGGTCTGCAGCAGCGCCTCCGGCGGCAGCAGGAACTGGATCAGGTCGAGGCCACCGACGTAGTTCTCGCGCGTCGCGTCGCCGTTGGCGCGCGTGCCGAAGCCCTTCTCGTGCATCAACTGGCGGATGCGCACCTCCTCGAAGCTGCCGCAGGACGTGAGGCAGCCGAACACTGCCAGCAGGCAGAGTCGCAGCCAGGAAGGGATCGCTGGACACACGTTCGTCACGTCGGGTTTGCCTCGCAAAGCAGGTCGAGGCCGCATCGTAGGAGTCGGGCGGACAGTGGCAATGCCGGCGCGCGCCGATCCCCGGCCTCATCGGCACTTCCGTCACATCGACCTGACCCGCATCGGCGCCGGTCGACGGGACCGGAATCACGTCTTTCGGCCGAGCCGGCCCTTCGCACGCCCCCCACACAAGCCGTAGAACGGCGTCATGCGTTGGCTGCCCCTGGTCCTGGTGCTCTGCCTGGTCGGCGGCCTCGCCGGCATGTGGTGGCTGGCCGGCGACGAGCCGCCGACGCCACCCGTGTTGCACGACCCGGAGTCCGGGGCGACACCCGGGGACGCGGCGGGCGACGTGCGGCCGATCGGCGCAGCCCCCTGGGAAGACGACGAGGCCGCGCGATCCGATGCCACCGAATCGACCGCCGCAGAATCCGAGAGCGAACGCGTCGACGCCGGCGACAGCGCCCCCGCCGGCAGCGACCGGCGCGCCCTGGTCGTGCGCGGCACACCGCCGGTG
>JBGARS010000022.1:0-57695 GCA_044230075.1 Planctomycetota bacterium | reverse complement strand
ATGCGCAGGTTGCAGCGCCCGCCGAACTCCTGCGCGATCGAGAACGACAGCGTGATCGCCTTGGCGTGGCCGATGTGCAGGTAGCCGTTCGGCTCGGGCGGGAAGCGCGTGACGACCTGCTGCACCTTGCCGGACTGCAGGTCCGCGCGCACGCGGTCGCGGACGAAGTCGGAGGCGGGCTCGGGTGGGGTGCGGTCGCTCATCGGTGGCCAAGATCGCGGTAGCGGCGTCGGAATGCAATGCGGCGCGGCCCGCCGGGGTGTTGCTATGCTGGCCGCCCCGATGACGGCGATGCAACCCGGTGCGAAGACCCCGCGTGACGTGTTCGCGTCACTGCCGCGTCAGGATCGTCACAAGCCGAAGTGCGGTCCGGTGCGCAAGTCGACGGCGTCGCGGAAGCGAGCCTACGTCCTGATCGGTGTCCATGTGCTGATCGGCCTGCACTTCCTCCACTGGGGGGTGACCGGAGAGTCGGTGACGCCGGTCGAACCATCGGAGGCGATGCAGACGTTGGAGGAAGGGCGCATCAACGCCGGCTTCCTCTTGTTCGCCGGCCTGATCGCGACCACGCTGATCTTCGGCCGTTGGTTCTGCGGCTGGGCCTGTCACGTCGTCGCGCTGCAGGATCTGTGCGCTTGGCTGCTGGGTCGGGTCGGGCTGCGGCCACGGCCGGTGCGGTCGCGGCTGCTGGTGCTGGCGCCGTGGGTGGTGGCGTTCCAGATGTTCCTGTGGCCGCACGTCGAGCACTGGATCGATGCGGTGCGAAAACCGATGCCCGCGGTCGCCGAGTGGCAGCTGGCGGTCTTCAGTGACGACCTGTGGCGTACTTTCCCGAAGTGGATCATGGCGCCGACGACCATCCTCGTCGTCGGCTTCCTGATCGTGTGGTGGCTCGGTGCCAAGGGCTTCTGCACCTACGGCTGCCCCTATGGGGCGTTCTTCGCCATCGCCGATCGGGTGGCGCCGGTGCGCATCAAGGTCACCGATGCGTGTGACGGGTGTGGGCACTGCACGAGCGTGTGTTCGAGCAACGTGCGCGTGCACGAGGAGGTCGGTAAGCACAAGCAGATCGTCGACCCGGGTTGCATGAAGTGCATGGACTGCGTGTCGGTCTGCCCGAAGGACGCGCTCTACGTCGGCCTCGCCGTACCGAAGCCGTTCGCGACCAGCCAACAGCGCATCCAGGCGCGCTCCGACTTCACCTGGCCGGAGGAGATCGTGCTGGCGGTGATCGCCTTCGCGGCGACGCAGTGGACCTTCCGCGGGGCGTGGTTCGGCGAAGGCGTGCCGCTCCTGCTGTCGGTCGGCCTCGGCGTCATCACGGCGGTGTTCGCGCTGCTCGGCTGGCGGTTGCTGCGCCGCCGCGACCTGACGTTCCAGCACACGGCGCTGCGCGTGGACGGGCGCTACACGCGCGCGGGCCGGTGGGCGATCGTATTGGTGGGGGCCTGGCTGCTGTTCAGCGCGCACACCTTCGTCGTGCAGCGGCTGCGGTCGGCGGCGCTCGCGACGGCACAGGAGCCACTGCGCCTGGCCATGCACGGCAACGCGCAGGGCGACCCGGTCGCCCTGCAGGCAGCACTCGGTCCGGTCGAGTCGGCGCTCGCCTGGGAGCTCATCGACGATCCGGTTCTGCTCGAGGTGCGGGCCCTGTTGCTGTTCTCGTTGCGGCGTGAGGCCGATGCCGAGCTGGGGCTACGCGCGGCGCTGGGCAGCCGGGACCACCTGAGCTTCGACGAGGCCAATCTGGCGTTGGCGTTGATCGACATGCTCCCCGACCGTGCGAACTACGACGAGGCCGAGCGCCTGCTGCGGCACATGCTCGCGGTCAACCCCGGCAGCCGCGCGGCGACGTTCCATTTGCAGCGGCTCGAGCAGTTGCGCAAGAAGTAGCCCGGGTTCCTTTGGCGCGCCGCCGCCACGAGCGATCAGCGGTTCCATCGCGCGGTGAGGAACCACAACGCGAGCATGACGCAGACCGCGGCCACCGCGACGGCCACGTAGGTACGTCGCCAGCTGCCCAGTGGTGGCGGTGGTTCAGCCGGTGCCGGCGTGGGAGCCTCGGCGGCCGCGCGCCGGGGCACCCAGATGGCGACCACGCCGCCGACGACCACGCAGCCGATGCAGCCGATCAGGTTGTCCCACAGGTAGGCGAACTTGAACGTCAGGTGTTCGACGACGACCAGCAGGAGTCCGCTGGCGAGGCCGATCGACGCCGCGGTGCCGCCGGCGCGCGGCACGCACAGCGCGAGCACGAAGACGCCGAGGATGCTGCCGTAGAACCACGAGCCGATCTCGTTGACGCGTTCGAGCAGCGGGCCGCCGCCGAGCCAGTCCGCGGCGGCCGTTGCGAGCAGTCCCCAGCACGCCATGACGATGCGACTGTGCCGCAGGGCCGTGCGTTGGTCCGCGTCCGGTGCGATCCAGCGGCGGTGGAAGTCGATCATCGAGGCGCCGGTCAGCGAGCTCAGCGCGCCGGCGGCGCTGCTGATCGCCGCCGCGAAGATCGCGCCGAGCATCAGGCCGAGCAGCGGCTTCGGCAGCTCCCGGAACAGGTAGTCCGGGAAGATGTAGTTCGTGTCGCGGTCGTCGGGTTCGTGGCCGAGCAGCGACTGCGCCGAGGCGCGGGCGGTTGCCGCCGCCGTGACCGCTGCGCGGTAGTCGGCGAAGTGCACTTCCCCGGCATCGCCGGCGGCGATGGCCCGCAGCCCGTCGCGGCGTCGCTGCACGGCGTCGGCGTGCTGCGCCGCGACCTGTGCGAACTCCTGCCGGGTGTCGCCCTGCAGGGTGGTCGCCGCCACCTGGTCCTGCGGCTGGTACAGCAGCGGTTCCGCGCCGAGGCTGTGGTGCAGATACAGCAGGGCGCCGAGGAACAGCACCAGCAGCTGCAGCGGCACCTTGGCGAAGGCCGACATCAGCAGCGCGCGGCGGGACGAGCCGATCGACTTGCTGGTCAGGATGCTCTGCACCTGGGACTGGTCGCAGCCGAAGTAGCTGAGGAACAGGAACAGGGTGCCGAACAGCCCCGTCCAGACGTTGTACTTGTCCTCCCAGAACGACGCGGGCGCATCGACGCCGACCCGCACGGGCAACAGGCTCCAGGTCGTGTTCGAGACCTCGAACGCGTTCATCTTGCCGGCGGCGCCGAGCGTCGACAGCACGCCGCCGAAGCCGAGCTGGTGGCACGTGTCCCACAGCAGGAACACGAGGCAGATCGTGATGCCGAGCGCGATCAGCAGCATCTGCTTGACGTCGGTCCAGACGACGCCACCGATGCCGCCGATCACCGTGTAGGCGGTCGTCAACACGCCGGTGACCCAGATCGTCGGCGTGATGCCGAGGCCCGTCATGACCGAGAACACGACCGCCGGCGCATAGAGCACGATCGCGAACGCGAGGCAGCGCGAGACCAGGAACGTCAGGCTCGTCAGGCTGCGGGTGACCGGTCCGAAGCGGCGTTCGAGGAACTCGTAGGCGGTCAGGATCGGGTGCCGGCGGTACATCGGCACGAACCAGGCGCACAGCACGATCATCGCGAACGGCAGCGCGAAGTAGAACTGCACCCACTCGAGGCCGCGTTCGTGCCCCATGCCGACGCCGCCGATGATCGTGATCGCCGACAGCTGCGTCGCCATCACCGAGAGCCCGGCGGCCCACCACGGGATCGAGCGGCCGGCGGCGAAGAAGCCCTCCAGGTCCTTGGTGCCGCGGGTGCGCCGCACGCCGTCGAAGATCGAGTAGCCGATCGTCAGCAGGAAGATGGTCCAGGCCCAGAAGGTCATCGCCGGTCAAGCGAACAACCCGCGCCGGTCCGGATCCAGAACCGATGGCACGCGGCGACGAACTTCCCGGCGTGGAAGTCGCGGTGGCCTTGCCTATGCTGGACTCCCCGCGATGTCCGATCCGATCTTCGACGACCTCAACGACGAGCAGGTGGCGGCCGTCGCCCACACGGAAGGGCCGCTGATGGTGCTCGCCGGCGCCGGCTCGGGCAAGACGCGCGTGGTCACGCGCCGCATCGCGCGCCTGCTGCGCGACGGCGTGCGGTCGAGCCAGATCCTGGCGATGACCTTCACCAACAAGGCCGCCGGCGAGATGGGGCAACGCGTGCAGCAGCTCGGCGGCGAGTACGTGCGCGTGGCGACGTTCCACTCCGCCTGCGCGCGGTTCCTGCGCCACGAAGGCCACCTGCTCGGCTACCCGGCCGACTACTCGATCTACGACACGCAGGACCGCGACGCCGTCATCAAGGAGCTGCTGGCCGACCACGGCCTGACCAGCGCGCAGGTCAAGCCGGCCCAGGTCGGGCAGTGGATCAGCAAGCTGAAGAACGCCGCGCTGAAGCCCGCCGACGCGATGCTCGGCGACCACGACATCGGTCGCACGGTCGAGCGCCTGTGGTCGCCGTACCACGAGCGCATGCACAAGCAGGGCGCGATGGACTTCGACGACCTGATGGGCAACTTCCTGCGCATCCTGCGCGAGTTCCCCGAGGTCGCGGAGCGCTACCAGGCGCGCTTCCCGTGGCTGTTGGTCGACGAGTTCCAGGACACCAATCGCATCCAGTACGACCTGCTGAAGCTGCTGTGCCCGCCGCCCGGCAACGTCTGCGTGGTCGGCGATCCAGACCAGTCGATCTATGGCTTCCGCGGCGCCGAGATCCGCAACATCCTCGACTTCGAGACCGACTATCCGTCGACGACCGTGGTGCGGCTGGAACAGAACTACCGCAGCTCGGCGAACATCCTGCGTGCGGCCGAGGCGGTGATCGCCAACAACAAGATGCGCAAGCAGAAGCGGCTGCGCACCGACAACCCGCCGGGCGCACCGCTGCTGCGGCTCAAGGCCACTGGTGCCACCGAGGAGGCGACGACGCTCGCCGACCGCATCGGCCAGCTGCGCGACGAGGGCGTGGCGCTCGACCAGGTGGCGATCTTCTACCGCGCGCACTGGCTGTCGCGCGGCATCGAGCAGGCGCTGAAGGACAAGGGTCTGCCGTACGAGATCGTCGGCGGGCTGACCTTCTTCGAGCGGCGCGAGATCAAGGACCTGCTCGCCTACCTGCGCGTGCTGGTGAACCCGCTCGACGACGTCAGCATGGCGCGCATCGTCAACGTGCCGCCGCGTGGCCTGGGCAAGGCCGGCCTCGAGAAGTTGCGGCAGGCCGCGTTCACCGAAGGCATGTCGCTGCGCGAGGCGGTCGGCGAACCGCAGCTGCACGCGTTGCTCGGACCGAAGGCACGCAAGGGCCTGCGGGAGCTGGCGCGCACGCTTTCGGTGGCGCAGGCGGCTGTGGCGCACGGTGCGCACGGCGCGCTGCGCGTGATCCTCGAGGGCACCGGCTACCTGCAGCATGCGACTGGCTTCGGCGACGCCGAGGACAGCACGCGCGAGGAGAACATCGCCGAACTGGTCAGCGACACGGTCGAGTTCGATCAGGCGCATCGCGACACGGCCGGCGACGAGGACGCGGCCGGTTCGGGCCTCGCGGGCTACCTGCAGCACGTCGCGCTGCTGACCTCGGCGGACACGCAGGGGGAAGGGCCCGCCGTGCAGATGATGACGGTGCACGCCGCCAAGGGGCTCGAGTTCGACCACGTGTCGATCGCCGGCCTCGACGAGGGTGTGTTCCCGAGCATGCGCACGGCCGACGACCCCGAGGGCATCGAGGAGGAGCGGCGGCTGTTCTACGTCGCGCTGACCCGTGCACGGCAGACGCTGCTGCTGGCCTCGGCGCGCGAACGCATGGTCGGCGGCAGCATCGAGTCGATGCGCCCGTCGCGTTTCCTGCGCGAGCTGCCGACGGAGACGCTCGAGAACTACACGCCGTCGTGGCGCCGCTACGAGGCAGACGACGCCGGCGCCAACAGCACCGGCTGGAGTGTCACGCCGGATCCCGAGGCGCTCGCGGCACTGCGCGCCGGCGTGCGCGTGCGCCACGACCTGTACGGATCGGGCGTCGTGCGGCGCCTCGCCGGCCGCGGCATGACGGCGCGCGCCGTGGTGCGCTTCGACGACGGCGTCGAACGCGAGTTCGTGCTCGAGTACGCCGGGCTGAAGCTGCTCGAGGACATCCAGTTTTGAGCGACGTGCGCGACGAGATCCGGACCGCGCTGCGGTTGCTGGCCCAGCGTGCGCTCGCCTTGGCGCCCGACCTGCTGCCCGAGCTGTACCGCACCATCGACGCGGTCCAGGCCGCTGCGCTGCCGACCGTCGCCGACGACGGCAGCAGCTGGCAGGGACTGGTGGGCGTGAGCCCGTCGATGCTCGAGCTGCGCGCGCGCATCGAGAAGTTCGGTCCCACAGATGCATCGGTGCTGCTGACCGGTGAGAGCGGTTCGGGCAAGGAACGCGTCGCCACGGCGCTGCACGCGGTGAGCCGCCGCCGGCACGGTCCGTTCGTCGCCGAGAACTGCGCCGCGATCCCCGACACGCTGCTCGAGTCGGTGCTGTTCGGCCACAAGAAGGGCGCCTTCACCGGTGCGATCAAGGACCATCCCGGGCACTTCGTCGCGGCGCACGGCGGCACGTTGTTCCTCGACGAGATCGGCGAGATGAAGCTGCCGCTGCAGGCCAAGCTGCTGCGCGCGGTGCAGGAGAGCGAGGTGCGTGCCGTCGGCGACACGAGGACTCGCAAGGTCGACGTGCGCGTGATCGCGGCGACCAACCAGGACCTGGAAACCGCCGTGCGCGAGAAGCGCTTCCGCGAGGACCTGTACTTCCGGCTCAACGTGCTGCGGCTCGAACTGCCGCCGTTGCGCGACCGCGGCGACGACATCCTGCTGCTGGCCCGCCGGTTCCTCGCCGCCGCGGCGACCCACACCGGGCGGCCGCTCGAGCTCGACGCCGCGGCCGCGGCGGCGCTGCTCTCGGCACGGTGGCCCGGCAACGTGCGGCAGCTGCAGAACGAGATGCAGCGGGTGTCGGCCCTGTGTGATGGGCCGCTGGTGCGTGTGGCCGACCTGTCGGCGGACGTGCGCGCCGCCGCGCGCGGGTGACGTCATGGCCGCGATCGTGCTCGCCACCCTGAACGCGAAGTGGATCCACGCCTCGTTCGGCCTGCGCTACCTGCGCGCGAACCTGGCCGAACTGCGCGACGACAGCGAGATCCTCGAGTTCGAGATCGCGCAGCGCCCGGTCGACGTCGCCGAGGCGATCCTGCGCGCCGCGCCGCGCGTGCTCGGTCTCGGCGTCTACGTCTGGAACGCGGTGCCGTCGCTCGAACTGGTGCGCATCCTGAAGCAGGTCCGGCCCGAGCTGTGCATCGTGCTGGGTGGACCCGAGGTCAGCCACGAGACCGACGCGCAGCCGATCTGTTCGCTCGCCGACCACGTCGTGCGCGGCGAGGCCGACCTCGCGTTCCGCGACCTGTGCCGGCGCCTGCTCGCCGGCGAACGCGAACTGCCGCACTGTATCGACGCGGAGCTGCCGCAC
Source organism: Planctomycetota bacterium (assembly GCA_044230075.1). Classification (GTDB taxonomy): domain Bacteria; phylum Planctomycetota; class UBA1135; order UBA1135; family UBA2386; genus JAEUHS01. The sequence continues at coordinate 50,261 of JBGARS010000022.1, read as the reverse complement.
TTCGCCGCGCTGTTGCTGCCGTACGACGAGTACACCGAGCGCGACACAGCACACCGCATCGTCTACGTCGAGAGTTCGCGTGGCTGTCCGTTCACCTGCGAGTTCTGCCTGTCGGCGCTCGACGTGCCGGTGCGCAAGGTGGAGCTGGCTGCGTTCCTCGCGGCGATGCAAGGCCTGCTGCAGCGCGGCGTGCGCCACTTCAAGTTCGTCGACCGCACGTTCAACCTCGGCATCGACGCCGCCGAGGCGATCCTGCGCTTCTTCCGCGATCGCTGGCAGCCGGACCTGTTCCTGCACTTCGAGCTGATCCCGGATCGGTTGCCCGAACGGCTGCGCGCCGAGATCGCCGCGTTCCCGGCCGGCGCGCTGCAGTTCGAGGTCGGCGTGCAGACGCTCGACGACGCGACCGGTGAGCGCATCTCGCGGCGCCAGGACGTCGCACGCCTCGAGGACAACCTGCGCTGGCTGCGCTCGCACACCGGCGTGCACGTGCACGCGGACCTGATCGTCGGCCTGCCGGGCGAGGACCGCGACACGTTCGCGCGCGGCTTCGACCGCTTGTGGGCGCTGGGGCCGCAGGAGATCCAGGTCGGCCTGCTGAAGCGGCTGCGCGGCACGCCGATCACCCGCCACGACGCAGGGCACGGCATGGTCTACGCGCAGACGGCGCCGTACGAAGTGCTGCAGACCGCCGTGGTGCCGTTCGCGGTGATGCAGGACATGAAGCGCTTCGCGCGCTACTGGGATCTGGTCGGCAACAGCGGCAACTGGTCGACGGTGCTGCCGCTGCTGCTCGCCGGGCCATCCGCGTTCGCGGCGTTCGACCGGTTCGCGCACTGGCTGCACGCGACGACCGGGGCGACGGCCGGCATCAACCTGCATCGGCTCGCCGGCCTGTTGTGGCAGTGGCTGGTCGAGCACGGCGCCTGCGAGCCGGCAGTGGTGGGGGCGGCGATGGCTGCCGACTACGCGCGCTGTGCGCGGCACGATTGGCCGGAGTTCCTGCGCCCGTACGTGGGCGACCCGCGGCCTTCGGCGATGCGGCGTGTGCCGACGGCTGCGCGACAGGCGCGGCATCGTGGCCAGGCGCAAGCCTGACCGCGGCCGCCGGACCGGCTCTCGCTACTCGTCGCTATTCGCCCAGTGCGCGCTGCAGGATCGCGATCGCCTGCCGGATGCCCGCCCGCATGCGTTCGCTCTCGGCGCCGGCGGCCGACTGGATGCGGCGCATGGCGGTGACCACCTGGTCCTCGATCGAGGCCATCTCGCCGTCGGCTGCGCGCTGGCGCCGACGTGGCGTCGAGGCGACATCGGCCTCGGGCGCGTCCATCGCCGCCGTCGACGCGGCCGATACCGCACCCTTGGCGAGACCCAACATCACGCGCGCCGAGTGCAGGGACCGGCCCGCGACCGGGATGCCGTGCAGCCGGGCTTCGTCGCGGAAGTCGCGCAGCGTCAGTTCCGGGTTCTGCTGCAGCTTGTGGATGCAGAACAGCACGCTGTCGCGCTGGCCCGGGTAGCGCCGGCGCCAGCCCTCGAGAATGGCTTCCCAGGTGTCGGCGGCGGGTGCGGTCGGTTCGAGGTCGGTCACGGTGTCAGGGCCTGGGGCCGCGATAGGAGCGGGATACGGGGGGAAGGAGCGTGCGGCCGGCGGGGCTCGCCGTCAACGGGCCTGTTGGAACCGCATGGAATCACCACTGGCTCGGTTGCGGGCTGGTCCGGCGCCGATAGACTACCGCACTCCCGGCCGCGCGCTTCCCGCGCCGCCCCAACCCCGCAACGAGACCGGAGTTTCCATGCTCGACAAGCTGCTCGTTCCTGCTCTCTGTGCCCTGGTGGGCATGGTGCTCGCCCGCCCGGCCGCACCGCAATGATGAGGCGGATCCTCGGCGCCCAGTTGGTCGCCATCTGACACGGGTTCTCCCAGTTCTCCCAGCACCGGCGCCGGTGCCGGCGGTCCCGCCGGTCCCTCGACGGGTGGTGGCGGCCCTGCGGCGCCGAGCATGCCCGGCGCATCCGGCGGCCGCGGTGGCGGCATCCCGCTGGACTTCCGGCGTGGCAAGACCGCGAAGAAGCTGCTCGAGATCGAGTGGGCCTATCCGGTCTACAAGCCCGAAGAGCGGGTCGTCAAGGCCGACGAGACGACGGTCGGCACCGAGGTCGAACGCGCGCTGCCGCTGGAGCAGGCGTATCGGCTGGTGGCCGATGGCGACCGTCGCCCCTTGTTGGTGCTGCGCGAGTGTGAGCTGTGCAAGGGCACCGACCACGCGCTGCTGAGCCGTTCGCTCGACAACGAGCAGACGGTGCTGCTGACGCACTGGTTCCGTTGCGTGAAGCTGCCGACGAACGTGCTGACCGAGGTGCACCCGTTCCACAACCTGTTCCTGCGGGAGAAGGAGGGGGCGCGCATCCCGCACCTCTTCTTCGCCGATCCGGACGGACAGAACCGCAAGGAACTGCCGGGCGATCAGGCGCAGAGTGTGCTGTGGGACACGATGTTCGACTACCTCGATCGCTGCTACGCCGAGGACGCCAAGTCCGCGGTCAAGGAGCTGCGCCAGGTGCTCGGCCAGTACGACAAGCTCGATGCCCAGGAGCAGGAAGTGAAGGGCCGCATCGATCGCGAGATCGAGAAGAACGGCCCGAAGTCGGCGAAGCTGAAGAAGCTCGACCGCGACCTCGGCAAGATCGCCAAGGAGCGTGAGAAGCTCGCCACCCGCGAGCAGGAGCTGCGCGACCTCGCCCTCAAGGCGATGGCGGCGGTTCCGGCCGAGGTGCCCGCCGACGGTGTTCCTGCGGACGGGGCGGGCGCGACCAGGTGAGCGCCGCCGGCCCTGTGCCGCGCGACCATCACGGTCGCGCGGCCGCCGGCCGCCATGCGCGCCGGGCGCCGTTCGCCGCCCTGCTGCGCGTCGCGTGCCTTCTGCTGGCTGCTGCCGGTGTGCTGGCCCAGCAGCCGGATCCGGGCAAGGACGACGAGGAGATCCAGCAGGCCGGTCCGGTCGATCCCTACACCGGCGGTGACGCCGAGGTGATGAAGGACGCCGGCATCGTCGCCTACGGGCGCATGCCCTGGGCGGACTTCCTGACCACCGCCGACATCGAGAAGGTGCTCGGCGAGCACCGGTTCCTGTGGATCGAGACCGCGCACTTCCGCATCGGCTCGAACTTCAAGTCGACCTCGTGGCCGCAGACGCCGACCAAGAAGAAGGCGCTGCAGCAGGACATCCGCGACCTGCGCAAGCGGCTGCGCAAGGTGCCGGAGAAGCCGAAGAAGATCGACCCATGGCTGCGCCTGCACCTGTACGCGCAGCGTGCGGAGAACTGCTACGCCGACTTCCAGAAGCTGCTCGGCGTCACCGATGCAGACTTCCCCGCGCGGGGCACCGGGCCCCGCGACGGCGCCTTCCTCGGCCAGCCCGACAAGTTCCTGCTGCTGCTGTTCCAGAAGAAGTCGGACATGGCGCGCTACATGGATCGCTTCTGCGGCATCCAGGCCGACAGTTCGATGCGCTACTGCCATCTGAAGACGCACCAGATGGTCGCCTGCATCTCGGCCGAGGGGCTCGAGGGGTTCGACGACACCGCGCTGCACGGCCACGTCACCTACGCGCTGATGCACAACCTGATGTCCGGCTACAACGGCTTCTACTACCAGCTGCCGCTGTGGTTCTCCGAAGGCATCGCCCACTGGTATTCGCGCCAGATCCCCAGCGACAACGTCAACGTGCAGATCCGCGACGACGAGGCGGTCGCCGAGGACAAGCAGACCAACTGGCCGGTCAAGGTGCGGCGGCGCGCGCAGCACGTCGGTGCCTTCTTCCCGTTCGAGACCATGGCGGCCTGGGACGACCGCGAGAAGATGGGCTACCACGCGCATTCACAGGCGTGGTCGCGCGTCGACTTCCTGCTGCGCAAGGACGCCGAGAAGGTCGGGCTCATGCTGCAGAAGCTGAAGGCCCTGCCGCCGGGCAGCGATGGTGGCGTCGCGCAGGCGGCCCAGGCGCGTACGCTGGCGGTCAAGCTGGTCGCGGAGCTGTTCGGACTGGACCCCGCCGCGTTCGACGATGCCTGGCGCGACTGGGTGCTGAAGACCTACCCGAAGTCGTAGTCGCACCGTTTCCCGGTCGTGCGGGGGCCGCGTCGCCCAGGGTCCTGGTTGCGTAGCGGCGTAGTGGCCGGCGCCAGGGCCGGTCCCGACGTGAGACGCCGGCGCAGCCGGGCGTTGCGCGGGAGGTCATCGCCCTGCACCATGTTGCGCCAGATGGACTGCGTTCCCGAACACCCGGCCGAGGACCTTCTCGTCGGCGATGTCGGAAGCCCGCAGTCGGGACCGCGGCCGGTGGCTGCCGCCGCGCAGCGCTGCAGCGAAGCGCCGTCGTTCCAGGTCGAGATCGTCGACGACCTCGCCGCGTTCGATCGCTTCGAGGACTTCCATCGCGAGCACCATGCCCATCCCGAGTCGCACTTCGACCTGCTGCGGGCGGCGATGCGCAGCGGTCGCCTGGCGGAGCCCTTCTTCGTCGCGGTGACGCGTGATGGCGCGCCGTGCCTGCTGCTGGTTGCCCAGCTCGTGCGCGGTCGCATGCCGTGGCGCCTCGGCTACCGCACGATCTACGCTTCGCGCGCCCGCACGATCGAGGTCCTGCAAGGGGGCTGGCTCGGTGACCGCAGTAGGCCCTGCCTCGAGTTCCTGTGCGCGCAGCTCTACGAATTCCTGCGCCGCGGCGGCGCCGATGCGATCCACCTGCGCCACGTGCCCGCAGGTTCCGACACGCACCAGGTCTTCGCTCGCGCACCGGGTTGGCCGTGGCGCGACCGCCTGCCGCAGAAGAGCCGCAACTGGCAGTTGGGCGTGCCGCTGTCGTTTCACGAGTGGCAGCGCAGCCAACCCAAGCGCGAACGCGAGGACACCAAGCGCTACGACAAGCGCATCCGGAAGGAGTTCGGGGAGCAGGTCCGGGTGGAGCTGATCGATGGGCTCGGCGACGTCGATCGTGCCGCGGTCCTGGTCGAGAAGATCGCGCGCAAGACCTACCAGCGCGGCATGGGTTCCGGTTTCCACGACCGGGGCGACGCGCGGGCGCGGTGGAGTTCGGCGGCGATGCAGGACGCGCTCGACGTACGGGTGCTGTGGCTCGGCGGACGGCCCGCGGCCTTCACTGTCGGCTTCCTGTTCGAAGGCACGCTCTGGCTCGAGTACGTCGGCTACGACCCCGCGTTCCGCCGCTTCCGCCCGGGCATGTTCCTGCTGCACCGCATGATCGAGGAGCTGGCCGAGCGCGGCAACGTGCAGGCGATCGACTTCGGGATCGGTGACGCCGACTACAAGCGCCGGCTCTGTGACCGCAGCCGCGAGGACGTGTCCCTGTACCTGTTTGCGCCGACGCTGCGCGGGCTCTGGCTCAACAGCATGCGCACGGCCGCCAACGGCCTCGGCCGTCTCGGCGTGACCGGTCTGGATCGGCTCGGGCTGCTGCCCTGGTTCAAGCGCCGCTGGCGCCGGGCGCTGCAGCCGAAGGAATCCGCGGCCGACGACTCGTGACCGGTGGCGGCACCGGACTAGGATGGTCCGCGGTGGGCGCCCGTGCCGCGGACGAGGCGCTGCTCGGCCATGCGTTCCTCTCTCCTGATCGTCTTGCTGCTGGCCGCCGTCGGGCTCGGGCTCGGCCTGCGCTCGTGGCTGCAGGTGGCGCCGATGGGCGGCGATCCAGCGGGGCACGCTGCCCCCGTTGGCGTGGCTCCGGTCGATGCGGCTGGTGTCGTCGCCAACAACGCGGCGCACGCGGGGGTTCCCCAAGGTCATGTCTTCACCGGCGTCGCCGAGCAGCCCGAGGACGTGAATCCGTTCACGGCGCACAGCCTGATCGCCGAGCGCATCCTGCAGCAGACCCACGATGCGCTGCTCGACAGCGATCCGATCACCGGCGAACTGCGCCCGGCCCTGGCCTCGGCGTGGGAAGTTGCCGCCGATGGTTCGGCCTGCACGTTCACGCTGCGCGACGGCGTGCAGTTCGCAGATGGCTCGCCGCTGACGATGGCAGACGTGCTGTTCGGCTGGCAGGTTGCCCAGTCCGGCAAGATGCCGCTCGGCTGGGCCGGCGCGGCATTCGAACGCGCGGCCGCCGTCGACGTGCTCGACGAACACCGGCTGCGCGTGCACTTCCGCGACGTGCACTACGCCGCGGTGCGCGTGGTGGGCGAATACTGGTTGGTCGCGAACCGCCGCTGGTTCGTCGAGCGGGTCGCCGAGCAGGCGGCGCTCGCCGGACTGCCGGTGCCCGAGGTCGGCACGGCGGAGTTCGCGTTGCTGCTCGGCCAGATCGACAAGGAGTGCGGTCCCGGCACCGGGCCCTACGTGCTGCACAACCGGCCCGATGGGCGCCGGACCTGGCTGCCCGGGCAGGAGTTGACCCTCGAACGCAACGAACACTGTTGGCGGCGCACGGCCCGGCCGGGCAGCTGGAACTTCGCCGGCATCCGCTACCTGTTCCGCGACTCGACCGCGGCGTTCAACGCGCTGCTGCGCGGCGAAGTCGACTGGTACAGCTCGCCAGCGGTCGACGAGATCCTGAAGTCACGCCCGGAACTGGCGTCGGCGTATCGACGGGTCGAATACGACTATCGCCAGCTCGGCGTGTTCCGCATCGTCTGGAACTGCCAGCGGCCTCCGTTCGACGACGTGCGCGTGCGCCGGGCACTGGGCATGCTGTTCGACCAGCAGCGCATCCTCGAGGTGTTCGGCGGCCATGGCGTGCCAGCACGCGCCCTGGCCAAGCCCGACAGTCCGGAATATCCGCGCGACGTCGAGCCGCTGCCGTACGACCCGGCGCGGGCGCGCACCGAACTGCGCGAGGCGGGCTTCGGCGCCGAACTCGGCAAGCCGTTGCACGTGGTGCTGCTGGCGCCCGAGGGGCCCGACCAGATCCGGCGCACGCTCGACCTGTTCGCCGACGCGGCGCGCCAGGTCGGCGTCGATCTCGACGTGCGGGTGCGCGAGTGGACGGTGTTCACCGCCGAGAAGAGCCAGGGCGAATGGGACGGCTACTTCGTGCTGCAGGGACTGCGGTCGTGGGGTGACCCGTACGACTTCGTGCACAGCGACGGTGACGACAACGACGGCCACTGGCAGAACGCCGATGCCGATCGGCTCGCCGCCGCCGCGCGCCGCGAGTTCGATCGCGACCGCCGCACGGCATTGTTGCGCGAGCTGCACGAGCTGGTCTACCGCGAGCAGCCGTGTGTCTTCCTGCTGCATCCGCGTGTCACGTTGCTGCTGAACGTTCACGTGCAGGACGCCGAGCCGGGCCCGCTGGGGCTCTCGATCGAACGCGCCTTCGTCGCGCCCGAGTTCCAGCGTCGCTGACCCGATGGCACCGCGCGGCCCGCGCGGCGTGATGTTCGTGCGACCTGGGGCCCGGAGCCGATACCATGGACCGCGCCCATGCCCATTGCACCCGTCGATCCACGCGTCCTGGAGGCCTGGCCGCCCGAGTTGGCGTCGCTGCCGTTCGGCAGCCCGGAGTTCAAGGCCGCCAATGCACGCCTCGCGCAGGAGGACCAGGACCGCTGTGCGCCGTTCGCGCGTGCGATGCCGACCTGGATCAACCTGACGAGCACGACGGTCTGCAACCTGAAGTGCTTCATGTGCAACCAGTTCCTCGACCCGGACTCGCCGCGCGAGATGATGGACGAGGCGGTCTACCAGAAGGTCGTGCGCGAGCTGTATCCGTACGCGCGCACGATGCAGCTGTCGGCGTTCGGCGAACCGCTGATGACGCCGAAGATGGACCAGAAGCTGGCCGACCTCGAACAGTACGGCGTCAAGCTCGAGATGGTGTCGAACGGCACGCTGATGATGAAGGAGTCGAAGTTCCGCGAGCAGATGCTGCGCTGCCTCGAGCTGGTGACGTTCTCGATGGATGGTGCCACGCGCGCCACCTACAACTCGGTGCGCACCGGCGCCGAGTACGACGAGGTCGTGCACAACATCTCGCGCTTCGCCGAGCGGCGGCTCGAGATGCCGCCAGCACAGCGGCCGAAGATGAACTTCAACTTCATCCTGATGCGCCGCACGGTGGCCGAGGCGCCGAAGTTCGTCGAGATGGTGCACCGCTGGGGCGGGGACCACATCGTCTTCAACCATCTGGTGACGTTCCACCCGAGCCTGCTCGGCGAGTCGCTGAACTACTGCCGCGCCTACGCCAACGAGTGGCAGGACAAGACGCGGCAGGTCGCCAAGGCGCTCGGCATGTCGATCTCGATCCCGCCGAACTTCGGTGACGTCGAGGCGCCCGTTGCCGCGGCGCCGGTCGCCGAGCCAGCTGGGCCGGCCCCGGTCCCGGCGAAGAAGCCGCCGCGCCCGTGTGGGCCGCCGCCGATCAAGTGCTGGTTCCTGTGGCAGCGGGTCTACGTGGCGCCGTTCGGCGAGATCGTGCCGTGCTGCCTCGCCGGCATGCCGAACTTCGGCAGCCTGCAGAAGGAGTCGTTCTTCGACATCTGGAACGGCAAGACCTACCAGGACTACCGGCAGCACGTGTTCACCGACAAGCCGCTCGGCAAGTGCAAGACGTGCTACCTGATCTACCCGAACGCCGAGTTGGCGGGCGCGGAGGGGTTCGAGTACTGACGTCGTCGGCTGGTTCGTTCTTCGCCCGTTGACGGTCGCGACGATCGCGGTATTACCGGTGTCATGCTCGACGCTGGGACTACGGGGAGGGGCGGGCGGCGACTGCTGGTTCTCGCAGTGCTGCTGGGCGGCGGCGGAGCGGCGGCGCAGGAGCTGGACTTCACTGCCGCCCAAGCGAAGTACCAGGCCATGTTGTCCCGGCCGTCCCTTTCGCGGCGGATCGACGGACGCCGCCTGTTGGCCGTGACCAACGACCCGCGGGCCTTTGCGATCCTCAGCAAGGACTACCTCGCCCCCGAGGAACCGCGCGACTTCGTGCGTTCGCTGTTGGTGACGTTGCTGGCCGACTTCCAGCACCTCGAGGCGCCGCATGAAGCGTGGCGCGCCTGGCGCACGAGCCTGCCCAAAGCGGAACACGCGTGGTTGTGGTACCGCGCACTGGGCATCGAGGAGTCCGGCGATCCCGGCGGCTGGCGTGCGGTCGCGGCCGATCCGCGGCGGCCGATCGAGTTGCGTGCCGTGGCCCTGGCCGCCGGTGCGGCGCGGCGAGGCGGCGTGGACCTCGATGACACCACGCTTGCATTGGTGATGGAACTGGCCGGCAACGTCGGCAGCAGCGGCGGCGATCGCTCGCTGGTGCTCGAAGGGCTGATGGCACTGTTTGCGGCGAAGGCCGATCCGCTGCAGGACAAGCAACGCCACGTCCTGCGCGCGCTGGTGTCGGTGATGGGTGAGCGGGGGACGTCGACGCGATCGCAGATCGTCCAGTCGCGTTTGCTGGCGCGTGCGCTGGGCCGCGACAACATCGGCCCGGACGCCGCGAGCTGGCTCGAGCTACTCGCAGATGCGCCGACGGCGGCGATCGAACTGGCCTACGCGGCGAAACGTGCCGCGGTGAAGGTCGGCTTCTTCGGCATCCCGGAGCATGGCCGGACCCTCGCCTACGTCATCGACGCGTCCGACTCGATGCTCGAACCCCTGACGCCGCGGGAGCTCGAAGACCTGCAGCCGCTGACCGGCGTCGGCGCGACGAAGGGCGGCGCGGGCGGCGCCGGCGCTCAGGCCGAGCAGTCGATCGACTGGAGCCGGGTCAAGACACGCTTCGACGGGGCGCGGGAGCTGCTCAAGCTCGCGCTGCGCCGGCTGCCCGCCGACGCGAGGTTCACGGTCGTGTTGTTCGGCGACAAGGCCGAGTACCTCGTGGCCACGCCGGGTCTCGTGACGGCGTCGGGGAAGGCCGTCGACGCCGCCTGCCTGGAGGTCGACGCGATCCGGTCAGGGCCGGTGCGCGCGGGGCGGCCGCACGGCACGCTGCGCGGGTCCACCAACATCCACGGCGGCTTCCTACGCGCCTTCCGCGCCACCGACGCGAAGAAGACCGGCGCCAGGAACAAGAAGGGCTCCGAGGGGCGCTCGGAGATTCGGCTCGACGAGCGGGGCGTCGACACGATCTACCTGCTTTCCGACGGGGATCCGAGTGCCGACGACTGGGATGGTGGGGATACCAATGATGGCACCACCGTCGGCGACCCCGAGACCGGCGCGACCAAGGAGCACACGGGGCAGGTCGTCTATCCCGGACCGTTCAGCTGGGAGCCATACCTCGTGGCCGATCTTCAACGGCTGAACCTGCTGCAGCGCTGCGCCATCCACGCCGTCGGCATCGGCGAGGCCAACTACGACCTGCTGGCGAAGGTCGCGGCAACGGGCCAAGGCACCGTCGTGCAGATCGGCAAGAAGTGAAGCGCGCGCGGCGCCGGCGTCGTGTGCAGAAATGGTGGAGAGTAGGGGAGTCGAACCCCTGACCTCGACAATGCCATTGTCGCGCTCTACCAACTGAGCTAACTCCCCCCGCACCAACAGTTCTGCCTGCCACGCTGCCGACCTCACCACTGCGCCGAGCAGCCCGCCCGAGGGCGCGCCGACCGCCGGACCGGCGAGCGAAGGGACGGAGAAGCTAGCGAGCGGCCACCCAAGTGCAAGCACTTTGGAGCGCGGCTGTGCGCTGCCTTCACGAAGTGCGGCCTTGGCTCCGCTTCGTGCACTCGTTAGGCTCGGCCCGAACACGCCGAACGGTCATGACCAGTCCCTCCCTGCCGGTGCGGTTCCGGCGCGATTGGTCGAAGTCGGCGGCGATTTGGCAGCGCGGCTGCACTGCGGTGCGGCGCGCCGAGAGGCACCATGGTCAACAAGGGATCGTTCTTCCAACGGCTCAAGGAACGCTGGGGATCCGGGTCGGGTGTGCGCGTCGACGCCCGCAGCAGTGACGGCCGCAACGGCGGTGACGCGCGCAACGGTGGCAGCCCACGGCCGCGCACGGACAAGGCGACGCAACGTGCCGAACCGGAGCTGCTCGAGCCGCACGAGGCGCGCGGGATCTCGAGCAAGTTCGCGGCCGCGGACGTGCGTTCGCAGCGCAAGCTGTCGGAACGCGAGGAGGCGCTGCTGGCACTCGGCACGCACTTCCAGGAGCTGACGACGATGCTGCGTGGCTCGCACGCGCGCGTCGACGACCAGCTGACGAAGATCGTCGCGGCGACCAGTTCGCTGGGCCGGCTGCCGGAGTTGTCGCAGCAGCAGCTCGAGATGCTGCAGAAGCTGTCGACGCAGATGGAGCGGCAGAACACGCTCGGCGAACAGGTGGCGACGACGATGACGCAGCTGCCGTCGCTGCTGCAGAACGTCGAGACCGCGCTGGCGCGGGCCGCGGCGACCGACGAGCGCACGGCGACCACGGTGCGCGAGTTCCAGGCGACCATGGACCGCATCCATGGCTCGATGGGCGAGATGGTCTCGCACAGCGAGCAGAACATGAAGGCCACGCAACAGCTCGCGGCCAACCGCGACGAGTCGCTGCGCGAGGTCGCGACCGGCATCGAAGCGGCGCAGCAGCGCACGGCGGCAGAACTGCAGCGCACCACCGAAGAGGGCCTGAAGTCGCTGCGTCGTTCGCACGAGGACCAGAGCAACCGCCTGCAGCACGTCGTCGCGGAGCACGCCAACTGGAACCGCGCCGTGCTGGTCGGCATCGGCCTCGTGGTGCTCGGCATCGGCGCCCTGATCGTGCTGCAGCTCGTGCGGTGAGTGGCGATCGCCGGCTCTGGCTGGTGCGCCACGGTGAGACCGAGGGCCAGTCGTCGATCCGCTACCACGGCAGCGGCGACGTGCCATTGGCCGACGCCGGGCGCGCGCAGATCCGCGCGCTCGAGCCCTGGCTGCGCGCGGTGCCGTTCGCGCGCATCGTGCACTCGCCGCTGGTGCGCGCCGCCGAATCGGCGGCGATCCTCGCGGCGCAGTGCGGCCTGCCGCCCGAGCTGCTGACCGTCGACGAACGCCTGCGCGAGATCTCGTTCGGTGACTGCGAAGGCATGACCGCCGCCGAGATCGAGGCGGCGTTCCCCGACTTCTGGCGCCGCCACAAGGCCGGCCTTGCCGAGGCCTTCCCGGGCGGCGAGCCGCGCGCCCTGTTCGCCGCGCGCGTGGCCACCGCGATCCGCGCTTGGGCGGCCGGGCCCTGGCAGGGCGACCTGCTGGTGGTCTCCCACCGCGGCACCGTGCGGCACGCGCTCGAGGCGCTGCTCGGCCCGCCGCCACGTGCCCCGTCGGCGTATGGGGTCGCGCTCGGCAGCCTGACCGTGCTGCGGCAGGTGGGGACGCGCGAGCGCGGTGGCTGGCAGCCGGAACTGCTGGGAGCGGTTCCCGACGAAGTCGAGCTTGGCAGCGTCGGTGCGATGCGCGATCCTGCGCGGCCCGCATGATCCACCCCACGCCGCGCCTGCGCTTCGCCCCGTCCCCGACCGGTCCGCTGCACCTCGGTGGCGCGCGCACGGCGATGTACAACTGGGCCGCGGCGCGGGCGATGGGCGGCACGTTCCTGCTGCGCATCGAGGACACCGACCGCGCGCGCAGCACCGACGCGTCGCTGCAGGTGATCCTCACCGGCCTGCGCTGGCTCGGCATCGACTGGGACGAGGGGCCGACGTTCGAGAGCTGCGGCGGCGGCGAGCACGGGCCGTACTTCCAGATGCAGCGGCTGCCCCTCTACCGGCAGGCCGCCGATCGGTTGCTCGCCAGCGGCCACGCGTATCCGTGCTACTGCACGCCCGAGGAGATCGACGCCGGGCGCAAGCAGCTCGAGGCGCAGAAGACAGGCTTCTACGGCTACAACGGCCGCTGCCGCGATCTGACGATCGAGCAGCGCGCGGCGTTCGAGCAGGAAGGGCGGCGCCCGAACCTGCGCTTCCGCATGCCGGTCGCGCGCGTGCTGCAGGTGCACGACCTCGTGCGCGGTGACGTCGAGGTCAACACCAAGGAACTCGACGACTGGGTGATGCTGCGGCCCGACGGCGTGCCGCTCTACAACTTCGCCTGCGTGGTCGACGACATCGGCATGAAGATCACGCACGTCGTGCGCGGCGAGGAGCACTTCCTGAACGGGGTGAAGCAGCAGCTGCTGTTCGAGGCGATGGGGGCCGAGTGCCCGGCGTTTGCGCACATCCCGCTGATCCTCAACAAGGACGGCAAGAAGCTCAGCAAGCGCGACGCCGACACCAACATGCTGGACTACCGCGACAAGGGCTACCCGCCCGCCGCGGTGTTCAACTACATCGCGCTGCTCGGCTGGAGCTTCTCCGGCGATCGCGACCTGTTCACGCCGGCCGAGATGGTCGAGGTGTTCACGATCGGCGGCATCGGCAAGTCCGGCGCCAAGTTCGACGAGGAGAAACTGAGGTGGATGTGCGGCGAGTACATCCGCCGTTGGAGCGCCGAAGAGTGTCTCGAGCAGGCCTGGCCGTGGCTCGCCAAGGTCGTGCCGGTCGAGGCGTTTGCGCAGCACGGCGGTTGGCTGCAGAACGTCGTCGCCTGCTACCAGGAGCGCATCGCGCTGCTCAGTGAGTTCCACGACAAGATCGGCTGGCTGTTCGCCGACGTGCCGGTGCTCGACGAGGCGGCGCAGAAGAACCTCGGCAAGCACGGCGGCAGCAAGGCGTGGTTGATGGCCTACGCCGACCTGCTCGCGGCCAGCAACCTGCCGCCGAGCTACCCGGCCGATCGCAGCGCCGCCGATGCTGCCGTGCGGCTGCCGACGAAGAAGGACGCGCCGGAACCCGAGTGCGCGTTCGACACGCCGGCCCGCATCGAAGCGGCGATGCGCGCGTTCACCGAGCAGATCGGCGTGAAGTTCGGTGACTTCGTGCACCCGGTGCGCGCGGCGCTGACCGGCACCGACAAGGGGCCGGGACTGTTCGACGTGGTGTTCCTGCTCGGCAAGGACGCCTGCGTGCGGCGGCTGCGCGCGGCGGCTGGCTGATCGCTACTTCGGTCGCGGCGCGTCGTCGTGCTCCGGGGCGACGACGGTGTCGTAGAACTGCTGCACGTCCACGTCGCTCACCAGCGGCCGGCCGTAGTAGGACATCGTCGCGGCGCGCTGCAACCTCTGCCGGGTGCCTGTGTCGTCGGCGCGCACGCCCTGGTTCCAGAGCCAGTCGTAGCGGGTGACCGGCAGCAGGCTCGCGAACAGCAGGCTCGCGAACAGCGCGCCCAGCGCCAGACGCCACTGGTGCAATGCGCGCGTCGGTTGGCGCGGCGGTGCCAGCCACAGCAGCGTGACGGCGAAGCCGCTGACGAGACCGCCGACGTGCGCGGTGTTGCTGACGAACGGCAGGATCCAGCCGATCACGAGGTTGGCGGCGATCATCGCCAGCACGCCGCGTGGGCCTTCGAAGGCGAGGAACGCAAACGCGTGCCGGCCGGACCGTGCGAACAGCGCGACCAGCGCGCCGAGCATGCCGAACAGCGCGCCGGAGCCGCCGACGACCGGTTGGCCGACCGGATAGAACAGGCACACGGCGATGCCGCCGCCGAGTGCGGTGACCAGGTAGAGGCAGAGGAACCGCAGGCTGCCGAGCGAACGTTCGAGCGCGGGCCCGATCATCAGCAGCATGTAGCCGTTGAAGGCGAGGTGCACGATGCCGCCGTGCAGGAACGCATGCGTCAGCAGCCGCCACGGCTCGCCGTTCGCGGCCAGCAGCGGCGTCAGCCAGCCGAACGCCGCCAGCTTCTCGGGATCCGGATGCGCGAATCCGGTGACGAATGCGAGCGACACGTAGGCGAGCGCGATCAGCAACGTGACCGGGATCTCGTCGGCCTGTTCGAGCAGGCCCTTCACGATGCCCCCCGGCGCCAGAGCCGCACCCGCGCCAGCGCGCGGCACCAGTTCTCCTGCGCGGTGAGCGCGGCCGTCACCGGTGCCGCCGCGGCGGTCCACGCCGCGCGCGCCGCCGCCGTCTGCCCCGCGGCCGCCAGCGCATCGCCGAGCCACAGATGGCTGCGGCGGCCGCCGCCGTGCCGCGCCTCGTGGTCCCGCAACAGGCGCGCACCGTCCTCGTGGCGGTGCAGCAGGAACAGGGTGCGGCCGGCGAACAGCAACGCGTCGCCGAACGCATGCCCGGGCTCGATGCGATCGGCGTCGAGGAAGCGTGCCAGCGCCGCCTCGAAGTGGCCTGCCCGCAGCAGCACGAGGCCGAACTGGTGGTGCGCCGCTGCCACGGTGCCGTCGAGTTCCAGCGCCCGTTGCAGGTGCTTGGCCGCGCGTTCGGTCTCGTCGAGTTGCAGCGCCAACCGGCCGACCTCGAGGTGCCGCGCCGCCGACTCGAAGTGCTGCAGCTCGGTCAGCGCACGGGTCAGCGGCGCCCGGTCGCTGGTCAGCAGCAGGCGGGCGCGGGCGAAGGCGAGCCGCAGCGCGGCCGGGGCCGGCGGGAACGCCAGGCAGGCCACGGCCGCGAGCACAGCAGCCACCAGCAGCGCGCGCAGCAGCCAGGTCAGGGCGATCAGCTTGACCTGCACCGCGAGTTCAGGATCGGCGCGGTGCACGAGCCAGAGCACGATGGGCACCGCGACGGCGACCCAGACCAGGCCCAGCGGCACCAGGTTGCCCCAGCGCAGCTGCCGGACGGTCGGGGGCGGCGTGGCCTCAGCCATTGCCCGCCTGCTCGACCCGCACGAACGTGCCGCGCTCCTTGTCCTTCACCACGCCGGGGAAGCGCAGCACCTGGTTGTGCATCGTCACGTAGACGCCCGGCGGCAGGATCTGCACCGCCAGCAGCGCTTCGGTCAGGTTCTGCAGCGCGTCGGTGTTGCGCATCACGTAGGGGCGCATCGCCCCGGTCAGCACGATTGGCACGCGCGGTGCGCCGAGCTGGGCGCAGATGCGGTCGCCGGTGACCGCCAGCCGGTCGGTGCCGTGCACGATGACGACGCCGTCGTGGGCCGCGGCCATCGAACCGGCCGTGCGCGCGATCAGTTCGTGGTCCTGCTGGCTCATCTCCAGGCTGTCCTTGTTCATCAGCGGCACGCGCACGATGTCGACGCCGCGCAGCTGCAGGCTCGCCAGCACGACATCGAGCACGCTGGCCTGGTTGGCCAGCACGCCCTGCAGTTCGTCGTAGGTCTTCTCGATCGTGCCGCCGGTGGAGATCAGGGCGATGCGCTTCTTTTGGGCCACGCGCGCAGCATCGCACAGCGAACGGTCGAGCGCCAACGCGGCGAGCCTTGCTTCCGGCTCCGTGCGCGCTAGCAAGGAACCCCATGAACTGGGCCCCGACGGTGTCGATCGCGCTCGTGGCAGCGCTGGTGTTCGGCACCGTGGCGCGCCGGCTCGGCATGTCGCCATTGCTCGGCTACCTGCTGGCCGGCGTGGCGATCGGGCCATACACCCCCGGCTTCGTCGGCAACACCGCGCTGGCCGGCCAGCTCGCCGACGTCGGCACCGTGCTGCTGATGTTCGGCGTCGGCCTCGGGTTCTCGTTCGGCGACCTGTGGGCGGTGCGACGCATCGCCGTGCCCGGTGCGCTGGTCGCGAGCGCGATCACGGTCGTGCTCGGGTACCTCGTCGGCCAGGCGCTGGGCTGGTCGGCCGGTGGCTCGGCGGTGCTCGGCATGTGCCTGGCGACGGCCTCGACGGTCGTCATCGTGCGCGGCATGACCGAACTCGGGCTGCTGGCGGCGGCGCCCGGTCGCATCGCTGTCGGCTGGTCGCTGGTCGAGGACCTGATCACGGTCGTGCTGCTGGTCGTCTTGCCGGCGATGGCGCCGGCGACCGAAGGCGCTGCGCCGATGCCGATCTGGCTGGCGCTGGTCTGGAGCCTCGGCAAGGTCGTCGTGCTCGCCGCGGTGGTCGTCTGGGGCGGCGGCCTGATCGTGCCGCGCCTGCTCGGCCTCGTCGCGCGCGCGCAATCGCGCGAACTGTTCACGCTGGCGGTGCTGACGATCGCGCTGGGCGTCGCCTACCTGGCGTCGACGTTGTTCGGGGTGTCGCTGGCGCTCGGTGCGTTCTTCGCCGGCATGGTCGTCGGTCGCTCGGATCTCAGCCACCAGGCGGCCGCCGACGCGCTGCCGATGCGCGATGCGTTCGCGGTGCTGTTCTTCGTCGCCGTCGGCATGCTGTTCGACCCGGCCTTCGTCTGGCGCAACCCGGCGCCGGTGCTGGTGGCGCTGCTCGTCGTGCTGGTGGTCAAGCCGGTGGTCGGCATTGCCTTCATGCTGTGGCGCGGGCAGGTGCCGCGCACTGCGCTGTCGGTCGGGGCGGGCATCGCCCAGGTCAGCGAGTTCTCGTTCCTGCTCGCGGGACTCGCCACCAGCCTCGGCATCCTGCCCGCCGGCGGTCGCGACCTGGTGATCGCCGCGGCACTGGTGAGCATCGCGGCGAGCCCGCTGTTGTTCCGCGCCGTGCGACCACTCGACCGTCTGGTCGCGTCGTGGCGGGTCATCGGTCGGGTCGCGGCCCGCCGCGGGCCCGGTCTCGGCGAACTGCGGCCCGACGTCGCCGGCGGCCTGCAGGACCATGTGGTCGTAGTCGGCGGCGGTCGGGTCGGCAGCGTGCTCGGCAGGTTCCTCGACGCGCGCGGCGTACCCTACGTGGTGATCGACCTCGACCGTGCGCTGGTGGAGGAGTTGCGGCGACGCGATGTGCCCGCGTTGTTCGGCGACGCCAGCAGTCCCGTGCTCTTGGACCGGGCCCAGATCGCGCGGGCGCGTGTCCTGGTGCTGACGGCCCCCGATGCCGTGACGCAGAGCCTGGCCATCGAGCACGCCCGCAGCGTGCGCCCCGGCATCGACGTGCTGACCCGCGTGCACAGCCAGGAGGCGGTCGCCGCCATGATGCGGCTGGGTGGCGTGCGGCCCGTTCTCGGCGAACGCGAACTCGGCCTGGCGATGGCGCGGCAGCTGCTGGAGATGCTGGGCGCGAGCACGATCGAGGCGGAGGCGACGGTGCTCGGCGCGACGCACGTTGGACCGGGCAGTGGTGCTGCGGCGCCGCCGCGCCTGTTCGAGATCGCGGTGGCGGCCGGCTCGCCGGTCGTCGATCACACACTGTCCGAACTCGGCCTGCCCGCCACCGTGCTGGTCGTCGCCATCGTGCGCAGGGGCGCGCACCAGATCCCGCGCGGCCCGACCCGCATCGAGGCCGCCGACGTGCTGGTGTTGTTCGCCACCGCCGACGACGCACGCAGCGTCGAGCGTTGCATGCGACGGCAGGTCGATCCGGCCGAGGGCGGACCAACGCCGTAGTGAGACGCCGCCCGCTTCCTGCTACAAACACCGCGTGCTGTACCGCCATCTCGGTGCCTCCGGCCTCAAGGTCAGCGTCGTCGGGCTCGGCTCCTGGCTGACGATCGGCAACGCCATCGACCAGCCGGCGACGACGAAGCTCGTAGCCACTGCGTTCGACCACGGGGTCAACCTGTTCGACACCGCCGACGTCTACAACCACGGTGAGGGCGAACGCGCGCTCGGCCTCGCCGTGCAAGGCCTGCCGCGCCACCGGCTGGTGCTGGCGACGAAGTGCTTCTTCCCGATGAGCGACGACGCGAACGACCGCGGCCTGTCGCGCAAGCACGTGCACGAGTCGCTGTTCGCCTCGCTGAAGCGGCTGCAGACCGACTACGTCGATCTCTACCAGTGCCACCGCTTCGACCCCGAGACGCCGGTGCTGGAGACGGCGCGGGCGATGCACGACCTGATCCAGCGCGGCCATGCGCTCTACTGGGGCACCAGCCAGTGGCCGGCGGACCGCATCGCCGAGGTGGTGGAGCTGTGCCGGCGCGAACACCTGCACGCGCCGATCGCCAACCAGCCGCTCTACAACCTGTTCGACCGCGGCATCGAGACCGCGGTGCTGCCGACCTCGCAGCGCTGTGGCCTCGGGCAGCTGGTCTATTCGCCGCTGGCGCAGGGCGTGTTGACCGGCAAGTACCTGCCCGGCGCCGACGTGCCCGCCGATTCGCGCGCCGCCGATCCGAAGCAGAACCAGTTCGTCGGTCGCTACCTGACGCCACAGCACCTGGAGCAAGCGCAGCACCTGGTCGAACTGGCGCGCGCGCGGGCGACCACCGCCGGCCAGCTGGCGCTCGCGTTCTGCCTGCGCCAGCCCGGCGTCAGCTCGGTGCTGGTCGGCGCCCGCAACGGCAAGCAGTTGCAGGACAGCCTCGAAGCGGTCGGCCGCACGGTCGACGCCGCGCTGCAGCAGCAGCTGGACCACCTCTTCCCCGTTCCCGCGTGAACGCGCCGCTGCTCGTCCGCCTGCCCGACGCCCCGGCGCTGCGGCAGATGTTCCACCTGCGCTACGGCCCCGAGGCGCAACTCGGCTGGGGGCCGCGCCTGCGCCGCGACTACGGCTACTACACGCCCGACGACGTCTACGAAGCGCTGGTCGCCGGCCTGGTCGCGCCAGGCACGCACTGGCTCGACGTCGGCTGCGGTCGCGAACTGTTCCCGAGCCATCGCGATCTCGCCCGCGTGCTGTCGCAGCGCTGCGCCCGGCTTGTCGGCGTCGACCCCGATCCGACGCTGCAGGAGAATCCGTGGCTGCACGAGAAGGTCGCCACCGGCATCGACGCCTACGACGGCGGGGCGGCGTTCGACCTGGTCACGCTGCGCATGGTCGCCGAACACGTCGACGACCCCGAAGCGTGCGTCAAGAGCCTGCACCGCGCGCTGCGACCGGGTGGAGTCGCCGTCGTCTACACGGTGTTCGCCGGGTCGCCGATGCCGCTGCTGACCAGGCTGGCACCGATGAGTCTGCGCCACGTGGTGAAGTCGTGGTTGTGGGGCACGCAGCCGAAGGACACGTTCCCGACCCGGTTCCGCATGAACTCGCGCGGGGCGCTGCAGCGGTTGTTCACCGGCGTCGGCATGCACGAGGAGGCGTTCCTGCGGCTCGACGACTGCCGCACGTTCGCGCGGTTCCGCAGTCTGTGTGAGCTCGAGTTGCGGGTGCGCGCGGTCTGCAATGCGGTCGGGCTGCCGTATCCGGAGAACTGTCTGCTGGGTGTCTACCGCAAGCCCGAGGCGCGTTGATGGGTACGCAACGCGTGCTCGTGCTCGCCGGTCCGAACGGCGCCGGCAAGACCACGATGTCGCGAGCGTTGGTGCGGGACGAGTTCGGTATCGAGGACTTTGTCAACGCGGACTTCATCGCCCAGGGACTCGTGGGTTTTGCGCCTGAGAGGGCCGCCGTCGCTGCCGGACGGCTGCTGCTGCATCGGATTCGGGAGCTCGCCGCTGCCGGATCCGAGTTTGCGTTCGAGACGACGCTGGCATCGCGCACGTTCGCGCCTTGGTTCCGTTCCCTGCAGCGGCGCGGGTACGAGGTGTTGCTCGTCTTCGTCTGGGTGCCATCTCCCGAGCTCTCGATCTCGCGTGTCGCGATGCGTGTTGCCGCGGGAGGACACCACGTCCCGGAAGCCATCATCCGCCGTCGATTCCAGCGGAGCATTGCCAACTTCCACCGCCTCTACCTGCCAGTGGTCGACCGCTGGTGGTGCTACGATAATCGGCTTCCGGCACCACGGCTCGTTGCACGCGGAGTCCAGGGCCACGCCGAGGTTCTGGTGCCGGAGACATGGCAAGAGGTGTGTCGATGAAGCCCGCTGAAGACCCGATGACCGAGCGCATCACCGCCGCGCTGCAACGCAGCGTGCGGACGGCGCGAGCCATGCACAAGGCACTGGGGCTGCCGTTCGTGGTCTGGCAGGATGGCCGGGTTCGGTATCTGGATCCGGAGACGCTGGAACCGATGCCGTGGCCGAGCGGCGTGCACGAGAAGGACCCACCGTACTTGCCGCCCGGTTGACGCGATAACATGGGCACCGGGGCCCAGGACTCTCCAAGGGGCCGGTCCCCGGTAGTTGCATGCATACCTTCGCACTGTACGTCTCGGTTGCGCTCGGCGCGGGATGGCTGCTCGCGGAGTGTCGTTCACGACCGATCTGCCGACGGCTGGCCGGTGTGCTCTGCATCGCCTGGTTGCTGGGCGTCGTGCTGTGGCAGGCGCAGTCCGAGCGGTTCGCTGCCAACCACTGCTTCACCGCGGCGAGCAAGGAACTGCTGGATGCGTCGCTCCAGCAGCTGCGCGTCGGGCGGCACGACGTGCTGCTGCGGGAGTGGTCGCGGGCCAGCGAGGCTTTCGGCGCGACCTATGAGAGTCGCGGCGACTACGCCGACGTCGTGCGGCGAGCCGTGGCCGAGATGCAGCGGTAGGAGTCGGGGGCTTGACGCGTTGGCGCGGACCGCGCCCGCTACTTCGGCGCGAACACCGCGGCGCCGGCCGCCGAGACGTTGGCGACGAAGACCGGCCCTTGCCCCTCTTCGACCCTCAGGAAATAGCCCCGGCGCCACGCCTCCTGCACCGCACGGCGCAGTTCCTCGCCGTCGTGGATGCCCCGGATCGGCAGGCGCAAGGAAACCGGTGCGTCGTGGTCCGGCATCTCCCGCAGGTGCTCGGCAAGGTGAACCAGCAGCTTCTCGTCGGTGCTCATGGTGGTAGTGGGATGCAGCTCGACACGTGCGATCCTGAGCCTGATCGGGGCCGGCCTGGGCCATCGTTCCGCTCCGGCAGAGCCCCACGCGCAACGCAGAGCCCCATGGGCAGTACGAACCGACCTTAAGTCGGCAACCGTCCGCCGGGCCGCGCCATCCCGGGTCCGGCTACGCCGCACGCCGTGTTGTGCGGCGCCGCGCGGTGCGGTAGAGCAGTGGCGGATCGCCGCACTTCCCCCTGGGAGGGCCCCGCCCTAGGAAGCGCGCGATCCGGCGTCGGTTGGTGACGCTGCCGGTGACGCGGCCAAGGGGATCGCGGCCCGATCGGCGCAGTTGATGTTGCACAAGACGTTGCGATTGAGTCTGTTGCAGGCTCGGTGGCAGCCGGCCCGGATGGCCAAGACATGCAGTTCCAGGACTACTACACCACGCTCGGCGTCGCGCGCACTGCCAGCGCCGACGAGATCAAGCGCGCCTATCGCAAGCTGGCGAAGGAATGGCATCCGGATCGCCATCCGCCGCACAAGCGCCAGGAGGTCGAGGTCAAGTTCAAGGCGATCTCCGAGGCCAACGCGGTGCTCAGCGATCCCGAGAAGCGCAAGCGCTACGACGCGCTCGGCGAGCACTGGCGCCACGGCCAGGACTTCCAGCCGCCGCCCGGTGGTGGCGGTGGGGGTGGGTTCCGCAGCGTCGACCCGGAGGAGTTCGCGCGCATGTTCGGCGGTGCCCGCGGCGGCGGTGGCTTCTCCGACTTCTTCGCGCAGATGTTCGGCGACATGTTCGCCGGTGCCGGCCAGGGCGGCGCGGGCCCGGGCCAGGCGCGCGGCCGACGCGCCCCGGCGCGCGGCCAGGACGCCGAGGCCGAGATCGAACTGAAGGTCGGCGAGGCGCTGCTCGGCGGCAAGCGTTCGTTCGGCCTGCACATGGGCCTGCCGTGCGAAGCCTGCGACGGCGAAGGCCATCTCGGTCCCAACACCTGCCCCGCGTGCGGCGGCCTCGGCCGCACGCAGCGCCAGAAGACCATCGAGCTGTCGATCCCGAAGGATGCGCGCGACGGCAAGGTAGTGCGCCTGCGTGGTCTCGGCGGCAGCGGCGACGGTGCGCCCGGCGACCTGCTGCTGACGCTGCGCCTGGTGCCCGACGACGTCTACCGGTTGCGCGAGGACGATGTCGAGGCCGATGTCGTGGTGGCGCCATGGGACCTGCTCGACGACACCAAGGTCGATGTGCAGGTGCCCGGTGGCACGGCCCAGGCGCGCATTCCGGCCGGCACGCGTACGGGCCAACGCCTACGCCTGCGCGGCCAGGGCCTGGCCAAGGCCGACGGCAGTCGCGGCGACCTGTTGCTGGTGGTGCGCGTCGGCCTGCCGGCGACGTTGACCGAGCGCCAGCAGGAACTGCTACGCGAACTCGGCAAGGACAGCGCGCCGGTGCGCGGTGGCGCGGCGCGATGACCCTGCTCACGCTGAAGGACATCCACGTCACGATCGGTGACCGCCACCTGCTGCAGGGCGTGTCGCTGGTGGTGGGCGACGGGGATCGCATCGGTCTGCTCGGCGCCAACGGCTGCGGCAAGTCGACGCTGCTGCGCATCCTCGCCGGCGAACTGGTGCCCGACAGCGGCGATCGCGCGCTGCGGCGCGACCTGCGGCTCGGGTTCCTGCCGCAGGAGCCGGTGCTGCCGGCGGAGGCGACCGTGCACGAAGCAGTGGTGCGCGGCCTCGTCGGTCGCGACGTGGTGCTGCGTGAGCTCGATGCCGTGCACCACGAACTCGCCACCGACCTCACGCCCGAGCAATTGCAACGGTTGCTGCAAAAGCAGCAGCAGCTCGACGAACGGCTCGAGCACCTCGGCGGCCACGACGTCGACCACCGCGCGGATTCCCTGCTCGATGCGCTCGGCATGCCGCGCACGGACGCCCGTTGTGGTGACCTCAGCGGCGGCGAGAAGCGCCGCACGGCGCTGGCGCGGCTCCTGCTGTCGGAGCCGGACCTGCTGCTGCTCGACGAGCCGACCAACCATCTGGACGCGCAGGTCACCGACTGGCTGGAGACGTTCCTGCTCGACCGCGGCTCGCCGTTCGTGATGGTCACGCACGACCGTTACTTCCTCGACCGGCTGTGCACGCGCATCGTCGAGTTCGACAACGGCCAGCTGTTCGACTACGAGGGCGGCTACCGCGCCTACCTGGTGCAACGCGCGGCGCGGCTGGAAGCCGAGGCCGCCGTCGAGAGCGCGCGCCTCAACACGCTGCGGCGCGAGACCGAATGGGTCAAGCGCGGCCCGCCGGCGCGCACCACCAAGGCGAAGGCGCGCATCGGCCGGCACGAGGCGCTGGTCGCCGCAGCGCCGCCGCCGACCGCCGCCGAGCTGGAGTTCTCGATCCCCGATGGGCCGCGGCTCGGCGACTTCGTGCTGCGCCTGCGTGGTGTCGGCAAGTCGTACGGCGCGCGCACGATCCTCGCGCCGTTCGACCTCGAGCTCGGCCCCGGCCAGCGGCTGGGCATCGTCGGCAAGAACGGCGCCGGCAAGACGACCCTGCTGAAGCTCGCGCTGGGCGAACTGCAGCCCGACCGTGGCACCGTCGCGGTGGGGCCGACGGTGGCCTACGCGACGATCGACCAGGTGCGTTCGGCGCTGTCGCCCGACAAGACCGTGCTCGAGGAGGTCGCCAACGGCAACGACTACGTCGTCGTCGGCGGGCGCGCGCAGCGCGTCGAGACCTTCCTCGAACAGTTCCTGTTCCCGGGCGTGATGAAGTTCGCGCAGGTCGGGTCGCTGTCGGGCGGCGAACGCAACCGCGTGCTGCTGGCGAAGCTCTTGTGCGCCGGCGGCAACGTGCTGGTGCTCGACGAGCCGACCAACGACCTCGACCTCGCCTCGCTGCGCGCGCTCGAGGATGCGCTGCTGGCGTTCCCCGGCGCGGTGATCGTCGTCAGCCACGACCGCTGGTTCCTCGACCGCATCGCCACGCGCGTCGTGCACCTCGACGGCACCGGTGCCGTGCGCGTGCACGAAGGCGACCTGTCGCTGCTGCTCGACAGGCTCGCGGCGGAGAAGGCAGATGCGGCCGCGGCGGCCGCCGCCGAGCAGGCCGCCGCGCGGGCCAAGGCCAAGGCCGCCGCCGGCAAGGAGGCCGGCGGCAAGCCGAAGAAGCTCAGCTCGCGCGAGCAGCAGGAACTCGCCAGGCTGCCGGCGGCGATCGAGGCCGCCGAGCGCGAACTGGCCGAAGTCGACCAGGGCCTGCAGGACCCGGCGGTCTACCAGGCCGCCGGACGCGAGCGCTTCGACGACCTGACTGCGCGCCGCAAGGCGCTGCCGGACCGCATCGCCGCGCTCTACGTGCGCTGGGAAGAGCTGGAGGCCGCCGCCGAGCAGGCCCGGTCCTGAAACTCAGCGCCGCGCGGCGGCGAACCGCAGCGCCAGGTCGACCATGCGGTTCACGTAACCCCATTCGTTGTCGTACCACGCCATGACCTTGACCAGGCTGCCATCGACGACGCGCGTGCAGAGCGCGTCGACGATGGCGCTGCGTGGATCGCGAGCGAAGTCGCTGCTGACCAACGGGCGGGTCTCGTAGCCGAGGATGCCCTGCAGCGGCGCTGTCGCGGCGGCGTGTTGCAGCGCGGCGTTGACCTCGCCGACGGTGGTCTGGCGCTGCATCTGTAACGAACAGTCGGTCAGCGACGCGTTCAGCACCGGCGCGCGCACGGCGATGCTGTCGAGCTTGCCGCGCAATTCGGGCACGATCAGGGTCACCGCGGTCGCCGAGTTGGTGGTCGTCGGGATCAGATTCAGCAGCGCGGAGCGCGCCCGCCGCGGGTCGTCGTCGGCGCGATCGACGACGCCCTGGGTGTTGGTCGGATCGTGCACGGTCGTCACCAAGCCGCGCGCGATGCCGATGGCGTCGTGCAGCACCCGGACCAGCGGCGCCAGGCAGTTGGTCGTGCACGATGCCGCGGTGACGATCGGCGCGTGGGCGAAGTCGCAGCTGCCGTCGTTGACGCCGACCACGAGGTTCGGCACGTCGGGCACCGGGTTCGACACCAGGATCCGGCGCGCACCGGCGTCCAGATGCGGTTGCAGGCGGTCCCTGGTCTTGGCCTTGCCGCTGCAGTCGACGACCAGGTCGATCTCGAGGCGGCGCCAGGGCAGTTGCTTCGGGTCGGGCGATTGCTGCAGTTCGATCGTCTGGTCGCCGATGCGCAAGCTCGCCGGTGCGGCGGTGACGGCATGCGTGTAGCGGCCGTGCACGGAGTCGAATTCGACGCCGAGCGCCAGCGACTCGGGCGTGCCCTTCGGTTCGGTGATGGCGACGATCTGCAGACCGCGCGCATGGGCAGCGCGCAGGAAGAGTCGGCCCATGCGGCCGAGACCATGGATGGCGATGCGCATGGGAAGCTCTCAGCAGTCGCGGCACGCGCCGCCGGGCCGGCGCTGCCAGTCGACGATGTGGCCGCGGCGGTCGAACTCGAACGTGCAGCAGTCCAGCAACGCCCGCTCGAGGCGCTTGCGGCCGCGCTGCACGCGGGACTTCACGGTCGACACCGCGACGCCGAGGCTCGCCGCGAGTTCGCTCTGGGTCTGGCCTTCGTAGTCGGTCTGCAGCAGTGCCTCGCGCTGCTCGGGCGGCAGGTCGTGCACGAAGTTCCGGCACGAGGCGAACAGCGGTGCCGCCTCGGCGATGGCCCGCGGTGAAGGTTCGTCGCCGGCGAGGTCGTCGGGCAGTTCGGCGACCGGCTGCTGCTGCCGGTAGTGGTCGATGATCGTCGTGCGGGCGACACGGAACAGCCACGCATGCAGCGGTCCCGAGACGGTGCCGTCGCGCAGGTGGCTGGCGAGCTTGACGAACACGTCTTGGGCGAGGTCCTCGGCGGCATCCGGGTCGGCGACGCGGCGCCGCACGTAGCGGCGCAGTTCGTCGGCCAGCTCGTGCCAGCGTGCCTCGGTGGTCGGTTCCGGCGTGTCGCTCATGCCGGCTTCGTCGCGGTGATGTTCGCCGAGGCGACGTGGTCACCGACACCGCGGTCGGGGAACCAGCCGTCGACCACCGGTCGCAGCTCGGGCTTCGGTTCGATGCGCACGTCGGCGAACCCCGCCGCCGTCAGCATGGCGCGCAGATCGTCGACCAGGGCAGCGCCACCGATGCAGCCGGCGTAGAGATCGAGGTCCTCGCGCATCGCGGCCGGCAACGGGCGCAGCGCGACGACGTCGCTGATCGCCACCCGGCCGCCCGGCTTCAGCACGCGAAATGCCTCGGCGAACACTCGCTGCTTCTCCGGCGACAGGTTGATCACGCAGTTCGACAGCACGACGTCGACCGATGCGTCCGGCACCGGCAGGTGTTCGATCTCGCCGAGCCGGAACTCGACGTTCTCGTGGCCGCTGCGGCGCTGGTTGTCGCGCGCGGTCTGCAGCATCGCCGGCGTCATGTCGACGCCGATCACACGGCCGCCGGGGCCGACGGCGCGGGCCGCCAGGAACGCGTCGAAACCGGCGCCGCTGCCGAGGTCGAGCACCGTCTCGCCCGGCTGCAGGCCGGCGATGCCGTTCGGGTTGCCGCAGCCGAGGCCGAGGTTGCTGCCGTCGGGCACCGCTGCGGTGTCGGCGTCGCTGTAGCCGAGTGCCTGGGCGGTGGTCGCCGGCGCCGCGCTGCTGCCGCAGCAGCCCGAGGTTGGCAGGCAGCAGCCGCCGCCCGCCTCCGGCACACGGCCGTAGCGCTCGCGCACTTCCGCGCGGATGGCGTCGTTGGGGGCGGGGGAGGACGGCTGTTCGTGGTGGTTCATCGGCTTCACCCGGCAAGACGCCGCGATCGCTGGATGGACGCAGGCCCTGCCCGTTTTCCGGGTCCGGCTAGTGCGGCAGGGTCGGTGCCGTCCAGGTCTGATTGCCGGTCAGCGATTCGAGGAACGCGACCAGCTGGTCGATCTCCGCGTCGGTCAGGCCCCGGTCCAGCAGCAGCGGGTCCTTGTTCGCATTCGCCTGGCCGCCGCCTGCCATGAACTTCACCGCCTCGCGCAGCGTCGCCGCGTGGCCGTCGTGGAAGTACGGCGCCGTCTTGGCGATGTCGCGCAGCGTCGGCGTCTTGAACGCGCCGGTCAGCTTCGGGTCGTTCAGCGCCTTGTCGGACGCCGCGCCGATGTCCGGCTTCTCGGCCTGCATGCCGACGCCGGTGTTGTGGTACAGGCGGTCGGTGAACAGCGGCGGCGTGTGGCAGACGATGCAGCCGGCCTTGCCCGCGAACAGTTCGTAGCCCTTCACGGCGTTCTCGTTCATGCCCTCCTTCTTGCCGCTGGCCTCCCAGCGGTCGTAGGCCGAGTCGCCGCTGCGCAGGCTGCGCAGGAACGACGCCAGCGCCTGCACGATCGTGGTCTCGTCGGGGGCCTTGTCGAACGCGGCCTGGAACGCCTTCTTGTAGGCCTCGACCGCGGCGAGCTTGGGCGCGACCTCGGCGGGCTTGCCGCCGATCTGGCCCTTCCAGGCGGCGAGCACGTTGGCCTCGAGGCCCTTGGCGCGGCCGTCCCAGTAGAGGCGCTCGTAGTAGCCGGTGTTGTGCATCGTCGGCGAGTTGCGCGTGTTCTGCTTGCCGTCGTCCTTGGTCGAGAACGCGATGCCGTCGGTGAACGCCTTCGCCGGCTCGTGGCAGCTCGCGCACGACATCTTGCCGGAGCCGGACAGGCGGGTGTCGAAGAACAGCTGCTTGCCGAGTTCGGCCTTGGCAGCGCTCAGCGGGTTGTCGGCAGCGACGACGAGTTCGACGTTCTCGAGTCCGCGCGGGCGCTTCAGGATGTCACCGCCGGTCGTGGCGGCGGCGGAGTCCGACGAGCAGGCGGCGAACAGGGACAGGACGATGCAGGAAAGTGTGCTGCGCATGGCGGGTGCTGGGGGCGACGGAAGGGAAGCGCGGCCGACCGCTCGGCCGCGGACCGCCATCCTACCGTCTTGCCGCCGTGGCTCCCCGCGCGAACCGTGCGCGTTCAGCGCATGCGGCGGACCTGCCGCAACAGCTTCAGGTAGCGACGGTCCTGCGTCAGCGACCAGGCGAGCTGCAGGTCGCGCAGCAGCTGGGGCTGGTGGATCGTGCCCTGTTCGTGGGCCACGCCGAGCACCGGATCGAACGCCGGCTCCTCGACCGGGACGCTGGCCTCGACGGGCTCTGCGTCGGCGGCCTTCGTGGCGCTCGCTTCGACGGCGGCGACGGCGCGCGCGCGGCGGGCAGCGGCCTGTGCCATCTCCCGTTCGCGGTTGGCGGCCGCGAGCGTGTCGGCCTGGTCCTTCTCCTGCTTCACGATCGTGTCGATCGAGAGGTCGTCCTTCTCGATCTTCCACACCGACGCCTTCGGCAGGATCAGCTCGCCGCCGACGATGCGGACGTGATAGCCCTCGTCACTCTCGGCGATCAGCACGCCCTTGATGACGTCGGCGACGGAGCCCTCGGCCGAGTTCTTCTGCGCGGACGGATCGGACAGCCAGAACGTGTCGGCGTGGGCGGAGACCTGGAGCAGCAGGGTGCCCAGGACGAACGGGAGGATGCGCATGCCGAAGGATAGCACGTGGCACGGGCGGTGCTTCCGGGTGGCAAGCGCCGGCCGCAGCGGCGCGAACGGGACCGGTGGCGGCCCGGCCGTCCTGGTGGTGCCGACGAAGTCCCGAATCGAGGCGCCAGCGCCGATGCCATCGCCGGTCGGAGGCGGTGGCGTTGCCAGCGGGGCGACTGGCTACGCTGTGCGGGACACCGCATGGCCGAAGCACGCGACGATTCTCCCACGGCCGCACTGGTCGCCGCCGCCGCGCGCCAGGATCGGGCCGCGATCGAGCAGCTGCTGGTGCGGCACCTGCCCGGACTGGAGGCGTTCGTGCGGCTGCGCATGGGGCCGGTGCTGCGCGGCGTCGCCACGGCGCCCGACCTCGTGCAGTCGGTGTGCCGCGAGGTGCTCGGCGACCTCGGCGACTTCGAGTTCCGCGGCGAGGCGCCGTTCCGCGCCTGGCTCTACGTCTGCGCCGAGAACAAGCTGCGCGAGAAGCACCGCTTCCATCGCCGCGACAAGCGCGATGTCGCCGCCGCGGTGCCGTTGGCCGACGCCAGCACCTTCCTGCCGCTCTACCGGACGCTGGTCACGCCGAGCCAGGAAGTCGAGCTGCGTGAGTCGATCCGCCGGATCGAGGCGGCGTTCGACCAGCTGCCCGACGACTACCGCGAGGCGGTGACGCTGCACAAGCTGTGTGGACTCAGCCACCGTGAGATCGCCGAACGCATGCAGCGCAGCGAAGGCGCGGTGCGCAACCTCGTCTACCGCGGCATCTCGCGCCTCGCGCTGCTGGTCGACGGCGGCGGCACGCAGAACTGACCGCTACTGCTTCTGCGGCGGCGTCGCCGCGGCCAGCCGTTGCCGCAGCTGCTGGAACGCCGGCAGGGATTCGAGCGGCGCGAACACAGCCTCGTCGAGGCGGCTCTTGCTGCGCCAGCCCACACGCTCGGCGGCCAGCAGCGCGTCGAGCGCCAACGCCGCGTAGTCGCGTGGGGCCCCGGTCGCCGCCGCCTCCTGTTCGCGCAGGGATGCGGCACGCAGCCACAGGCGCGCGACGGCTCGCAGGTGATCGGGGTTCTGCACGTCGGTCGCGAGTTCGATGGCGACGTCCTCGGCCTCGCTGCGACGGTGCAGTCGCAGCAGCGTGTTGCCGAGCAGCCGCAGGTGGTTCATCAGGAACAGCTGCGCGCGTTCGTATTCCGGCGACGTCGCCAGCACGCGCCGCTGCAGCGCGATCGCACGGTGCAGGCAGCTCACCGCCTGCTCGAGGTCCGGGTCGGTCGCGTCGTTGCCGCACCAGGTGCGGGCGAGGTTGTGCAGCGCGCCGCCGAGGCGTGTCAGCAGATCGATGTCGTCGGGGTGGTTCTTCGCCGCCCGTTCGCGCAGTTCGACACTGCGCGCGAGCGTGCTGCGGGTGCGCTCGTCGCCGCGGCGCTGGTAGAGGTTGCCGAGGGTCTCCAGCACGTCGCTCTCGACCACGTCCTGTGGCGGCCAGATGCGAGCCGTGGGCGGGATGCGCCCCGCCAGTTCGAGTGCCTCCGTCAGCAGCGGCTCGGCGTCGGCGTCGCGCCGCTGCGTGCTGAACCAGGTCGCCAGGTTGTCGAGGCTGCGCACGAGGCCGGCCGCGAAGTCCACCTGCTCTGGCTGTCGTGCGAGTGCGTCGCGCGCGAGCTGCACCGAGTCCTGCAGGGTGACGGTCGTCGCCGCCGGGTCGCGCGCGACCTCGGGCAGGTCGGCGCGCAGCGAGGCGGCCTGGGCCAGGGCCTGCAGCGCCGAGCTGCGGCGCTGTGGGCTCGCGGCCAGCGCCGTGAAGTCGCGCGTCGCAGCGGCCAGCGCCGCGCGCAACGGATCGGTGCCGCCGATGTCCGTGTGGCCGCCATGCCGTTGCCGGAACTCCCGGTGCAGGGAGGCGAGGTTCAGCCAGGCGCAGGCCCGCACCTCGAGCAGATCCGTGCTGAGGTCGGGGCGATCCGCGCCCAGCAGGTCGATGGTCTGCTGGTAGGTCTCGATCGCCTGTTCGCGGTGCCCGGTGCGCAGCAGCGTCGCGGCGAGCCGGTTCTTGGCCACGCCGGCGTCGTTGACGAGCCGTGTGTGCGACGGGTTCTGCGCCAGCAGGGCGTCGTACATCGCGCAGGCGTGCTGCAGCGCTTCGAGCGTCGCCGCTTCGGCCTCGGGCACGAAGCGCAGCTTCTCGTTCGCCAACGTGACCAGCATGCGGTCGATGGCGTCGAGGGACGTGTCGAAGCTGTCGTTGGCGGCGGTCACGGCGGCCGCCAGTTCGCGGTTGGTGGCCCGCTCGCGCCAGGCGAGCACCAGCGGCAGCAGCAGAGCTGCGAACAGCAGCGAAGCCGTCGCCGTGGCCGCGACACGATGGCGTTGGCACCAGCGCCAGGTCCGCAGCGGCAGGCCGAGGCGCCGGGCGCGGATCGATCGCCGCTGCAGCACCGCCAGCAGGTCGTCGGCGAACGTGGCGACGTCGTGGTAGCGCCGCTCGCGGTCGGCGTCCATCGCGGTGCGCACCACCAGTTCGAGTTCGGGCGGCACCTCGCGGTTCCGGCTGCGCACGGTCGGCGCGTCGCCGTCGCGCAATCGTTGCAGCGCGTCCTTGCCGGCGAACGGTGGCGTCAACGTCAGCAGCTGCCACAGCGTCGCCGCCAGCGAGTAGACGTCGGTGCGTTCGTCGACGGCGTCGCCGCGCAGCTGCTCGGGCGACATGAAGGCGGGGGAGCCGGGGGTGTTGCCGGTGCGCGTGAACTCGCGGGCACCGATGACGCGGGCGATGCCGAAGTCGAGCAGCACCGTGCGGCCGTCGCGCGTCAGCATCACGTTCGACGGCTTGATGTCGCGATGCACGATGCCGCGCAGGTGGGCGTGGCGCACGCCGATCGCGATCGCGTGCACGATGCGGGCGCAGGACTGCCAAAAGGCGCCGGCGAACGGGTCGGTCGCGGTGCCGGCGGTGGCGCCGAGGGCCGCGCGCAGATCCTCGCCGCGCAGTGCGGCCGGATCGCGGCCCTGCAGCGCCGTGCACAGATCCTGTACGGTGCTGCCGTCCAGCAGTTCCATCGCGTACCACGGCAGGCCGTCCTGCTCGCCGGACGCCAGCACCGGCACGATCGCCGGGTGCGACAGGCGCGCGATGGCGTCGATCTCGCGGCGGAAGCGTTCGCGGGCGCCTTCGAAGTAGAGCAGCTCGGGCCGCACGACCTTGATCGCGACGCGGCGGCCGAGCGACTCCTGTTCGGCCTCGTAGACGACACCCATGCCGCCGCTGCCGAGGCGGCGCAGCAGCCGGAACTCGCCGAGGCGGTCCGGGAAGTCGCGCGCGACCGGGCCGGTGCCGAGCATGCCCATCTGCCGGCAGCGCTCGAGACCACGTTCGATCGCCGCGCGGTGTGCGGGGTGTTCGCCGAGGAACTGCTGCAGGCCGGCGTCACCGTGTTCGTCGAGCGCGGCGAGTGCGGCGGCGAGCAACTCCTCGAGCAGGTCCTCCGGCGGCTGTGCCATGGGTCGGCGGGACTCTACCGCGTCGGCTGCGGGCCGGCAGCGGTGGCGGCCGAGACGGGCTCGGGCAACACCGGGTTGCGCAGGTAGGCGACCACGTCACGCGCGTCCTGCTCCTCGAACCGGAACTCCGGCATCGGTGGCAGCGCCGTGCGACCGCCCGGCAACTGGCCGGTGGTGAGGAACGTCAACGCCTGGTCGTCGGTGAGGCCTGGCAGGCCGGCGATCGGCTTGCTGACCGGCGCCCACGGCATCGGCACCGTCGCCGCGAAGGGCAGCACCGCACCTTGCAGCCACTTCTCGGCCACGAACTGGCCTTGCTGGTCGCGTGGGCTGTGGCAGTCGATGCACATGCCGACCTTCTCGACGAGGTAGCGCCCCCGGGTGGGGTCGCCTTCGTGGCGCATGGCGGCGAAGGTGCAGGCGGTGATCGCCGCGAGGATCGCGGCGGTGCCCAGGACGGTGAAGCAGACAGTGCGAGCGTTCATGATGGTTCTCCTTGGTCTTGGGTGATTCAGCGGATCAGGATGTCGATGGCGGGGCTGGCGCACAGTCCCGATGCGGTGCCGGCATCGAGGTAGCCGGCCTGCAGGTAGACGTGGCTGTTGCCGAGGCGTGGGTCGGCGAGATCGAACGGCACGGTGAAGCGGCCGGTTGCATCGAGCGCGTGCGTCAGCATCACGTCGAGCGTGGTCAGCACTCGCAGGCCGCTCAGGTCGAAGTCGATCGCGGCGTGGCCGAGCGCCAGCACGCCGAACGCGTGGGGGGCGCCGTCGATGCGCAGCGTCAACGACTGCCCGAGCCGCGGGCAGCCGGTCGCCGTCAACACCGGCGTGAACACCGTGCCAGGCGACGCCGTGCCGTAGCTGACGATCGGACCGCACACGCCGCCACGGCGCACCGCGGCCAGGCGCCCGCCGTTGCCGGCGAACAGGAAGTCGCCCGTGACCGGATCGATGGCGCCGCCGCTGTTGCCGGACAGGCCGCAGAGGAACGACTGCCGCGTGCCGGGCAGCGGGTCGCCGTTGCTGTCGGTCTCGTAGGCGGCGATGCCGGCGTTCCATTCGGCGACCAGCACCTGATTGCCGAGCAGCGGCGCACTGGTCGGCGGATACAGGATGCCCTCGGGGCCGCCCTGGATCTGTGCGGTGTTCTGGATGGCCGGGATGGCAAACGTGCCGTTGCCGTCGGCGGCGAGCGTCACGTCGTACCACTGGCTGCCGGAGTAGCTCGCGAGCTTGCAGCGACCGGCGCCGCTGCGGCCGGCCGGCACGAAGGCGCAGGTGCCGACCGAACCCGGCACACCGAGCGGGGCCAGGCTGTCGCTGCGGCTGGCCGTGGTGCTGCCGGGCAGGATCTGACCGAGCCGGTTCTGGCCGTACCAGGTGAAGAACAGCACGCCGCCGGGGCCGAATGCCAGACCGCCGTCGTTGCCGCCGACGGTCGCGAACCAGGTCGAGCCGGCGAAGCCGCTGATGTGGCCCTGGCCGTCGCGCACCAGGTTCACGGCGCGGATCTGGCCGCTCTGGTAGGCGGACGCCAGCAGCACGTTCGGGTTGCCCGGCAGGAACGTGATGCCGCCGTAGTTGAAGACGCCGGGCATCTGGCCGAGGCCTTCGGCGGTGTACTCGGCGTTGAAGGGGGGCAGGACGCTCTGAGCCGACAGGGCAGATGCGAGCAGGACTGCCGCGAACAGGGGGGGAGTGCGCATCGGGAGATGTGGAGAGGGGGTCGGTGCAGCGCGGGACTCGCGCCGGCACCACCTCCAGTGCCACGCCTCGCCGGCTGTCACACCGCGAGCAGGATTTTCGGCGCCCGGCTCGCCTACTCGGGCGCCCGGTGCACGGTCAGCTGCGGGAACGGGATGCGCCAGCCGTTCCGGGTGCAGGCGGCGACGAACAGGCTCTGCAGCAGGTAGCGCAGTTCGAGGTAGCGGCTCGCGGCGCTGCCGGCGAACGCGGCGTGCACGATGTAGTCGAGCGAACTCGTGCCCGCGCTCTGCAGTTCGACGCGCAGGTCCTGCAGTTCGCCGGCCCGGAGCTCGGCGGTCAGCCCCGCCGTCAGCGCTTCCTGCAGGCGGGCCGGAATCGTGGTCACCGCTTCGGCCTGGTGGCTGTAGTCGACGCCGAAGCTGGTCGTCAGCACGAAGCCCCCCGACAGGTTGCGCGGGTTCTGCGCCAGGAACGTGGCGGTCGGGTAGCTGCGTTGCGCGCCGAAGTCCTCGACCACGACGACGTCGGGGGTCTGCGTGCGCACGGTGCCGAACACGCCATCGGCGAGCAGCACGACATCGCCGGTGCGGGTCGGAAACCACGGCTCGTCGGCGCCGCTGCGGCGCGAACGCTTGCCGATCAAGTGCTGGATCGGCACGCGCAGTTCGCCGCCCTCGAGGTCGGGGTTGTGCAGGCGCGAGTAGAAGCGCAGCGCATCGACGCGGTACGGCAGGCCGTCGACGAGGATGCGTTCGCCTTCGCGCACGCCGCCGATGTTCAGCACCAGCCGGATCTGTTCGACGAACTGCGGCAGCATCTTCACCAGCGCCCAGCCGATGCCGAGCAGGAAGACGATGCAGACCGCGAGCAGCAGCCAGTCGTTGCGCGAGTAGGGCACCACCAGGGTGGCCGCGATCGCGACCAGGAGGATCAGGACCTGCACGACGACTTCGAGCAACCGCAGCGAGAACGCACGATCGGTCCGCCGCCGGCGCAGCAGGCGGTTTGCCAGCCAGCGCAGGCCGACGAACACCGAGGCGAACACGGCGACGGCGAGCAGCAGGCTGATGCCGCTGCTCTGCACGAAGTTCTGCATCGTCTGGCTGACGCTGTCGACCAGCGACTTCTGGCCCTGCTCCTTCGCCAGCAGGCGAGCCTTCAGCACCCACAGCTCGCCGCGCAGGTTCTCGATCGTCGGCCGCCAGCGCTGTTCGATCTCCCGCT
Organism: Planctomycetota bacterium; assembly: GCA_044230075.1. Taxonomy (GTDB): domain Bacteria; phylum Planctomycetota; class UBA1135; order UBA1135; family UBA2386; genus JAEUHS01. The sequence continues at coordinate 14,843 of JBGARS010000022.1, read as the reverse complement.
GGGCCTCGGCGTAGGCAGGCGATGTCGCTGGCAACTGGTTGCGCGTGCGTTCGACGGCGCGCAGCGCGTCTTCGGCGGTGCGCTGGCGCAGCTCGAGCTGTTCGATGCGATACTGCAGGTCGGCGACCTGACGCGGTTCGGCAGTGGCGTTCTTCAGCGCTTCCAGCAACGGGCGGAGCAGGGCTTCGATCTCCTGCTGCAGGCTCTTCGTCTGGCCGGTCTGCGGCACCTCGAAGTCCTTGACGTCGAAGCGTGCGGCCAGGCCGCCGAACTGCCACTCCAGCTCCTGCACTTCCTGACCGAGTGCCGCGACCCGCTGCAGGTCGTTGCCGGCGCGCGCAGTTTCGAGCGCCGTGCGGCGCTGGGCCAACAACGTCGACAGCCGCTCGAGCGCCTGCTGCGTGGTCGCGTCGAGCGGGCCGGGGCTCGGCGGCCGCGGCTGCTGCTGCTCGACCGGCGCCGGTGGGGTCGCGGTGGTCGGCGGCGGATCCTGCGGCAGGCGGTGCTCGGCCAGGCCGGGCGCAGTACAGCAGGCCGTCGCGAGCAGGACACGGGCGACGAGCGATCGCAGCATGGCTGCACGGTACAACGGCCGGTCGCGCAGGCCAAACGAGCGGCAGCCTGCGCTGGGCTTCGATGCGCCCGGCGGCTACACCATGGCAGCCGATGCAGAACGCCATTTCCACCAAGCCGCCGGGCGGCATGCGCGACTTCCTGGCGCCCGATGTCGTACGCCGCCGCCACGTGCTGTCGGTCGTGCAGCGCGTCTACGAGTCGTTCGGCTTCGTGCCGCTGGAGACGCCGACGATCGAGAACCTGAGCACGTTGCTGGGCAAGTACGGCCCCGAGGGCGACCAGTTGCTGTACCGGCTGCTGCACCGCCGCGAGAAGCTGCAGCGCGCGCTGGCAGCCGACTCGGTGACCGAACTGGACCTCGCCGACGAAGGCCTGCGCTACGACCTGACCGTGCCGCTGGCGCGCGTGGTCGCCAACTACCGCGACCTGCCGCAGTTCTACAAGCGCTACCAGATCCAGCCGGTGTGGCGCGCCGACCGGCCGGCGAAGGGGCGGTTCCGCGAGTTCTATCAGTGCGACGTCGACATCACGGGCAGCAGGAGCCTCGTCGCCGACGCCGAGGTCTGCGGCGCAGTGGCGACCGTGCTGCGTGAACTCGGGTTCAGGGACTTCCAGATGCTCGTCAATCACCGCGACATTCTGCGTGGTTTCGTCGGCGCGGCACGGATTCCCGCCGAGCTCGAAGCGACGGCTCTTGTCGCCTTGGACAAGCTCGACAAGATTGGCGAGGAGCGAGTCGTCGCGGAGATGCTGGGCAAGGGTATCCCCGAAGCCACGGCGGCCGCTCTGATGAGGACACTGACTAGCCTGAGGAGTGCCGCTTCCCACATGGCGGAAGGAGTCGGGAATGCCCTTCAATTTGCAGCGAGTGTGGAGGGCTTGCCTGGAGAGTTGCTGAGGGGGGGGATCCAGAACATCAAAGAACTTGCCGAGACTCTGGGCGAGCCTACGGGTCGACATCTCCGCTTCGACCCGACACTCGCGCGCGGCCTCAGCTACTACACCGGCCCGATCTTCGAGATCCGCGTCGATGGCCTCGCCGGCTCGATGGGCGGCGGCGGGCGCTACGATGGCCTGATCGGCATGTTCGGCAAGCAGCAGATCCCGGCGGTCGGCTTCTCGCTCGGCCTCGAGCGCGTGCTGCTGGTGATGGAGGAGCGCGGCATGTTTCCGCCGCTCGGCATCGGCCCGCAGGTGCTGTTGTGCCGCCTGCCCGGCGTCGCCGACGGCGCCGCCATCGCGACCGCGACGCAGTTGCGCGCGCAGGGCCTGCGCGTCGAGGTGTTCGCCGACGCGGCGAAGCTCGGCACCCAGCTCGGCTACGCGGCCAAGATCGGGGCGCCGTTCGCGGCGATCCTCGGTCCCGCGGAGGTCGCGGGCGGCACGGTGGCCCTGAAGGACCTGACCAGCGGCGAACAGGTGACCGTGCCGGTCGGCGAGGTCGCCGCGCGGGTGCGATGAGACGCTGCGCCTACGCGGCCGTCGCGGCAGTGCTGGGTGCCAGTGGCGGGGTGTTGGCGCAGGTGCCGCGTCCCGCGGCCGATGCCGCCCCGCCGCGTGTGGTGCTCGGGACCGACGTGTTCGACGTGACCTCGGGGAAGGTCGTGGCGAAGCTGGGAGGCAATGGGTTCTGGGCCGCCGTCACGGATGGCACCGGACAGCAGTACGACCTGCCCGCAACGAAGGTCGACGTGGCGACGATGCAGGTGCTCGAGATCTCGGCGGACAAGGTGACCCTGCGAACCGTCGACCACCGGGTCGTCTGGTCGGTGCTGCGCACGGGCATCGGCGTCGCTGCCGAAGCGAAGATCGCAACCGCATACCTCACGGTGGACCGTGTGATCCTGCCGCACGTCGGTGGCGGACTGCTCGCGCTCGATCGCGCGACCGGCGACGTCTGCTGGCACCGCGACGATTGCCCGACGCGGCTGGTGCAGGTCGACGGCGACCTCGTGATCGCTGCGGGCGAACAGGGCGACGCAGCAGCCGTGCTGCTGTTGGTGTCGCTGCACAACGGGGCGGTCGCATTCCGCAGCGAACTCGGGGAACTGCCCGTGCAGCTCGCGGCCGGGCCACACGGCATCGCGCTGCTGGGCAAGCAGACATGGAGCGTGCACGATCGTGCTGGCCCGCGCCTGTTCGTGATCGATGGCGCGCCACAGCAGGTGGTCGGCGGGTCGGATGGCTGGTACGCGCTGGTGTCGGGTGAGGTGCGCCAGTGGGACCGGACCGGCAAGCTGGTCTGGTCGCAGCCGATGCCGCCGGGGGACGGCGAATCCGTGTGCCTGCGGGTGTCGAGCGAGGGACGGCTGCTGCTCTGGCGCTTCGGCGACATCTGGGACAGCGGCTTCCTCGTCGCGTGCCTGCGCAGTGGCGACGGGGAGCTGTTGTGGCAGCACCAGGAGCCGGGGCTCGGAGTGCCGCATTCGAAGTACTGGCACCGCGTGCAGCTGCACGATGTCGGGGGACGGCTCGTGGTGACCAGTCAGGCGGCAGGCGGCAACTTCGTGGTCGAACTGGACCGTGCGCTCGGCACAGCGCGTTCGCGCGTCGTGCTGCGCTGACGCGCCACTGCGGCGGACAGCAACAGGTCGACGTCCGCATGACGCGCACGCAGTTGCGTTGTCATCGGCGCATCCGCGACGCCGCGCCGCTTGCGCCGCACCGATGGGCTATGCTGCCCTCGGTGTTTCTGCTCTCGAGATGGGGGAAGAGGTTGCTTGACCACCTTTTCGCCATGGACGACCCTAGGCCTTCACGAGCCCGGGTGTGTGCACAGCTGCGCATGCCCAGTTGGGGTTGCGCATGGTTCGAATGCACGCACCCGGTCAGGAAACAGGAACGACGAAGATGATGACGACGCCGCGACTCGGTTCATGGATCATGGGGGCGAAGGCCCTGCTGGCGGGCTGCCTGGCCATGGCCTCGGTGGTGGGACAGTGCAGCAGCTGGGCCCCTGGACCCGGGGTCCCTGGCACCAGCGGGGTCGTGAACAGCCTGATCCAATGGGATCCGGACGGGGCCGGCCCGTTGCCGGCGCTCACGGTCGCCGGTGGTGACTTCACCGTCGTCGGCGGTATCGCCGCCAACAATGTCGCGGCCTACGACCCGGCCACGCAGACGTGGTCGGCGCTCGGTGGCGGCGTCGGTGGCATTGTCTACGCCCTCGCCGCCCTGCCGAACGGCGACCTGGTGGTCGGCGGCGGCTTCGGCAACGCCAGTGGCGTCGGCGCGAACAACATCGCCCGCTGGGACGGCACCTCGTGGTCGCCGCTGGGCCAGGGCGTCAACAGCCTCGTGTTGTCGCTCGTCACCCTGGGGAACGGGGATCTCGCCGCGGGTGGGTTCTTCAGCGCCGCGGACGGAATGCCAGCGAACCACATGGCGCAATGGAATGGCTCGAGCTGGTCGGCGATGGGCGCTGGCGTCGACGGCGATGTCGAGGTCCTCATCACACGGGCCAACGGGGATGTCTTCGCCGGTGGCAACTTCCTGACGGCCGACGGCCAGACCGTGAACCACATCGCGCGCTGGAACGGCACCAACTGGCTGCCGCTCGGCGTCGGTACCAACGACTGGGTGATGGCGTTGCAGCTGTTGCCGAACGGCGACCTGATCGTCGGCGGCTGGTTCTCCGCCGCCGGCGGTGCGCGCGCCGATCGTGTCGCGCGCTGGGACGGCACCAACTGGTCGACGCTCGGCGCCGGCATGGACGGCGACGTCTGGGACCTGAACATGCTGCCGAACGGCGACGTGGTGGCATCGGGCTTCTTCACCCATGCGGACGGCGCGCCGGCCAACTACGTCGCGCGCTGGGACGGCACGGCCTGGTCCGCTTTCGGCACCGGGCTGAACGGCAAGGCGTTCGCGATGACCTCGCGCGCCAATGGCGACGTCATCGTCGGCGGCACGTTCACCACCGCGGGTGGCTCGATCGCGCGCAACATCGCCGGCTGGAACGGCTCGGCTTGGTCGTCGCTGCTCCCGCCCGAGAATGGCCTGTTCGACATCGTGCGCGCCTTGGCCATCGAGCCGAACGGCGACGTGGTCGCCGGTGGCGACTTCGCGGTCGCCGACGGCGCGAGCGGGGATCACGTTGCGCGCTGGGATGGCACGGCCTGGGCGCCACTCGGCACCGGCACCGACGATCGGGTGCGCGCGCTGGCGACGTTGCCGAACGGCGATGTGGTCGCCGGTGGCGACTTCCTGATGGCGGGCGGATCGGGCGCCAACTACGTGGCGCGTTGGGATGGCACGGCGTGGTCGCCGCTCGGCCTCGGCACCGATCTGGCCGTGCGGGCGCTCGAACCGCTGCCCAACGGCGACGTGATCGCCGGCGGTGACTTCGCGGTCGCCGGCAGCGTGCTCGCCAACGGTGTGGCGCGCTGGGACGGCACCACGTGGACGGGCTTCGGCACCGGCATGAATGGCGCCGTGCGCGCCCTCGCTGTGCTGCCGAACGGTGATCTGGTCGCCGGTGGCGACTTCACGGTGGCCGGCGGCGCCAGCGCCAACTTCATCGCCCGCTGGGACGGCACCGCGTGGTCGCCGCTCGGCACGGGCATGGACGCCCGCGTGGCGTCGCTGAAGGTGATGGCGAACGGCGACCTGATCGCCGGCGGACTGTTCACGCTCGCCGGCGGCGCGGCCGCGAACTCGATCGCCCGCTGGGACGGGATCGCGTGGTCGCCACTGGGCACGGGCATGGCCGGCTTCTTCCCCGCCAACGTGACGGCGCTGGCCATCCTGCCGAACGACCAGTTGGTCGCCGGCGGTCTGTTCACGGTCGCCGGCGGCGTCGGCGCCAACCAGATCGCGCGCTGGAACGGCGTGGCGTGGGTGCCGCTCGCCGACGGCCTGAACCAGACCGTGCGAGCGCTGCGCATGCGTTCCGGCGGCGAGTTGGTCGCCGCCGGTGAGTTCACGCTCGCCGATGGCGTCCCGTCGGCCTACTTCGCCCGCTACGTCAACACCTGCGCGCCGAGCGCGATGGCACTCGGCATCGGATGCCCGAGTTCGGGCGGTGCCAATACGCTGACGGCGACCACGCTGCCGTGGGCGGGCACGACGTTCCGGGCCACCGGCACCGGCCTGCCCTCCCTGGCACTCGTGCTGGCGTTGACCAGCGTCACGCCGATCCCCCAGGCCGCGGTGCCGCTGGATTCGTTCTTTGCCCAGGCCGGCCCCGGCTGCGACGTGCTCGTCAATCCGGACATCGTCGGCTTCCTGATGACGACGACCGGCACGGCGGAGTCGCAGCTGTTCCTGCAGGACACGCCACCGCTCGCGGGCGTCACCTTCTACCACCAGTTCGTGGTGATCGAGGTGAATGCGCAGCTGGACTTCTTGGCGATCACGGCGACGAACGCCCTGCAGCTCGTGGCGGGAGACATCTGACCCGAGTGCCTGCGGTGGACGCGCCCCCGGCCACCGGCCAAGATGGTGGCAATGGCATCCACCGCAGCTGACGCCGGCGGCCAACAGCCGCTGCAGGCCGAGGAGCTGGCGCTCGTCGAGCAGGTGTCGGCGGCGGTGCGGCAGGTGGACACGCCGGAAGCGAAGACCACCTTGGTGGCCATCGATCGGCAGATGCAGAGCCTGGCGCTGTTCGGCGAGTTGCTGACGCGCTATCCGTCGCCGCTCGAGGAGCAGCACCTCGGGCCGATGCGCCGTGGTCTCGAGACGCTGGTCGAGACCCTGGTGCACACCGACCAGGCGACGTTCCCGTTCCGCGCGCCGACGCAGGCGCTGGTCGGCCGGGCGATGAACATGGCGCAGATCAACTTCCTGCGCATGTTGTGGCACGTCGCCGGTGGACTGCCCGATCCGGCGCAGGCGGCGTCGTTGCGCGAGACCGCCGCCCGGCGGCTGCGTGCCAGCGTGCACACCCGGTTGGTCGAAGAGGTGCTGGTCGACATCGTCACCGACGCGATGGTGGACAACAAACTGCGCGGGCAGGCGGTGCGCAACCTGGCGCAGCTGTGGGGCAATCGCCTGACCTGGCGCGTGCACACGTTCTTCCCCATCCTCGCGGCGACGTGGGAGGCGCGACAGCGTGTGCATGTCGTCGGCGGGTCGTTGGCCGGCAACTGCGAGATCTTCCAGCTGATGACCGCCGGCGGGGACGCCGAGTTCGTCGACCTGCTGTGCGATCGCGACTACGGCGAGGTCGAGGTGCAGGCGTTCCGCGAGTTCCTGTTCGGCACCTCCTCCGAGGATCTCGACCGCCTGGCGCTGCGCATGGCGACCGAAGGCCTGTCCAGCATCGAACTGGACAGCCGAGTCGAGGAGGGTGGGCCTGTCCAGCGCGACGCCGGCTCGATCCTGTTCGAGTTCTTCCGCGCGCGCCTGGTGCAGTGCTCCGCGCGGCGCATCGCGAAGTTGCCCGGGCCGCGGCACACGGCCGAGGGCTACGTGATGATGGCGTGGCTCGCGCGGCAGTGAGCCGCCGGTACAGTGGCGGCATGCGACCCGCCTGGCTGTGCGCCGTCTTGCTGCTGTCGTCGGTGTCCGCCCAGGACGCGGCGGCGCTCGCCGAACGCGAACAGCAGCTCGCCGTGCGCGCGGTGGCGGGCCTGCATGCGGTCGCCGACGCGCTGCAGGAGCAGAAGCAGCACCACCGGGCCTTCGAACTGCGCCGCGAACTGCTGCTCGAGTACGCGCCGGACGATGCCAAGGCGCGCGAGAAGTGCGGCTTCTGCCAGGTCGGCGACCACTGGCGCCGCGACGAATCGCTGCTGGTGTTCGACAAGGACCTGACCGGCAACAAGAAGGACCTGCGCAGGATCGACCAGCAGCTCGACGCACTCGGCCGGGACCTGCTGGCGGAGCATCGGGCGCTCGCCGAGGGCTGGACGCGGTTGGCGGACCTCGCGCGGGCGCTACCGCACTGGCAACGGGTGTTGCGGTGGGCGCCGAAGGACAAGACGGCGCTCGCGGCGCTGCAGCTGGCGACGTTCGAGGGCTTTCGCGGCGACGCGCTGCAGATGCGCATGCTGCGTCGCGCGCGCACGATCCGCGGCGCCGTCGACTGGCTGCTGCGCACCGGGTTCGAGGCGAAGGTGATCCCGGGCGGCAGCAATTCGCTGCTGACGGCGATGGGGCTGCCGCACCTGGGCGTGCAGACCGAGCACTTCCAGGTCTGGGGCTCGTTGCCCGAAGCGCAGCTGGTCGAGATCGCGCAGTACGCGGAGCGCGCGCTGCTCCTGTGCGACACGCTGTTCGGCACCAGCACTGGCGAGGTGTGGAGACCCGTGCGCCACCGCGACTTCGTGTTCGTGCACACGGCCGCGGCCTACCACGCGGCGCTCGACCAGTGCGCGGCGCAGTTCGATGCGGGTCGGCTCGCGTTCCTGAAGAACGACGTCGAGCAGGCGTTCGTCGAGCACGGTGGCGTCGTCTGGCGGCTCTACAGCGCGGTGAAGGGCCGCGACGTGAACCTCGACCAGACCGTGCGCGCGGTCGTTCAGGACGCCACCGGCATCGTCACCGACGGCTTGTGGGAGGGCCTCGGCCACGCCGCCTGCGGCTTCCTGTTCGGCCGCACGCTGACCTTCATGCTGGAGCAGCAGTCGCAGCGTACCTCGGCCTCGTCGACCTCGACGCTGCTGTCGCCCGACCTCGCGACCTGGCGGCAGATCGCCGAGGCCTCGGCCTGGGCCCGCAGCGATTCGCGCACCAGCGAACTGGTGCTGCTGTCGGCGGCGCGCTTCCTGAACGAGCAGCGCGTCAAGGCGTGGGCGATCAGCGACTACCTGCTGCAGTGGCGGCCCGAGCTGCTGCTCGAGCTCGATCGCTGCCGCACCGATACGATCCACACGCCGCCGGAGATCGAGGCCGAATTCCTGCGTCGCACCGGGTTTCTGCTGACGCGGTTGGACCACGAATGGCGCGAGTTCTGGGCCAAGGGCCAGGACCTGCGCGCGGCGATGGCGAAGGACCCGGTGGCCGACGAGAAGGCTCCCGACCACGCCGCCCGGCTGCGCGCGCGTTCGCTGGTCGACGCCGTCGACGCGGCGCGCGCGGCGGTGCAACGTGGACCGGTCGGGTTCTACGTCGCCGACTCAGAGGTCGTGCAGGACGTGCGGCACTACCACGAGCTGCGCGCCAAGGCCGAGGCGCGGCAGAAGCGGAAGCCGAAGGAGGTCGTGCCGATGCCGGAGCCGCCGGCGGCACTGGGCGCGACGTTGTTCTGGTCGGCTCAGTCGACGCCCGAGGCCGCGGTGGCGGAGTGGCTGCTGCAGCCGGCGAAACGCAACGAGCTGCTGCATCCCGGCCGGTCGTTGGCCGGCAGCGCGCTCGGGTCCGGCGACTGGCTGCTCGATGTCGCGGAGCCGGCCGAACCGACCCAGCGCGGCCTGCCGCTGTGCTGGCCGCGGCACGGCCAGGCCGGCGTGCCGGGCGGGGCGTTGCCCGCCGAACTCGGCGTGCGCGCGGCCGCCGCGCTGCAGGCAGGTGGGCGCGGCGCGACGGATCGGGTCGGTGTGCCGCTGTCGCTGCACTTCTGGCGGGTGATGCCGAAGACGGTGCTGGACGCCGTGCGCTGCCGGGTGTTCGTGCAGAACGTGCCCGTCGATGGCGCGGTGGTGGTCTACGGCGGCGACGAGGCGGCCGATGGCGCCGATGGCTGCGTCGCGTTCGTGCCGTTCACGCCGCTGGCGGCGGGGTCGCAGGTCGAGGTGCTGTGGGAACTGCCCAAGGAGCTGTTGCCGCCCGATACGCGGTTCCCGGCGGTGCTGTTCACCGTGCAGTAGGCGGGTACCTCACCAGGCGAGGCGGCGCACGTCGTGCCACAGGTCGAGGTGGCCCTTGCCGGCGACCTCGTGCAGCGTGGCGCGGTTGCCGAGTGCTGCGGCGAGCCGGCGCGCCTCGGCGATCGGCACCGCGTCGTCGTCGGTGCCCTGCACGAGGACCGTCGGACAGTCGACCTCTGCGATCGCCACCGTCGCGTCGTAGACGTCGTCGGGCCGGAAGCGACCGAACACGCCGTGCGGCATGATGGCGATCCTCTCGCCGGCGGCGGCGAGAACGAGGCGCGCCGGCCGTTCGCCTTGCGCGGCGAGGCGTGCGACGAGCTGCACGGCGAGCACGGCACCCAGCGAGTAGCCCCAGACCTCGGTGCGCTCCGGGACCGCCCCGAGGGATTTCAGGTGCTGCCACTGCAACAGCAGGTCGTCGGCCAGCGCGGCGGGCGAGGGCGTGCCCGTCGACGCGTCGTAGCCGCGGTAGGCCCAGAACGCGATGCCGGTGTCGTCGCCGCCGCGCAGGTCGTCGAGCACGCTGCGGAAGCCCTCGAGCAGTGCCGACGAGTTGCCCGGCACGAACAGGATCCAGCGCGCATCGGCACCGGCCGGTGGGCGCACGAGGCCCACCAGCGTGACGTCCGATGCGACCGGCAGCCGGTCCACGCGCCAGCCACCGGTCGCCAAGGCCTGCACCTCGGCATCGGTCTTCCGGCCGATCCAGTAGGCGAAACGATGCAACTTCCCGGCGACGAACCAGGCCGCGACGAGCAGTGCGACGAGAGCGACGAGCAGCATGCGGAGCTTCACGTGGCAGCAGCCTACGTGTTCGCGGGCGGATCGCACGCTTGCGCGCCGGTACGACCCTTGGTGACTGGCTCCCTCGGGCCACAGACCGTATCAAGGGAGCCTCGCCGTTCCTCCGATTCCCACTTCGATGCCATCGACTCTCGCCGCCGTCTTTGCCGGCTCGGACACCCTTCTGTTGCAGTGTCTCGAGATCTGGCGAGAACGTGGACACCGTGTCGTTGCAGTTGCCACGGATACCGACAAGGTCCGCCGGCATTGTCTCGAACAGGGACTGCGATGCATCGATGCGACCGGGGATCTGGCCGCTCAACTGGCCGGCGAGGCCTTCGACCACCTGTTCGCGATCACCTGGCTGCAGTTGCTGCCCGAGTCCGTGCTGCGTCTGCCGCGTCGCTCGGCGATCAACTTCCACGATGGTCCGCTGCCGCGTTATGCGGGCCTCAACGCGACCTGCTGGTCGCTGCTGCACGGCGAGACCGAGCATGCGGTCACCTGGCACGTCGTCGAGCCGCGCGCCGACACCGGCGACATCCTGCTGCAGCACAGCTTCCCGATCGAGGCCGACGACACCGCGTTCACGCTGAACGCACGCTGCTTCCAGGTCGGGCAGGAGTCGTTCGCGGAACTCGCCGACGCGCTCGCCGCCGGCACCGCTGTGGGCCGCGCCCAGGACCTGTCGCGGCGGTCCTACTTCGGCCGCACGGCGCGGCCACCGGCGCTGGCGGTGCTCGATTTCGCCGACAGCACCACGGCAGCCCAGCGCCTGGTGCGTGCGTTCGATCACGGCGGCTACCGCAACCCGGTCGCGATCGCCAAGGTGCGCGCGCCGCGCGGCGTGTTCGTGCCGTCGGCGGTGCAGGTGGTGGCGGGCACGGGGGCGGCGCCGGGAACGGTCACCGAGGTCGGCGACGACTTCGTGCAGGTGGCCTGCAGCGACGGCGAGGTGCGCCTGCTGCGCCCGCGCTGCCTGCGGCACGGCGAACTGGACCGTGCGGCCCTGGCGGAGTACGGCGTCACCGTCGGCGCGAAGCTGCCGCTGCCGGACGCGGCCACCAAGGCCGCGCTGACCGAGCTCGGTCGTGCGACGGCCGCCGGCGAGGACGCGTGGGTCGAGACGGTGCGGCGCCAGCAACCGCTGCCGGTGCCGGACGGCACGCCGGCGGTCGGCGCGGCCGAACCGGGCGAGATCGCCGTCGACTTCGCGGCCGGCGACCCGGACGTGTTCGCGCGTGGCGCCCTGTGCGCGGCGTTCCTGGCCCGTACGACGGCGCTGGCCGAGTTCTCGCTCGGGCTGCGCACCGCGGCAAGCGCGGCGCTGGGTGATCGCGCGCCGGACCTGACGGTCGCGTTCCCACCGGTGCACCTGCACTTCGATGCGAAGGCCGAAGTCGGTGCCGTGCTGACCGCGACCGCGGCGGCGTTGCGCGCGGCCGGGCAGGGCGGCGCGCTGCTGCGCGAGGTGCTGGTGCGGCGTGCGGATGTGCTGCCGGCCGGAACGACGCTGGAGCCACCGGTGCGCCTTTGCCTCGGCGCCGCGGCCGGCGCCGTCGCCGCCGGCACGCTGACGTTCGCCGTCGCCGCGGATGGCAGGGTGACGCTGCGCCATGACCGGTCGGCGCTCGCCCTGGTGCAGGCGCAGGCGCTCGCGGCGCGGCTGCAGGTGTTCGCGCGCGCCAGCCAGGCGCATCCGGAGACGTCGCTGGCCCGCACGCCGATCCTCGACGATGCCGAGCTGCAGCTGCAGCTGCGCACCTGGAATGCGACCGATGCCCCGGCGCCGGACGAGCCTTTGGTGCACCGGCAGTTCTTGCGGCAGGCGGCGCGCACGCCGGATCGTGTGGCGCTGCGCTTCCTGGACGAGTCGTTGACCTACCGCGAACTGGTGCAGCGCACGGAACGGCTCGCCGGCTGGCTGCGCGGTCGCGGCGTGGCGCCGGGCGACCGGGTCGGCATCTGCACGCAGCGTGGCATCGGCATGGTGACGGCCGTGCTCGCGGTGCTGCGCAGCGGCGCCTGCTACGTGCCGCTCGACCCGACCTATCCGCGCGAGCGGCTGCAGTTCATGGCCGGCGACGCCGAGCTGGCCGCGCTGATCGTCGACCAGAAGAGCCTCGCCGCGGCGCCGACCGCTGCCTGCCCGCGGGTCGACCTCGACGCCGATGCCGCTGCGATCGGCGATGCCGACGTGCTGCTCGACGACGCCGCGTCCGGCGACCACCTCGCCTACCTGATCTACACCTCCGGTTCGACCGGGCGGCCGAAGGGAGTCATGGTGCGGCACCGCAACGTGACCAACTTCTGCCTCGGCATGGACGGCGTGCTGGGCAGCGACGCAGGCACGTGGCTCGCGGTCACCAGCCTGTCGTTCGACATCTCGGTGCTCGAGCTGCTGTGGACGTTGGCGCGCGGCTTCACCGTGGTCGTGCACCCGGGCGAGGGCGGCCAGGCGCAGAAGGCAGCGGCCGCGGCGCCGGTGCAGGCCAGGCCGATCTCGTTCAGCATGTTCTACTTCGCCAGCGACGAGGGCGAACACGCCGAGGACAAGTACCGGCTGCTGATCGAGGGCGCGAAGTTCGCCGACCAGAACGGCTTCGAGGCCGTGTGGACGCCCGAGCGCCACTTCCACGCCTTCGGCGGCCTGTATCCGAACCCGGCGGTCGCCAGCGCCGCCATCGCGACGATCACCAAGAACGTGCACATCCGCGCCGGCTCGTGCGTGCTGCCGCTGCACCACCCGATCCGCATCGCCGAGGAATGGTCGCTGGTCGACAACCTGTCGCGCGGTCGTGTCGGCATCGCCTTCGCGGCCGGCTGGCACGGCCGCGACTTCGTGCTGCGGCCGGAGACGTTCCTCGACCGCAAGAACGTGCTGTTCACCGGCATGCGGCAGGTGCAGGCACTGTGGCGCGGCGAGGAGGTGGAGTTCCCGGGCCACGACGGCAAGCCGATCCCGATCCGCACGCTGCCGCGACCGGTGCAGAAGACGCTGCCGACCTGGGTCACGGTGGCCGGCAATCCGGAGACGTACCGCGCGGCCGGCGAGTCGGGCTCGAACGTGCTGACGCACCTGCTCGGCCAGAGTACCGAGGAGCTGGCGCAGAAGATCGACATCTACCGGCAGGCCTGGCGCGCGGCGGGGCACGCGGGTGACGGTCGGGTCACGCTGATGCTGCACACGTTCGTCGGCGACGACGAGGAGTCGGTGCGCGCGACCGTGCGCGAGCCGATGAAGGGCTATCTGCGTTCGAGCCTCGACCTCGTCAAGCAGGCCGCGTGGTCGTTCCCGGCCTTCAAGAACCGCGTCGACAAGCCTGGGGAACTCGACGCGCTGCTGCAGGGCGGGCTGACGCCGGCCGACTTCGAAGCGCTGCTCGAGTTCTCGTTCGAGCGCTACTACCGGCAGAGCGGCCTGTTCGGCACGCCGGAGAGCTGCATGCAGATGGTCGATCGACTGCGCGGCATGAAGATCGACGAGATCGCCTGCCTGGTCGACTTCGGCGTGTCGACCGATCAGGTGATGGCGCACCTGCCGCACCTGCTCGAGCTGAAGCGCCGCTGCGACACGGCGACGGCGGCGGCACGCGGCAGCGCGCCGGCGGCAGCGGCGCCGACCGCGGGTGCGGCGACGATCCCGCAGGCGATGCGCGCGCACGGCGTCACGCACTTCCAATGCACCCCGTCGATGGCCGGCATGCTGATGCTCGATCCCGAGGCGCCGGCGGCGCTGCGGGGCCTGTCGCACATGCTGGTCGGCGGCGAGGCGCTGGCGGCGAGCCTCGCCCGCGAACTGCGCACGCTGGTGCCGAACCTGCACGACGTCTACGGTCCGACCGAGACGACGGTCTGGTCGACGACCATGCAGGTGGGGGCCGAGGAACCGGTGCCGATCGGGCGGCCGCTGGCGAACCAGCGCGTCTACGTGCTCGATGGCAATCTGCAGCCGGTGCCGATCGGTGCCCCGGGCGAACTGTGGATCGGCGGCGCCGGTGTCACCGCGGGCTACCACCGCCGGCCGGAACTGACCGCGGAGCGCTTCGTCGTCGACCCGTTCGCCGGCGATGGCGGGCGCATGTATGGCACCGGCGATCTGGTGCGCTGGCAGCAGCACGGCGTGCTCGAATACCTGGGTCGCAAGGACCACCAGGTGAAGGTGCGCGGCTATCGCATCGAACTCGGCGAGATCGAGGCGGCGCTGAGCCAGCACCCGGGCGTGCGCGAGGTCGTGGTGCTCGCCCGTCAGGATGGCGGCGAGACGCGGCTCTGCGCCTACTACGTGGCGCGCACACCCGCGCCGAAGCCCGACGACCTGCGTGCGCATCTGCGCGCGTCGGTGCCGGAGTTCATGGTGCCGAGCCACTTCGTGGTGATGGCCGATCTGCCGCGCACACCGAACCTGAAGGTCGATCGCAAGCAGCTGCCGTCGCCGGAGGCGGCGGTGCAGACGGGCAAGAAAGTGGTCGCGCAGGCAGCCGATGCGACCGAGGACACGATCCTGGCGATCTGGCAGCAGGCGCTCGGCACCGAGGACGTTGGCGTCGAGGACAACTTCTTCGACTCCGGTGGCCACAGCATCCTCGCCGTGCGCGTCCACCGCGAGATCGTGCAGCGGCTCGGCGTCGACCTGCAGGTCACCGACCTGTTCCGCTTCACGACCGTGCGCGCGCTGGCGCGGCATCTGCAGGTCGGCAAGTCGGTGCCGACGGCGGCGCAGCAGGC
>JBGARS010000021.1:0-58241 GCA_044230075.1 Planctomycetota bacterium | reverse complement strand
GCCGGGTCTGATCGACTTCCAGGCGGCGCTGTTCACCGCGCACTTGCCGGGCGGCGTGCGGCGCCTGCTGGAAGACATCGACATGGCCGGCCTGTACAAGAAGTGGGTGCTGTGGCAGCCGCAGACCTTCGGCGCGCGGCGCCGCGCGGTGGCTCGGACACCGGCGACGTCGGCGCCTTCTCGTCCTCACGCTCGGAGGCGAAGGAGGAGAACCTGTCGCCCGAGGAGCAGCAGAAGCGCATGCGGCGCGAGATCGAGCGCACGATCGCCGGTGACCCGGCCGCACTCGCGCGCCTGCTGGAGTCGTGGCTGATGGAGCAGAAGGCCTGATCTTGGAGCCCAAAGTGAACGACGACCTGCGTCTCAACGTCAGCACCGAACGCGCCATCGCGATGCTGCTCCTGTCGATCGACCCGGAGCTGGCCGCGAAGGTGATGCGGAACTTCTCCGACGACACCGTCGACAAGGTGACGCGGGCGATGCAGGAACTGCAGGAGATCGCCGTCGACCGCGAGAGCATCCGGCGCGTCTACCAGGGCGTCGTGCAGCGGCTGCGGCAGGGCGGCATGGGGCTCGGCGACGTCGGCGGCCTGATGCGCGGCGTGCTGACGCGCGCGTTCGGCGAAGAGCGCAGCGGCGACGTCGCCAAGCGCGCCAACAGCGACATCCTCGCCAAGCGGCCGTTCGCGATGTTCGAGGCGCTGACCGCCGAGGACCTCGCCAACCTGCTGACCGAAGAGCACCCGCAGATCGCGGCGGTGTTCATCGCCCACCTGGACCGCAAGAAGGGCGGCGAGGTGCTGAACTTCCTCGGCGAGGACCTGCGCGCCGACCTCGTGCTGCGCGTGGCGACGCTCGATCGCACGCCGGCCGACGTCGTGCAGCGGGTGCTCGAGGTGATGCGCAAGAAGGTCAAGGACCTGGGCCTGACGACGCTGCGCAGCGAACCGAAGGCCTGGATCAAGGCCGCGGCGTCGATCCTCAACAACCTCGGCGGCGGCGAGAAGTCCGTGCTCGAGAAGATCGAACTGGCCGACGCCGACATCGCGCTGGCGATCCGCGACGAGATGTTCACGTTCGACGACATCGCCAAGCTCGACAAGAAGGGCATGCAGAAGGTGCTGGCCGCGGTCGACTCGCGCCAGCTGGCGGTGTCGCTGAAGGCCGCGATCCCCACGGTCGAGCAGGCGATCCTGACCAACCTCAGCAAGCGCGCGGCGGACATGGTCACGGAGGAGCGCGACAACCTCGGGCCGACGCCGCTGTCCGACGTGCTGACGGCGCAGAACGAGATCCTCTCGATGATCCGCGACATGATGGACAAGGGCGACATCAAGCCGGCCAACGCGGCCGAGCAGATGGTCTGAGGTGGCGATGCAAGTGACCACCCGACTGCCCGTTGCCACCCCGATCGTCGGCGTCCGGCTGCTGCCGCGGCACCCCAGCGCCGGTTCGCCACAGGCTGGCGCCGTCGCCACGCTGCTGGACCTCGGCCAGCGCGAAGCGCGCCGCATCGCCGAAGGCAAGCTGGTCGAACGCCTGGTCGCGAACGCACAACGTTTGGTCGACGAACTGCCGGCGCAGGTCGGGACCCGTCTGGACGAGATCGCCGCGCTGGCGGTCGAACTCGGCCTCGGCATCGCCCGCGAGATCGTCGGTGCGGCGCTCGACAAGGGCTTCGTCGATCCGACGCCGGCCGTGGTGCGCTGCCTGCGCGACTGCGTGCACGGCGCCTCGTCGACCGACCTGGTCGTCCGGCTGCATCCCGACGACCTGCTGCTGGTGCAGGAACGCCTGCAGGTCGTTCGCGAAGTGCAGGACGAGGTCGCCGCCGCGCGCTTCGTCGCCGATCCGTCGATCCCGCGCGGCGGCGTGCGCGCCGAGACCGGCGCCGGACGGCTGCGCTACGACCCGCGCGAAGCACTCGAACGCGTCGCCGACGAAGTGCGCCGCGAGGCGACCGCGTGACGTTGCCCGCCGCGTTGCAGCGTGCGGTCGACAACGCCCGCGCCGTCAACCGGCCGCGCGCCGAGGGCCGCGTGCGCGCGATCCGTGGCATCGCCATGCACGTGACCGGGCTCGGCGCCGCGATCGGTGACCTGTGCACGATCGAAGCCGAGGCTGGCGCACTGCGCATTCCCGCCGAGGTCGTCGGCTTCGACGGCACCGACACGGTGGTGATGGCGCTCGGTGACCAGCACCGCGTGGCGCCGTGGGACCGGGTGCAGAACGAACACCGCGCGCTCGCCGTGCCGGTCGGGCCGGCGCTGCTCGGTCGCGTCGTCGACGCGCTCGGCCGGCCGCTCGACGGCGGCCCGCCGCTGACCGGCGCACTGCGGCCCGTCACCGGCGATGCACCCGGACCGTTGCAGCGCACGCCGATCACCGAGCCGATCGAGACCGGCGTCGCCGCGATCGACGCGATGCTCACCTGTGGCAAGGGCCAGCGCATCGGCATCTTCGCCGGCTCCGGCGTCGGCAAGTCGACGCTGATGGGTTCGATCGCGCGCAGCGGTGCCGGCCAGGTCAACGTCATCGCGCTGATCGGCGAACGTGGCCGCGAGGTCTCCGAGTTCGTGACCGAGGCGCTCGGCCCCGAAGGCCTGAAGAAGAGCGTCGTCGTCGCCTGCACGTCGGACGAGGCGCCGATGCTGCGCATGAAGGCGCCGCTGTGCGCGGTGACGATCGCCGAGGCGTTCCGCCGGGAAGGCGCCGACGTGATGTTCATGATGGACTCGGTGACGCGCTACGCGATGGCGGTGCGCGAGGTCGGTCTCGCCGCCGGCGAGCCGCCGACGCTGCGCGGCTACCCGCCGTCGCTGTTCGCCTCGCTGCCGCGTCTCGTCGAACGGCTCGGCACCGACGGCAACGGCACCATCACCGGCCTGTTCACGGTGTTGGTCGACGGCGACGACATGAACGAGCCGGTCGCCGACGCACTGCGCGGTTACCTCGACGGCCACATCGTGCTGAGTCGCCGCATCGCCGAACGTGGGCGCTTCCCCGCCATCGACGTGCTGGGCTCCATCAGCCGTCTGATGCCGAAGGTCACCTCCGCCGACCACCAGCGCCGCGCGCGGAAGCTGCGCGAGTGGCTGGCACACTACGAAGAGAACCGGGACCTGGTGTCGGTCGGCGCCTACCGCAAGGGTGCCGATGCGCTGCTGGACCAGGCGATCGCCAAGATCCAGCCGATCGAGAACCTGCTGTTCCATGGCGCCGAATCGCGGTCCGCGGCGGAGACCATGAAGGCGCTGCAGCTGATCACCGGCCCGTAGCCGCAGGATTCGTGACCGGTTCGGCTCAGCATCGGCCCATGCCACGGCCGATACAGCTCGCATGCGACGCTTCCGGTTCCGATTGGCGCCCCTGCTGCGACTGCGTTCGCAGCTGGAGCGCAACGCCCGCCGCGAGCTGGCGGCGGCGGTGGCCGAGGTGTCGGTGTTCGACCAGCGGCTCGCCGCGGCGGCGCAGGGCCTGAAGGACTGCGCCGATCAGGCTGCGGGCAGCGGCGCCGTCGGGCAGCTGGCGCGGGCGCTCGAGAACGGCCTGCGCCGGCACCAGTGGCGCCTGCGCACCGAGCAGCAGAAGGCCCAGAAGAAGCTCGACGTCGTGCGCGCGGAGTTCGTCGTCAAGTCGCGTGAGCTGCGCACGCTGCAGCAGCTGCGCGACAAGCGGCACGAGGAATGGCGGCTCGAAGTGCAGCGCCAGGAACAGAGCGAGATCGACGAGTTGGCCAGTCTCGGCCGCGCCGCCAGGCGTCGCACTGCCGAGCTGACCGGAGGCAACGAGGCATGAAATCACTGTTGATCAAGGTCGTCGTCGGCGCGTTGTTGTTCGCCGGGTCGCTGGTGGGCGGCCTCGCCGCGACGGGGCGTCTCAACCACGAGGGCACGGCGAACATCCCGCTGCTGAAGTCCTTGTTCCCGGCGCCGCCGGAACCCGCGGCCGACGCACACGCCGATGCCCACGACGCGACCCATGCCGATGGCGGTGCGCCGGTGGACGCGGCGCACAGCGGCGGGGCGGGCACGCCACACGACGCCACCGGCCCGCAGGACCCGCCGCACGGCGATGCCGAGCCGACCGGGCCGATCCGCAAGAAGGTCGGGCGTTCGGTGGTCGAACCCGAGAAGCCGGCCGACGACGGCCACGGTGGTGGCGGGCACGGTGACGACGCGCATGGCGCTGCCGATGCCCACGGCGACGCCGGCCACGGCGATCCGCACGGCGCCCCGGCGGGCGGGGCCGCCGCGCACGCACCACCACCGGCTGCACCCGGCGGTGAGGTCGCGGTGACCGGCGACATGCAGCGGCTCGCGCAGGAACTGGCGGCGGACCGCCACACGAAATACGCGCCGGGCGGCTACTTCCGTTTCGACGGCATGCCCGCCGGCCTGACGCCCGAACAGCTCAACGAAGCGTGGCAGCGCGTGCAGGGCGTGATGACCGAGATCGACCGACGCAAGGTCGCGCTCGACCTGCGCGAACAGGAGCTGCAGGAACTCGCGGACGACATCTCGCGGCGGCAGACCGAGCTCGGTGCCGAACGCACCAAGATCGACCAGCGGCATCGGGAACTCGACGCGCGCATCCTGAAGTTCCAGGAGCAGGTCAAGCTGGTGCGCAACGACGAGGTCGGGTCGCTGAAGCGCAACGCGACGACGCTCGCCGCCTTCGAGCCGAGCAAGGCGGCCGAGATCCTGCAGGATCAGTGGAAGACCGAGCAGGGGCAGGACGAGATCCTCAAGGTGCTCGAGTTCATGGACAAGGACCGCGTCAACGAGATCCTGTCGGGGCTGCCGAACGCACTGGTCCAGGACGTGCTCAAGAAGCGCATGCGCGTCACCAAGGAGGCGGCGCCATCGGGCTCGGGGGGCTGACGTGCCCTGCGGCTGGCGGATCGTGGCGATGGCCGCGATCGACCGTGGAAGAACTCAACACTGGACGCGGGTCCGACCGATAGCTGCGCGGGCGAGGATCGGCAACGCGGAGTGACACAACGTGGCCGAAGACAAGAAAGAAGCTGACAGCAAGGCGGAAGGCGCCAAGAAGAAGAAGGGCCTGCCGCCCTTCGTGCTCATCGCCGTCGGCGCCATCGTCGGTGGCGCCGGGGTGGTGTTCGCCGTGCCGCCCAAGACCGTCGAAGTGCCGCAGCCCGTCAAGGTCTACGAGACGCTCGACGTCACGCACCCGGATTCGATCCAACACGAGTTCAACCCGCGTACGAAGGCCGGCAAGGGCATCGGTCGGGTGGCGTTGAAGTTCGTCTATCGCGTGCGCGAGGATCAGGAGGCGGCCGCCTTCGAGCAGATCAAGGAACACTGGGAGATCGCGAACTCGAACGTGTTGCTGCTGCTGAAGGCGCGCAGCATGGAGGAACTGCAGTCCGAGTCGGGCGTGCGCATGCTCGAGAAGGACATCCAGGACGACCTCGACCGCACGCTGTTCCCCACCGAGAACGGTCAGAAGATCGCCCGCGTCAGCCGCGTGATGTGGAGCAAGTGGTTGATGCAGTGAGACGAGAACCGTGAACGAGATCCTCACCAACGAAGAGATCGACACCCTGCTGCAGATGTTCCGCAGCGAGGGCGGCGACGTGGAACCGGATCCGGCCGCCGGCATGCCGGCCGCCGCGCCGCTGCTGGTGCCGACCGGCAGCGTGGTGAGCCCGGTCGACCTGCTGAAGCCGAACCGGCTCGGTCGTGAGCAGCTGCGCGGCATCGAGCGCTACTTCGAGAGCGCCGGCAAACTGCTGTCGGCGACGATCAGCGACAAGCTGCGGCTCGACACGCGCTGCGACTGCGTCGCCGTCGAACAGCTGCGTTTCGGCAGCTGGCTCGACCAGCTGCCCGGACCGGTGTCGATCTACGTGCTGCAGATGGAGCCGTTCCGGCTGCCGGTGCTGTTCACGGCCAGCACGAGCCTGCTCTACGGTGCCGTCGATCGCATCCTCGGTGGCTCCGGCAAGGTCAGCAAGGTGCCGAAGGACTTCACCGCGGCCGAGCACACGGTCGCCGAAGCACTGGTCGGCCCGTGCCTCGATCGCATCTGCGAGAGCCTCGGCGAAGTGGTGAAGCTGAAGTGGACGCTGCAGAACCGGTTCTGCAACCCGTCGATGGCGCAGATCCTGCCGTCGCAGGACGTCGTGCTCGCGGTCTACTTCCAGGCCACCGGCGACTTCCTGATGGGTGACCTGCGGCTGATGATCCCGTTCGCGTCGCTCGAACCGCTGCTCGATCGCTTCGGCCGCGACACCGTCGCCGTGCTCGAGCCCGGCGCGCTGCGCGACAAGGTCGCCGTCACCGTCAAGGACATCGACCTCGACCTGTCGGTGCTGCTCGGTGGCGCGCGCATCCGGCTGCGGCAGCTGCTGGACCTGCAGCCCGGTGACGTGGTGCCGCTGACGGCGCGGCTCGGCCAACCGGCCGTGGTGCCGGTGCAGGGCCGGCCGAAGTTCACCGGTCACATCGGTCGGATCGGCAACAGATTGGGGCTGCAAGTGGTCGATGTGATCGCCGACAGGGCATGAGCGAACGGCACGAAACGGACGCGGGCTGGAGCGCGGCGGATGTCGCCAAGGCGGGGGCCGACCTGGCTGCCGCTGCGGTGCAGCCGGTGGCGTTCGGTCAGCTTGGACCCGGCGCGAAGGCCGAGTCGGCCCGCAATCTGGACCTGCTGCTCGACGTCGAGATCCCGATCTCGGTCGAGGTCGGGCGCGCGCAGATGAGCCTCGACGACGTGCTGCGGCTGGTGCCCGGCAGCGTGATCTCGCTCGACAAGAAGGCCGAGGAGCCCGTCGACCTGCGCGTCAACGGCAAGCTGGTCGCGCGCGGCGAAGTGGTGCTGGTCGACGATTCGTACGGCCTGCGCATCACGCAGGTGGTCGACGCGGCGGGACGGCTCGAGAGCCTGCGCTGACCGGACTGCGGCTGCTACTGCAGGCGCAGTTCGTGCTTCTGGGTGGCCGCGTAGCCGAGAGTCGCCGGATCGTAGACCAGCCACTGGCCAACGGCAGCGACACCGAGCCCTGATGCCGCAAGTGGGTAGGGCAGGTCGACTGCCGCGTAGCCACGATCGATGCCGGAGGTGCCGAGCACTCGCAGGTAGCTCGCAGCCGGATCGACGTGCACTTTGCAGCCTGCGAAGCCGAGCGACGACAGATCGACCGGTGTTGGCAGTGCCGTGAACGCGAGGTTCAAGGCGGCAAGCGCGCCGGGATGGGACCTGGCGATGGTGATCCGGGAGCCGGTAGTCGTCTGGCGCACACCGATGAGCGGCAGGTCGCCTGTACTCGTGCAGGCAGTGCCCGAGACGGGGCCTTGACCGTCACGCGTTGGGCTGTAGGAGCGGATGCGACCATAGGCCGTTCCCGGTTGCCAGTGGTTCAAGTCCAACCACACGAGTGCAGGGTAGGGACTCCCTGGCTGTGTGCCGAGGCTGGCCGAGGACTCCATCCACCCGCTCGTGCCGCTGGTGCCGTACCAGTAGGAAACACTGTTCACCCGCCACAGCTCCGTCCCATCGCGGCCGGAAAAGGCAGTCGTGCGGCCGTAGATGTTGGGTGGCAGCACAGGGTAGTCACTGCCGACCACGAGATCGGGCACGCCATCGAGGTCGACGTCTTCACCGGTGATCGCCGAGTTCGCATACGCGTCCCAGGTGCGGATCACGGCGCCGGTCTGGCCCGAGAACACGGTGATGATCGCGCGCCATGCGGACCACCAGGGAAACCCTGCGTAGTCGTGCACGCCGTCGCCGTCGAGATCGCCCAAGTCGCGCACGAGTCCGAAGATCTTGTCGCCTGACACGAGGCCGAAGCTCTGCCGCAGGATCGTGCCCGTACGGCCCGACACGAGCAGCACCACGCCGCGTGCCGTGTTCTCGTTGCAGCCGACCAGGTAGTCGTCGCAGCCATCGCCGTCCTGGTCCGGCATCTTGCCGAGGCTCACCGCGACGAGGCCCTGGGCAACACACGGGATCGTGTAAAGCAGCTGACCCTTGTGGTCGTAGACGTAGACGTCGGATTCGGACGAACTGCTGGTCAGTGCGAGGAAGTCTGGCTTGCCGTCCCCGTTGACGTCGAGGTCACCGAGCACTGCGAGGCCGAACTGCGCCTGGACGCTGCCGGTCACGATCCAAAGCAGGCGGTCCTGCTTGGGCGACCATGCTGCCCAGGCCCGGTAGCCAAGCAGTATCGCGTAGGAGGCGATGAAGTCCGGGGAACCATCGCCGTCGAGATCGCCGGCTGGCGTTGCGGGACCGGCCCGGAAGATGTCCTGGTGCTCCCACAGCGTGGAGCCGTCGCGGCCCGAGATGATCCTGTGGGTTGCAGTCGACGGGTTCGTCGGATGGATGTCGTCCAAGAACAGGTTGATGACCAGATCGCGATAGCCATCCTGGTCGTAGTCCCCGAAGGCGCAGACGTGCAGGTATCGGTCGAGGGATGGCGGCGCCGGCACCTGCCACTGGAGTTGCTGCGCCGGCAGCAACCCCATGGAAAGCACGGCACTCGTTCCCACCGAGTAGGCCAAGCTGGTCATTGGAACGTCACCCACTGGGCCTCGGACACCGAGCCGTTGGTGCCAACCAGAAACAGCATGTAGATCCCGCGCGGTGCCTTCTTCTCGTCGTCGGGGCACGCGAACGTGACTTCGTTGCCGTTGTTGGTCTGCGTCTTCATCTCGACGTAGCGCTGGTGCATGTCGCTGTGGTGGGTCACCGAGCCTGGTGCCACGCGCCTTGGCTCCCCCTTCCTTCTGCATGGGGATCGCCGCGAAGGCAGATACCGCGACCCGCGCGCCGAAGTGACGGCCGATCGCGTCCCCCTTGTATCCGGGAGGCTCAAACCCGCAATGGGGGCCGCGTGTTGGCGGCCCCGTGCAAGGTCGACGGTTGCGAGTTCCAAGCTGGGTTGGCGACACCAGGTGTTCCAGTACCAGAGGAATGCGGTCGTGCGGCCTGCAGGTTCCTCGCGTCGGAGTGTCTGCCGGATTCGTAGTCTCTTCGGGAACGCGCATTGCGAGCGCGGCGACCTCACCATGAACCTGTCCCCCCTGCGCTGTACTCTCGCGATCCTCCTGTGCGCCGGCAGCCTCGCGGCGCAGACGGTCACCATCGCCGACGATCTGTTCCCGGGCGCCGTCGACGGCGACGTTGCGCCGCTGCTGACGCGACTGGTCGACGACCTCAGCGGCGAGCCGATCGCCGGCGGCGAAGTGTTCCTGGTCAGGGAGAGCAAGACGCCGATCGCCGGTGAGTTCTGGTTCACCTACCGGGGCAAGAGCGACGCCGACGGCTTCGTGCGCATTCCGCGACCGGGCGCCCTTCCGTGGCACTGGCAGGTGATGAAGCACCCGCAGCTGGGCGTCGCCGAGCGCAGCGACTACGTCGAGCCGATCTGGCGCATCGGCCGCACGTTCGACGTGCCGCTGGAGGTCCAGGATTGGGCGGGTCGGCCGGCCGCCGGCGCGCGGATCGGCTTCTGCGGCGGCTGCGGGCATTCGCCGGACATCGCCAACACGACCGCGGCTGCGAACGGGTTCGCAGTGCTGCGCGGCATCGATCCGCAGCAGGACATCCGCGACCTCTACGTGCAGCACCCGGGTCTGAACGTCTACTACGACTCGGTGCGCTGGCGGCCGGGGGAGCCACCGATGGTGGTGCGCTGTGGATTCGGGCCGGTGCTGTCGGGCACGGTCGTCGACTTCGGCGGCAAGCCGGTCGCGGGTGCGTTCGTGCGCGGTGGCGGTTTCCATCGCGGGCCGTGGGGCAAGACGGCGGCCGACGGCACGTTCACCATCCTGGGCTGCGCACCGAACGAGAGCCCGAACCAGGTCGTGCTGCCAGATGGGCGCGAGGTCTACTTCCAGGCACGCAGTCGTTCGCCGGTCACGCTGCGGCTCAACGATCCGGCCGACGGCGACAACGAAGGCACGGTCGAGATGCCGGCGGAAACGGCGGTGCCGCTGCCGCTGCCACCGCGCCGCGTGCGGGTGCAGGTCGACGGCGCGCCGTCGGCAGAGACCCATCTGGACGTCCACTACCCGGGCATGCCCGAGCCGACCGCGGACGACGTGGACATCGAGATACCTGCGAACGGTCCGTTCGTGCTGACCGTGCGCGCCGGCGGTCTCGACGGTGCACACGAACGGCGCTTCACGTTCGCCGACGGCGCTGCGGTACCGGATCGGCTCGTGGTGCGCTGGATCCCCGACGTGCGGGTCGTCGGCCGCGCGGTGGATGCGATGGGCAAGCCGTTGTCGGTGCGCGCGCGCTGGCGGTCGCGCTGGTCCGACGACGCCGACGACCAGGGCAAGTGGATTGCGAGGCCAGAGGGCATCGACGTGGTCGCCGAAGCCGCCGGCTGGGCACTGCTCGAAGTGCAGCCGCAGGACGCCAGCGGGGGCCGGCGGCTCGCGTGGGTGCTGCTGCCCGAGCCAGGCCAACAGGAACGCGTCGATCTCGGCACGGTGGTCGTCGGCGCGCCGGCACGGCTGCACGTCGTGGACGCGGGTGGCGCACCGCTGCCGGCTGCGCGGGTGTCGTTCGCGCGCCCGGGCTGGCAGGAAGTGGGGCAATCGCTGCGTTGGCCGCTGGCCGCCGACGGTTCCTGGTCCGGGCCGGACTTGCGCGAAGGCGACACGATCGTCGTGCAGCGCGACGCACCAGCGGTGCCGTTCCGTACCGTGCTGCAGGGCGAGGGACCGTGGCAGATCACGCCGCCCGCCGGTGCGCTCGACCTCGACGTCGTCGGCGCGGATGGTGCACCGCTGTCCGCCACCGTGGTGCTCGGCGACCACTACGCCCTGGCGGACCACGGCCACTTCGCGCTGCGCGGGCTGCCGCTCGGCCCGATGCGCTGCTACGTCAGTGCGCCGGGCCACCGATCGGCGATCGTCGACGCAACGGTCACCGCCGCCGGCGGTGAACTGCGCGTGGAACTGCCGCCGAGGTAGCAGGAAAGCGTGGTCGCGGATCCGCCCAACGGCGTATGCTGCGCCGCCGTTTTCGCCTGATGACCCCTCGTTTCGATCCGCACGCCCGCCTCGACCAGTTCCCGATCCTGCGCGTGCTGCGGGAGCGCGTGCTGGTGTTCGACGGCGGCATGGGCACGCAGATCCAGTCGGCGGACCTGACGCTCGACGACTTCCGCGGCCTCGAAGGCTGCAACGAGCTGCTGGTCGAGACCCGACCGGACGTCATCGAGGCGATCCACGAACGCTACTTCGCGGCCGGCGCGGACGTCGTCGAGACCAACTCGTTCGGCGGCCTGCCCTACGTGCTCGACGAGTTCGCGATCGGTCACCGCGCCTTCGACCTCAACCGCATGGCGGCCGAAGTGGCACGCAAGGCCGCGGATCGCGTCGCCACCAAGGCCCGGCCGCGCTTCGTCGCCGGCTCGG
This sequence comes from Planctomycetota bacterium, assembly GCA_044230075.1. Taxonomy (GTDB): domain Bacteria; phylum Planctomycetota; class UBA1135; order UBA1135; family UBA2386; genus JAEUHS01. The sequence goes on along the minus strand of JBGARS010000021.1, from coordinate 46,836 downwards.
TCGGCCCCGGCACCAAGCTGGTGACGCTCGGCCACATCGGCACGCAGCCGATGTACGAGGGCTACAAGGTCTACTGCCGCGGCCTGATCGCCGGCGGCGTCGACTGCCTCAACATCGAGACCTGCCAGGACATCCTGCAGGTCAAGATCGCGATCAACGCCGCGCGCGACGCGATGGAGGCCGAGGGCCGCGAAGTGCCGATCTTCTGCACGGTGACGATCGAGACCACCGGCACGATGCTGGTCGGCAGCGACATCGCCGCGGCGGTGACGACGCTCGAGGCGCTGCCGGTCGACGTGATCGGGCTGAACTGCGCGACCGGCCCGGACCTGATGCAGGAGTCGGTGCGCCACCTCGGCAAGACGACCACGCGCTCGATCATGGTCATGCCCAACGCCGGCCTGCCGCGCAACGTCGGCGGCCGCGCGGTCTACGACCTGACGCCGGCCGAGCTGGCACGCTTCCAGGCGCGCTTCGTTCAGGAGTTCGGCATCTCGGTGGTCGGCGGTTGCTGTGGCACCACCCCCGAGCACGTGCAGGCGGTGGCGGCGGCGATGCAGGGCCTCGTGCCGGCGGCGCGGCCGGTCGACTACGAGCCGCAGCTGGCGTCGTTGTTCCACTCGGTGCCGCTCGACCAGGACTCCGGTCCGCTGATCGTCGGCGAGCGTACGAATGCCAACGGCAGCCGGAAGTTCAAGGAGCTGATGCTCGGCGGTGATGTCGAGGGAATGCTGCAGATGGCGAAGGAGCAGGTGCACGAAGGTTCGCACGTGCTCGACGTCTGCATGGCCTACGTCGGCCGCGACGAAGCCGGCGACATGCTGCAGCTGCTGCAGCCGCTGGTGCAGCAGGTGACGGCGCCGGTGATGGTCGACAGCACGCAGATCGACGTGGTCGAGAAGGCGCTGCAGGCGATCCCCGGCCGCGCGATCATCAACTCGATCAACCTCGAGGACGGCGAGGGCAAGGCCGATGCGCTGTGCCGGCTGGCGCGCCGCTACGGCGCGATGTTCGTCGCCCTGACGATCGACGAGGACGGCATGGCCAAGACCGCGGAGCGCAAGCTCGAGGTCGCGCAGCGCCTGCACGACATCGTCGTCAACCGGCACGGCCTGCGGCCCGGCGACCTGATCTTCGATCCGCTGACCTTCACGATCGGCTCGGGCGACGAGGCCTCGCGCGACGCCGGCCACCAGACCTTGAAGGGCATCGAGCTGATCAAGCGGCACATGCCCGGCGTGCGCACGATCCTCGGCCTGTCGAACATCAGCTTCGGTCTCGATCCCTACCCGCGGCAGATCCTGAACTCGGTCTACCTCGCCGAGGCGCGCAAGCACGGGCTCGACGCCGCGATCGTGCATGCCAGCAAGATCATCCCGACGCACAAGCTCGACGACGAGGACAAGCAGGTCACGCTGGACCTGATCTACGACCGCCGCAAGGAGGGCTACGACCCGCTGTTCAAGTTCATCGAACGCTTCTCGAACAAGAAGCGCGTCGACATGGGCACGGCCGCCGACGAGAACACGCTGCCGGTCGAGGAGCGGCTGAAGAAGCGCATCATCGACGGCAACAAGAACGGCATCGGGAAGCACCTCGACGAGGCGCGCCAGAAGTACAGGCCGCTCGAGATCATCAACGACATCCTGCTCGACGGCATGAAGGTCGTCGGCGAGCTGTTCGGCAGCGGTGAGATGCAGTTGCCGTTCGTGTTGCAGAGCGCCGAGTGCATGAAGGCCGCGGTCGCCTACCTGCAGCAGTTCATGGAGAAGGTCGAGGGCGAGACCAAGGGCACGATGGTGCTCGCGACCGTGCGCGGCGACGTGCACGACATCGGCAAGAACCTGGTCGACATCGTCGTCAGCAACAACGGCTACCGCGTCGTCAACCTCGGCATCAAGGTGCCGGTCGAGCAGATCCTCGAGGCGGCGAAGGAGCACAAGGCCGACGCGATCGGCATGAGCGGACTGCTGGTCAAGTCGACCGTGGTGATGAAGGAAAACCTGGAGCTGATGAGCCAGCGCCAGCTGACGACGCCGGTGGTCTGCGGCGGCGCCGCGCTCAATCGCCACTACGTCGAGGAGGACCTGCGCGCGGCCTACACCAGCGGACCGGTCTACTACGGCGCCGATGCGTTCTCCGGCCTGCACATCATGGACGAGCTGACCGGTCGCGCGAAGGTGAAGACCGTGACGCAGACGCAGACGCCGCAGAAGCGCGTCACCAGCCATCGACGCATGACCCGCGCCGAGAAGGAGAAGCTGCTCGAGCACGCCTACGCCGAGTACTTCGACAGCGGCGTCGAGCCGGCCGTGGTGATCCCGAAGCCGCCGTTCTGGGGCCCCGCGGTCGTCGGCCCGGACGAACTCGATCTCGGCACCGTGCTGCAGTACGTCAACAAGAAGGCCCTGTTCCGCCTGCAGTGGCAGTACCGCCAGGGCAAGCGCAGCGAAGCCGACTACCAGCGCTTCACCGCCGAGTTCGTCGAGCCGCGCTTCCGCGAATGGGTGAAGCGCGTGCGCGAGAGCAAGACGCTCGAGCCGCGGGTCGTCTACGGCTACTGGCCGTGTCAGAGCGACCGCAACACGCTGCACGTGTTCGATCCGGCCGACCATGCCCGTGAGCTGTGCCGCTTCGACTTCCCGCGCCAGACCGGCGGGCGGCGGCTGTGCCTGACCGACTTCTTCGCCAGCAAGACGAGCGGCCGCATGGACGTGGTCGGGCTGTCGCTGGTGACGATGGGCGCCGTGGCGACGCAGGAGAGCGAGCGGCTGTTCCGCGAGAACCGCTACGACGAGTACCTGCACTTCCACGGCCTGTCGGTCGAGGGTGCCGAGGCGCTGGCCGAGTACTGGCACAAGCGCATGCGGCAGCAGCTGGACATCGCGGTCAACGACGCCGACGCGATCGACGACCTGTTCAAGCAGAAGTACCAGGGCAGCCGCTACTCGTTCGGCTATCCCGCCTGCCCGAACCTCGAGGACCAGGCGAAGCTGCTGCCGTTGCTCGAGGCGTCGCGCATCGGCGTGAGCCTCAGCGAGGAGTTCCAGCTGACGCCCGAACAGAGCACGTCGGCCGTGATCTGCCACCATCCGGCGGCGAAGTACTTCAACGTCTCGGTGACGGCGCCGGCCAGCTGATCGGGCCGCAAGAGGCTCAGGGCCGCGCGGGAACGGCGCCGCGTTCGAGCTTGATCACTTCGACCGGGCAGTCGCGCACCGCCTGCTCGATGTCCTCGCGCTGGCTCTGGAAGTGCTGCGCGGCGTCGGCGAGCACCACGCAGTCCGCATCGTCGTCGACCCGGAACACGTCGGGCGCGATGTCCTGGCACAGCTTGCACGAGATGCAGCCGGCCTCGATCGACACGGATTGGATGGGGTCGTCGTTCACGGGAATCGCGGCCCATCGTGGGCCCGGACCGGCGCACGCGCAAGACGTGGCTTCTGCCGGGTGGGGGGCTGCTCAGTCACTTGGGCTCGGGCTCGGGCGCGAACTTCGCCAGCGCCGCGGTCCACTGTGCCGCCGGGACGGTGACGAACACGCGTTCGCTGTTGGGCAGCACCACGCCCGGTTCGATGCCCGACAGTTCGATGCGACGGTGGTTGTCGACCAGTTCCAGCACCACCCGGTGCGGACCCTCGCCGATCGGCACGGTGGCGCGGCCAGCGGCGACCGCGACGCGGCTCTCGCCGACGTCGAACATCTCGCCGCGACGACCGCTCGACCACTGCGAACGGTAGGGAGCCTCGTTCGGGCTCTTCGGCTGCAGGTGCGCCAGCAGCCGCACCTTCTCCGGCAGTGTCGGCACGCCGGTGAGCACGACCTCGAGCGTCGGCCACGGGTCGAGGCGCACGTCGAGCTCGGCGCCGTTCACGGCCACCATGCGCGGCCGATGGTCCTGGACCGCGACCAGCAGTTCGGTCGAACCGCTCGCGGGCACGAGGACCTTCGTCTTCGCCTCCCACAGCTGCGTGCCCTGCCACGTCGAACCAGGGTCCTGGCCGACCGCGAACGCCACGCCGCCCGGTGACTCGAGCGGTGTACCGGTGTCGTCGAACAGGCACAGCAGCACCGTGCGCACGGCCGCGCGCAGGTCGATGTCGGCGAGCCGCGGGTCGCCGCCGGTGGGGCCTGGCACCATCACGTCGGGGATCACCAGCAGCGGCTGCGCCCGCGTCCACAGGTACACGCTGAGCGTGTAGCTGCCCGCGCGCAGCGCCTCCCACTGCAGGTTCCTGCGTTCGCCATCCTCGCTCCATGGTTCGACGCGGAAGCGGTCCTCGTCGCGCCGGGCCGCAGCCGGATCCGGATCCGGCTGCACCGGCTGCAGCACCGCATACAGGCCTTCCTGCGGCATGCCCGTGGTCAGCAGGATCGTCGCCGCCAGCTGGTGACCGGTGTCGATGCGGACCTCGAGGTGTTCGTTGCCCGCTTCGAACTCGATCGGCTCCATCGGCAGCTGATCGTGGCTGGCGAACGCGAGCCGCAGCCGTCCGGCAGGCACCTCGCCGCGCACCTCGAAGTGGCCGGTCTTGTCTTGGTGCTGCATCGTGTCGGTCGTGCCCTGCCAGGCCTCGTTCGGGGCCGCGGTCGGCTCGAAGTGTTCGACCCAGAACGACACGTTCTTGTGCAGTGGTCCGCTGTCGTCGACGAACGTGCCCGCGACGACCAGCTTGCCGCCGGACACCGTCAGGTCGCCGAGGTCCTCGACGCCTGGCCGCAGGGTCCGCCCCGGCAGGTCGATGCGCAGCGACGGCTCTGCGTAGCGCTGGTACTCGAACCGCAGCGTATCGACGTGGTTGTCGTCGCGGGATTCGCCGACGGCGACCAGGAAGCGACCCTGCTCGTCGGTGCGGAAGTTCTGGTACGTGTTCACGTTCTGCCCGTCCGCCATCAGCACGAAGCTGCCGTTGCGGATCGGTTGACGGTCTCCTGTCAGCATGCGCCCGCCGAGCACCATGGTGTCGTTCTCCGGAGTGATGCGCACCATCACTTCCTGGCCGCGGGCGATCGGGCCGACGAAGCGCGTCGACAGGTCGCCGTTGGTGTTGCTGCTGCCGATGAACTCGCGGCCCAGGGGGATGTGCGGGAAGCGCACCCAGCCGTCGGCGGCGATCGGGCGGTAGAGCTGTGCCGTGTCCGGGCGGTAGTTGGGCTGCTCGATGCACTGCACCAGGGATGCGCTGACGAAGCCGGGAGCTGGGCGGCCGGCGATCTCCGCGCGCAGCCGCACGCTGCCACACGCCGGCAGGCGCAGCACGATCGGTTCGGCCGGCAGCGCGTCGAGCGTGAACGGGATCCCCGGATCGTCGTAGCCGGGAATGTAGGTGCGTGCGCACCAGCGTGGTGTCCGCACCGCGCCGGCCGGTTCCGTGTCTTCCTCCTCGAGCAGCTGTTGCAGATGGCGCAGCACCGCGCGGCCGTCGGCGTCGGTGCGTGCGATCGGCCCCCAGCCCCAGAAGTGCTGCGGCTGCTCCGGATCGTCGTGGATCCCGACCGCCAACAACACGCCCGCCGCCGGCTCACCGCCTTCGTCGAGCACCTGCACGGTGAGTGCGAGATCGGGCATCAGCTCCAGCACGTAGCCGCCCGGCGGTGCGACGGTGTTCTCGCGCAACGTCAGCCGGGCGAAGCGCCCCGCATCGGTGGCGATGACGGTCGTCCATTCCTTGAACGTCACCCGCGCGATGCCGTGTTCGTCGGTGGTCGTGCGCCAGCCGGCCCGGTCGACCTGCAGGTCGATCGACCGCCAGAGGAACATGCTGTCCGGGTCGATCAGGTTCTGCTCGGCGGTGTACTTCTCGAAGTTCTCGCCGACCCAGCCGACGTCGGCGCCCGCGACCGGCTCGCGCGTGGCCTTGTCGATCACCAGCACCGGCACCCACCTGGCGTCCTCGGGGAACGGCAGCCCCGACGCGCTCGCCGTCGCCGCGTCGGCGCGCACGGTGCTGGCGACGGTCTTGGTCAGCGTCGCATCACCGGGGCCGGGCATGCCCTGCGCGTCGGCGGTCGCAGCGTGCGCGGCATGGTCGCTGGCGCTGGCCGAGAGGGCGACCTGTTGCTCGCACGACAGCCACCAGAATCCCACGGCGCTGAGCACCAACAGGCCCAGCAACGACGACAGCAACAGCACCTTCTTGTCCATGTGGATCTCGGCGCGGCGATCGTAGCTCGCGTCGCGGGTCGCGCGCGCTTCATCTGCGGCGCGGTGGCCTCGGTGCGCAGGCGATCAGGGCGTCGAGCACCGGGTTCTCGGGCGCGTCCTTCCGCCAGGCCAGGCGGACCGGGAACGTCACGCGCGGTCGGCCCCATGGGAACGCCGCCAGGCGTCGGCCGGTCGGGCCGTCGGGATCGAGGCTCGGCACCAGCGACCAGCCGAGGCCGGACTCGACGAAGCCGAAGATCAGGTCCGCCGAGTCGAGGCTGATGCTCTGTCGCGGGCTCGCGTCATGGCTGGCCAGCGCCTGCAGCTGCAAGGAGTACTGCTGGCTGCCGACCGGGTAGGTGAGGAACGGCAGGTCCATCAGCGTCGCCAGCGCGGGGGCCCGGTTGCGCGCGGGGGCACGATTGCGTGGCACCACGAGGCAGGCGTGCACCTCGGCGACGACCTGGCTGGCGATGTCGTCGGGCACCTCTGGCAGATACGCGACCAGCACGTCGGCCCGGCCCGTGCGCAGCAGCGCCACGTCTGTGCGCAGCAACTCCTGCAGGTGCAACTGCGCCTTCGGCCGCCGCCGCCGGAACGCCAGCAGCCAGTCGGGCAGCAGCTGCCGGATCAACAGCGACTCGGCCTGGATCGACAGCGCGCCGTCGAACTCGCCCGTGCGCAGGTTCTGCACCACCTGCGGCAGGTCGCGCAGGAACGGCCCGACGAACGCGAGCAGGTGCGCGCCGGCTGGCGTCGGCCGCATCTGGTCCTTGCCGACCCGCTCCAGCAGCTGCAGCCCGACCTCCTGTTCGAGCTTCTTGACCTGCTGGTGCAGCGCCGGCTGCGTGATCGGATACGACGCGGCGCGGGCCGCGCGCGCGTAGCCGCCTTCGCTGGCGACGAGGTGGAAGCCGGCCAGTCGATGCAGGTCGATCATGAAGCACAGCTTATCGACACCTGCAGCACAACTTCCTCATGCCGAACGAACGGCCCGGCGATACTCCGCCTGTCCGAACCGAACCTGCCCATGACCGAGCCCACCGCCGACCCTCGTCCCGCCGCCCCGCGCATCCGCGGCCTGTTGATCGCGCAGTTCTTCGGCGCCTTCAACGACAACGCGTTCAAGATGATCGTCGCGCTGCTGGCGATCGCGGCGGTGCGCGAACAGGGTGAAACGGCGACCCAGTGGGCGACCACGGTGGCGTTCGTGGTGTTCACGTTGCCGCTGATGCTGTTCTCGCTGCCGGCGATGGCGCTCGGCGACCGGGTCGGCAAGCGCTCGCTGGTGGTCTGGACCAAGCTCGCCGAGGTCGGCCTGATGCTCGCCGGCACGCTGGCGCTGTGGCTGGCGCCGGTCGGCTGGCTGCCGCTGCTGGTGCTGGCCGGCATGGGCGCGCAGAGCGCACTGTTCGCGCCGGCGAAGTACGGCATCCTGCCGGAGATCCTGCCGCACGATCAGTTGTCGACCGCGAACGGCCGGCTCGAGGCCGCGAGCTTCCTGGCGATCATCCTCGGCACCGTCGCCGGCGGCCTGTTGCTCGATGCGTTCGGCGCCCAGGTCTGGCTGGCCGGTGCGCTGCTGACGTTGCTGGCGGTGCTCGGACTGCTGGCGTCGTTGTCGCTGCCGGTGGTGGCGCCGAGCGGCAGCGCGGAACCGTTCGCGCCGACCTTGGCTGCCGCGTGGCGGGCGCTGCGCTCTGACCGCGTGCTGTGGCTGGCGATGCTGGGTTCGGTGGTGTTCTGGGGGCTGGTCAGCCTGCTCGGCCAGGACGTGCTGGTCTACAGCAAGCAGGTGCTCGAACTCAGCGACACCTACTCGGGTCTGCCTGGTGCGCTGTTCGCGGTCGGCGTCGGCGTCGGCGCGCTGCTCGCGGGCCGCATCGCCAAGGGCAAGGTCGAGACCGGGCTGATCCCGCTCGGTGCGCTCGGCCTCGCGTTCGGCACCGGCGCGATGGGCCTGCTGGTGCCGGGCCGCATGGGCATGTTCGCGCTGATGGCATTGCTCGGCGCCGCCAGCGGTTTCGTCGTCGTGCCGCTGAACGCGCTGCTGCAATGGCGCGCGCCCGCCGCCCGGCGCGGCGCCGTGATCGCGCTGGTGAACGGCCTGTCGTTCGCGGGCATCCTCGCCGGCAGCCTCGGCTGCATGCTGCTCGCGCACTGGGGCGCCGATGCTGCGACGATCCTCGTCGTCGCCGCCGGCCTGACGCTGGTGGCCACGGTGTGGGCGATCTGGCTGCTGCCGGAAGCGCTGCTGCGGCTGTTCGTGATCCTCGCCGCGCACTCGCTCTACCGCGTGCGTGTGCTTGGCGCGCGGCACGTGCCCGAGGTGGGCGGTGCGCTGCTGGTGCCGAACCACGTGTCGTTCCTCGACGCGCTGTTCCTGCTGGCCGCGACCGATCGGCCGATCCGGTTCGTCGTCGAGCAGTTCTGGTACGAACGCTGGTATCTGAAGCCGTTCCTGCGTGCGCTGCGCGCGATCCCGATCAGCGGCACCGGTGGGCCACGCCTGCTGCTGCGCGCGCTGCGCGACGCCGGCGAAGCGCTCGACAAGGGCGACCTCGTCTGCCTGTTCGCCGAGGGCGAGATCTCGCGCATGGGCAGCACGCTGCCGTTCCGCCGCGGTCTGCAGCGCATCGTCAAGGGGCGCAGCGCCCGGATCGTGCCGGCGCACCTCGATCGCGTCTACGGCGGCCTGTTGAGTGCGCGGCAGGGTCGCGTGCGCTGGTGGCCGACGCGGGTGCCGTGTCCGGTGACGGTGTCGTTCGGCGAGGCCGTCGACAACACCACCGCGCCGGAGGAAGTGCGCCGCCGTGTCGACCTGCTGGCGGAGCGGGCGTTCCGGTTGCGGGCGCGCGAACTGCGGCCGGTGCACCACGCGTTCGTGCGGCAGGTGCGGCGTGCGCCGTGGCGCCGCGCGCTGGCGGACACGCAGGGCAGGCAGCTGTCGCGGCTCTCCGCGCTGACGGCGGCGGTCGTGCTCGCGCGACGTCTGCGCACTGCGTGGGCCGGGCAGCAGCGGGTCGGCATCCTGCTGCCGCCGTCGATCGGCGGTGCGCTCACCGCGCTCGCGGCCAGCCTGGCGGGCCGCGTCGCCGTGCCGCTGAACTACACCGTCGGTGCGGCGGCGTTGCTGTCGAGCATGCGCCAGGCGGAGCTGCGCACGGTGGTGACCTCGCGCGCGTTCCTCGAACGCATGCCGCTGGTGATCCCGCCGGAGGTCGAGGTCCTGCTGCTCGAAGACGTGCTCGCGCACACAGGCCGGCTGGAACGCCTGCGCGCGGCGGTGTCGGCGCTGCTGCTGCCGGTCGGTTGGCTCGAACGCGCCTGCGGTGCCGCGCGTGCGGTCGTGAACACCGACACGGCGGTGGTGATCTTCAGCAGCGGCAGCACCGGCGAACCGAAGGGCATCGAGCTGACCCACGCCAACGTGCAGGCGAACTGCGACGGCATCGCACAGGTGATCCCGCTCGAGCACGAGGACCGGCTCGTCGGCGTGCTGCCGCTGTTCCACTCGTTCGGCAACATGGCGCTGTGGTACGGCCTGCAGCAGGGCGCGAGCCTCGTGTTCCACGGAAATCCGCTCGACGCCGCCGCGGTTGGTGACCTCGTCGCGCGGCACGGCGCGACGATCCTGTTGGCGACGCCGACCTTCCTGCAGCTCTACCTGCGCCGCTGCGAGCCGGGGCAGTTCGGTTCGCTGCGCGTCGTGCTGACCGGCGCCGAGAAGCTGACCGAGGCGCTCGCGGACGCGTTCGCCGACCGCTTCGGCATCCGCCCGGTGCAGGGCTACGGCTGCACCGAGTGCTCGCCGGTCGTCGCGGTCAGCACGCCGGGCTACCGCGCATCGGGCTTCTACCAGGCCGGTTCGCGCCGCGGTTCGGTGGGGCGGCCGCTGCCGGGTGTCGCGGTGCACATCGTCGATCCCGAGACGAAGCGGCTGCTGCCGGTCGGCGAGGCGGGGCTCGTGCTGGTGCGCGGGCCGAACGTCATGCGCGGCTACCTCGGGCGCGACGACCTCACCGCGGCGGCGCTGCACGACGGCTGCTACGTCACCGGCGACATCGGTCGCCTCGACGAGGACGGGTTCCTGTTCCTGACCGACCGCCTGTCGCGCTTCAGCAAGATCGGCGGCGAGATGGTGCCGCACGGCACCGTCGAAGAGCACCTGCAGGAGTGCAGCGGCCGCGAGGAACGCGCGTTCGCAGTCTGCGGCGTGCCCGACACGAAGAAGGGCGAGCGGCTGATGGCGCTGACGACGCTCGGTGCGGACGAACTGCAGCCGGTGCTGCAGCAGCTCGGCACGCGTGGGCTGCCGCCGCTGTTCGTGCCGCGCGCCGAGCAGTTCGTGCACGTCGACGCGCTGCCGCTGCTCGGCACCGGCAAGCTCGACCTGCGGCGCGTGAAGGAACTGTGCCTCGAGGCCACGGCGACTAGGATGGCGGCCGAATGACCAAGCTCCTGATCGTCCCCGGTTCCACCCGCACCGACGCCTTCAGCAAGCGCCTCGCGCGCGCGGCCGGCACGCTCGCCGAGGCCGCCGGCACCAAGGCGACCGGCATCGACCTGCGCGACTACGCGATGCCGCTCTACGACGGCGACCTCGAGACGAGTGGCGGCCTGCCCGAGGCGGCGGTCCGCCTGCGCGCTGTGGTCCAGCAGCACGACGCGCTGCTGTTCGTGTCGCCGGAGTACAACGCGTCGATCCCGGCGGTGCTGAAGAACACCATCGACTGGCTGTCGCGGCCGCACGCGGCGGAACCGGGTGTGTCGGTGTTCGCGGGCAAGGTCGCCGGCCTGCTGTCGAGTTCGCCCGGCGCGCTCGGCGGCCTGCGCGGCCTCGTGCACCTGCGCCAGATCCTGATGAACCTCGGCCTGCTGGTGATCACCGAGCAGTTCGCGCTCGGCAACGCCTCGGCCGCGTTCACCGCGGACGGCACGCTGGTCGACGGCAAGCACGTGGCGAGCGTGCAGAAGGTGCTGCAGCGGCTCGTGCACACGGCCGGGCGCCTCGTCGGCTGAGCTCTGCGCTCTTCGGGCCAGGCTGCTGCGGTGGCGCGGAGCTGGCTACGGGCCGCGTCGACTTGACCGGCGCAGGTTCCCTGCGAACGATCCCATTCCCACCCGAGGTGAAGACATGAAGAACTCTCCGAGCCAGATCCCCGCCGACATCCGCAAGAAGATCTGTGACGCCCTGCTGCCGGTGCTGACCGACGGCATGGACCTGTTCTCGCAGATCAAGGTCGCGCACTGGAACATCAAGGGCCCGCAGTTCGCGGCGCTGCACCCGTTGTTCGACACGTTCGCGACCGATCTGCAGCTGCAGAACGACACGCTCGCCGAGCGCATCCGGACGCTGGGCAGCCTCGCGGTCGGCACCGCGCGGCACGTTGCCAAGAACTCGCGCCTGACCGATTATCCGCAGGACCTGACCAAGGACATGGAACACGTCCGCCTGCTCGCCGAGCGCATCGGCACCTACCTGGCCGGCGTGCGCACCGCGCGCGACGTCGCGCTGGAGTACAAGGACGACGACACCGTCGACGTGCTGACCGGCATCGTGACGATGTTCGAGAAGCACGCGTGGTTCCTGCACGCGACGCTGTCGGAGTGAGCGCCGCGAGTCGGCTTGCTCGGTCGGTCGTGGTTCGCCATCATCGCGCGTGATGGCGGACATGCGCTGCATCGTCGTGCGCGAGCACGGCGGGTTCGATCGACTGCTGCTCGAGCAGCGGCCGGTGCCGACGCCGGGCCCGGGCCAGGTGCGCGTGCGCGTGCAGGCGATCGGCCTCAACCACCTGGACACCTGGGTGCGCCGCGGCGTGCCGGGCCACACGTTCCCGCTGCCGCTGATCCCCAGCAGCGATGCGTGTGGCGTGATCGACGCGCTCGGGCCGGGCGCTACCGGCTGCAAGGAAGGCGATCCGGTCGTGGTGTTGCCCGGCGTGTCGTGCGGTGCGTGCGAGGCCTGCCAGTCCGGCCTCGACCAGCTGTGCCGCAGCTACCACATGCTCGGCGAGAGCTGCGACGGCACCAGCGCCGAGTTCGTCTGCGTGCCGGCTGCGAACGTCGCGCCGAAGCCGCGCGCGCTGACCGCACCCGAGGCCGCGTCGATCTGCCTCGTGTTCCAGACCGCGTGGAACATGCTGGTGCGCCGCGCCGAGCTGCGCGCCGGCGAGACCGTGCTGGTGCACGCTGGCCTGTCGGGCACAGGCAGCGCGGCGGTGCAGATCGCCAACCTGCTCGGCGCGCAGGTGATCGCGACCGCCGGCGGCGCCGCGAAGTGTGCGAAGGTGCAGGCGCTCGGCGCGCACCACGTGATCGACTACCGGGCGAAGGACTTCGTCGCCGAGGTCAAGGCGTTGACCGGCAAGGCCTTGGTGCAGGTGGTGTTCGAGCACGTGGGGGAGGCGACGTTCGCCGGGTCGCTGAAGTGCCTGCAGCGCGGCGGCCGCCTGGTGACGTGCGGTGCGACGACCGGCGGCAACGTGCCGCTGTCGCTGCACGCGGTGTTCTTCAAGAGCCTGTCGATCCTCGGTTCGACGATGGGCAGCAAGGGCGACCTGCGGCAGGTGTTGCGGCTGTTCGACCAGGGGCGGCTGCGGCCGGTGTTCGATCGCGCGCTGCCGATGGCGCAGGTCGGCGAAGCGCATCGGCTGCTGGAAGCGCGCGAGGCGCTGGGCAAGCTCGCGCTCGTGGTGTGAGCGTCAGCGCGGCTGTGGCACCCGCAGCCGGCGACCTTCGGGCATGCGGATCGTGCAGCTGGGCCAGGCCTTGGCAATGCGGGCGACCTCGCTGAAGTCGAGCTTCGTGCCGTAGAGGTCGAGTTCGCGCAGCGTCGGCGGCAACTGGCGCAGGTCGTCGTCGGCGATGTCAGTGGCGCGAACGAGCCCGAGCTTCGTCAGCGACCGGCTCGGCGCAAGGTGTGGTAGCACACCTGGAGCGAAAGCGGCGAACGACAGGTCGAGTTCGACCAGCGCCGGCAGCGTGGCGAGGCGATCCAGCGTGCGGGCGTCGATGCGGCACTTCCGCAGCGCGAGCCGTTGCAGCTCGGTCTGCAGAGCGAGTGCCTCGATCAGCTCGTCGCCGAGTTCGCGCCGGAACAGCTCGCCGACCTTGGTGGCCTGCTGCGTACCGCCCAATTCGAGTCTCTGCAGCCGATGCTCGGCCAACAGGTCTGCGATACCTCGATCGCCGAGTCCCGGCATGCCATCGAGCCCCAGTTCGCACAGGTCAGGCAGCGGCGTCATCGCGCGCAGACCGCCGTCCGTGAACTGCCGGTTCTCGCCGAGCTCCAGCGCAGTGAGCAGTCCCGGCACGTGCGCCAGCAGCGCATCCGTCGTCTTCGGCAGGTTCGACAGGTCGAGCCGGCGCAGCGTCGTCATCTTCGTCAGCGTCGGTCCGATCGCGTCGGTCAGCGACTCGGAGCCACCGAGCAGCAGCGTCTCCAGCTTCAGCCCGCCCAGCGCCGCGATGCTGGCATCGGTGACGCCGATGCCGTCTTCGACCGGTGGCGGCGGCGGATCCTCCTCGCGCGGCCCGAAGCCGCCGGCGCGCTGGCCGCGGAACCGGCCCTGGCAGTCGCGCAGGTCCAGATGGCGCAGCTGCGTCAACTTCGCGAGATGCACCACGTCGGCAGCCGACAGCGTCGTGCAACCGCGCAGTTCGAGTCGGCGCAGGCCGGCGACCTTGCCGACCTCGGCCAGCGATCGGCCGTGGAAGTTCATGCAGTGGCTCAGCGACAGCTCGCGCAGGCTGAACAACTCCGGCAGCCGCTCGATGGCAGGCGACTCGACGCCGGAGTAGGTCAGATCGAGGTGTTCCAGCATCGGCAGGTTCTCGAGCACGCGCAGGCCAGGGCCCTTCACCTCGTGGCAGCCCGCCAGCGACAGCCAACGCAGGTTCGGGATCCCGTTCAGATGGAACAGCCCGGCGTCGGTGATCTTCAGCGACACCGAGTAGCCGCGCTCGTTGACGTCCATGCCGCTGAGGTCGAGGCGCAGCAGCTTCGCGAAGTGTCCCAGGTGCACCATCGTCGCGTCGTCGAAGTCGAAGCAGCGCAGGTTGACGACGTCGGCGGGGATGGTGTCGATGCCGGCGGGGCCGTGGCACTCGTACCATTCGATCGCTGCGGCGGGTTCCTGCACCGGTGCGGGCGGCGGCCCCTGCCGCAGCAGCGCGGTGCCGAATGCGACCCCGAGCCCCAGCACGACGACGGCCGCTGCCAGCCATGAGCGTGCGGACCGGGTCTGCGTGCGCGCGCCGGCAGCGGGGCTGCCGAGCACCTCTGCGAGCAGCCAGTCGAGCTGTCGTTCCTGCGCCATCGTGCGAGCGGTCGTGGTCGTCATGGAGTCCTCCGTTCGATGCAGCTGCGCAGCGCCTGCCGCGCGCGTTGTACCAGGGTCTTCGTGCCGTTCGGCCGCAGCCCGATCTGCGCCGATACCTGGTTCCAGTCGAGTCCGTCGTGGTAGTGCAGCAAGAGCGCGCGGCGGGCCCGGTCCTGCAGCAGTGCGAGGCACTCGCGCAGGTGCCCCAGCAACTGATCGCCGTCGTCCGCGTCGGCACTCGCCGCCCAGAGGTCCTCTACTGCCAGCGCCACTTCGCGTTCGCGCCGCCGCGCCCACCAACGTCGCGTGCGCAGCCAGTGGTTGCGGGCCACGCCACGCAGGAAGGCACGGGCCGCCTCCGCGTCGGCGGCGAGCGGCGTGCGGCAGGCGACGAGCAGCACCTCCTGCGCCAGCTCGTCGGCCTCGTCGGCGCTGGCGCCGAGGGCGCGCAGGTAGCGCCAGAGGCCCGCTCGCAGATGGGCGAGCGAGGCCGGCGGCGGTGCTACGGACGTTGCGGGCGGGGCGGCGGTCACGAGGGAAGGTCGTCGGAACGCCCGGATGCTATTCGCCAAATCGGCCCGTGGCGCCGGCGGCCGGAATCGGCGCAGCCTGCACGAATCCGGCGCGGCCCGGACATCAGTCGGCCATGAACACCATCTGGAGCGGCCTCGTCACCCTGCTGTTCTTCCTGCCGTTCGCCTTGGGCTCCGCGGCGGCGCCGCAGTCCGGCCCGGAACGGGGTGCCTGCTGTGCGCAGTGCGTCTGCGAACCATGTCCGCCAGGCGGCTGCGACGACTGCGTCGGCTGCAACGACTGCAACGGCTGCGGTGACTGCAACGACTGCAGCGAAGCGCCGGCACCCGCCCCGGCGAAGGGCTGTGGCACCGGTTGCGGGCTGGGCGGCGGTTGCACCCGCTGACGGCTACGCTGTCGCCGCGATGCACACTGCCCGGCTCGGCGCCGACGAGTTCCAACGCGCGTTCGCCGAGCATGGGCGAACGCTGTGGGTGCTCGCGTCGGCTTGGGTCGGGCGCAGTGATGCCGCGGACCTCGTACAGGAGACGGCCCGGGTCGCCTGGCAGCAACGCGCGACGTTCGCGATCGGCTCCGACCTGCGCGCGTGGTTGTCGCAGATCGCGCGCCACGTCGGTGCCAACTGGCGTCGTCGGCGGCGCCCGCTCACGACGGCCGATTTCACCGCGCGCGCGGCGGCCGTGCCGGTGCCAACCGGTTGGCCGTTCGACATCGATCGCTGTGGTCTGTCCGACGAGTTCGCGCGGGCGCTCGCCCTACTGGGCGACGTGGCGCGCGCCTGCCTGTTGCTGCACGTGATCCAGGAGCACACGTTCGCCGAGATCGCCACGATGCTGGAACTGCCCGAGAACACGGTTGCGAGCCACGTGCGACGCGCCCGCGCGACGCTGCGCGCGGGACTGGCGCCCATGGCCGAACCCATTCCGACGCGAGAGGCGCGATGAGGCGCGACGACATCGACGATCGCCTGGACGCCCAACTGCGCGCTGCGTTCGCGCCGCCGCCGCTCGAGTTCGCGGCGTTGGCGGCACGGGTCGTCGCGCCGGCGCCGCGGCGTTGGCCGTGGTTGCTGGCGGCCGCGGCGTTGCTGATCGCCGGCGCGCTGTGGGCGCTGCGCGGGCCTCGCGGGACGGCGGCCGACCGCGGGCGCGAGGTGGGCGCGATGTGGGTCGCCGCCTACGAGCACGCGCTTGCCGAGGGCTTCGCCGACGGGGCCTGCTGCCAACCCAACCTCGACCTGCGCCAGGCCTGCGAACAGCGCTTCGCCACCCAACTCGACCTCACCCCGTCGTCGGTGCACCTGCTCGGTTGCTACTGCGGCCTGCCTACCGGCGGCAGCATGGCGATCCTCGCCCGAACCAACGACACGCCGGTGTGCGTCTACGTGTTGCCGCGCGCGCGCGATCCGCACCCGGTGCTACCCGAAGGCAGCCGCTTCGAACTCGCGCGCCGCGAGCTCGGCGACCTCGTGCTCTACGCGATCTCGGCGTCCGTGTCCGCCGCGACGCTGGCGGAGTTCGTGGTGCCGTGACCGCGCCGGATCACTGCCAGTCGTAGCGTACGCGGTACGTCACGACCTGCTCGCCGCCAGGCGGCACCTGCACGCGGAACTCGACGTTCTGCGCGTCGGTCTGCACGAACTCGTGCGACTTCTGGATCACCTGCCAGTTCAGCCAGCGGTAGAGCCGCTCGGCGATGCGTACCTCGATCGCGGTGTCCTTCTTGTTGCGCACGTGGATCTCGAACGCCTCCTCGAGCTGGTGGTTGTTGTTGCTCAGCGAGTAGTCGGTGCGCTTCCGTTCGCCGACGACGTCGAACGCATTGCCGGTGTAGATGCGCACCGTCTCGTCCTTCGGCGTGTGGTCGATCAGGTTCTCGCCAGTGAACTCGAGCCGGCCGTCGGCGTCGTCGCGGCGGTAGAAACGCGTGCGGCCTTTCGGCAGCGGCAGGCCGAGGCCGTTGGCCTTGGTGTTCAGGAACTCGCGCATCACCCAGATCTTCGGGTTGCTCTGGGTGCCGTACTCCGGCTGGTTGCGGATCGTCTCCATGTTCCAGCCGCGATACGGGCCGGTGTCGGCGCCGTCGTAGACGTAGATCGTCTGCGTCTGGACGCCGAGCGCGCGCACGAACTCGACCTGCTTCTGCTGGCGGTCGTGCAGCGTCGTCGGCAGCGGCAGCGAGTAGAGGTGGAACTCGTCGAACGCCTTCTCGGTGACCGCGGGAGCGGCAGCGCGACTCATGGCCCCGAGGAACATCGAGGAGCTGTCGATGGGGCCACCTTCGGGCTGGATCTTGTTCACGTCGCCGGCCATCAGCTTGATCGTCGCTTCGGGAAACACCTTGCCCGATTGGTTGTCGATCGTGATCCAGCCGACGATGTCCATCACGTCACCCTGCTCCGGTGCGATCAGGTTGTAGGACGCCTGCCAGCTCATGCCGGCGGTGACGTAGCTGAGTTCGGCATCGACCTTGGCGGCCGCGTTGGCGAACAGGCGCCAGTGCAGCGTCGGTTGCAGGATCGCGTCGTCGGTCAGCGCCGGGAACAGCGGCTGGCCGGGCAGCGAGAAGCGCAGGTTTCCCTCGACCTCGACGATCGGCGTGTCACCACCCTGGTTGCGGTTGCCCGGGAGGCTCGGCACGTAGCCGCTGCGCACGATCTTGCCGCGCACGATGCGCTCGGCGCCGTCGCGTCCCGCCACCAGGAAGTCGATCGCCTGGCCTTCGTAGCGCGACAGCAACAGCCCCTGCGAGATGGTGTCGGCGCGGTAGTTCTGCTCCAGCACCGCCAGCGCGACCTTGCCGCTCGGATCGCGCAGCACGACGGAGTCGGGTTCGAGCTGCGTCGTGACGCCGACGAACTGCACGTCGTTCTGGCCCTGGTGCAAGTCGAGCGCGACGCGATCGCGCACGACGGCGAAGTTCTGGTTGTAGATGGTGAGCGCCTGCCCCTGCGCCGCGGCCGTGGCCGCGAGCAGCGAGCTGGCGAGAAGGAAGTGGTTGCGGTTCATGGCGGCGGGCCAACGTAGCCGCGGTCGCGCGGTTCCGTCAGCCGCAGGCGGTGTCGCAGCTGCCGCCGGTGCTTCGAGGCGTGGTGGCGTGCAGGCGCCTGGCTTCTCGCCGTCGCTGGATCGGGCTGGCAAGCTACCGAGGCCGAGCCAACCGCATGCAGCGAGAACTGTTCGAACCAGGACCCGAGGACGCGCGCCGCCCGTTTGCGCCGGGCGCGGTGTGGCTCGCGGGTTTCGCGCGCGACCGCGAACACCAGCTGCTGGCCACGATCGCGTCGCTGATCGGCCTGGCCCCGTTCCGCCAGATGTGCACGCCCGGCGGCCGGCGCATGTCGGTGGCGATGAGCAACTGCGGTGCACACGGCTGGGTGACCGACGCGCGCGGCTATCGCTATCAGCCCGACGATCCGCTGCGCGGCCGGCCGTGGCCCGCGATGCCCGACGAGTTCGCGGCGTTGGCCACGCGCGCCGCTGCCGCAGCCGGGTATCCGGGCTTCGTGCCCGATGCCTGCCTGATCAACCGCTACCAACCCGGCGCGCGCATGACGCTGCACCAGGACGTGAACGAGCGCGACTTCGCGCAGCCGATCGTGTCGGTGTCGCTGGGCCTGCCGGCCGTGTTCCTGTTCGGTGGTGCGGCGCGCGGCGACACGACGCAGCGCCTTCTGCTCACGCACGGTGACGTGCTGGTATGGGGTGGCCCGTCGCGGCGCTTCTTCCACGGCGTGTTGCCGGTCAAGGAAGGCGTGCACCCGCTGTTCGGCAGGTGCCGCATCAACCTGACGTTTCGCCGCGCGCGGTGAAACCTGCTGCAGCTTCCGGCCACCGGGTCGCCGACGTTCGGGCGCACGCGTCGGGCGTCGGCTCGGCCCTACGCGCACCTCTCCGCATCGCGGGATTGGGCCGACCTGCTGAGCAACGGCCTGTTGCGTGAAGGTCTGGTGCCTCGTGCCGGCGAGTGGATTGCGCCGGGTCTTGCTAGCTTGTCCGAGCGCGATAGCCTGCGAAGCCGAGTCGCCGGGGATTGGCTCGGTCGGCCGAAGAAGAGAGTGGGCGGATCCCTCGTGGTAGCAATGCGTCCCGGACAACTCAAACCAAACGACTTCGAGATGGCCATTCTGCGCCGGCTTGCCGCGTCCGAACCGTGGCTCACCAAGTTCCTCGATGATCTGCACGTATTGAGTCGAGAGTTCACCGGTGTTGGGTCCTTCACCAACTTCCGGCTGGACGAAGCCAATGCCGATTCTGCTCCGCGTCACGTAGGGCTGAAGGGGTTCATCAACATGCCTGGGGTTTCCAATGGCTTGTTCGCAGAGTTGCTTTGCCAGGGCGAGCATCCGACGCTGCTCGAGGTGGCAACTTGCGGCAGTGACCTTTGGGACGGAGTGCATGATGGCTTCTCATTTCAGGAGCCCGCCTGACTCGGCGCAGGAGCCGACGAGCGCCGCAGCGGCACTCGCGGCTCAGCGTGAGAGACGTTGAACGAGACCGCTGTCGGGTTCTGCCGTGGCGCCGAACTCGCGGACCCGGCTCACCTGCTGGCAGGCACCGGCAAGTACATGCGCCACGTGAAGCTCCGGCCGGCAGCAACGTCGACAGCGCGGCGCTGGTCAAGCTGGTCGACGACGCGTACACCGACAGCATGCGGCGCCCCGAGGCGCAGTCGTGCGTTCCCCGAGGCCCTGGCGCGCGAACATGCATCCCAACTCAGGAGAGAACACAATGGCCAGCAAGACAGCGAAGAAGTCGGCGCAGGCCGCGGCCAAGCCCCGCAACGCGATCGCCAGGTCACCCGCCCGCAAGCCGACCAAGTCCACCAGGTCCAAGACGCCTGTGTTGCTCTCGGGTGGCAACCCGCAGATCGCGAAGGCCGACGGCGACGGCCCGGTGCAGGCCTACATCGCGGCCATGCCGGGCTGGAAGCGTGACGTCGGGCGCCGTCTCGATCTGCTGATCGCGCGCACCGTGCCCGACGTGCGCAAGGCCGTGCGGTGGAACTCGCCCTTCTATGGCATCGAGGGCCAGGGCTGGTTCCTCGGCATCCACTGCATCACGAAGTACGTGAAGGTCGCGTTCTTCCAGGGCGCGTCGCTGCGCCCGCTGCCGCCCGTCGCGTCGAAGAAGAAGGGCACGCGCTACTTCCATATCCACGAACACGACGAACTCGACGAGCAACAGGTAGCGAGTTGGATCCGACAAGCATCCGCGCTGCCCGGCGAGCACTGTTTCTAGTCCAGGGTCCGACACGCGTGCTCGCCTTCATCCGAACCCTGCACACCGTCGTCTGGGCCTGCTTCGTCGGCTGCATCCTCGGCATCTTCGTGTTCGCGCATCGCGAACGGTTCGGCGTCGCCCTGCTGCTGGTCGCGATCGTGCTGGGCGAAGTCGTCGTGCTCGCGGGGAACGGGATGCGGTGTCCGCTCACCGACGTGGCGGCGCGCCACACCGAGAGCCGCGTCGAGAACTTCGACATCTACCTGCCGCGCTGGTTGGCGCGGCACAACCAGGTGATCTTCGGCACCCTGTACGTCGTCGGCATCGTCTACACCTTCACCAGGTGGTTGCTGTAGCGGGCGCAGTCGAGCCGGGATCGTCGGGCGGGCGCGCAATCGGCCGCGTCGCTTGACCGCACCCGACCGCGTGGCCAGCATGGCGCCGCCGTGCCTCGCCGCGGCATTGCCATGCTGTTCCTGCTGCGATCGGTCGTGTGCGGCCTCCTGCTCTGGCAGGCGGTCGTCGCCGGCATCGACGCCGCGAACCGCGTGCAGGCGGGCCGCGCCGTCGGCTGGGACCTGCGCCTGCTCGCCGACACCGACACCCGCATGCAGCGCGCGCTCGGTGCCGACGTCGAGATCGTGCATGCACTGCGCTCACTGCTGCCGCCTGGCTCTCTGCTGCTGAACCGCGCCGTTACGGGCACGATCGAAGAACTGCGCCAGCAGACGAGCGACGAGCAGCAGCGGATCGCCAGGTTCCAACACCTCGCCGCCAAGAACGGTCTGTTCGTGCAGCTGACCGGCCTGCTGTATCCGACCCCGTTCTTCCTCAGCGTCGCCGACCCGATCGCGGCGGTGGAACACAACGGCGACGACGGCCCGGCCGCGGCGTCGGTCTGGTTGTTCGTGCTCGCCGAGGATCCGTCGCCGGCCGGCCGGCCCGGCTGGACCCGCGTGCACCACGAACCGCGCTTCGACCTATGGCGATTCCAGAAGGTCTAGCCAGCCAGGCGTGGGTCGCGCTCTGCACCGTGTTGGTGCCAGCCGTGTTCGGCCTCGGCATCTGCCGCGCGCTGGGCATGCGACGCGAATGCGGCTGGCGGGCGTCGCTGGCCTACGCCTACCTGATCGGACACTGCGCGTTGGCGTGCGGCACGGCGCTGTGGCTGCTGGCGGGACAGCCAGTTGCGGGTGTCTGGCTGCCGGCTGTCGCGTCGGCCACAGGCGTGCTGCTGCTCGTGCGCGCGCGGCGGCGCGGCGACGAGCCTTCGCCGGGCCGGACCTCGATGCTGTGCTGGCTGCCGCTCGCGGTGGTGCTGCTCGTCGTCGCGAACGACTGCCTGCGTGCCAACGTCGACCTGGTGCGCTTCGCCGACGAAGCCCAGATCTGGGCGGCCAAGGCGAAGGTGCTGTATGCCGCCCCGGTGCTCGATCCCGTGCACGGCCTGCGCGGCTTCTGCGAACACCCCGACTATCCGCTGTGCAACCCGCTGGTGCAGGTGCTCGCCTTCGCCAGCACCGGGCGCGTGCTGCACTACGAGAACCGCTTGCCGATCCAGTGCTTCGGCCTGGCGCTGCTGCTGCTGCTGTCGGCGGCGACGACGCGGCGCGCGCATCCGCTGATCGCGGCGCTGGCGCTGTTCGCGTTCGCCGGCACGTCGTTCGCCGTCGAGACGACGACCGTCTACGCCGATGTGCTGCTCGCGCTGGCCACGCTCGCGGCCGTCGACGCGCTGCTGCGCCTGCGTGAGACCGGTGAACGCGTCTGGTGGCGGCTCGCCTGCATCGCGTTCGCGGCGATGTTGGCGACCAAGAACGAAGGCGCGCTGCTGGTGGTGGCCACAGCGGTGCCGTTCGCGCTCCGCTGGTGGCTCGATCGTCGCCGCAACGAGGCTCAGCCGCCGGTCTGCTGCACGGGTCTGTGGTGGCTGTTGGTGCCGGGCGTCGTCATCGGCGCGCAGATGGCCTTCAACCACCACTTCGGGCTCAGCAACGACCTGATCGACCCCGCTGCCAGCGGCGGTTCCGGCCTGTTCGCGCGCATGCTCCACCAGGGCGCCGACCACGCGCCGCGCGTGCTCGCGTTCTACGCGCAGATGCTGGTGCAGCCGGGCCCGCATCGGCTGCTGCCGCTGCTGTTCCTGCTCGCCTGCGGCATCGCCGTGTTGCGGGACCGTCGCGCATTCCTGCGTTCGCCGCTGCCGATGCTGGCGGCGGTCGTCGGGATCGTGCTGATCGGCTACATGTTGGTGTTCGTCGGCACGAACGCCGAGCTGGGCTGGCACCTGTCGACCGCCGCCGCGCGCACGCTGCAGCAGGTGGTGCCGGTCGCCGCCCTCGGCCTGTGCATGGTCGTGTGGCCGCGGGGGCAGCCGGAAGGCTGAGCGATCGCCTACTTGGACACGATGCCGCGGTGCGGGCCCTGCTGCAGGTCGGACCAGTGCAGCAGCTCGTGCCGGCCCTTGGGCGTGAGGTCGTAGTGGCCGGGCTTCACGCGATCGAACCAGCCGTAGTGGTTGTCGCGCACGATGGCACCCGCGCGCGTCACGCCGGCCCGTTCGCGCAGCAGGCTGAGCTTCTGCACGCCGCCGTTGGCCAACTGCGACGCACACCGGATCGCATCCTGCCGGTAGGCGGTGAGGCGTTGGCGGGACGTCGAACCACCGGCCTCGGGGTCGCCGATGCGCTCCGCGAACTCCTTCAGCAGGCGCTTGCGCCGCGAAGCGTCCGGCCGCGGGCGATACGGCGCCGGGTCCAGCACCGGCGTTACACCGCCGCGTGCCGACACGGTCAGCAGGCCCAGCCCGAGCCGGCGCAGCAGGCTCTTGACCTGCTTGCCGCGCGAACGCCACGCGGCGCTGTGGTTGGTGCCGATGCGGAACGCGAGGTAGACCGTGTCGGAGATCGTCAGCCGGTCGACCGCCTGCAGCACGAGCGCGAGGTTCAGCTGCTCCTTCAGCTCGACGACGACCGGGGGCTCGTCGCCGCGCACGGCCACGATGTCGCAGGCGCCGATCTCTCCCTTCACGGCGTAGCCCTGCTGCTCCAGGAACCGCTTGATCGGACCGTACAGCTCCACCTCGGACATCGGCCCGCTGATTCTAGCTGCGGAACGAGCGGGGAAGCCAGCCGCCGGTTGTCAGGTGTGCGCCGCGTGTGCGAGCGCGGACGGCGTCTGGCAGCCGACGATCGCCGGCGCCTCGTGCACCAATTCGTCGTCTTCGATCGCCGCGACCAGGAACAGGGCGAAGTCGATGCGAGCCGTGCGGTTGCTGGCGAGCACCGCGTCGCCGACGTGCCGGCTCCACACCGGCAGACCCTGGCTCGGCCCTTCTTCGAGGTCGCTGCCGCGCACGACGGTCCAGCGCGTATCGCTGGCGAATACGCGTCGGCACGCTTCGACCTGGTCGTCGAGCTGCGCGAACCGCAGCATGCGCGCGAGCCAACCGAAGACCTTGACCAGCGCCAGGAACTTGCGCGAGTAGACGTCCTTGCCGTCGCGCGTGATGTGCCAGCCGCACGAGAACACCAGCCGCGCGCCTGGCTGCGCCTGGTCGAGCACGGCCTGGGCGGTGCCGGATGCGTAGTGCTGCACGCCCCACGGCACCAGCACGGTCAGCACCGCGTCGCAGCCGGCGACCGCGCGGCGGATGACCTCGCGGTCGTTCGTCGCGCCGGGCACGATCGTGATGCGGTCCCGGAACGGGTCGAGCTTGGCCGTGCTGCGCTCACGGCACACGCCGACCACTTCGTAGCCACGGTCGAGCGCGTGCTGGACCATGTAGCGACCGAGCTTCCCGGAGGCGCCGACGATGCAGACCTTCATCGGGGCCACAGCTAACACCTCCGCCGCGAGCGTCAACCTTGGAAGCTGCGATGGCGGTGTTTGCCCGGCGCGAACGCATGCCTGTGTGCTGCGCGAAGCAGCCTCGTACGTCCTTGTGCGCAACCACGGACGTTTCCGTCAGGAGCGAAGGGGTGCTCTACTGGAAACGAGCGAGAAGCGGGCGAAGAGTTGTCGCACCATCGACCGCGTCCGCCGCCAGACTTCGCATGAACAAGACCACCGCCGCCACCGACGTTCCCCCAGCCGAGCCGACCTGGTGGCAGCGACATCGCCGGCGCGCCTGGCTCGCCGTTCGCATTGCCCTGGTGCTCTTGGTCGCTGCCGTCACCGCCTGGTGGTTCGTGCTGACACCGGTGGCGGTCATCACCCACACGGTGACGACCGCCACCGTGCGCGCCGAGGTGATGGGCACGGGCACGCTCGAAGCGCGCATCTCGGCGATCGTCGGTCCGAAGATCGGCGGCCTGATCGTGCGCATGCACGCCGACCAGGGCGATCAGGTGTCGGCCGGCGCGCTGCTGTTCGAACTGGAGGCCAGTGACTTCCTCCAGCAGGTCGGCATGGCGGAGTCCGAGGTCGCGGCGGCGGTGGCGACGATGGAACGACTGAGCGCGGCCCGGCGCGCGGCCGAAGCGGTGCTCGCCCAGGCCCGGACCAGCCACCAGCGTGTCGTCGACCTGATCGCCACCGACGTGGCGTCCGAACAGGACCTCGACAAGGCGTTGGAGTCGCTGTCGGTCGCCGAGGCCGGGCTGTCGATCGCGGCGGCGGGCCTCGTCGAGGGGCAGAAGCGCCTCGATGCCGCGGAGCGCGCATTGGCGTATCAGCGCGCCCGGCTGGCGGACACCACCATCGAGGCGCCGTTCGACGGCCTGGTCGTGCGGCGCGACCGCGAGGCCGGCGACGTCGCGACCGCCGGTGCATCAGTGCTGCAGCTGGTCTCGACCGACGAGATGTGGATCCGGGCCTGGGTCGACGAAACGGAGCTGGCGCGGCTCGCCGCCGACCAGCCGGCACGCGTGGTGTTCCGTTCCGAGCCGGACGTTGCCTACGAAGGCGTGGTCGCGCGCATCGGCCGCGAGGCCGATCGCGAGACGCGGGAGATCATCGCCGACGTGCGGGTTGCGAAGCTGCCGGCGAAGTGGGCCGTCGGCCAGCGCGCCGAGGTCTACATCGAGGTCGCGCGCGCCGACGGTGCGACGGTGATCCCGGCGCCGGCGGTGCTGGTGCGCGACGGCGCGACCGGCGTCATGATCGAGCAGCAAGGCCGTGCCCGATGGCGCGAGATCACGGTCGGCCTGCGCGGTCGCGACAGCGTGCAGGTGACGGCGGGGCTGTCGCCCGGCGACGTGCTCGTGCGTTCCGCCGACGCCGGTGCCGCACCGCTGCGCGACGGCCGGAGGGTCGCTGCGCCATGAACCTCGCCGTGCGCGACATCCGTCACAGCTTCGGCCGCTTCGTGCTGACCACCATCGGCGTCGGCATGCTGCTGATGGTGGTGATGGGCATGGGCGGCATCTACCGGGGCCTGGTCGACGACGCGCTGGTCGTCACGCGCGGTGTCGGCGCCGACCTGTGGGTCGTGCAGAAGGACACGCGCGGTCCGTTCGCCGAGGTCTCCCGCCTGCCGCGCAGCGTCGTCGACCGCGTGGCCTCGGTCCCCGGCATCGGCGATGCGCGCGAGTTCGTGTTCCACACCATCCAGCGCACGCACCACGGTGCGCCGCTGCGCATCGGCGTGCTGGGTCTCGGCTGGCCCGGCGACCGTGGCGAAGGGCTGCCGTTGGTCGCCGGCCGCGTGCTCGCGCAGGGCCACTTCGAGATGATCGCCGACGAGTCGCTGGGGCTGCGGCTCGGCGAACGGCTGCAGCTCGGCAAGGACGGCTACACCGTCGTCGGGCTGACGCGCGCGATGGTGTCCTCCGGCGGCGACGGCGTCGCATGCTTCACCAGCCGCGACGCGCAGGCGATCCAGTTCGACGAGCCGGGCGAGTCGATCCGCCTGGAGCGGCAGGCGCGGCGCGCCCGCGCCGACGACGTCGACTTCGGCCGCATGCAGCCGAGCGTGCTGGAACGCGCCGCCGGTTCGTCGCGCGGGATCGCGGCGCTGCCGGGTCCGGCAGTGAGTGCGGTGATCGCGCGCCTGCTGCCCGGTGCCGACGTGGCCGCGGTGTCGAGTGCGTTCGCAGGTTGGAGCGACGTCACGGTCTACACGGCAGCCGAGCAGGAAGACCTGCTGCTGAAGGGCAGTGTCGACCGCGCACGCCGGCAGATCCTGCTGTTCCGCGTGCTGCTGACGGTGATCTCGGCCGTCATCATGGCGCTGATCCTCTACACGCTGACGCTGGACAAGCTGCACCCGATCGCGCTGCTGAAGCTGATCGGGGCGCCCAATCGCGTCATCGTCGGCCTGATCCTGCAACAGGCCCTGATCATGGGTGCGCTGGCCTACGGCGTCGGCTACCTGATCGGACAACGGCTGTTCCCGCTGTTCCCGCGGCGTGTGCTGATGACCGGTGACGACCTGCTGCGCCTTGGCGGCATCGTGCTGGTGATCTCGGTGCTCGCGAGTCTGCTCGGCATCTGGAAGGCGATGCGCGTCGCGCCCAACGAGGCGATCGGATGAACGACGCATCCCTGGCGTTGCAGGCCGATGACCTCGGCAAGGTGTATGGCAGCGGACACACGGAGGTGGTGGCGCTGCAGGACGCGTCGATGCGCGTGCGCCGCGGCGAGGTGGTCGCCCTGCTCGGTCCCAGTGGTGCCGGCAAGTCGACGTTCCTGCTGTGCGTCGGTCTGATCCAGCCGCCCACGCGCGGCAGCGTGTCGATCGGCGGCACGCCGGTGCTCGACGGCCCGCGCGCGCTGGTCGACCTGCGCCGGTTCCGGCGCGAGAACATCGGCTTCGTGTTCCAGAAGTCGAACCTGATCCCGTTCCTGAACGCGGTCGAGAACGTGCAGGTCGTCGGCGAACTGATCGGCCATGCGCCGGCGGTGGCACGGCGGCGCGCCATGGAGCTGCTGGATGCGCTCGGCGTCGGGGCGCGTGCCGACAACCGGCCGACGCAGCTGTCGGGTGGCGAACAGCAGCGCGTCACCGTCGCGCGCGCGTTGGCCAACCGGCCGAGCCTGATTCTCGCCGACGAGCCGACGGCGGCACTCGACAGCGTGCGCGGCCGCCAGGTGATGGAGCTGTTTCGCGACGTCGCACACGAGCATGGTACCGGTGTGATCGTCGTCACTCACGACCAACGCGCGCTCGACGTGTTCGACACGATCTACGAGATGGAGGATGGCAGACTGCAGCCGGCTCGCCACGGGTGAGGCGTCGCGAGAAGCGTCTCCCCGGCGCCGGTTGTGAGCGGTGCGCCGCCCGTCGCGTAGACTCGGCGGATCAGAAGGTCGTGATGGTGAAGTGCCTGGCCTGCGGCAAGCTCAACGAAGAGGACTCGAAGTTCTGCCAGGAGTGCGGCCAGGCGATCTGACGCGCGACGCCGAGATCGCCGGCGGGTGGGCGCGTAGACTCGCGGCCCATGGACGACTCCAGTCAGGTGCGCGCGCTGCTCGAGCAGATCCGCGATCTGCAGCAGCAGCAGCTCGCCGAATACCGTGAGCAGTCGACGCGTTCGCTGCGGCTGGTCGAAGAGTCGGTGGCGCGGCAGAAGGCGCATGTGCGCCTGTACCAGAAGGTGTTGGTGGTGGGTGGCGTGCTGATCGTCGTGATGCTGGTCTTCCTGTTCTCGTACGCGGGCCGGCACTGACGCGTCTGCCCCGCGGTCCGCAGCGGCCGGGCCGGCGAGCGGGTCGGCTACGGCTGTAGCAGCCGCGCCGCGCGCAGACCGACGTCGGTGTCGCGAACGGTCGGCTCGTGCGCGCCGCGGCTCGACGAACGCGCCTCGAACGACGACCAGCCGAAGCTGCCGCCGCGCAGCGTGAAGTTGCCGGCGAACAGCACGTCCAGGTGCAGTCCGTCGCCCGGCCGCACCTGACCGGCGTAGTCGCCGACCTCGTCGAGGCACCACTCCCACACGTTGCCGTGCATGTCGAACAGGCCGAAGGCGTTCGCCGCGAACGAGCCCACCGGCGCGTGCAGACCGTGGTCGTCGTCCCATGCCTCGCACGAGGTCGAGAGGCCCATGTCCTTGGCGGCGGCGTCGGCCACGTTCGCACCCAGCTGCAGTTGCTCGATCGGCCACGCCCAATGCGTCGTCGTGCCGGCGCGGCACGCGTATTCCCACTGCGCCTCGGTCGGCAGCACCATGCCGTTCTCGGTCAGGATGCGATGGCCCATCTGCCAGCTGACCTGCTCGACCGGGTTCATCGGCGTCGTCTCGTGCCGTGCCCGGCGGCCGTACTTGCGGCCCGCCTCGTACGCACTCGGGTGCGCCAGCGCATCGTCACCGCTCCACAGCCGCTGCCATTGAGCCTGCGTCAGCTCGTGCCGCGCGAGGAAGAACGGTGCCAGGACCACCTCGTGCACGGGCGCCTCCTCGGCCTTGGCCGCCGCGTCGAAGTTCGGCGCGTCGTCTTCGCTGTGCTGCGCGCCCATCAGGAACGTGCCGCCGGGCACCAGCACCAACACGATGCCGGTGTCCGCCGTCACCACGATCGAACCATCGGCCGCGTGTTCGGGGATCGGCAGTTGGGCCGGGTCGCTGGTGCCGTCCCACGCCGAGCGCAGGTCGTAGAACTCCCACAGCTTCGTGACCGGGTTCATGCCGATCGGGGCCAGGCCGGTTTGCGGACTCAACGACCGGATCGGCGCGGCGCGGTAGGCGGTGCTGGCGACGACGCCGTCGGCCTTGGCGATGGCCGCCGCCGCGTCGGCCCAGCTGACGCGTGCCCGCGGGTGTGCCTTCGTCAGGCTGTCGATGCGCAGCGCGAAGGCGACGCGTTGGCGCACTTGGGCGATGCCGTGCTGCTCGAGGTCGTCGATCTTCGGCAGCAGCGCCGCCAGGGCATCGTGCAGGAAGCGATCGGCCTCCAATTCGGGCGGCGCATCGCTGTGTGCGAGGCGCGTGGTCAGATCCTGCAGCGTCGTCCGCAGGCGCGGTCGCATCGCCAGCAGTCGCGCGGCGTCGCCGTCGAGCCACGCGCGCATCGCTGCGACCTGCTCGGGCCAGGGCGGAAACAGCGTGCGTTCCGTCGCCGTGGCCCGGTCCAGCAGCACGACACCGGCGAGGTCGTCGAACGCATCGGTGCGCTTCTGCAGCGTGGTCGCGATCTGCTCGATCTTGCCCTTCTGGCGCGAAACTTCGCTGGCGCGATCCCGCGCCAGTTGCGCGTTGTCCTCGGCCAACCTGGCGGCGGCGGTAGCGGCGAACGCGAACCAGGTCGTCGCCGCGATGCCGGCCAGGAGCGTGAGCAGCACGACGAGGGCCGCACCGACCTGCAGCCGATGGCGCCGCACGAACTTCCGCACCCGGTAGCCCAGCGTGGGCGGTCCGGCCAGCACCGGCTCGTGCCGCAGGTAGTGCTCGAGGTCCGCTGCCAGCGCCGTCGCCGAGTCGTAGCGACGCTCCGGTTCCTTGGCCATCGCCTTCAGCACGATCCAGTCGAGGTCGCCCTGCAGGGCCTTGCGCAGCATGCCGCTCGTCGTGCGACGGTGTACGGCCAGGGCGCCGAGATCGACGCTGCTCGCGAGCTGCGTGCTGGGCTTCTGCGGGTCGCGGTCGCCGATGATCTGCCGCGCCTGATCGCGCCCGCCGCCGCGCAGCAGCTTGGTCGAGAACGGCAGCGCGCCCGACAGCAGTTCGTACAGCATCACGCCGAGCGAGTAGATGTCGCTGCGCGAGTCGACGGCCTCGCCGTCGCCCGAGGCCTGTTCGGGCGACATGTACTCCGGCGTGCCGAGCATCTGGTCGCCGGTCGTGAACATGGTGCCGGCCTGGAAGGCGCCGTGGGTCGCCTTGGCGAGGCCGAAGTCGAGGACCTTGGGCACCGCCTCGTCGTCTTCGCGTGCCACCAGCACGTTGCCCGGCTTGAGGTCGCGATGCACGATGCCCTTCATGTGGGCGTGGTGCACGCCCTGGCAGATGAGCTGGAACAGCTCGAGGCGTTCGGTCAGCGACAGCCGGTGCTTGTCGCAGTAGTTGGTCAGCGGCAGCCCTTCGACCAGCTCCATCACGAAATACGGCTCACCTTTGTCGGTCGAGCCGCCGTCGAGCACCTTGGCGATGCAACGGTGGCTCATGGCGGCGAGCGCCTGGCGCTCGAACTGGAACCGCGCCACGAACTCGCGCGTGTCCATGCCGGCCTTCAGCACCTTGATCGCGACGCGGCGGCGCACCGGCTCCTGCTGC
The DNA here is from genome assembly GCA_044230075.1 of Planctomycetota bacterium. Lineage (GTDB taxonomy): Bacteria > Planctomycetota > UBA1135 > UBA1135 > UBA2386 > JAEUHS01. The sequence goes on along the minus strand of JBGARS010000021.1, from coordinate 16,457 downwards.
TCGGCGAGCCACACCGTGCCCATGCCGCCGCTGCCGAGTTCGCGCAGCAGGCGGTAGGGGCCGATGACGCGCGGCGCGAGCAGGGTCGCCGGCAACAGGCCGCGCGCCACCAACTTCTCCAGCCGTTTCCGTACCGCCGAGGCGAGTTCGGGCGAGGCCGCGCAGGCCGCGGCCACCGGATCGCGGTCGCCGCGCTCCAGCGCCTCGACGCAGGCGGCGACCAGCGCTTCGACGCGGGCGCGTTCGCCCGCCAGCGGCGGCGTCTCGCCTTCACCCGGGACTGCTCGATCGGGATCCGCCATCGAAGTCGAGAAGCCTAGCCGGCGGCGTCGGTCGGCGCGCTGGGATGGTTCCCGCGATCCGGTTCCGGTGGGAAGGCGGGCCGGCGGCGGCCGTCCATGAGCTCCCCGAAGGTTGGCGAACCCGATCGTCGTTCCCGCCGGTGCCAACCTCGTCGTCTGGGGTATGGCGATGATCTCGATCCTCGTCGAGATTCGCATCGCGTTGTCGCTGCTGCGGCGCATGAAGCGGAACGTGATCGGCTTCGGAGCACCGCTGTTCGTCATCAACATGGTCACGTGGCTGCCGTTCCTGGCCGTGCTCGACCGGTTGCCGCGCATGTCGGACACGCTGTGGGTGGTGACGGTCGCCGCGCTGGAAGCGCTGATCGTGGTGATCGAGGGCCGGTTGATCCTGGCGGCGACGCGGGGGCAGTTCTTCTGCCGCAACCTGCCGTGTCGACCGAGTCGCCCGGGCCAGGCGATGTACGTCTCACGGATCGCCAATCTGGTCTCGATCGTCGCCATGGCCGTCGCCATGGCCGGCGTGGAGTTCGTGCTCGAGATCGTGCTCGGCTGAGCCTGCCGCGGGTCGAAACGCCACCGGGCCGACTGCGCGGTTCCTTCCACCGGGCCGCCGCGGCAAGATGCTCGCCCCCATGACCGAGCCCCGAGTCCTGCACGAACGCCGCGGCGACGCCGTTCTCGTGACCTTGAACGCGCCCGAACGGCGCAACGCGATCGACCAGCAGATGGTCGACGGCCTGCACACGGTGCTCGATGCGCTGTGGCACGACGAGTCGGTGGCGGCGCTGGTGATCACCGGTGCCGGCGAGAAGGCTTTTGCGGCCGGTGCCGACATCGCGCAGCTGCGCGAGCGCACGTCGAAGGACGCGCTGATGGCGATCAACAGCGGCATCTTCGAGCGCATCGAAGAGTTCCCGGCGCCGGTGATCGCGGCGATCCGCGGCTATGCGCTCGGCGGCGGCTGCGAACTGGCGATCGCCTGCGACCTGCGCGTGCTCGGCGAGTCGAGCAAGCTCGGCCAGCCCGAGGTCAAGCTCGGCATCATCCCGGCGGCCGGCGGCACCTATCGGCTGCCGCGCCTGGTGGGCCTCGGCCGCGCGCGCGAGCTGATCTACACCGGCCGCATGGTCGACGCCGAGGAAGCGCTGCGCATCGGTCTCGCCAATGCCGTGGTGCCCGATGCCGAAGTGGTCGACCGCGCACTCGCGCTCGCCGGTGAGATCGCCGCCAACGGCCGCCTCGCGGTGCGCGGCGCCAAGCGCGCGCTCAACGCGCTGTCGCGGCCCGGCCAGGCGAACGCGACGGCGTTCGAGAGCAACGTGCAGGCGGTGCTGTTCGACAGCGACGACAAGAAGGCGCGCATGGACGCGTTCCTGAACAAGCAGAAGAAGGGTTGATCCGATGAGCGAAGCGAAGTTTCCGACCGTGGCGGTGCTGGGCGCAGGCACGATGGGGGCCGGCATCGCGCAGGTGTGTGCGCAGGCCGGTTCGAGCGTGGTGCTGCAGGACATCACCGATGCGTTCGTGCAGAAGGGCCTGTCGCGCATCCGCGACTTCCTGCAGAAGGGCGTCGACAAGGGCAAGGTCACGCAGGAACAGCGCGACGCGGTGCTGACCCGCGTCACCGTGACGACCGATCGCTGCGGCGCCGCCAAGAATGCGCAGCTGGTGATCGAGGCGGTGCCCGAGCAGCTCGAGCTGAAGAACGGCCTGTTCCGCGAACTCGCGGGCGTCGTCGCGGCCGATTGCGTGCTCGCCAGCAACACGTCGTCGCTGTCGCTGGCCAAGGTGTTCGCCGGCGTCGCCGGCCCCGAGCGCTGCATCGGCATGCACTTCTTCAACCCGGTGCCGCTGATGGCGCTGCTCGAACTGGTGCGCACCGACACGACGTCGGCGGCGACGATCGCGGCGGTCACCGCCTACGCGAGCCAGCTCGGCAAGGAGGCGATCCTGGTGGTGGACAGCCCCGGCTTCGCCAGTTCGCGCCTCGGTGTGTGCCTCGGTCTCGAGGCGATCCGCATGCTCGAAGCCGGCGTCGCCAGCGCCGAGGACATCGACCAGGCGATGGTGCTCGGCTACGGCCACCCGATGGGCCCGCTGAAGCTGACCGACCTGGTCGGCCTCGACGTGCGGCTGGCGATCGCCGACTACCTGCAGAAGGAACTCGACCACCCTGGCTTCCGCGCGCCCGAACTGATGCGGCGCATGGTCGCCGAGGGCAAGCTCGGCAAGAAGAGCGGTCAGGGCTTCTACCGCTGGTAGCGGCGGCGGTCGCCCTGACGGTCCTGCGACGCGCTACCAGCGCAGTCGGGTCTTGAACGAACGCTTCGTCGTGTAGGTGGTCGAGATCATGTGCTCGATGCCGAGGCGCTGCACGTCGCCGGCGAGACCGGTCAGCACGCCGTCGATCGCGTCGAGGTTCACTGGCACCTGGCCGGATGCGGCGGCGGCCCTCATCGCGCCTCGGATGCCGTCGAGCATCGCGGCGATGGGCGACACCGACACGCCGGAGAAGCCCGGCGGCAACTCCTTCAGGTGGGCCTGCAGCACCGTCGGCTGGTCGCCGGCAGCGCCCTGCTTGCGTGCATCGAGCACGGCGCGCAGGTTGCGGCGGCCGGCCTCGCCCTTGCCGGGCGCGATGAGCAGCACGTCGTCGGTCACCGCATACTCGACCTCGAGCACGCCGGCGAGGCGCAGCCGGTAGACCTTCTGGTCGCCGTACTCTTCGGTCTTGCGGCTGGCGTGCAGGCCGCGGGCGCGCAGGGCCTTCTCCAGCGACTCGCCGAACGCCTTGCCGTCGCGCAGCGCCAGCACGAAGCAGCCGCTGCCCATGGCGCTCAGGGGGTCGTCCTCGACGTCTTCGGCGGCGGCGTCCGGGTCGTGCGACTGCAGCGACAGGATCTCGGTGCCGAGGTGCGCGATCAGGTCCTCGTGCAGCCGGACCTTCATCGCCTCGGCGAACGCGCCTTCGGCATCCTCACGCGACATCGGCACGACGTCGGCGAGGTCGTCCCACAGCTTCGTGACCGTCCCGTAGAGCGCGTTCCAGTCGACGTGGCCGACGCTGAACCAGTCGTTGGCCGGCGGCACCAGCCGCAGCAGCTTGGGCGGCTCGTCGACGAGCATCGCCCCGAACAGGCCCGCTTCGCCGTCGCGCAGCGTCAGGTCGACGTTGGCGGTGGCGTGCTGATCGTCGGCGCCGATCGACATCGAGAACTGATCCAACGCGCCGAGGCCGATCTGGTGCAGCACCGCGACGACGTCGAACGGTGCACCATCCTGGTCGGCGCGTTCGCCGAGCACGGGCAACAGGGTGTCCAGCGCCGAGCCGAGCCGCGCCTGCAGGTGGAACGGAGCGGCGGCGAGTTCGCCTTCGAGGCGGCCGGTCGTGCCGAGCAGGCGCGTCGCGGTCGTCTCGAACTCCTGCCCGACCGTCACCACCATCACGAGGTGGCCGTCGAGCAGCACCGGCACGCTGGCCGTCGCGTGTTCGTCGTCACCGTTGACGCGCAGATGCAGGTCGCCGACGGTCGCATCGCGCAGCGGGCTGCCGTCTTCGCTCTTCTGCTCGGCGAGCTTGCCGAGTGCCGCAGCGAGTGCGGCGAGGTCCAGCCCGGCGCCTGGCGCCAGCGCGAGCACGAAGCTCATTGCGGGAGCGCGTTGCCCTTCGATCGCCGAAGCGACGTCCTTCCAGTCGACCTGCATCGAGAAGACGACGTCGCCGGTGTAGTCGTTCAGCAGCTTCTCGACGAGGTCGGCATCGAACTCGCCGCTGCTGCGCAGCTGCTCGAGCATCTGCTGGTCGACGGCATGGAGCTGCTCGAGCATCGGCGCCAGCGTCTTCGCCTGCAGCAGCTTCATCACCTGGGTCTTCTGGAACTGCTGTCGCCACTTCGCCGGCGCCGCCATGCGCAGCACGACGCAGGAGTCGGCCGGTACGAAGCGGTTGGCGGTGACCGCGGGACTGGCAGTCGTCTGCTGGGCCGCGAGCGCGGTGCAGAGCAGCAAGGGGAGGGAGAGTCGGGGCAGCATCATGGGGTTCACTTCTGTTGCAGGTAGATCAGGACGCGGTCGTGGGCGAGCAGGACGAAGTCGGTGCGGCCGTCGCCGTCGAGGTCGCCAGTGGCCAGCTCGCGCGGCTCACTGTCGGGTTGGTCGCTCGGCGGGGTCTCGAACACCGGCACGGCGACGGCGCGCTCGAGCCGGCCTTCGCTGCCGGCCAGGATCTGCACGCCGGGCAGGTGGCGGTCGACGACGCAGAGGTCCATGTTGCCGTCGTGGTCGAAGTCGCCGTATTCGCCGCTCCAGTAGTAGGTGTGGTCGGTCGGTGGCTCGTGCACGGCGACCGGGTGCAACGACGGGCCGCTGCCGAACGGCACGCGCAGCAGGCCGCGGCTGCTGACCAGCACCGCGGCATCGCGATGCGCGAACAACCGGCCGAAGTCGAACGCGGGCACCTCGATCGCGGTCGGCGGCAGGCCGGGCTGCACGCGCACCAGCTTGTCGTTCTTCTTGTCGAGGTAGAGCATCGCGCCGCCCGGCAGCTCGGCGGCGAGGCTCAGTTCGGTAAGCCCGTCGGGGCCGTTGTCCTGGGTCAGCACGCGCACCTGGCCTTCGGCGTCGACGCGGAAGCGCCGCACGAAGCGCTCGCGCACCGCGAGCAGCGCCGGCTTGCCGTCGTGTACGCACAGCGCCAGCGCGCCGTCGTCCATCTTCTTGGTGAAGCCGGCAGTGCCGTCGCCCTTGCCGACCTTCTTGACTTCGCCGCCCGCCGCGCCCGCCGCGCCAGCGAGCGTCACGGTGCGCAGGCCCTCGCTCGGCACCACGAACGCGACCTCGAGCCCGTCCGCATCGCCGACGTCGGCGACCAGAAGGCGCGCAGGATCTGCCGGCAGCCGGCCGAGGTCGACGAGACGCTGCGGCTCGGACCCGGGAGCGACCAGGTCGATGTGCGCCTCGCGCTTGTCGTTGCGGGCCAGCACCAGCACGCCGCCCGCGGGATGCATCGCCACGGCGACCGGCTTGTCGACGCAGCCGATCTGCACCGGGAACTGGTCCAACGGCGCACTGCCGGACTTCCACGACAGGGTCTCCTCCTCCGGGCTCGCGAGCACGAGGTCGAGCTTGCCGTCGCCGTCGACGTCGCCGATCGCGACCGAAGTCACGCCGGCCAGCGTCGGCAGCATGCGCGGCACGAACGTCTCGCCGCGCCACTCGAAGAACGCCAGCTGCGCGCGCTCGGGCTGCGCCAGCACGATGTCGTCGTCGCCGTCGCCGTCGAGATCGCCGACCGCGAACGGCACGCTCTTCTGGTCCTCGCCGAACGACCACCACTCGAGCGCGGCGTCGCCGCCGTGGTCGGTGTAGGTCTGCAGCGAGACGCGCCGATTGGGACCTTCGATGGTCGCCAGCGCGGTGGCGCCGTTCGCGAGCTTCGCCGGGAACACGTGCAGCAGGTTGTCGACGCCGGCGATGCGCCACGGGCCGAACGTGCCGTCGCCGCGGCCACGGCGCAGCCGCAGGTTCATCTTCGTGCCGGCGACGCAGCAGACGAAGTCGACCTTGCCATCGCCGTCGACGTCCATGACCTGGAAGCTGTGCAGGTTGTCCTCGAGCGGCTCGATCGCCGACAGCCTGGGTTGCCCGGCGATGTCGGTGACCCAGCGCATCTTGCCGCGCACCAGCGCGACGAGGTCCTGCTTGCCGTCGCCGTCGAGGTCGCCGGTCATCAGGCCCATGCCGCGGCCGCCGAGACCGAGGTCGAGCGGTGCTCCGGTCGCATCGTCGCCCGGGTGCTGCACCGTCAGGCGGCCGCGGCCGTCGACCAGCAGCAGATCGGCCTTGCCGTCCCCGTGCACGTCGGCCAGCGCGTAGCCGGCGATCTGGCCCTGCGTCGGCACCGCGTCGACGGTCACCTGCTTGCCATCGGTGCGCAGCACGACGAGGCGAGCGCGCCGGGCGTCCGACACCACGACCTCGGCCTTGCCGTCGCCGTCGAGGTCGGCGATGCGCAGGTTGCCGATGCCGTCGCCGATCTTGGTGATCAGCGGGCCTTCGAAACCGAAGCGCGCGCGCAGTTCGACCGGGATCGGCGGCGGGGTTCCCTGGGCCGTGACGGCGGCCGTGACCAGGGAACAGAACGTGAGGCTTCCGAGCGTGGCGTGCATCCGGCGCGCAATCTATGGTTGTGGCGATGCTGCTCGCAACCATGGCCGTCCTGTTCTGCTGGCAAGATCCCGCGCCGGTGCCGCCTGCGGCCGTCGAGGCGCCGCCTTCGGCCGTCAGCCCGGTCGAAGCGCTCGACCTCGGCAACGGCTGCAAGCTGCAGGGCCGCGTACTGCGGGCGACCGAAGCGACGATCTTCCTCGACGTCGGCTTCGACGTGTTGAAGGTGCCGACCGCGGCCGTGTTGCGCCGCGAGTCCGTCGACGGCGCCCGCACCGGCCGGGTCGAGAAGAAGGCGCTGTGGGCGCGCGCGGAGTTGCCGGAACGTTCGGTCGCCGAGGGTGCGAAGCTGATGGGCGAGGCCGTGGTCAAGATCGAGGCCGCCGGCGGCCAGGGCTCCGGCTTCATCACGCAGGCCGATGGCTGGATCGTCACCAACTTCCACGTCGTCGAACGCGAGGTCGAGGTCGACGTCGTCGTCTACCAGGTCGGCAAGAACGGCTTCGAGCCGCGCACGGTGCGCAAGTGCAAGGTCGCGGCGATCAACCCGGCGCTCGACCTGGCGCTGGTCAAGATGGAGCCGCCGAAGGAGCTGCAGCTGAAGACCGTGTATCTCGCCGACAGCGACGCGATGCAGGTCGGCGACGCGGTCTACGCGATCGGCGCGCCGATCGGCCTCGACCGCACCGTCAGCAGCGGCATCATCAGCGTCACCAACCGCACGTTCGAAGGCCGCTGCCACTTCCAGATCACGACGCCGATCAACCCCGGCAACTCGGGCGGCCCGCTGTTCAACCTGCGCGGCGAAGTGGTGGGCGTGAACAGCGCCGGCTACCAGGGCTTCCAAGGGCTGAACTTCGCGATCCCGAGCAAGTACGTGATCGACTTCCTCGACAACCGCGACGCGTTCGCCCTCGACAGCACACGCAGCGAGAACGGCGTGCACTATCTGCCGGCGCCGCGGAAGCCGCAGTAGGCGATCTGCTTCCCGCATGCATCTGCTGCTCCAGCTGTCCATGTCGTGTTGCCTGGGGGCTGCGACCCTGGCGCAGTCGACGACGGCAACCGTCTCGGTGCGCATTGTCGATCCGGCGGGACGATCGCTGCCCGGCGCGACCGTCTGGACATTGCCGAGTGCGGCCTGGGATCGCCTGGCGTGGATCCCCGCGGAGCTGACGCCGTACTGGAGCAACCCGCACGAGTTGCTGCGCCGCCTCGGGCGCAAGGCCGTCGCCGACGAGGCGGGAGCCATCGACGTTCCTCCCCGGACCATCGTGGCAGCCGAACACGGGGACCTGGCCGGCGTCGCGAACGTCGTCGACGCGCGTTCGCCGTTCGACCTGCGGGTCGACGGCAACCGCTGGACCATCGATGTGCGCGACGCCGCGGGGACGCCGGTCGCGGGTGTGCCGGTGGTGGCGCATGCCGGTGACGAAGCTCTCTCGGTGGCGGGGCTGTCGCTGGGTCTGACCGACGCCACCGGCCGGCTCGTCGTGCGCGCACCGCGCAGCATCGACTTCGCCAGGTACATACCGCACGAAGTGGGCGTCGTGCCGCGCGCGCCCGAGTTCGCGCGGTTGCAGGTGGATGGCATGTACTTGCGCGAGCACGCCGTGAGGATCCGCGTGCCGGATCCGACGCCGCCAACCGTGACCCTGATCCTGCCACCGGTCACCAAGGTCGAGGTCCGAGTGCCCGACTGGAACGGTCCCCTGTTCGCCAGCGCGATGCTGACCCGCACTGGCAAGGGCCAGGAAGGGCAAGAGGCAACCTGCTGGACCGAGGCGGGGAAGCTGCATGCGCTGGTGGGCGTGCAGGACACTGGCCATGCGACCCGGGTCCGCGCGAAGATCACCGACATGGTCCTTCACGAGGACGTCGAGGTTCCACGCGTGGCCGCTGGAGCGACGTTCGCGATCGATCTGGCATTGGACCAGGCCGACATCGTGCTTCGCGCCCGCGTGCAGGACGCCGTGGGTCGCGCCGCGGAACTGGCCTACCTGGAGATCACGCCGCGATCGGATGCGCTGCGGACCTGGTGGGTCCATGCGGATCGTCAGGGGCGCTTCGTGCTGGTCCTGCGTCACGACCTGCCTGCTGGCACCGTGCTGACGGCGCGCGTCCACGCCAGCCCGGACCCGGGCATCATCGGCGCCGTCACTTCGATCACGCTGCCGGAACTGCCGGCCGGCAGCCGACACGATGTCGGTACGGTGACGCTCGCACCGAAGTAAGGCCGAAGCTCACGCGCCACGACATGCGCAGGAAGGCTGAAGGGCCAGGGCAAGCCGCGGGGGCTCGACCTGCGGATGCTGCACACCGCGGTTGCGTTCCCTTCGGGGCGGGCTGGACGCAGCTCTACTTCGACGATCCGGCGGTCCGTCGTTTCCGCTGCGCGCGCCGCGATGTGGATACCTGGCTGACTCGCTGGTGGGAGATGTCCAAGACTTCCCCGATGTCGCGCATGGACCAGGCATCCTGCAGGGAAGCAACGACCTCATCCTGCTGGACCTTGGCTGCCTCGGCCAGTTCTCCGAGCTTGCGCCGCAGCTCGTCGAGCTTGTCGATCTTCTTCTGGGTCGCCTTTGGCACGGGCAGCACTTCGCGCAGCTCGGCAAGCTCGGCATCGTCGCCTTCCCAGAGCACCAGTGCCTCCCGGATGCGGGCGCGCGTCTGCGCCAGCCCGCGGCCGAAGGTGTGGCATTCGGGAACTTCCTTCACGGAGGCAACCCACTGGTTGGGGCGGTCGCCGTGCTCGAAGATCAGGGTGTATCGTCGCTTGGTCATTCTTGCTTCAGCCAGCCTTCGCCCAGGCACGGAGTGAGGTCGCGCTGGATGCTCTTCAGGGTTCCGGTCGGAATGGTCTCACCGTCATCGCCTGGGATCGTGGTCTTGCACTTTCCGCATGCCCAGATGCGGTGCGATCCCCGTTGCCGGAGCTGCTGACAACCGCGCTTGCGTAGCACGCGCAGCAGGTCACGGACCCTGAGGTTGCGCACATGGAACAGGATACCACATGTGCGTCTAGTTGACTAGACGAAGGGCAGCTCGAGCCGTGGCTGTGGGACGGAGACCGCCCATGCTGCCGGGCGACCGGGGCGGGCCTCAGTCGTTGCCGACCGCTGCGCGAGTGTCCGCGCAGGCGCGGATCTCGGCCAGCGCTTTGGCGCCGGCGCCGGCGTCGGCGTCGCGGCGGCGGGTGTCGATGGCGAGCACGAACTCGACGTTGTGCGGCCGCGGCGACGGGCGCGTCGGGCTCACGCGGTAGCGCTTGTAGCTGCGACAGAACACGCGCGGTGCGCCGCGCGCCGCCGCGGCGGCGACGAACTGCTCCAGCGGGATCGTGCCGTCGGTGCTGTAGCTGACCAGCAGCCACGGTGCGTCGAGGCGGTCGAGCAAGGTCGCGAATGCACCCGCGGCGGCGCGGCGCTCGTTGAACGGGCTCCGGCGCTCGCGCCAGTCCGGCCGGATCGCCGACTTCCAACCGCGTTCGGTCGGCGGCGGCACGTCGAGCTGGTCCCAGACGACCAGCGAGTTGAGCACGTGGTAGTTGCTGGCGTACGGATGCTGGTTGTACGGCGGGTCGACGTAGACGACATCGGGGGTGCCAGGCAGCTGTTCCTGCAGGTGCATCGCGTCGGTGCAGAGCACCCGATGGCCGCGGTCGGTGGCGAGGAAGCGCTGCGGCTGCAGCCACAGGTCGGCGAGGATGCGGTGCAGCGCGGTGCCGTTGCTGCCGCCCCAGCCGGCATGGAAGCCCTTGAACACGCCGCTGGTGTTGGCGAGCCAGCACGCCTGGTAGAGCAGCGGTGCCAGCAGGCAGGCGGCGCCCGCGGCGTCGACGAGCCCGGCCTGTTGCCAGTCGGCGATGCGCGCGCGGATCGCGTCGAGGCGGCGGCCGGTCGCGCGGCGGTAGAACAGGCGTTCGTGGCTCGGGTCGGGCGCCGCGTCGTCGGCCGGACACAGGTTGTGCGTGACCCAGCCGTCGACGCCAGGCAGGTGGTTCAGCTGTTCGAGCGCGGCCTCGTAGCCACCGAGTGCCTCGCAGGCCGGCGGGGCCTCGCAGGCGATCGCCGCGGTGTTCAGCACCTCCGCGTAGGGTTCCCAGTCGTTGCTGACCACCCGGAAGCCGCGCTGCTTGGCGAGGCGCGACACCACACCGCTGCCGGCGAACGCGTCGACGAACGTGCTCTCGGCCGGGCAGAGACCGGTCGCATCGAGCGCCTCGCCGATCACGTCCAGCAGGTGCCGCTTGTTGCCGAGGTAGGGCAGCAGCTGGTGGAAGACGTATTCGTCGGTATGGCGGGCGGTGTGGTGTCGGCGGTCGTAGCGCACGGGATCGGAACCGGGTCCCTGCATACCATGCCTCTGCATGCGTGCCCTCCAGTCGTCCATCGTTTCGCTCGCCGTTGTCGCGGTCTTCACGGCCGCGATCGCCGCGCAGGTGCCGAGCCCGCTGGCGTTCCTCGGCCACGAGGTCGGCGCCGATGGCCGGCTCTGCAACTACACCGACATGGTGCGCTACTTCCGCGCCGTCGAGGCGGCGACGAAGCGCGTGCACCTGGTCGACATCGGCGCGACCAGCTACGGCCAGCGCATGCAGATGGCCGTGATCACATCACCGAGCAACCAGATGCGCCGCGAACGCCTGCGCGAGATCAGCTGCCAGATGGCGAAGGGTCGCCTCGACGCCGCGGCCGCGCGCGCGTTCGCCGACGAAGGCCGCGCGGTGGTGTGGATCGACGGCGGCCTGCACGCGACCGAAGCGATCGCCGGCCAGAACGTGATCGAACTGGTCTGGCAGATGGCGTCGCGCGACGACGAAGAGGTGCGCCGCATCCTCGACGAGGTCGTGCTGCTGGTCTGCCCGGTCAACCCCGACGGCTACGAGCTGGTCGCCAACGCCTACCGCGCGACGCAGCGCATGACCATTCCGGTGCTCTACCAGCGCTTCATCGGCCACGACAACAACCGCGACTTCTACGCCTGCAACCAGCTCGAGGCGCAGAACACCAACCGCGTCTTCTACACCGACTGGTGTCCGCAGATCGTCTACAACCACCACCAGTCGGCGCCGGCCGGCACGATCGTCTTCACGCCGCCGTTCCGCGATCCGCACAACTACTACACCGACCCGCTGGTGGTGCGCGGCATCGAGATCGTCAGCGCGCACATGAACCAGCGCTTCGCGTTCGAAGGCAAGCCCGGCGTGATCTCGCGCAGCGGCGCGCCCTACTCGGGCTGGTGGAACGGCGGCCTGCGCTCGACCGGCTACTTCCACAACGTGATCGGCATCCTGACCGAGGCGTTCGGCAAGCCCGAGCCGACCGAGATCGTGCAGGCGCTCGACCGCCGCCTGCCGACCGGCGACTACCCGGATCCGGTGCCGAGCCAGATCTGGCACGCGCGGCAGACGATCGACTACCTGCAGACCGCGAACTTCGCGATCCTCGACTACGCGGCGCGGCACCGCGAGGAGGTGCTGCTCGGCATCTGGACGATGGCGCGCCGCGCGATCGAACGTGGCAGGGCCGACCACTGGACGCCGACACCGCGCCTCGTCGAAGCGGCCCGTCGGCGCGACGATCCGGACTCGGTGTTCGCCGATCCGATGCTGCGTGATCCGCGCGCCTACGTGCTGCGCAGCGACCAGCCGGACTGGAGCGCGGCGCAGCGCTTCGCGCGGGCGCTGATGCGCTGCGGGGTCGAGGTGCAGCGCGCTGGTGCGTCGTTCCCGATGAACGGTGCCGTGATGCCGGCCGGGTCGCTGGTGGTCGCGTGCGACCAGGCCTACCGCGCGCACGTGCTGGACCAGTTCGAGCCGCAATGGCATCCCGACGACGTGCGCGACGGCAAGCCGGTGCCGCCGTACGACTCGGCGGGCTGGACGCTGGCGCTGCAGATGGACGTGCAGGTGGAGCGCTGCTTCGAGGCGCTCGAGGGACCGTTCGAGCTGGTCACCGACGGCGAACGCTTCGCTGCGCAGCCGCTCGCGGCGGCCGCCGCGGGTTGGAAGATCGACCCGCGCGACAGCCACACGACGATCGCGGTCAACCGCCTCTTGGCGGCCGGCTGCGACGTCGAATGGTCGCCGCTCGGGTACTACTGGGTGCCGAGCGGCGACGCGGCGACGACGGTGCTGCGTGAGGTGGTGGCGACCCTCGGCGCGTGGGCGGGGGCCAGTGACGTCTCGACACGGGAAGCGCGCCAACCCGTGCGCGCGCCCCGCCTCGGCCTGTTCGACGTCTTTGGCGGCCACATGCCGACCGGCTGGGACCAGTGGCTGCTGCGCGAGTTCGAGTTCCCCGTGCAGCAGGTCTGGGGCGACCGCATCGAGGCCGGCGACCTCGCGCGCGACTTCGACGTGCTGGTGTTCCACACCGGCCTGCCGGGGCCGCGCGACCTCGAACTCGCGGCGCGGCGCGCGGACGAGGAGAACATCCCGGCGCTGCAGCAGGCGCTGCCGCCGTTCGAGGACTGGAGCAACCTGGAGTCGCGTGCGACGCGCTTGACCGGCGAGAAGTCGCTACCGGCGCTGCGCGCGTTCGTCGAGCAGGGCGGCACGTTGATCGCGCTCGGCGGCGAGTGCGACAAGATCGTGCGCCACTTCGCCCTGCCGGTGAAGGTCGGCACGCACGTGCCCGATGCCGACAGCGAGGACGGCGAACGCAGCACGCGGCGTGACGAGTTCTTCGTGCCCGGTTCGCTACTGGCGCTCGAGGTCGACACGTCGCACGAGATCGCGCGTGGGTGTTCGCCCGAGGTCGCGGCGATGGTGACCGGCAACTCGGTGATCCTCGAGGTCACCGACGCGCAGGCGCCGATCGACGTCGTCGCGCGCTACCGCACGATGGACCCGCTGCTCAGCGGTTGGGCGATCGGCGAACAGTACCTCGCTGGCAAAGCGGCGGTGCTGTGCGCGCACGTCGGCAAGGGCCGCGTGTTGCTGTATGGCGCCGACGTCACCTACCGCGGCCAACCGCTCGGCACGTGCAAGTTGTTCTTCCAGGGTGTACTGACAGCGGCCAAGGAGCACGGACGATGACCGACGTCGCGCAACGCATCGGCGAACTGGTGGCTGCGGGCCAGAAGATCGAAGCCATCAAGGTGCTGCGGGCGGCGACGGGCCTCGGCCTCGCCGATGCCAAGCACGTGATCGATGCCGTCGGCACGGGTGCGCCGATTCCACCGCACCTGCTGGCACGTATCGACGCGAACGCCGCCGCCGCTGCTGACGAGGAGCTGCCGGCCGACGTGCTGGCCGCCGCGGCGGCTGGCGATCGCATCCTCGCGATCAAGCGGCTGCGCGAACAGCGTGGCCTCGGCCTGAAGGAGGCGAAGGACCTGCTCGATCGCGTCGTGCCGGTGCCGGCGGGCACGAAGAAGGGCTGTCTGTTGCCGCTGCTGTTCGGCTGCTTCGTTGGCGCGGCGTTCACGTTCCTCCGGTAGCAGGCGTCGGGCCGTATGCTGGTTCGCCCGGAGACCCACCGATGCGAACCACTGCGATCCTCGCCGTACTGAACGTTCTGCTGCCGCTGTCGGCGCAGGAGGCAGCCGCCCCTGCGGCCCCCGCGCTGCCCGCCGCCGGCACGCCTGCGGCGACGGCTCTCGTCGACACGGCGATCGCGAAGCTGCAGGCGTATGGCCGCGGCACGTTCCGCAGCACGGAGTCGCACGACATCGCGATGCTGCGCGGAGCCGGGATTCCGGTCGGCACCGACGACACGCTGCTCGACGGTGGCTGGCAGCAGGACCTAGTCTGGGGGAACACCGACGACGACCACTACGTGCGCCGCGGCGGCCGCATGGTCACCAAGGTCGGCGACACCTGGAAGCTGCGCGCGAAGAAGCTCGGCTCGGGGCGGCCGGTGCCGTTCACGCTCGATCCCGAGCTCTTGTGCTCGGTGCTCCAGGGCCTGCCGGCCGCGGCGCGGCGCGTCGAGCACGTCGAGGCCGGCACGGTGCGCGATCGTCAGGTCGCGGTGCTGTCGCTCGCGGTCGACAACGACCTGGCGGCGGAGTTCATCGACAGCGGCGCCATGCCCGAGGTCGGCGGCGGCTTCGGCGGTGTGTTCGTGATCGGCGGCTTCGGCAACATGCAGCTGCCGCAGCCGGAGTGTGCAGTGTACCTCGCGCTGTCCATCGACCCGGAGAACGGCGACCTGCTGCGCTTCGCGGTGAAGGTCTACGAGAAGACCGGTGGCTTCGGGACCATCCAAGTGCAGGTCCAGGGTGCCGGCGGCGGCCAGGACGAGGAAGAGGTGACGGATGCAGACGACGCGAAGGAGGGCGAGGCGAAGCCCGAGTGGAAGTGCGGTCTGCCGACGCGCAAGCCGGGCAAGGAGGAGTCGGTGCTGACCTACCAGGTCGACTTCGGCAAGCCCGGCTTCGCCGCGGCGCCGGAGCTCCCCGACGCGGCGAAGCAGTTGCTGCGGCTGCGCTGACGGCCCGAGCCTGCTGCCGCACCGCGGCGGCAGCACTTCGCACACGCCGGTCTACGTCCTGCGGCGACTCCGCCGGGGCTGGCGCGATGGCGATGCTGTGAGCATGAAGACCGTGCTCGAACCGTTCCGCATCAAGGCCGTCGAGCCGTTCCGCATCACGACCGAAGCGGAGCGCGGGCGCCTGCTCGCTGACGCGCACCACAACCTGTTCCGGCTGCGCGCCTGTGACGTGATGATCGATCTGCTGACGGACTCCGGCACCGGCGCGATGTCGGCGCAGCAGTGGGCGGCGATCATGACCGGCGACGAGAGCTATGCCGGCAGCAGGTCGTTCTACGAACTGCAGGAGGTGGTGCAGGAGCTGACGGGCTATCGGCACGTGTTCCCGGTGCACCAGGGCCGCGCCGCCGAGCGCATCCTGTTCGGCGTGATGGTGATGCCCGGCCAGGCCGTGCCGAACAACGCGCACTTCGACACCACGCGCGCCAACGTCGAGTACCTGGGCGCCGCCGCGGTCGACTTCGTCGCGCCGCAGGCCGCCGACCTGCGCGACGCGGCGCCGTGGAAGGGCGACCTCGACGTCGGCAAGCTCGCGGCGTGGCTCGAAGCGCAGCCGCAGGGCAGCGTGCCGGTCGGCCTGTTGACGATCACCAACAACCGGGTCGGCGGCCAGCCGGTGTCGATGCAGAACCTGCGCGAGGTCAGCGCGCTGTATCGCCGCCACGGCATCCCGTTCTTCCTCGACGCGGCGCGCTTCGCCGAGAACGCGTGGTGGATCCACCGCCTCGACCCCGACTGGCGCGACGTGCCGCTGCCGAAGGTCGCGCGGGCGATGTTCGACCTCGCCGACGGCTGCATGGTCTCCGCCAAGAAGGACGGGTTGGTCAACATCGGCGGCCTCCTGTGCCTCAACGACGACGCACTGGCGGCGAAGGTGCAGAACCTGCTGATCCTGACCGAGGGCTTCCCGACCTACGGCGGCCTCGCCGGCCGCGATCTCGCGGCGCTGGCGCAGGGGCTGCGCGAGGTGCTCGACCCCGACTACCTGCACTACCGGGAGGCGAGCGCGCACTACCTCGGCGAACACCTCGACCGGCTCGGCGTGCCGGTGGTGCGGCCGTTCGGCCTGCACGCGGTCTACGTCGACGCCCGCGCCATGCTGCCGCACATCGCGCCCGAGCGCTTCCCGGGCCAGGCGCTGGCCTGCGAGCTCTACGTGCAGGGCGGCGTGCGCAGCGTCGAGATCGGCACGCTGATGTTCGGCTCCACGGACCGCGCGACCGGCAAGCCGGTCGTCGCCGACCACGATCTCGTGCGCCTGTGTCTGCCGCGGCGCGTCTACACGCAGAGCCACGTCGATTGGGTGATCGAGGCGTTCGCCGAGCTGATGGGCAAGCGCGAGTCGATCGCGGGCTACAAGATCGTCGAGGAAGCGCCGTTCCTGCGCGCCTTCACGGCGAAGCTCCGACCCGCCACCACCTTGATGCCTGCGGCGACGCGCTAGCTGCCCGCGCCACTCACCACCGCCACGACCGAGCGCGCC
>JBGARS010000020.1:0-59459 GCA_044230075.1 Planctomycetota bacterium | reverse complement strand
GAGCCGTGACCGCAACCATGCGTGGCGATGGCGCGCCGAGGTGGACGCTGCGCGGCGGCGAAACTGTGACCCGCGTTCCCGAGATCCAGGCGGCGGAACTGCGCAGCCGAGCGGAGCACTACCGCGCCGAGTCACGTCGGCTCGCTGCCGAGTCGAGGGATGCGCTGCGCGTCGCCGCGCGGTGTGATGCGTGGGCCGCCGAGTTGTTGACAGGGGGCGCGAGAGCAGCGGCGTCCGTGCCACGGACTACCGCAGCGACTACCGCAGAAGCGCCTCGATACCGCACGTAAGTCGTTGCGTCGTGTCCCTCGATGTCCCTACTTGTCCTGGGCGTCAGAATCTGGTAGAGTGCCAAGAACGGCGTTCTTTCTGGCGTTTCTCCGCGTTCTACAGTTTCGCAAAGACCCGATTCGGGACGCAAAGGTCGGAGGTTCAAATCCTCTCGCCCCGACCAGTTTCTTCCGCCGGAGGCGGAAGAACTGTTGGGAGCGAGGGATGCGGGGATGCCGCCCTTCGCGGCTGCGCCGCGAACGGCTTCACCGGCAAATCCTCGCGAACGGGCGTGGGCGAGGAAACGCGGCCGCCATCGGTGCCCAGATGTGGAAGTGAGCGGGCGCGTGGCAGGGGCCCGCGGTCCAACGACACGGAGAACCTGACGGGCGCCCGATCGCCGTGTGCGATGGTTCCGGCTGTCGATGACCACGACCGCTTCCCCTGCGCATTCCCATCCGATCCGCTGGCTCGTCCTGCTGCTGCTCAGCCTGGCGATGTTCGGCAACTACTACGTGTACGATTGCATCGGGCCGTTGGCCGATGCATTGCGCACGCAGCTCGGCTTCAGCGACGCGCAGCTGGGCACGCTGAACGGCATCTACAGCCTGCCGAACGTGTTCATGGTGCTGGTGGGCGGCGTGCTCATCGATCGGTTCGGCGCGGCTCGCGCGACGACGGCGTTCACGGCGATGTGCGTGCTCGGTGCCGTCGTCACGGCGTTGACGACGTCGTTCTTCGGCATGGCGGTGGGGCGGTTGCTGTTCGGTCTCGGAGCGGAGTCGATGATCGTCGCGATCACCACGTCGCTCGGGCTGTGGTTCGGCCGCAAGGAACTCGGGCTGGCGATGGGGCTCAACCTGATGATCGCGCGCGCTGGTTCCTACGCCGCGGACATGTCGCCGACCTGGTTTGCTGGCTCGTATCGTGCCGGCGTCGGCGCACCGTTGTGGATCGCGGCGACGCTGATGATCGTCGGTGCCGTGCTGGCGCTCGGCAGCCAGCTTGCCGAGCGGCGCGTCGTCGCCGGCTTCGCCGTGCCGACGCCTGCGGCCGGCAAGGTGCAGTGGCGGCAGGTGCTGACCTTCGGGCGGCAATACTGGCTGATCGTCGGTGTGTGCGTCGCGTTCTACAGCGCGATCTTCCCGTTCCGCAGCACGTTCGCGGTCAAGTACTTCGTCGACGCCTTCGGCCTCAGCAACGAGGCCGCGAGTGAACTGAACAGCTACGTGTTCCTGGCCACGATCTTCGCGACGCCGGTGGTGGGCTGGTTCGCGGGTGCGATCGATCGTCGCTCGCTGGTACACGCCATCGGCGCGGTGCTGCTGCCGTTGTCGTTCGTGGCGCTGCTCGCCGGCGGCTCGCCGGGTGACTCGAACATCCTGATCGGCATCGCCTTCACGACGGTGCCCGCGGTGTTGTGGCCGCTGGTCGCCGACCTCGTCGCCACGGACCGCCTCGGCACCGCCTACGGTCTGATGACGATGCTGCAGAACATCGGGCTGACGGTGTGCAACTTCGCCATCGGCGCACTGAACGACGCCGCTGGCGCCACCGCGGCGAACGTCGACGGCTACCGGCCGATGTTGTGGACCTTCCTCGTGCTCGGCGTCGTCGGCGGGCTGTTCGCGACGCGCCTCGCCGTCGCGCGGCGCGGCCGCTGAAGGCTGGGGTGGCTGCGGGCGCGGCCGTCAGGCACTGCGCGGCGCCGCCGGCTCTGTGGCGGCAGGCAGCGTGAGGCTGTTGGCCCGGTCCGGCCCCGGCAGGAGCCAGCCGGGCAGGCTGAGGCACAACGCGACGAGCAGCAGCAGCAGCAGCGTCCAGGTCAGCAGTTCGTCGAGCATCAGGCCCGGCGTCTGCGATCCCAACACGGAGGCGAAGCCCTTGCGCCACGTCATGCTCCACAGCAGCAGGGGGATCAGGGTCGCAGCGAGGCAGGCGGCACCACGCGCCGGGCCGCGGCTCGTCTGGCACCAACGGACGACCTGGGGCACGGCGAGCAGCAGGCACAGCAGGCGGTAGTCGAAGTTGCTGCCGAGGCAGAACGTGCCGACGAACACGCCGGCGCCGATGCGGAATGCGTGCAGGGCGTGGCCGTCCGTCGCCGGCAGGCAGACGCGGCGCCGCGCGAGCAATGCCGACACGGCCGCGCCGGCCACGGCGGCGACGGCACCGCCGAGCAGGGCGCCAGGCGACCAGCCGGTGTTGGCGGCCAGGGCGTCGGGCAGCTGGGTGATGCCGTAGGAGATCCGGTTCCAGGCCAAGGAGTTCCTGTGGATCGCCGCCAGGTCGGCGCGCATCCACAGCAGGTAGCCGACGAACGCGGCGGCGAACGCTGGTGCGAGCCGTCGGGCGCGGCGCGCGGGCAGGCCGAGCAGGCCGCCGAGGGCGAAGATCGGATACAGCTTCAGCATGGCCGCGGTGCCGAGCAACACGGTGCCCGTGCGCGGCCTCCTGGCCAGCGCCCACGCCGCCGCCGCCAGCAGGGTGAACACCAGGATGTCGTTGTTGGCGCGTTCGATGGCGAGCCACGTCACCGGTGAGCACATGCAGAGCACCAGCATGGTGGTGCGGCCGCGCGAGTCCGCCAACGGCAGCAGCAGCAGCAGGCCCGCAGCGAACGTCAGCAGCAGCACGATCGCCAGCGCGTCGGAGTGTTCCGGCCCGACGCCGAGCATCGCTGGCAGCAGCCAGACGCGCGGGTAGTTCAGCGCGCGGCCCCAGGGATCACCCGGATTCACGACCAGCGGGTCGAGGCCCTGGGCCAACGCGACGGCGGCGCCGGTGATCGGCCGCACGTCCGCGAACCGCTGCTCCATCACCGGCACGCCGAGCGCTTCGACGGCCTGCAGCCGGTCGTCGACCAGGAGCCAGCCGGTCACGACGCACAGCACCAGCCAGGCGGCGGCGAAGGCCAGCTGGGTGGCGCGCACTAGCGGTTGCGGCGGCGGCCCGTCGTCGGCGCGTCGGCCATCGGCTCGGGCAACTCGGCGGCCAGCACGACGCGCACGCCGGGCACCGATTCGCGCAGCCGCACGACCGCCGCGGCCGAGACGTCGGTCTGCCAGACGTAGAGATCTTCGAGCTGCTTCAGCGCCGACAGCGCGGCGAGGCCGTAGTCACCGGCCTTGGTGCCGAACAGGTTCAGCGAACGCAGTTCCTTGCAGCCGGCGAGTGCGGCCGTGCCGTGGTTGCCGACCTGGGTCTGCCGCAGGTCCAGCGAGACCAGTCGTGGCATCTTCGCGAGCACCTTGCAGCCTTCGTCCGAGACCTTCGAGCGGCCGAGGTCCAGTTCGCCGATGTGCTGCAGCAGCGGCTGCAGCGCCGCCAGCGCCGCATCGTCGACCTCGTCACTGTGCCCGGCGCAGGTCACCGACAGCAGGGGGCTGTCGTCGCCGACGCTCCGCACCGTGAACAGGCCGCCGGCGAGTGCTGTCAGGGTCTCGGCAGGCAGCGGCGCGAGGCCCTTCTGCAGCGTGCGCTCGACGTCGGCCAGGCTGGTGCGCGTGTCCTTGCCGGTGTCCTTCTTGCCACCCTTGCCCTTGTCGGTCTTGTCCTTGCCCTTGTCGCCGTCCTTCTCCTGCTCCTTGTCGCCGTCCTTCGCCTTCGCCTTGCCGGTCCAGGAACCGAAGTCGGCGCCGTCGTCGATCCACTTGACGATCAGTGCGATCTGCTCCTTGGTCAGTGGGTCACCCTTCTTCGCCGGCGGCATGCGGTCTTCGTCGTCGGCCGGCAGCGAGATCGATTCGACGACCAGCGAACTCGCCGACTTCTTGGCGACCACGAGCTTGCCCTTCTTGCTGGTGGTGATGCCGTCCTTGCTGTCGAGCACCACACCGCCCTTCGGCTTCTTCAGCTTGCCGTCCGGGCCGGCGTGCGCGGTCGAGTGGCAGTCGATGCAGCGCTTCTCGAGGATCGGCCAGATCTGCTTCTGGAAGTCGACGGGGGATGCCTTGCCTTCCTGGGCGGTGGCGGCGAGGGAGGCGAACAGGACGGCGGACAGCGACAGGAAACGCACGTGCATCGGGTGGTGGAGACGGGGTGGAGAGGAGTCGGTGGCGGTGCGCGATCAGCCGAAGATCGACGTGATCGGCACACCCTTGTCGGCGACCTTGAAGGGGCGGCCACTCGGCGAGGTGACGACGTAGTCCAGCGGCAGGCCGGTCGCGTGTGCGATCGTCGCATTGAAGTCCTGGATCGACACCGGATCCGATTCGACTTCGCGACCTTCGTCGTCGGTCCTGCCGTAGCGCTGGCCGCCGGCAATGCCACCGCCGGCCAGCAGGCAGCTGAACGCCTTCGGGTAGTGGTTGCGGCCCTGGTCCTGGTCGATGTCGGGCGTGCGGCCGAACTCGGTCGCGAGCACCACCAGGGTCTCGCGCAGCAGGCCGCGCGCATCGAGGTCGGCGAGCAGCGCCGACAGCCCCTGGTCGATCGCCGGTACGAGATCGCCGAGGCGGTCGAAGTTGTCGGAGTGCGTGTCCCAGCCATCGCTGACGACCTCGACGTAGCGCACGCCGTGTTCGACCAGGCGGCGGGCGAGCAGGCAGCCGGAACCGAACTGGGTCTCGCCGTAGCAGCTGCGCATCGCCTGCGTCTCCAGTTCGATGTCGAAGGCCGTCAGGTCGCTGCTGCGCATCAGCCGAACGGCTTCGTCGTAGGCCTTGCTGTAGGCGGCGACGTCGCGCGGCTCGTGCTTGCTGGCGAAGGCGGCGTTCAGTTCCTCGAGTCGTCGCAGCCGGCGCTGGAAGCGCTCCTCGTCGACGCCGCGCGGCAGGTGGGCGTTCTGCAGGCCGTCTTCGGCGCTGCCGATCGGCAAAGCCTGGAACTCGGGCGGGAAGAAGCCCGCGCTCGGCATGTCGGCGGCGCCGCCGATCAGGACGTGGCCGGGCAGGGTCGGGTTCTGGCGCCCGGCCAGGCGGTTGCACCAGGCGCCGAGGCTCGGGTGCTGGATCGTGCCGCGCAGTTCGTAGCTGGTCCGCATCAGGTACTGAGCCTGCGGATGCGCGCCCTGCTTGCTCGACATCGAGCTGACGATGCAGACCTTGTCCATCTGCTCGGCGAGCTTGGGCAGGTACTGGCCGACCAGCACCCCGTCGGCGCGCGTGCGCAGCGCTTCGACCGGTCCCTGCGTGCTCTTGCCGGGCTTCGGATCCAGCGTGTCGAGGTGGCTCATGCCACCGCGTAGGAACAGGTAGATCACGTGCTTGGCGGTCGCGTGCCCCAACACCGGCGCGACCGGATCCTGGCCCAGCGCGCGGGCGATGGCGGACGGCCCGAACATGGCGGCGGCGCCGACGCCCAGCAGCGAACGGGCGACGCCGCTGACGAAGCTGCGGCGGGTGTCGAGATCGGCCGCCTGGGAGAGGTCACGAAGGCTCATCGGGATGTCCTCGGTTTCAGCGGACGAAGCGGAACTCGTTGCTGTTGCACAGCACCCACACCAGATCCTTGATCGCTGCTTCGCCGTCGATCGCGATCGCGCGGCGCCAGTCGCGCAGCTCGTCGCCGGTAGGCTCGCGGTTCAGCGTGGTCAGGAACGCCACGCGGACGCGGCGTTCGCCGTCGATGGCGGTCTCGAGGTCGGCCCGCAGCGCGGAGCGACCTTCGAGCACGCGTTGGTCGAGGAAGCCGTTCAGCAGGGTCAGGACCTGGGGCACGGTCGCCGCGGTCGATGCCGCGTCGACCGTCTCGCGGTCGGACTGGCCGAACTGCCGCAGCAGGTGGCCCGGCGGGGCTGGCTGCGGCAGGTCGCTCGCGCGCACGAGGTCGCCCTCACGGCCGCGCGCGGAGCGCTGGCCGAGCGGCAGACCCATGCGCTGCAGCTCTTCGGCGATCTCGGCCACACGCGGCTGGTCGGCGTTGCGGCGGGCCTCGGCCAGCTGCCGCAGCAGCGGCCGGGCCCGCTTCTGCAGCTCGGCATCGGCCGCGAGTTCGCGGCGGGCTGCCTCGGTCTGCTCCTGGCGTCGCTGCTGCTGCATCGTCTGGCCGCGGCGGCTCTCGACCAACGCGATCAGCTCCTTCGCATCGGCCTGCGCCAGTTCGGCGTACTGCTCGTAGACGGGCTTGGCGCGTTCGTCGGTTTCGCGCAGGCGGTCGTCGATGTCGTCGAACACCAGCGTCAGCAGCGAGTCCCACACCTGCTCGGCCGTCATGCGGCGCAACAGGGGCCCGCGGAACGTGAACGCCGTGTCGGCATCGTCGGCGTTGGTGGACTCGCGCTGGAACAGCTGGGTGTTGACCAATACGCGCTCGAACTGCCGCAGGTCGAAGTCGAGTTCGACCAGGATCTTCTCGAGTGCGTCCAGCAGCTCGGGATGCACCGCCGTGGTGTCCTTGCGCCAGTCGTCGATCGGCTCGACGAGGCCGAGGCCGAACGTCCGGGCCCACATGCGGTTGGCGATCACGCGCGCGAAGCGTGGGTTCTTCGGGCTGGTCAACCAGTCGGCGAGCGACGCGCGCGAGTCGATCTCGGGCGCCGGCGGCGTGCGACCGCGCTGGGCGCGCTCGTTGCGTGGTGGCTTGGTCTTGCCGGTCGGGCTGCGCAGCTTCACGGCGGCGCCGAAGATCGTGCTCGCCGTGATCGGGTCGCCTGGCTTGGCGTCGGCGTACTTGTAGTCACCCGGCAGCTTCTCGACGCCGCTGCCGTTGCCGTCGATGCCCTGGTTCATGCGCCGCACGAGCTGCAGCGCCTGCTGGCGCGTGCGGTCGTCGGCCTGGGCCAGTTCGGTGCGCAGGCCGACGAGGTTGGGCAGCGTGTCCTCCCGGTAGCGGATGCCGCCGAAGAACGCGGCCATCTCGTAGAACTGCTTCTGGGTCCAGATGTCGAACGGGTGGTTGTGGCACTGCGCACATTCCAAACGGGTGCCCAGAAACAGGCGCAGCACGTTCGCCATCGCGTCGTGCGGCATGTTGGTGTCGCGCAGCAGCATGCCGGTCGCGCCGTTGCCCGCCTTGTGGCCGGCTCCCTCGGCGACCAGCAGTTCCCGCACCATCTGGTCGTACGGCTTGTCCTGTCGCACCGCTTCGCGCAGGTAGTGCGCGAACGGCTCGCCGCTCAGCGCCTGTTGGCGCGACTTCACGCGCAGCAGGTCGAACCAGAAGTTGACGAAGTGGCTGGTGTGGCCCGGTGCATCGAGCAGGTGATCGCACAACTCGCTGCGCTTGGTCGGCGACTGGTCGGCGAGGAACAGCTCGGTCTCGGCCAGGGTCGGGATCCGGCCGACGACCTCCAGGTAGGCGCGCCGCACGAACGTGGCGTCGTCGACCATCGGCAGCGCTTGCTCGCCGGTCCGCCGCAGGCTGCGCTCGAGCAGCGCGTCGAGCTTCGCTGCCTGCTGCGTGATCCGTGTCAGCCGCTGCACCGACTCGACGGTGCGGGCCGGCGTCTGTGGGCTCTGTACCGAGGTCTGGGCGAGCACCAGCGACGGCAGCAGGAGCAGTCCGGACAAGAAGGTGTGCGCGTGGTTCCGTGCCATGGGTCGGTTCGGGTCGGGCGGGCCAGCCCGGCGTGTGGTCATTGAAGGGGATTCATCGACCGACGGCCACGGGGGGGCTTGTACAAAAGCCGTCCCTGGTGGTTCACGGCGCCTTGCGCCGGCGCACGGTCGCCACCACCCGGCCGCCGGCGGACAGGCCGGCGGTCTCGACGCCGCGCGGCGGGCGCCATTCGACGCGCTGCAGTGCGGTGTCGGCCAGGCGCGCGCGGATCTGCTGCTGCACGGTTTCGAGCCGGTTCGTCGCCATCGCCACGGCGGCATCACGCGTCTGCCGGCGGATCGCACGGTCGCTTGCGCCCAGCTGCATGCGCAGTGCCGCCTCCTGCGTCTGCTGCAGGGCACCGAGGCGTGCATCGGTCTGCTGCAAGCGGCGGAGTTGCGCCAGGGCCTCCTGCATGCGTCCGGCGCCGTAGAGTGCGGCGGTGCGGCTGGCCTGCTGTTCGCGTTCGTGCAGCAGCAGCGAGTGTGCCACCTGCAGCTGCGCCACAGCGTCGGCGACCGTGTCGGGCGGCGGGCTGGCGAGTTGCGCGGCGCGACGGAGATCGCCGTGGCCGAGTTCGTGGTGGAGCACGATCACC
Organism: Planctomycetota bacterium; assembly: GCA_044230075.1. Lineage (GTDB taxonomy): Bacteria > Planctomycetota > UBA1135 > UBA1135 > UBA2386 > JAEUHS01. Next base: position 51,112 of record JBGARS010000020.1, on the reverse strand, counting down.
AGGTCCGGGTCGTCGGCGACGGCAGCCAGCACGGCATCGAGGGAACCGCCGGACGGCAGAGGGTCGCCGGCGGCGAAGTCGAGCGTGCCGGTCAGCTGGCTCAGGTCGGTGGCGCCGCCGAGCCCGACGGCGCCGGTGACGACGCCGGTGACACGGAACGCGGCGCTGGCGACGGCATCGGCGAGCAGGCGTACGAGTGCCTCGGCCGCGGCTTCGCCGACGGCGCCGCCGCTGAGACCCTCGGCCGGCAGCTGCAGGTGCAGCGGCAACACGTGTTCATCGTTCTCGTTGCGCAGGGCGAACAGGACCGTGTCGAGCGGTGCCGGCAGCTTCAGGTAGGTGGACAGCGGTCCGCCGGGTGGTTCGCTCAACGACAGGAAGGTGAACGTGGGCCGAGCGCGCAGATCGATCCCGGACGCGCCGCGGAGCAGCACATCGGACTGGAGGTCGAAGATGCCGTCGGCGATGTCCACGCCTGCCGCCTTGCCCAGGCCGCGCAGCGCCGGCAACTCGAAACCGTCGACGGCCATGCGGGCCTCGCCGGTGGGGCGCGGGAAGAGCTGCACCTGGCCGGCGATCGAGATCTCGTCGACCAGCGGTCGCTGCTCCATCTCGTACCGGTCGGCGCTGCCCGTCAGGGCCTCGGCCGCCGAACCGAGCAGGCCGGCGAGCGCGGAACTGCGCAGCACGCGGCGTTCGAGCGCCACATTGCCACCGTGCAGGGCGATGGTGAACGCGATCGGGCGCGGTTGCGTCTGCGCCCGCGTCGACAGGTTCTGCACCTTGAGGTCGCTGTCCGTCAGCGGCAGCACGGTCGGCGGCTCGGTCGTGCGGTCGGTGAAGGTCAGCGCGAGACCTTGCACCTGCACGCGGTCGACGGCCAGCTCCGGGGCCGGGCCGACGGGTGCCGGCGCCCGCGGTGCCGCCACCGTCGCTTGGTTCGCGGTCGGCTCGGCGGCCGGCGGTGGCGGGAGACGCAGGCCCATCAGCTCGAGGCCGGCCGGCGTGTTCTCGACCTGCAGCTGTGGCCCTTCGACTTCGATGCTGCGCAGCAGCACATCGCCGCTACGCGGATCGAAGGCGCGCAGGTCGACGGCGATCTCGTCGACGCGCAACAGGCTCGGGCCGGCGGCGGCTGCCTTCAGTTCGGTCGCTTCGAACATCAGTTCGCCGCCGAACGGGTTGCCCAGGTCGAAGCGAAGTGGATCGCGTCGGCGCAGATCGAGGCGGCCGTGCATCGAGGTGGCGAACTCGGCCGCGGTGCAGGTGCCGGTCACGGTGCCGGCGAGGCTCGGGTGCACGCGCGTCAGCGCCGTCGTGTCGATGCCGCTGAGCTGCACCGCGAGGTCGAGCGTCGGCGCGATGGCGAACGGCGCCAGCTGCGCTTCGAGTCGGGCGGCCTGGCAGAGCGGGGCGGCGCTCGCCTGCAGCAGCAACCGGCACGGTGCTGTCGCCGTCGGATCGGCGGCCGTCGCCCAGGGCTCGACCAGCGTGAGGTGTGCCATGGCAGTCAGCGGTTCGCCGTCGACGTCGCCGCGCTCGCGCCAGACGAGACGTTCGATCTGCAGGTCGAGCGCGTCGAGGCGCAGGGCCGGCAGCGGCATGCCGCGCGCGGCGGGCACGGGCGTGGCGTCGGCGGTCGCCTGGGCTGGTGCCGGCGTGGCGGCGGCGGGCCCGATGCGCAGCCCGAGCAGCTGCAGCCCGAGCGGTGTCGACGCCGCGGCGGCGCGCAAGCCGTGCATCGTCGCGCTGGCCACGTGCACTCGTTCGGCCGAGACCTCGGGCAGCTGCAGTTCGAGCGCATCGAGGGCGAACAGCTCCGTGCCACGATCCTGCAGCGACAGGCCCTCGGCGGCCACGGTGACGGCGAGCGCGGGGCTGGTGTGCCACTGCACCCGAAGGCCCGCGCGCAGCAGGCCGTCTTCGAGCGTGCAGGCGATGTGCGCTGGCAGCAGTGCCTGCAGGCCGGCACCGCGCAGGCGTTCGCCGGCCAGGGTGACGTCGAGCTGGCCGCCGTCGGCGGCGCGCGCAAGGGAACCCGTGATGCCGAGCTTGCCGATGCCCGGCTCCAGGCGCAGTTCGCTGCGGAAGGCCGTCGGCTGGTCGCCGGCCTGCGGATCGAGCCGCAGGTCCATGCCGAGCGACACGTCGGCGGTCTCGGGGCGGCTCGCGTCGATCCAGCGCAGCACGCCGCGGCGCAGCTCGATCGCGCCGTGGTGGAGTTCGGCGGCGGCAGCGGCAGGCGGCGGTGGCTGGCTGCCGACGGCTGGCGCCGGCGGGGTCGCACCGAACTGGAGGCCGAGTGCCGCCAGCGTGCCGTCGGCTTGCCGGTGCACGACCAGGTAGGGTTCGTCCGCGGTCCACGAGCCGAGGTCGAGCGCCGTCCCTGCGGTCAGGTCGCGGCCGTCGACGTGATGCAAGCTCAGCAGCACTTCGCCGCCGTCCTCGAAGCGCACGTTGTCGAGCCGCGCCGAGGCGTGCAGCGCCGAGGGCCCGGCCGTGACCGTCGCCGACAGCAACGCGCGCAGCGCGCCGTCCTGCAGCATGGGCGCGATGCCGGCTCGCTGCAGCCATGGGGTCATGCTGCGCGCCGAGATGCCGGTGCCCTTCACCTGGCACTCGGCGGCAACGGCGTCGGTCGACGGCGTGATCTCGACGTCGGCTCGCAGTAGGTCGATCGCGTCCGGCACCCGCAGCTTCGCCGCGAGCTTGCCGGGTGCGGCGCCGCGTCCGAGCACCAGCTGCTCGCCGCTGAGCTCGACGCCGAGATTCAATGGCGCCGGCGTGGGGAACGAGTGATCGACCAGCTGCAGGTCGATGTCGCGCCATGCGAGGTGGTCGACGGCCAGCTGCGGCCACACGAACGGAGCGGCTTCGGGAGCCGGCGGGGTGGCCGTCGAGGCCGAGCGGACGGTTGGTGAGGTGAGCCGCACGCCGAGCACGTCGAGCTCTCCGGCGGCCGTGATCTGGATGCCGATGTGTGGCCCCGCCGCGGCGATGGCGCCGATGTGCAGGCCGGTGCCGTCGGATCGCACGTCGCGCAGGGCGAACTGCGGCAGCACGAGCTGGTGTTCGCCTTCGCCCGCGGTGAGGTCGGTGACCTCGGCGGTGACGCCGTCCTGGCGAAGTGCCACCGCGAGCTTCGCCTGCAGACCGAGGCCGGCGGTCGGCATCGTCACACCCATCGAAGTGAGCCACGGCTGCAGGCGTCGCAGGTTCGCGCCGGCGATGCGCAGTGCACCGGCCAGCTGCGTCTCGTCGCGCGTGGCCGTGAGGTGCGTGTCGACGAGGCGCAGTTCGTCGACGAGGTCGTCGCCGCGAACGGACAGCTGGATCGGCAGGTCCCAATGGTCCGCGGTCGTGCGGGAGGGCCCGGCCTGCAGGTCGACGGCGAGTTGCTCCCGTTCGTCGAGCTGGGCGCGCAGGTGCAGGGTCGAGGCGAGCGTCGGCAGTGAGCCGGCCTGCGCGACCGAGGCCTCGACCTTGCCGTCGAGGTCGAGGCCGACGACGTGGTGTTCGCCTGGGCCGCGTGGATCGTCGAACCACGGCAGGCTCGGCGGTCGCAGCCCGCGCACGGCCGCCTGCCACGTCGCCTCGGCGTGTTCGCCACGCAGCGTGAGGTTCGCCTGCAGGTCCAGGCGGTCGAGCCGGCCGGGGCTGAACAGGTGCACGGTGAGCGAACCGGGGCGGTCCGTGCGGCCGAGGTCGGCGATCGCGGCATCGAAGGTGAACCGCGTCTGCGTCGCCGTGGCGGCGTCGTCCAGCACGAACTGGAGGTCGTCGACGCGCGCGGCGACCACCTGCACGGGAGCATCGAAGCGCAGCGGTGCTGCGGGTGCCTCGACGACGGGAGCGGGCATTGGTGCGTCGCCTTGCCACGCCGCTGGCAGGCGTAGGCGGCCCTCGGCGTCCTGCACGACATGGATCCGGCTCCCGGTCAGCGCGACGTCGACGACCACCAGTTGCCCGTGCAGCAGCTGCCAGGTGGAAGCGTCGACGAACACTTCCTGCGCGGTGAGCAGCGGCGGCGCGTCGAGGGCGGCCGCATCCCGCAGGACGACGTCGTCGAGCCGCAAGCTCAGGCCCGACAGCGACAACTGCGCGGCCCGGTAGTCGAGTTGCAGTCCGGCCGCGTGGGCGCCGAGGCCGAGCAGCCAGGGCAACAGCAGCGCCAACAGCAGGCGCGCGGCGACCAGCAGGACACACGTCCACCAGAGCCAGCGTCGCCAACGCGGTCGGCGCGACGGACCGGCGGTCATTGCGGCGACTCCGAGCGCTGGTGCGCCCGCAGCGCAGCCGTGCGCGCCGCGGCGGGCGCGAGTGGCTCGTAGCCGGCGATCGTATGGTCGTGCGCCAGCAGCCAGTCGTGTGCCTGCACGCGATGCACGGGATCACGGTCGTCGAGCGCGTACACGTTCTCCGCCACCAGGGCGGCGAGGAACGCTGCCGCGTCGCGGTCGGACAGCAGGTGCAACTGCAAGGTGGTGGGTTCCGCCGCGACGGCGCCCAGACGGCGGATCACGGCCGCGCGCAGTCCGGGTGGCAGGGCGTCGCGCTGCATGCCCGGGAGCAGGCCCGTCCACATGGCGCGCTGGAACGCCCACGCGTAGTCGTTCGCGCTCGCATCGAGCCGGGTCAGCTGGGTGCCGATCGCGATCAGGTGTGGCTCGTCGGCCGCCAGCAGGATGTCCGTGCACTGCGGCAGTTCGAGTTGCGCGGCGACGGCCAGCATCGCCGCGCGGCGCGGCTCGGCACCGATCGAATTGGCGGCGAGGCGCCATTGCCAGGTCGCGGCGGCCGGCACCGCCGGCCGCCGCGCGGCGGCCCGGGCGGCTTGCCGAGCCGCGGCGGCAACTTCGGGAGCTGCCGCGCCGGTGACCGTCAGCACCAGCGCATGGCCGGCAACGCCGCCGCGCCCTGCTGGTGCGACCGGCACGAACAACAGGCCCGAAGACGCTTCGGTCAGCGGTTGCCGCAGCACGGCGCGCTCGCTGCCGGGCTCGGCGCCGGCGGCGGTGTCGAAGCACACGCGCACGCCCGCATCGGTCCACTCACAGTAGATCCCGGGCAGGCTCGGATCGGCCAGCCGGAAGGTCGGCGCCACGGTCGGCGACAGCACGGCGTCGGCACTGCCCACCCTGTGCCCGGTGTCGATGGCCACGGCGGGGCTGGCCCAACGTGTCGCCGGCGGCAGCGACGAAGTCGCGCGGAACGGTGCGCCACCCTCGGCGAGCACCGCGGCGAGCTGCGGTTCGACGGAGCCGATCGCCGGCGTGTCCGATAACGCGAACACTTCGCATCGCACGGACTTGCAGTCCTCCGGCGGAGCCTTGTCCACAGGGTGTGCAGAGATCTCGACGGCGCCGTCGGCGAACGCGTAGTCGACCGCCACCTGGATCGGCGGCGGCGGCAACGGTGGTGCGCTCGCGCAGGCGGCGAGCGAGGCGAGGCAAAGCACGCGGATCGAGGCGTTCTTGAACACGCCCTGAAGCTACGCCGCACGGTGCGCGTCGCAACCTCGGCTCGCGTGCTTTCGCGGTGGGTGGTCGCTAGTGTGCGCGCTTCTCGCCGGCGATTCGTCGCTGCCGTCCACACACATTCCCGGGAGGTCGTTCCGTGTCAGCCGCTGCGCGCGCCGCCGCCATCCAGCTCATCGCCCACAAGTCTCCGATCGCCACGGAGAACCGCTCCAGCAACGTGCCGCTGATGTTCGGCGCCAACGTGTTCGGCGCCGACCAGATGCGCGCCCGCCTGTCCGAGAGCGCGTTCCGGGCCCTGCGTTCGTGCATGGAGCACGGCCAGGAACTGGATCCCGCGCTCGCCGACCAGGTCGCGAACGCGATGAAGGAATGGGCGGTCGAACGCGGCGCGACGCACTTCACGCACTGGTTCCAGCCGATGACCGGCTCGACCGCCGAGAAGCACGACAGCTTCGCCACGCTCGAGGGTGGCAATGTGCTGATGGAGTTCAGCGGCAAGGCGCTGGTGAAGGGCGAGCCCGACGCCAGTTCGTTCCCGAGTGGCGGCTTGCGCGCGACCTTCGAGGCGCGCGGCTACACGGCGTGGGACCCGACGTCGCCGGCCTTCATCCGCGAGACGCGCAACGGCGCCACGCTCTGCATCCCGACCGCGTTCTGCTCGTGGACCGGTGAGGCGCTCGACGAGAAGACGCCGCTGCTGCGCAGTTCGGAGGCGCTGCATCGGGAAGCGGTGCGGCTGCTGCGGGTGCTCGGCGACGAACGGGTGACGTTCGTCTACCCGACGCTGGGCTGCGAGCAGGAGTACTTCCTCATCGACCGCGACTTCTACCTGTTGCGGCCGGACCTGATCGCGACCGGACGCACGCTGTTCGGCGCCAAGCCGCCGAAGGGCCAGGAGCTCGAGGACCACTACTTCGGCTCGATCGCGCCGCGCGTGCTGGCCTACATGCAGGAGACCGAGTTCGAGCTGTGGAAGCTCGGCGTGCCGGTCAAGACGCGGCACAACGAGGTCGCGCCGAGCCAATACGAGCTGGCGCCGATCTTCGAGCGTTCGACGATCGCCGTCGACCACAACATGATCTGCATGGAGGTGCTGAAGCACGTCGCGCAGCGGCATGGCTTCCACTGCCTGCTGCACGAGAAGCCGTACCAGGGCATCAACGGCTCCGGCAAGCACAACAACTGGTCGCTGTCGACCGACACCGGCGAGAACCTGCTCGAGCCCGGCAAGTCGCCGGAAGAGAACATGCGGTTCATGGTGATGATCGCCGCGATCATGCGTGCCGTGGACCTGCACGCCGACCTGATGCGGGTCACGATCGCCCACGCCGGCAACGACCATCGCCTAGGCGCCAACGAGGCGCCGCCGGCGATCCTGTCGATCTACCTCGGCGAGCAGCTGACCGAGATCATCGACGCCCTGATCGCCGGCACCGCCCGCGGCAACGAACGCAAGAAGGACACGATGCGGCTCGGTGTCTCGGTGCTGCCGTCGCTGCCGCGCGACGCCACCGATCGCAACCGCACCTCGCCGTTCGCCTTCACCGGCAACAAGTTCGAGTTCCGCGCGGTCGGCAGCAGCCAGGCGACGGCGAAACCGAACACGGTGCTGAACACCATCGTCGCCGATTCGCTGGCGCACATCGCCAACGAGATCGAGCGGCAGAAGGCCAGCAAGGGGCTCGAAGCCGCCGTCAACGAGGTGGTCGTCGATCTGCTGCGCAAGCACAAGCGCATCCTGTTCAACGGCAACGGCTACTCGAGCGAGTGGCATGCCGAAGCCGACAGGCGCGGGTTGCCCAACCTGCGCAACGCGGTCGACGCGATCGGCACCTTCTGCGCGCCGAAGAACATCGATCTGTTCGAGCGGTTCGCGGTGCTGTCGGCGAAGGAAGCCGAGTCGCGCATGAACATCATGTTCGAGGCCTACAGCAAGGCGATCGCGATCGAGGGCCAGAGTGCCCTGTCGATCGCCCGCACGATGCTGCTGCCGGCGGCGCAGAAGTGGCAGCTGACCGTGGCGCAGAGCCTGCTCGCGGCCAAGCAGGCCGGCGTCGACGTCAAGGTGCAGGAGCGGCGGTTGCGCGACATGTCGAACCGCATCGAGTCGATGGTGGTGGTGATCGACGAGTTGACGGGCGTGTTCGAGCACGCCGAACAGCACACCGGCTCGGCGCAGGAGCATGCCAGGATCTACCGCGATCGCGTGGTGCCGGTCATGGCGAAGTTGCGCGAGGTCGCCGACGTGCTGGAGACCATGGTCGACGACGCCGAGTGGCCGCTGCCGAAGTACCGCGAGATCCTGTTCATGCAGTAGGCGGACGCTGCGGCGAGGCGGGGTCGAGCCGGTCGAGCCGGTCGGCCCTCCAGCTCACCGCGCCTTCTGCAGCTGCATCAGCGGCATGACGATCGCGATGACGATGCCGGCGACGATGATGGCGAGCAGCACGATGATCACCGGCTCGATCACCGACGTCAGCTTCTGCGTCGCGAGGTCGACTTCCTCGTCGTATGTGCCGGCGATGCGCTCGAGCATCTCCTCGAGGTTGCCCGCCTGTTCGCCGACGCCGACCATGTAGGAGACGGTGGGCGGGAATGCGCCCGACATCTTCATCGGTGTCGCGATGTCGGTGCCCTCGACGACCCGGTCCTGGACGACCTGCAGGGCGTTCTGCAGGACCTTGTTGTCCAGCACGCTCTTCGTCACCTGGATCGCCTGCAGCGCCGGCACGCCGGACCGCAGCAGGGTGGCGAGCGTGATCGAGAAGCGCGCCATCGACTGCTTGCGCATCAGGTCGCCGAAGACCGGGATGCGCAACTTGAAGCGATCGAACAGCAGGCTGCCGCGCTCGCTGTGGATGAACAGCTGGAAGCCGATCATGACGAACAGGGCGCCGACGCCGACGAACAGCCAGTAGTTGACCAGGAAGTCCGAGCAGGTGATCAGGATCTTGGTCGGCAGCGGCAGGGTCTGACCGCGGCCCTTGATCAGCTGCGTGACGCGCGGCACCACGAAGGTCATCAGCACCGCGACGACGATCGCGCCGACGGTCATCATGATCATCGGGTAGATCAGCGCGGCGCCGACCTTGTTCTTCAGCCGGGTCTGCGCCTGCAGGAAGCCCGCGAGGCGGATCAGCACCTTGTCGAGTGCGCCGGACGACTCGCCGGCCTTCACCATGTTGGAGTAGAGGTCGGTGAAGTAGGCGGGATGCTGCAGCACGGCGTCGCCGAACGGCATGCCCTGCGTGACCTTCTCGCGGATGTCGCGGAACGCGCTCTCGATCTTCTTGTCCGGCGCCTGCTCGATGATCATGCGCAGGCCTTCGGCGAGCGGGATGCCGGCCTGCAGCAGCGCGGCCATCTGTCGCGTCACCGCGGCCACCTGCTCGGTGCGCTGCTTGTTCGGGAAGTCGACGCCGGTGACGCCGCGGATGCGCACGCCGCCGGTCTTCTTGGCCTTGGCCTCGCGGATGTCGGTGACGAACAGCCGTTCGCGTTTCAGCTTCAGGCGCGCGTCGCGCGACGTGTCCGCATCGATGATGCCGCGCTTCTGCCTGCTGTCCCCGTCGATTGCCTTGTACTCGAAGATCGGCATGCGGTTCGCTCAGACGACGTCGAGCTGGGTCACGCGCAGGACTTCTTCTGGCGTCGTCATGCCCTGCAGCAGCTTCGTGACGCCGTCCATGCGCAGCGTCAACAGGCCGCGTTCGAGCGCGCCGCGCTTGATCTGGCTGGCGGTGGCCTTGTTGACGATCTGTTCCTGGATCTGGGTGTCGATCGGCATGATCTCGTAGATCGCGGTGCGGCCGGCGAATCCGGAGCGGAAGCACTCGTCGCAGCCGCGGCCCATCATCAGCTTGCCGTCGGGGAACTGGTCGGGCGTCAGCTTCAGGTCCTCGAGGAAGTAGCGCTGTTGCTGGTTGGGTGTCACCGGCTCGCGGCAGTTGGGGCAGACGGTGCGCAGCAGGCGCTGGGCGATCACGAGCAGCAGCGACGACGACACGAGGTAGGGCTCGACGCCGATGTCGATCAGGCGTGTCACGGTCGACGCGGAGTCGTTGGTGTGCACGGTCGAGAACACCAGGTGGCCGGTCAGCGCCGCGCGGATCGCGATGTCGGCCGTCTCGTTGTCGCGCACCTCGCCGACCATCATCACGTCGGGATCCTGGCGCAGGAACGAACGCAGGCCGGCGGCGAACGTCAGACCCTTCTTGGTGTTCACCTGCACCTGGCTGATGCCGTCGAGGTTGTATTCGACCGGGTCCTCGATGGTCAGGATGTTCAGACTCGGGGCGTTGATCGCGTCGAGGCAGGCGTAGAGCGTCGTCGTCTTGCCGGAGCCGGTGGGGCCGGTGACGAAGATCACGCCGTGGCTGTAGTTGATGTAGCGGTTGATCGTGCGCTGGCTGTCCTCGGTCAGGCCGATCTGTTCGAGCGAGTAGATCTTGGTCGTCTTGTCGAGGATGCGGAACACGACGCGTTCGCCACCCGCCACGGGAACGGTGCTGATGCGCACGTCGACGTCACCGTCGCCGACGCGGATCGAAGCGCGGCCGTCCTGCGGCATGCGGCGCTCGGCGATGTCCATCTTCCCCATGACCTTGACGCGCGAGATGATCGCTTCCTGCGCGCGCTTGGGCACCGACTCCATGTCGTAGAGCACGCCGTCGATGCGCATGCGCACCTGGAGCCGGTCGGCATAGGGCTGCAGGTGGATGTCCGAGGCCCGCAGCTTCAGGGCCTGGAACAGCAGCATGTTCACCAGCTTGATGACCGGCGCCTTGTTCGCGTCGAGCAGGTCTTCCGACTCGTGGATGTTCTCCGCGATGCTGACGATGTCGGTGTCCTTGACGTCCTGCAGTGCCTCGTCGACGCCGTCGGCCTTGTGCCGGTAGGCGCGATTGATCAGGTTCGCGACCTCGCCGCGCGGTGCCAGCACGGCTTCGATCTCGCGGCCGAGCAGGGTCGCGAGGTCGTCCATCGGCTGCACTTCGAGCGGCCGGTGGGTGGCGACGCGCAGCAGCGTGCCGGTGTCTTCGACGGCGATCAGGCCGTGCGTGCGCGCGAACTGCACCGGGATCTGGTGGATGAACACGCCCGGCACGCCGACGCCTTCGAGGCTTGGGCGGAACTCGAGGCCCAGCAGTTCGCCGAAGAACTGCAGGCACTTGGCCTCGGGCAGCATGTTCTTGCTGACCAGGACCTGGTCGAGCTGCTGGCCGGTCTCGCGTTCGGTGCGCAGCGCGTCTTCGATCTGCGCGGCCGTGAGCCCTGCCTTGCGCAGCAGGCCCTCGCGGATCCGGTCCTGCCCCAGCACGGGCGTGATCGCGTCGCTCATCGGGGGGTCGCTCCGTCGGTCGGCGCGTTCGGCCCGCTCGAGTTGCCCGCCGCCGGGGGAGCGCCCTGCGGCGTGCGGCGGTAGGTCGGCATCTCGTATTCGCCCTGCGCGTCGAGGTCTTCGACCGTGGTGCCGGCGTCCTCGAGCGTGCGCGCCTGGCTGCCTTTCCAGTTGCGGTCGATCAGGCGCAGGCGGCGTTCGCCGATGTAGTCCTGGGCCTCGAGCTTCTTCTGCAGGCTGAGGTGCCAGAGGTCCTGGAAGTCGTCCTCGTCGAGGATCGTCGGCGTGACGAAGAAGTAGAGGTTGGTCTTGTTGGTCGTGTCCTCGCTCTTGCGGAACAGGATGCCGAGCAACGGGATGTCCTTCAGGATCGGGATGCCGCCGTCGCTGTGCGACTCGGAGTCCTCGATCACGCCGCCGAGCACCATCGTCGCGTCGCTCGGCATCGTCACCTGGGTCTTGATCGTGCGGCGCAGGGTGACGCCGCCGCCGGTGACCGAGTTCGGATCGAACGCGCCGACGAAGCGGCTCACTTCCAGGCTGATGTTCAGCCGCAGGTAGTTGTTCGGCGAGATCGTCGGCGAGATCTCCAGCGTGATGCCGGCCTGCCGCGGGGCGCCGACGCCGCTCGACGTCGTCGCCGTGCCCTGGTTCTGGGTCGTCGTCGGGCGCTCTTCCTCCGTCTTGACGATCGCCGTCTCGTTGTTGTTCACCAGCACGCTCGGCAGCGACAGGATGTTCGCTTTGTCGTCGGTCGACAGCGCGTTCAGCAGCAACGGGACCGCGAAGTCGCCGCCGCTGATGATGCCGCCGGTCAGACCCTGCAGCGGGTTCGTGAAGTCGGGCAGGCGCGTGTCGGGCAGACCGTTGTCGTTGGTGTCCTGGAACGCCGACTGGCCGAAGCTCGAGAAGCCGAAGCCGCGCGTGAACTTGCCGCTGTTCTTCAGGTCCAACAGGCCGAGCTCGACGCCGAAGCGGTCGAGGTCGCCGGTGGTCAGTTCGACCAGCGCCGCTTCGATCAGCACCTGCGGCTGGCGCCGGTCGAGCTTGTCGATCAGCGTCTGGATCTGGGTCCACTTCGTGCCGGCGGCGGACACCAGCAGGCTGTTGCTCTCCTTGTGGGCCTGGATGACGGTCTTGCGCGTGCGGCGTGCGGCCGAGGCGCCCGCACCGGTCGGCGCTGCGGCGGCGGTCTCGGCCTGGTTGTCCTCCTGCATGAACGTGTTCAGCGTCGTGCGCAGGTCGTCGGCCAGCACGTTCTTCAGGTGGATCACGCTGGCATCGCCGTCGATCGGCGTGCCGGGAACGTCGAGCCGCGCCACCAGGTCCAGCGCCTCGCGCACCTGTTCCTGCGCGCCGCTGAGCACCAGCGCTTTCTGCGAACTGTGCACGACGACCTTGAGTTGGGGCTGGCCCGAGGAGCCGGGAGCGTTGCCGGCGACCGCACCCTGCTCCTGCAGCACCTGCTGGCGGATGCGGCTGCGGCTCTCGAGCACCTCGGTCAGGATCGGCTCGATCTCCTCCGGTGCCTGGTGTTCGAGGATGACGACCTGCACGACCAGGTTCGGCGCCTCGATCGGCACGTCGACGAGTTCGAGCAGCTTGACGGCTGCGTAGACCTGCGGGCCGAAGCCCTGGATCAGCATCGCCGTGTTGTTGCCGACGTTGCCGAGCGTCGGGCCGCCGCCGCCGGTCGGGGAACCGGTGCTGGCGAAGAACGGCCGCAGCGCGTTGGTGGCGATCGTCGCGTTGATGTTCTTCAGCGTGACCGTGGTCAGGATCGGCACGCCGGTCTGGTTGCGGTAGAGGTGCAGCTCGTCGGGCGTCACGTAGCGCGCGCCGTTGGTGACCTCACGATTGCGCGGACCGCTCATCGACACGATCTCGAGCATCTCGAGCGTGCCTTCGCCGCGCGGCACCACGGCGAAGCCCTTGATGTAGAGCATCGTCTGGAAGAACGAGAAGAAGTCCTCCTTGAAGCGCTCGCGCTTGATGCGCAGCGTGCCGAGGAAGCTGACCTGGCCAGCACCCTGGCCCGCGCTCTGCAGTTCCTGCAGGTTGAAGGTGAACGCGCGGCCGGTGACCTCCTGCGCCCACTTGATGAACTCCGCCAGCTCCATGCCATTGTTCTCGTTCATCGAGAACGCGATGGTGTCGGTGGCTTCGTCGATCTCCATGCGCGGCGTCGGCTTGGGCTCCTGGCCGGTCGGCGGCGGGGTGCCCCCCTGCGCCGGCAGCGTCGGCGCCGACAGCACGAGGGCCGTCAGCAGGCCGATCGCAGCCGCGCGAACCGGTCGAGGCCGAACGGACCTGGCCGGTGGCGTCGATGGTTCCGGGTTACCGGGTTGGGCGAGGTGTAGGTCACCGCGAGCGCAGGGGTCGGCCATCGTCAGATTGTTCGGGTACTCGAGTCCGCTACGGAGCAGCGAAGGAACCGCCTCGGACCGGCGGGCGATGGTTTTTATTTCCCGCGCACGATGCAAGGAAGCCGGAAGTCTGTGTTTCCGAGTTTCCGATTGCACGGCTTCGTCAGCATCGGTTGCATTCCAACGGTCGCGCAGTGAGGTGACTCACGCGGCTGCAGTGGTCCATGAAGCTCTCCGAACTGATCACGCCAGAACTCGTGGAAATGCCCCTGCGGGCCGCCGACAAGTGGGCAGCGCTCGCGACCATCGCGCGCGTGCCGGTTCGTGCCGGCAGGTACTCGGAGCAGATGGTGGCGGTCGTCGAGGCGGCCCTGGTCGCGCGGGAGCGCAGCATGACGACCGGCATGGAGCACGGCATCGCGATCCCGCATGCGGCGATCGATGGCATCGACGACCTGATCGCGGTGCTCGGTCTCAGCCCGGCCGGGATCCCATTCGAGACCCTCGACGGGGCGCCGGCGCGCATCGTGATCGGGCTGATCATTCCGCGCAGCAAGAAGCTGGCGCACATCAAGACGCTGGCGGAGATCGCCAAGCTGCTGTCGCGCGCCGAGGTGCGGGAACGGCTGCTGCAGAGTGCCGATGCGCAAGCGGCGGTCCAGACCCTGGCCGACGTGCAGGTCTCCGCGCGGTAGCGGCACCGGTCCCGGCAGCGCCTACCCGCGTTCCTACCAGCTGCTGGCATGGGAAGATCGCAAGGGCGTGTCGGTGGAGCATCGCCGGTCGAGTGCCGACCCGACGGCCTCGATGGACCCGGGCGCGCGGGGAGAGGCGCGGCCCTGGGCCACGGTCCGCTCGCCGAGCCGGGTATCCTCCTGCGCATGGTCTCGCCGGTCGCCGAGAACGAAGGCCCTGCCGCCCGGTACCGGCCGGCGTTTGCGGACCCACGGACTGCGCCCGCGCTGCTGCAGCTCGCGGCGCTGGTGGTGGCGGTGGTGTGGTTCCTGCTCGACGCCGGCGCGTCCCTCGGTCGTCTGGGGCCCGGCGGGCTGCGTGGCCCGTTGCTCGCCTGGCTGGCGGCGGCGGCGTGTGGGTTCGGCCTTGGCCTCGTGCTGCGCTCACGCCCAGCGCGCTGGCTGGCCGCGGTCGATGTCGTCAGCATCGTCTGGTTGTTGGCTGCGATCGCCGCGGGCCTCGGGCGGCACGATGCGCTGCGGGTCGGTCTGCAGTCGGCGGTCGCGGCGCTGTGGGTGGCCCGGTCGATCGGTGCGGCAACCCCGAGTGCTCGGGCCTGGGCCGGCATCGCCGTCGCGTGTCTCGCTGCCGCTGCCGCGGCGCTGCTGCGCCCGCTGGTACTCGGTGCCTTCGGTCCGGCCAGCGTACAGGCACTGTCGGTCGGGTTCCTGCTGCTGGCTGTGACGGCGCCGCAGTCGTCGGTGCATCGGTGCTTGCCCTCGCGTTGGCAGGTCGTGCTGGTGGCCGGTTGCCTCTTGCTGCTGGGCTCGGTGGTGCCGACGGCGGTCTTGTTCGACACCGCGACGCTGCCACGCCTGCTGTTCGCGCTGGCCGTGGGGGCGTCGCTGGCGCTGGCGGCAGGTGGCCCGGCCGCGACGACGTTTGCACTGGTCGCCGTCGCCGCGCTCGGTTCGCTGTGGGCACAGGTGCGTGCGCAGGCGGTCGACGCTGCGGCCGTGACGCTGCTGGCCGCTTCGGGAACGGCGACCGCGGACTACGACCGTGCGACGCAGACGCTGCGGTTGTCGGTCGACGGAGAAGTCGTCGATCGTGCCGGCCCCGACCACATCGGCAGCGAACTGGCGGCGGTGCTGGTGCACCTGTTCGCGGCGCCGGGGGATCGCGTGCTGGTGCTCGGCCGCGGTACCGGCCGGCTGCCGGGACTGCTGCTGCGAACTGGCCGGCACGAGGTGGAGGTCGTCGATTGGCGCGCTGACGGCGCCTCGCTCCGCGCGTCGCTGGGCGGCGATGGACCCGTGCCGCCCGCCGCCGCGGCAGCAACCGAGGATCCGCGCGTGCGCACCGCGGTGCGTTCGTGGCGGGACGCGCTCGCCACGTTGCCGGACGCGTCGCGACAGGCCATCGTCATCGCCGAGGCGCCGAACCGCTCGACGCCGCTGCAGACCACCGTCGAGGCGCAACGGGAACTGCGCCGCGTCGTCGGCCAGGGCCTCGTGCTGCAGGCGTTGCCGTTCGATCTGGTGCCGGTCGAGCGGCTGCGGGCGCTGCTCGCAGCGGCTTCGGTCGCACACGCCTGGAACGCCGTGCTGGCGGTCGGCGACGATGCGTGGTTGCTGAGTGCGGCGGCGCCGCCGCACTGGCCGGCCGACGACGCGATGTCCAGTTGGTCGGACGAAGCGCGCTGGATCGCCCATGCGGCGCACGTCGGCAGCGTGCTCGACGTGCGCCGCGCCCTGCACGGCACCGTGAACGGCACCGCGAGCGCGGCCGCGCGCAGCGAACAGGATCCGCCGCTCGCCTCTGCCGGGCACGGTCGCCGGGAGGTGCTCGCGGTGCTGCACGACCTGCTGGGCAGCGAACCGATCGAGTCGATGGTCGATCCACGTTCGTTGTTGCTGCGTTGGCTCGGCGGCCGGATCCGCGTGCAGTTGGCCGGCGACGAGATCGCGGGCCTGACGGCGACCGAGGCAGACGCGCAGCGGGCGCAGGCGATCGCGGTGCGCTTCCTGCCGATCGGTGCCCCGGCCGCGGTGCTGCAGGCGGCGCTCGGCTTGCCCGCCGAAGACGGTGCACCACTGGTCGATGCGATGCTGGCGATCCGGCGGGCCTTCGCGATCGATCCGACGTTCTGCGCGGCGCTGCCGCCGGTGTTGGCTGGCCTGCGGCTGCCGGTCGCGGCGCGCGGGGACCTGGAAGACCTGGCAGTGCTGCCGCCGCGCGAACGGTTGGCGTCGTTGTGCGTCGGCGGTTCGCCGCTGGCGGTGGCACTGCGCGCGCGGTTCGCCTCGGCCTGTGCGCGGGCCCTGGTCGAACGGATCGCGGCACGTCCCTTGTCGGCGGCCGAAGGCGAGGCGTTGCGCGAGCTCGCCGACCCGTTCGTGCTCGACGAGGCGGCGCGCGGTCTACGCGCCAGGCACGCCGTGGCCGAACTGCTGTCGCTGTGGCGCCGTGATCTGCCGATGCCCATGGCGCTGACCGGGCTGCTGCGGGACGACGACGCCGAGGCCGCGTTGCGATTCGCGCGGGCACTCGGTGGCCGGACCGACGCCGACTCGATGCTGGCGTTGGCCGAGTGCCTGACGGCACCCGCGATCGGCCTGCGGCGGGAGGCGGCGCAGGCGCTGCGCGCTTCGGTGGGCGACCGTATCGACTACGACCCCGAGTGGCCGCGTTCTGCCCTGAACGAGGCGGCGGATCGGCTGCGGTCGCTGCATAATCGGACCCCATGACGGATGTCACGGTAGCTGCACTCGCCGACCTCGTCGGGGGTCGCCTCGTCGGCGATGGGGAACGCGTGATCGTCGGCCTCGGCGATCTGCGGACCGCGGGTCCGGATCGCATCGGCTTCGTGCGCAACGTGCGCTACCAGTCATCGGCGGCGACGACGCGCGCCGGCGCCCTGTTGGCGACCGCCGAACTCACCACGCCGGCGAGCCAGATCCTGGTCGCCGACGTGGACCTCGCCTACGCGAAGATCGCGCAGCTGTTCCACCCGGTGCCGCGCGCGCACGCCCACATGGTCCATCCGACCGCGGTCGTCGATCCGGCGGCCGAACTCGAAGCGCCGCTCGTGATCGGTCCGCACGCGGTGATCGGCCGTTGTCGTATCGGTGCCGGCACCGTGGTCATGGCCGGG
This sequence comes from Planctomycetota bacterium, assembly GCA_044230075.1. Lineage (GTDB taxonomy): Bacteria > Planctomycetota > UBA1135 > UBA1135 > UBA2386 > JAEUHS01. The sequence continues at coordinate 34,093 of JBGARS010000020.1, read as the reverse complement.
GTTTCGATCGGCGACGACACGACGATCGGTCAGGACTGCGTCTTCTACCCGAATGCGGTGATCTACGGCGGCGCCCAGCTCGGCAACCGCGTGATCCTGCACGCCGGTGCGGTCGTCGCCAGCGACGGCTTCGGCTACGCGCGCGAAGCCACCGCCTGGATCAAGGTGCCGCAACTCGGCAGCGTCGTCATCGACGACGACGTCGAGCTCGGCGCCGCCACGGCGGTCGATCGCGGCACGCTCGGGCCGACCCGGATCGGCGCGCGCACCAAGATCGACAACCTCTGCCACATCGCCCACAACTGCGTGATCGGTGCCGACACCGTGATGGCGGCCGGCTGCATGATCGCCGGTTCGACCACGGTCGGTGAACGCTGCGTGTTCGCCGGCCAGGTCGGCATCAGCGGGCACCTGGCGATCGCCGACGAAGTGCGACTCGGCGGTGGCACCGTGGTGCTCAAGGACATCCCCAACGCCGGCGAGTTCATGGGCCACCCGCTGCTGGAGAAGCGGCAGTTCCTGCGCCTGCTGCGCAAGCTGCGCGGCATGGTCGAGCGGCCCGATCCGTCGGCGGAACGTCCCGATCCAGGCGCCGACGGCAGCTGACGGGCGATGCCGCCGCGGCCCGTCAGGCCGTTCCGGCGGGCGGCAACCACTGCGGCAGCCGGGCGCCGACGGCGGCGCGGATCTCGTCGCGGGCGCGGCGGTAGGCCTTGATGTCGCAGCCGTACGGGTCCGCCACGTCGAGGCGGTCGGGCCGCAGCATGGCGAGCTTCGGCCCGGCGTCGGGCACTTCGGCGAGGATCGCCTGCAGGTGGTTCTGGCCGAGGCAGTAGATCCGGTCGGCGCGCTCGACCAGTTCCGGCGTCAGCGGCGTGCTCTCGTGCAAGGTGAGATCGAGATCGAGTTCGGCCGCGACTTCGAGGCTGCCTTCGCTGGCCGGCTGGCCCGGGTAGGCGCTGATGCCGGCGCTGGCGAACGCATGTCCGTGGGCGAGCACGTCGGCGGCCGGCACACGCAACGTGCGCGCCGTGAGTTCTCGCGCCAACGCGGCCGCGAGCGGCGACCGGCAGGTGTTGCCGGAGCAGACGAACAACACCAGGTTGGCGGCGGTCTGCAACACGTCGGCGCGCGACAGGATGCCCTCGCGCAGGACTTCGAGCCGCGGTCCGGTGGCGCGCACGACGGTCGAAGCGACGCCCAGCGGCGATGGCCCGTCGTCGACGACGAGCTGGACCGTGTTGCCGAGTGCTTGCGTGATCGCATCGGCATCGACCATCGGCGGTTCGCCGGTGCGGTTGCAGCTCGTCAGCCACAAGGGTTCTCCGGCGGCATGGATCACCTGCCGCGTGAAGTCGTGCGCGGGCAGCCGCACGCCGATGCTCTCGCCGTCGCGGCCGGGCACGATCACCGTCAGCGGTCCGGGCCAGTAGCGGCGGATCAGGCGCTGCACGCTCGCCGGCACGACGCGCGCGAGCCGCTGCAGGTCCTCGTGTCGGCTGATGTGCGAGGTGAACGCATGGTCGACGTTGCGCCCCTTCCAGGCGCGGACGCGTGCGACTGCGCCGGCATGGCTCGGCAGCACGGCGAGGCCGTAGACGGTCTCGGTCGGCAGCACCACCAACTCGCCGCGGCGCAGCAGGCCGCTCGCCTCGGCGACGAGCACTGCCGGATCGGCCGCATCCAGTGATCTGCGTTCACTGCCCATGAGCGGCGTGCACGATACTCGGCGCGCCCTCGACGCTCCTCGCCGGTCTGCCGAAACTGCTTTCGCGCGCGAGCATTCGCGCGCCACGGCCCGTATCGTGCTCCGGCTCCATGTCGACTCCCGTGCGCGAAGAACGGCTCGCGAAGATCCGGATGCAGCGCCTCGCCCAGCTGGGCACGCTGCTGGCGGGCTTCGCCCACGAGGTGCGCAACCCACTCAGCACCATCGGCCTGAACCTGCAGCTGGTGCTGGAGGAATTCGTCGAGCCGGAGACGCCGCGCGACAAGCGCACGCAGAAGCGGTTGGCGACCGTCGAAGCCGAAGTGCGGCGCCTGCAGAAGATCCTCGAGGAGTTCCTCAGCTTCGCGCGCGCGCCCGAGCCCAATCTGGCGCCCGTCGACCTCAACGCCCGCCTGCAGGCGGTGGTGGAGTTCCACGAACCCGAACTGCGCGACCTCGGCATCACGCTGCGCTTCTATCCGGGCGCGGACGTGGGCCAGGTGCCTGCCGACTGGGACCACCTGCAGGCCGCGATCGTCAACCTGCTGCGCAACGCCAAGGACGCGACGCCGTCCGGCGGGGAGATCCTGGTGTCGACCAAACGCGAAGGGCGGTTCGTCACGATCCGCGTCACCGACACCGGTAGCGGCATCCCGGCCGACACGCAGCAGCGGGTGTTCGAGCCCTACTTCAGCACCAAGCGTGCTGGCACGGGGCTGGGCCTGCCGACGGTGCGGCGGGTCGTCGAGGAACACGGCGGCACGCTGACCCTGCAGTCCGAAGTCGGCAAGGGATCGCAGTTCTCGATGCGCTTGCCGGCCGGTCGTGTGGCCGACACCGGGGAACCTCAGGCATGAACCGCGATCCGATCCTGGTCGTCGACGACGACGACGCCTTGCGCGAGTCGCTGGTGGCGGCGCTCGAGGTCCTGCCCGTCGAGATCACCGCGGCCGCCAGCGGCGCCGAGGCGGTCGAGCTGCTGCGCGAGCGCCGGTTCGCGGTCGTCGTCACCGACCTGGTGATGAAGGGGGTCGATGGCTTCGCGGTGCTGGCTGCCGCCAAGCAGGCCTATGCGAACTGCCGCGTCGTGATGCTGACGGGTCACGGCAGCCGCGACGTCGCCGTGCAGGCGATGGAGCAGGGTGCCACCTACTACGTCGAGAAGCCGGTCGACCTCGCCGACCTGCGCGCCAAGGTGAAGAAGTCGCTCGAGGACCACCAGAAGGACGTCGCCTACGACGACCTGCGCGGTCAGTACGAGCGCACGTTCGGCATCGAGGGCATCGTCGGCCAGGACCCCAAGATGCAGCGCGTGCTGGCCCTCGTGCGCCAGATCGCCGGCACCGCGGCGTCCGTGCTGATCCTGGGGCCGTCCGGCACCGGCAAGGAGCTGATCGCGCGCGCGATCCACAACCTGTCGCCGCGGCAGAAGCGCCCGTTCGTCGCCATCAACTGCGGCGGCATGTCCGAGGGCACGATCGAGAGCGAACTGTTCGGTCACGTGAAGGGCGCCTACACCGGCGCCGTCGCCGACCGCGAGGGCAAGTTCGAGTATGCGGCCGGTGGCACGCTGTTCCTCGACGAGGTCGGCGAGATGCCGGTGCCGACGCAGATCAAGCTGCTGCGTGTGCTCGAGGAGCGTGCGGTGTCGCGGCTCGGCGACAACAAGCTGCGGCAGGTGGACGTGCGCGTGATCGCGGCAACGAACGCCGACCTGACGCAGAAGGTCAAGGACGGCGCGTTCCGCCAGGACCTGTACTTCCGGCTGAAGGTCGTGACGATCGACCTGCCGCCGCTGCGCGAGCGCCGCGCCGACATCAAGCTGCTGATCGAGCACTTCCTGGCCCATTTCCGCAAGCTGCACGGCAAGGACGTCGAGTCGATCGACCGCGACGCGTTGGTCGCGCTCGTGCAGTACGACTGGCCCGGCAACGTGCGCGAGCTGCGCAATGCCGTCGAGTCGATGGTCGTGCGTGCCCGCGGCAACATCCTGACGCGCGCCGACCTGCCGCCGGAGATCTGGGCGCCGCTGCCCGTCGACCAGGATGCGTGGCAGTTCCTCGCCGGCCAGACCTGGCAGGAAGTCGAGCGCAACCACATCCGCGTGTCGCTGGAGTTGACCAACGGCAACCGCCAGAAGGCGGCGCGGGCGATGGGGCTCAGCGAGCGCACCCTCTACCGCAAGATCCGCGAATACGGCTTGTGAGGCTGCCGCGGTTCCCAGACCGTGGCTGACATCCGCCCGGCTGCCTACAGTTCCGACTTCGACCATGACCGAACCATCCGCCAAGCCCCTGGTCCAGGACGGCCTCGCGTTCGAGCGTCCGCTCAGCGAACTGCAGACCAAGATCGCCGAGCTGCGCAAGCTGAACTCGGGGTCGCATCTCGAGCTGTCCGGTGAGATCGAGTTGCTCGAGGACCGCCTGCGGCGTCAGACCGCCGACGTCTACGCGCAGCTTTCGCCGTGGGAGCGGGTCAACGTCGCGCGCCACGCCGAGCGGCCGCTGACCTCCGACTACCAGCAGCTGATGCTGGACGACTTCGTCGAACTGCACGGCGATCGGGTGTTCGGTGAGGATCGGGCGATCGTCACCGGCCTAGCTACGATGGCGGGCACGCCGTTCCTGTTGGTTGGGCACCGCAAGGGCAAGACCGTCAAGGATCGTCTGGCGTGCAACTTCGGCTGCGCGCACCCGGAGGGCTACCGCAAGGCGCTGCAGAAGATGCGGCTGGCCGAGAAGATGAAGTTGCCGATCATCAGCTTCATCAACACGCCGGGAGCCTATCCGGGCATCGGCGCCGAGGAGCGCGGCCAGGCCGGTGCGATCGCGCGCAACATCCTCGAGATGTTCGAACTCGAGGTGCCGATCATCTGCCTGGTCATCGGTGAGGGTGGCTCGGGCGGCGCGCTGGGCATCGGCGTCGGCGACCGTGTCGGCATGCTCGAGAACAGCTACTACTCCGTGATCTCGCCCGAGGGCTGTGCCGCGATCCTGTGGAAGAGCGGCGACAAGGCGCCCGAAGCGGCGGAAGCCCTGAAGCTGACGAGCAAGGACCTGCTGCGGCTGGGGCTGGTCGACAAGGTGATCGAGGAGCCGCTCGGTGGGGCGCATCGGGATCCGAAGGCCGCGGTCGAGCGGGTGAAGGCACAGTTGCTGGAATGGCTCGCCGAACTGGCCAAGGTGCCGGTGCCGGTCCTGTTGGAGCAGCGCTACCGCAAGTTCCGCAGCATGGGCACGCCGACCGCCGGGTGAACTTCCACGCCCCGCCGGCGCCGCGGATTCTGGGCAAACACATGCGGGGCCCTGTACCTCGGCGGCGGCCTGCGTAGAGTGTCTGTGGGCGCCGCCGGTGCCCCCGATTCGCAGCTGACCCTGGCATGATCCGCCCCGTTCCCGTGCACCCACTCGCCGCTGCATCCCAGGCGGAGACCCACGTCGGCCTGCCGCCGGGGTTGTCCAGCGAGGTCGCCGCCCTTGCCGGCGCCGCGCACGTGTCCGATGCCGAACTCGTGCGCCGTACACTGGCCGGCCAGCACGATCCGTTCGCCGCCCTCGTCGCACGCTACCAGAAGCGGGCGTTCTGGATCGCATTCCACGTGCTCGGTCGGGTCGAGGATGCCCGTGACGTCACGCAGGAGGCATTCGTGCGGCTGTTCCGCTCGCTCGGCCGCTACGACTTCACGCGCAGCTTCTACACGTGGTTCTATCGCATCGTCATGAACCTGGCGATCGACCAGCTGCGCAAGCTGCGCAGCAGTGGCGCATGCTCCATCGAGGACATGCTGCCGGGACTCAGTGACGACCGGCAGGTGACCGGCTCCGCCCCGCTCGAACGGCAGGAGGAGGACGCGCGGGTCTGGCGGGTGCTCGATCGACTCGATGCCAAGTTCCGCGCCGTGCTGGTGCTGCGCGACATCCACGGGCTCAGCTGCCGCGAGATCGCACCGATCCTGCGTGTGACCCACGCGACGGCGCGCTGGCGCCTGCACCGCAGCCGGCAGATGTTCCGTGATCACTGGGAGCGTCTCGAGCGCGAAGGGTCGCGCGGCGGGGAGGAACGATGAATCGCTGCTCGCCCGTCTGCCGCGACCTGCCGCTGTTCCTCGGTGGTGACCTCGACCTCGCCCGATCGGCCGAGGTCTCTCGGCACCTGCGCGAGTGTTCTCCGTGCCGCCGGGAGGCGATGCGGTTGCAGCAGTCGCTGAAGCAGCTGCAGCGGATTGCGCTGCCGATCGTGCACGAGTCGGTGTTTGCCGAGATGCAGGCGACGATCGTCGCTCGCGTCGATGCCGAGATCGCCGCGGGCCATGCCGAACCGCGCGTGCCGGTTGGTTGGCAGCTGGGGTGGGCTGGGGCCGCTGCGGCGGCGTTGTTCGTGATCGGGTGGTGGTTCGTCCGGCCACCCTTGGCGCCGGCGGCGCTCGAGCGATCGCCGATCGCAGTGCCCATCGGCCATTCGGATCCGCGCCTGGTCCAGCCGTACGCGGGTACGGGTGTTCCGCTGCGCTTCCTCGGTGACGACGTGGTGAGCGGTGAGCGCGGTGCGGGCTTTGGGCCGGCGCCCGGCATGATGGGGCGTTGGCGCCTGCGAGCGCTGGTCGACGAGGAGTTCTTCGCGCCATGGCCGGGTACCGACCGCGAAGGCGCGCCAATGCCGGGTTCCGGGGCGCGGGGGCGCGCTGGCCCGAAGTAGCTCTTGCGGGTGCGACTGCTGCGATGGCCGTCTCCCGTGCCCGTCGGAGTCTTTGCTCGACTTGGTCGTTGCCGCGGCTCCGGCCGGTGGTGGTCCATCCGGCCACGAACCTGGAGGACACGACGATGATGCGACTGCGAGTGGCGATGTTGGGCACGATGCTGGGGTTGGGAGCGGTCGGTCTGGGGCCGGTGCTGGCGCAGGAATCGCCGCCGGTGCCGCCGCAACCGCAGCAGGACGCCACGCCTGCCGTGGGCCAGTGGATCCACGACCTGGGCAGCGGGGGTTTCCGCACCCGGCTGCAGGCCGAGAACGAGTTGCGCAAGCTGGGCCAGAAGGCGCTGCCGGAACTGCGCAAGGCAGCGGAGCAGACCGACGACCACGAGGTGCAGTGGCGGGCGCGCCGCCTCGTGCGCCAGATCGAGCGTGGTGGCGCGCCGGGACTCGTGCAACGCACGCCGAGTGACCGTGCCCGGAGCCCGGCGCAACCGGGGCAGACCGGCCAGGGCTGGCCGGCCGACGACGTCCAGCAGCGGTTCGAGCAGCTGTTCCGTGACATGGAGGACCAGCTGGGTCTCGACATTCCGCGTTCGCATTTCTTCGAGGACGACTTCTTCCGCGATCTGCAGCAGCAGATGCAGCACGGCGGTGGCTCGCAGTCGCATGGCATGTCGATGCAGATCGGTCCCGACGGCGCGGTGCGGGTCGAGGTCCAGGAGACGGACGCCGACGGCAAGGCCGAGAACAAGGTCTACGAGGCGCCCGACATGGACACCTTCCAGCAGCAGTACCCCGGCGTGCTGCAGCGCAACGGCCTGGGCTTCGGCGTGCGTTTGTGGTCGGGTGACGAGCCGCAGCAGAACCGGTTCTTCCAGCTGCGCCGGGGTGCCTCAGGCGATCCGTTCGGCAAGCAGCTGGCGCCTGGCGCCCGCAGTGCGGAGCCGCCGGTCGACGCGGATGCGGACCAGCAGGTCCGTTCGGGCCAACGCCTGGGCGTCGCCGTGCACCCCGAGATCCCGGCCGAGCTGCGCGAGCACCTCGGACTCGCGGACGGTGTCGGCCTGATGGTGCAGTCGGTCGCGCCGGATTCACTGGCGTCTTCGCTGGGACTGCGGGCCGGCGACATCGTGCTGCGCATCCACGAGCGATCGATCGGTTCGCCGGCGGACGTGCAGTCGGCGCTGGCCAGCATCGACGCGGGGGCCGACGTCGCGGTAGCGTTCCTGCGCAAGGGCACGGAACAGGTCGCCAGCGCGAAGAAGCCGGCGGCGAAGCCGGATGCGGTGGTGCCAAAGGACGGCAACCTGCGGCCGCGCACAGGCAGCCAGCCGGCGAAGGTCCGCTGACTTCGCCGCCGTCGGCGCGCTACGGATTCGTCGCGGCGTCGGCCGTGCGCAGGCGCAACTGCCCGCATGCTGCCGACCGGTCGGCGCCACGTTGGCGGCGCACGGTCACCTTGAGGCCGCCGCGTCGCAGCGCGTCGGCGAAAGCGTCCACCCGGGCGGCAGAGGGGCGGCGCAGGCCGCCGTTCGTCGCCAGTTCTTCGACCGGGTTCCAGGGGATCAGGTTGACGGTGCAGGGCAGTCCGCCCAGTACCTCGACCATCGCGACGGCGTCCTCGGGCCGGTCGTTGATGCCCTCGAGCAACACGACTTCGTAGGTGACCTCGCGGCCCTTGCGTCCGAAGTACTGATGTGCGGCGGCGACGATCTCGCTCACGGGGTGGTTGGCGGTCGGCACCAGACGGCGCCGCAGTTCGTCGTCCGTCGCGTGCAGTGACACCGCCAGGTTGTAGGCGGGATCCGCGGCGGCGAAACGTTCCATCTGGCGCGGATAGCCCGACGTGCTGACGGTGATGCGGCGCGCGCCCATGTCGATGCCGTCCGGGTCGTGGATCCGCTGCAGGGCGGGCAGCAGCGCGTCCAGGTTGAGCATCGGCTCGCCCATGCCCATCACGACGAGGTTGGTCAGCCGGCGCGACGCCGGCAGACGGGCTCGCGCCAGCAGGACCTGCTCGGTGATCTCGGCGGTGGTCAGGTTGCGCTTCACGCCGAACATGCCCGAAGCACAGAACACGCAGCGCACGGGGCACCCGACCTGCGTCGAGATGCACAGGGTGTTGCGTTCTCCCTCCGGGATCAGCACGCATTCCACGGTCTCGCCGTCGCGGAGTCGGACCAGCAACTTCTCCGTGCCGTCCTGCGCCGCGTCGATGCGGGCCACAGACGCGCTGCGAACGGTGAAGTGCTCGGCCAGGGCCGCACGCAGGCGCGTCGGGACGTTCGCCATCTGCGCGTAGTCGGCCACGTCGTGGCGCCACAGCCAGTGCAGCACCTGTCTGCCCTGGAACGGCTTGCCGCCGCAGGCTGCCACCGCCGCGAGCACCGCCGTGTCGGTGAGCTCGGTCAGGGACTGCATCGCTGCCGACCTCAGGCTGTCTCGCGCTTGCGGCGCGGCGACTCGTCGCGCTTCTCGCCGCCGGCGAGTTGCTCGTGCACGAACTCGCCGGTGATGACGATGCGCTCACCTTTGCGTGAGCCGATGTCGAAACGCAGTTCGAGCAGCATCTGCTCGAACATCGACCGTAGCGAGCGCACGCCGGTGTCCCGCTGCATCGCCTGGTCGGCGATCGCGCCGAGCGCCTCGTCGGTGAACTCGAGCTGGCAACCGTCGAGTTCGAACATCGACTTGTACTGCTTGACGAGCGCGTTCTTCGGCTGCGTCATGACGTTCAGGATCTCGTCGCGCGTCAGCGAACGCATCGGCACCGTGACCGGCAGGCGGCCGACGAACTCGGGGATCATGCCGAAATCGATCAGGTCCTTGGGGTCGAGATACGGGATCAGGCGATCGCGTTCCTTCTGGGTCGAGACCAGGTCGAGGTCGATGCCCTGCGCGCCATCGACGCCCTGGCCGAAGCCGATCACCTTCTGGCCGAGCCGGCGGGCGATGAAGTGCTCGACGCCGGTGAACGTGCCGCCACAGATGAACAGGATGTGCTCCGTGTTCACCTGGATGTAGCTCTGCTCGGGGTGCTTGCGGCCACCCTGCGGCGGCACGTTGGCGACCGTGCCCTCGAGGATCTTCAGCAGCGCCTGCTGCACGCCTTCGCCGCTGACGTCGCGCGTGATCGAGACGTTGCTCGTGGTGCGGCCGATCTTGTCGATCTCGTCGATGTAGACGATGCCCTGTTGCGCCCGCTCGACGTCGAAGTTCGCGTTCTGCAGCAGCCGCAGCAGGATGTTCTCGACGTCTTCGCCGACGTAGCCCGCCTCGGTCAACGTCGTCGCGTCCGCGATCGCGAACGGCACGTCGAGGATGCGCGCCAGCGTGCGAGCGAGCAGTGTCTTGCCGGACCCGGTGGGACCGACCAGCAGCACGTTGCTCTTCTCGAGTTCGAGTTCGGGGTTGTGGAAGCGCGCGTGCAGGCGCCGGTAGTGGCTGTAGACCGCCACCGACAGGACCTTCTTCGCCCGCTCCTGGCCGATCACGTAGTCGCTGAGGCGCTTGTACATCTGCCCCGGCGTCGGCACCTTGTCCTTCAGGACCAGGTCCTTGACGAACGTCGGCGAGCTGCTGCCGCCCTTCTGCTTGCGATCCTCCTCCTTGAGGATCGTGTTGCAGATCTCGATGCACTCGTTGCAGATGTAGATGCCGGGCGGACCCGAGATCAGGGACTGCACGTGGTGCCGCGATTTCTCGCAGAACGTGCAGCGTTCGACGGTCTTGCCCTTGCCAGCCATGATCAGCCTCGTGTGCGGTCCGGCGCGCGCCAGCCCAGGTCCGATGGACCTGCGCCCAATGGAACAGGGTCCAGTGTAGCAGACCGAGCTGTCGAGTGCCGCCTCGTCACTTGCTCGTCTGCACGATCTCGTCGATCAGGCCATAGGCCTTGGCTTCGGCCGGCCCCATGAAGAAGTCGCGGTCGCTGTCCTTGTTGACGTCGGCCGCGGACTTGCCGCAGTGCTGGCCGAGGATCTCGCTGAGTGTCTGCTTGAGGCGCAGGATCTCGTCGGCCTGGATCGAGATGTCGACGGCCGTGCCGCCGACGCCGCCCCAGGGCTGATGGATCATGATGCGCGAGTGTGGCAGCGCATGGCGCTTGCCCTTGGTGCCGGCTGCCAGCAGGACCGAACCCATCGAGGCTGCCTGGCCGATGCAGTAGGTGGCCACGGGGCACTGCACGAACTGGATCGTGTCGTAGATCGCGAGCCCCGCGGTGACGCTGCCGCCCGGCGTGTTCAGGAACAGGTTGATGTCCTGGCTCTTGTTCTCCTTCTGCAGGAACAGGAGCTGGGCGATCACCGCGTTGGCGACGCCGTCGTCGATCGGCGAGCCGATGAAGACGATGCGGTCCTCGAGCAGCCGGCTGTAGATGTCGTACTGTCGCTCGCCGCGGCCGGTCTTCTCGATGACGAACGGGATGATGTAGTCGTTGGCGATGCTCATACGCTGGTCGCTCCGCTGGGGCTTCGGTGGGGGCGTCGTGGATGCGTCGATCGATTCGTTGCCGGACCGCGGCCGGCGCGCAGGCCAGCAGGAAGACCAGCTGGAAGTGGCGCTGTCGCGACTTCGATCAACTGCCCTTCTTATCGACGATCTTGGCGTTGTCTCTGAGGAAATTGCGCACCTTGCGCTCGAGCAGGCCGAGCCGGAGTTCGCCGAGACGGTTCTCCTGCTCGAGGTGGTCGCGAACCTGCGCCGCGGTCACCTGCTGGCCCTCGCCGCTGTTGGCGGCGGCGATGGCCCGTAGCTCCTGGTCGATGTCGCTCTCGGTGACGAACAGCTTCTGGCGTTGGGCTACGGCTTCGATCAAGAAGAACAGGCGCACGCGGCGCAGGGCGTCTTGTTGGGCCTCGCCCTGCGATTCTTCCAGCCGCTTCTTCACTTCGTCGTCGCTGGCGCCGTTCTCACGCAGTCGCTGCTCGAAGGCCGCCAGCGCGGCCCGCTGCTGCTCTTCGACCAGGGACGGTGGCACCTCGATCTGGTGCGCCTTCAGCAGGTGTTGCAGGCACTGCTCTTCCTGGCGTTGTCGGCCCAGGCGCTGCTTCTCCTGGGAGATGCGCGCCGACAGGTCGGCCCGCAGGGCGGCCAGGTCGGCGAAGCCCAGTTCCACTGCCAGCTTGTCGTCGATCGGCGGCGGCAGGACGCGCAGCACCTGCTCGGCCTCGATGCGCACCGTGCCGGCGGAGCCGCGCACGGCCTCCTTCTCGAAAGTGTCGGGGAACGTGATCGGCACGTCGATGGTCGTGCCGGCGGTGGCGCCGATCATCACCTTGGTCCAGGCATCCTCCTCGACTCCGTGCACCGGGATGCGGGTGTTGAGCTGCACTGCCTTGCGGGTGTGCACCACGGTGCCCCTGGCGTCGAGGAAGGACGTGTTGCCCTTGACGAAGTCGCCGTCCTGGGCCGGTTCGTCGGACTTCTGGATCGAGCGCTTCTGGTGCACGACCTCCTTCAGCGCGTTGTCGATGTCGGCTTCGCTGGCCTCACCTTCGAACGCCTCGACCTCGAGTCCCTTGGCGTCCTCGACCTCGACCACGGGCCGCACGTCGATCTTGGCGGTGAACTTCAGTTCGCTGCCCGGCTTCACTTCGAGGGTCTCGAAGTCGTCGATCGCGATGCGACCGACCGGCGACAGCTCCTGCTTGCGGCACGCCTCGCCGAAGTAGCGGTTCAGCAGCTGCTCCTTGGCCTCGGCCAGGATGCTGCCGCCGAAGTGCTTCAGGATCATCGCGCGCGGCACCTTGCCGGGCCGGAAGCCCTTCAGCTGCACTTGCCGCTGGGCAGAGGTGTACATCTGCTCCAGATGCTCGTCGACCGAGGTCGGCGGCACCGTGATGTGGAGGGATCGGCTGCAGGGACCGGTTTCGGCAACCTGGACTTCCATGGCGGTCAGAGCGGGAACAGGGGTGGGGCGGCGCCGAGGGCGCAACCGGCTGGCGTGGGAAAAGGGCCGAAGATCATCGCGCCGAGGCACCATCCGGTCAAGGCGACGCAGAGCTGGCCGCGACCGGCTTGCTGCGCCTCACTTCGGCGCCTGGTCCTTGGCCAGCTGCTGCAGGAAGCTGCGGACCTTGTCCTGCAGCAGTGTCTCCCGCACGACGGCGTCTTCGAAGCCGATGGCCTCCAGTTCGGCGGCGGTCATGCCGGAGCTGCGCATCTGCTTGATCATGTTGTTGACCTTCTTGCGCCGGGCCTCGCTCTTGATGATGCCGACCCAGGCGCGGCGGGTCATCGCCGGCCCCTCGGTGAACTCGATGATCTTCTCGTAGTCGGCGATCGCGTCGCCGTAGTCCTCGATCGCGAACGAGAGATTCGCGCGCTGCTCGTAGAGGCCGGGCTCGCGACGACGTTGGGGTTTGCGCAGCTGGTCGTTCAGCGTCCGCTGCAGTTTCGTGACCCCCTGGCGGTCACCGAGCGTGCGCAGCGTGACCGCCGCCTGCACGGCCAGCGAGGTCGTGTCGCCCGAGTCGATGATCTCGAGCATCTTGCGCTGGGTCGGTTCGTGGTCCTTCGGAGCGATCGTCGCCATGCCCTGCACCAGGCGCAGGGTGTCCTGCCAGTCGAGCTTCTCGCGATCCAGCAGGGGCAGCAGTGCGCGTGCGGCCGCGTCGTTCTCGTGCACGGTGGCGATGAAGTACTCGACGTACTGCGGCAGCAGGCGGTTGTCGCGTTCGGCGCCCAGCGCACCGATGACCGTGTCCACGACCTGCGTCGGGCGCGCCGCGACCAGGTAGGCGAGCACCTCCTCGCGCAGCAGCCGGTCGTTGGAGCCGAGCCCGGTCACCACCTTCGCCGCTGCCGCGGGCGCCCGCAGCAATCGCAGGGAGCGCACGACGAGGCGCTTCTCCTCGCCGGTCGTGCGATCGAGCAGGTCGTTCAGCAGTTGTGCGGCCTGCGGCGTCGCCGCGAGGCCGAGCAGGCGGATCGCCTCGGGGCGGGCGGTCTCGTGGCTGCTGTTCGCCATCTCCCCGAGCGCGTCGACGAACGATGCCGGGTCGAGCCGTGCCAGCACGCGGCCGCAGTTGCCAGCCAGGTTGCGTGCCGTCGACCCGCCCGACGCCGGCTGCAGCTTCTCGAGCAGCAGCGGCACCAGGCCGTCGCCGATCGCGGCTGCTTCGGCGATGCGCTTGTCGAGGAACTGCTGGTTCTCCCGGTAGTCGAGGCCCAGGTCGGCCAGGAACGGTTGCAGTGCCTCGACCTGCTGCGGCCGGCTGCGGTCGGCGCGTTCGCGCGCCAGGCGCGGCAGATCGGCCAGCGCGACCTGGGCCACCAAGGCCACCGGCGACGCTGCCGCAAGCCAGACGGCGAACAGGAAGCTCGTGCGCATCGCCGCAGTCTACGTCACCAACGGGCGCATTGAAGGGGCGCCGCGGGCTTTGCCGATGGAGCCGGCATGTGGAACTACGTGTTGCGCTACCGGGTGCTGCTGCGGGCGATCTACGCCCGTTCGACCGCCGTCGTCGACTGAACCGCGCGCACCCACTTGCGCTGCCGTCCCGGGCGGCTAAGCGATGCGGGTCGTGCAGCGAGACTTCGACGTGCTGGTGGTGGGTGGCGGCCATGCCGGCGTGGAGGCTGCCACGGCCGCGGCGCGGCTCGGTTGCCGCACGGCGATGGTCGTGCTCGACCCCGCGGCGATCGGGCGGATGTCGTGCAACCCGGCCATCGGTGGCCTGGCGAAGGGCCAGTTGGTGCGCGAGATCGACGCGCTTGGCGGCGAGATGGCGCTCGTCACCGATGCGACCGGCATCCAGTTCCGGATGCTGAACACCAGCAAGGGGCCGGCGGTGCGTTCGCCGCGCGCCCAGTGCGATCGGCATGCCTACAACCGCACGATGGTGGTGCGCGTGCTCGGCAAGCCGAACCTGACAGTGCTCACCGGTGAGGCGGTGGCGCTGCGCACCGGTGCCAGCGGCGACCGTGTCGATGGCGTCGAACTCGCCGATGGCACCCATGTCGGCGCCGCGGCCGTCGTGCTGACCACCGGCACTTTCCTCGGTGGCCGCCTGTTCGCCGGCACCTGGGAGGCGGCGGGTGGCCGCCACGGCGAACCGGCAGCGGCGCGCATCAGCGAGTCGCTGCGCTCGTTCGGCATCCGGCTCGGACGGCACAAGACCGGCACCCCGCCCCGGCTGCATCGCGATTCGATCGACTTCTCGCGCTGCGAAGTGCAGCCGGGCGACGAACGACCGCAGCCGTTCTCGTTCCGCACCCAGCGACTCGACGTCGACCAGATGTGCTGCTGGCTGACGCACACCACCGTAGCAACGCACGCGGTGATCCGCGCCAATGCCCATCATTCGCCGATGTTCCAGGGCCGCATCCAGGGCACCGGCCCGCGCTACTGCCCGAGCGTGGAAGAGAAGGTGGTGCGCTTCGCGGCGCAGGAGGCGCATCCGGTGTTCCTCGAGCCCGAGGGGCGCGATTCGGTCGAGATCTACCCGAACGGGGTCAGCACCAGCCTGCCGGCCGAGGTGCAGGAGCAGTTCCTGCGCACGATCCCCGGCCTCGAACGGGTGCACGTGCTGCGGCCGGGGTATGCGGTCGAGTACGACCACATCGTCACCGACCAGATCCGCGGCGATCTGCAGGTCGCGGCGCTGCGCGGCCTGTTCGCGGCCGGGCAGATCAACGGCACCAGCGGCTACGAGGAGGCGGCAGGTCAGGGACTGGTCGCCGGCTTGAACGCGGCCCGGTTCGCGCGCGGCCAGGAGCCGGTGGTCTTCGATCGCGCCACGGCCTACCTCGGCGTGATGGTCGACGACCTGTGCCGGGTGAACCCGAGCGAGCCCTACCGCATGTTCACCAGCCGGGCCGAGTTCCGCCTGCTGTTGCGCAGCGACAACGCCGATCGCCGCCTGACGCTGCTCGGCGAACGCTTGGGCCTGGTCGATGCGGCGGCCGCCGAAGCCGTGCGCGGCAAGGAGGCCCGCCTGCTCGCGGCGCGGCGTTGGCTCGACACGAAGCGCCGCGAGGGCAAGCTGCTGGTCGAGTGGCTGCGGCGTCCCGAGGTCTCGAGCGTGGACCTGCTCGGCTGGGACGAGACGTTCGCGGCGATGTCGCTGTCGGCCGGCGAACTGGCGGAACTCGAGGCCGAAGTGAAGTACGCCGGCTACGTCGAGCGGCAGGCGATGGAGGTCGAACGCCTGCGCCGCATGGAGCAACGCCGCATCCCGACGACGTTCGACTATGCGGCGGTGACGGGCCTCAGCAACGAAGCCCGCTCGCGCCTGCAGCAGCGGCGGCCGCTGACGCTCGGCGAGGCCGGGCGCCTCGCCGGTGTGCGCCAGGCGGACGTGCAGCTGCTGCTGGTGGTGTTGAGTCGCTGAGGTGCTGCGTCGCGGCAGCCGGGCCCGAACGGCTGCTCCGCGTCACATCTGCAGCACGGCCTTGACGAGCGACTCGGTGTCGGTCGACGCGGCGGCGTCCGGGCGCCGGCGCACGCGGTCCACCCGCTCGCGTGCGTCCTTCTCGCTGAAACCGAGCGTCACCAGGGCCGCGATCGCGTCGTCGGCGGACTGCCTCGGCAGCGTCATCACCGGCCCGCCGGTCGCCACCGTCTCGAAGGCGCGCATCGCATCGCGCAGTTCCAGGCAGAGCCGCTCGGCGATCTTCTGGCCGATGCCCTTCACGCGGCGCAGCGCGGGCACGTCGCCGCGCGAGATCGTCGCCGCCAGTTCGGCCGGCGTGAATACGCCGAGCAACGCCAGGGCGATCGAAGGTCCGACGCTGCTGACCGACAGCAGGCGCCGGGTCAGATCGCGCTCGTCGCGGGTCGCGAAGCCCAGCAGCGACGGGTTGCCGTCGACGACGTGCAGCAGCGTGAACACCTGCTGCGTCTGGCCGACCGTCAGCTCGGCCACGGTCGTCAGCGACACGCGGCACTCGTAGCCGACCCCGCCGCAGCGCAGCACGATGCGCGACGGGTGCTTCTCGATGACTTCGCCGACGAGGTGATCGTACATGTCGAGGAGAAGACGCGAGAGCCGGTGCGCGGTCGGCAGCCCGGCTGGTCAGACGCGCTGCGCAGTTTGTCGGACGCGCCGCGCAGTGGCGGCACTGGGCGACACAAGCAGCAACAGGGCCGCGCGGCGATCAGCCGCGCAGCGACATGCCGAGCTCGTCGAGCTTGGTCTTGATCTCGTTCAGCGAGGTCTGGCCGAAGTTCGGACAGGCCAGCAGTTCGGCCTCGGTCTTGATCGCCAGGTCGCCGATCGTGCGGATCTTCAGCAGGTCGACGATACGGCGGCTGCGCACCGACAGGTCGAGTTCGCTGATCGGACGGCGCGTCGGATCCGGGCTGTTCGGATCCGGCTGCTCCTCGGGCCGTGCGGCTGGCTCCGTGGCCTCGCCGAGGTCCTTGCTCATCAACTCGTCGGCCGTCATGCCGAGGCGCAGACCCTTGTTCTTCAGGATCTCCTTGATCTCGGTCAGCGACGTCTCGCCGAAGTTCTTGTAGCTGAGCAGCTCGGCCTCGGTCTTCTTGACCAGGTCGCCCAGCGTCTTGATGTTCATCTTCGCGAGGCAGTTGCGGCTGCGCACCGACAGCTCGAAGTCGTTGATCGGGGTGCGCAGCAGCTTGTTCCGCTTGTCGTCGCGGCGCTCCTGGTCCTCGTCGTAGTACATGTTCAGCGCCGCCGCCGCGTCGCGGCGATACAGGCGGGCGCGCGCGTTGTCCGGGTTCGCCTGCAGTGCCAGGTCGAAGCACTGCATCGCACGGCGGTAGTTGCCCATGTCCTCGTAGAGCACGCCGAGGTTGACGACGCAGGCGACGTTGACGGGCGGCGCCATCAGGGCGCGCTCGTAGAGTTCGCGCGCCTCTTCGTCTTCACCGCGCAGGTCGACGTTGACCGCGAGCCGGAACAGCGCCTGCTTGTGGTTGCCATCGGCAGCGAGCGCGTCGTCGTAGCAGGCGATCGCGGTGCGGCTGTCGTGCTCGAGTTCGTGCACGCGGCCTTCGAAGTACTTGCGGTCGGCGGCGCCCAGCAGTCCCTGCAGCTTCTTGGCGTCGTTGCTGAGACGCTCGCCGTCGCCGACGGTGTCGAGCGCGCGCAGCCACACGAGGGCCTGCACGGCGTTGCTCTCGCGGCCCGGCAGCAGGCGCGCGGCCTCGTCGAGGTTGCCGAGCGCGGCGTGGCTGCTGGCGAGGCAGAGCGCGACCACCGGGTTCTGCTTGTCGGTGCTGAGCAGCGGCACGGCTTCGGCGTGGCGACCGAGGGCCCACAACGCGATGCCGCGGGCGGTGCCCTTGGCCGGTGGCGTGGCGAGCCAGTCGCGCAGCTGCTCGACCGAGTCGACGGTTTGGAACACCGCCGCGCGGAACGCGTCGAGCTTGCCGGCGGTCATCTCTCCGGCCAACAGGGTGGAGGGGTCGAGCGAGGGGATGGGGTCGTTCGTGACCGTGTCCGTCATCGATGTTCCTGCGAGAATGGGTGCGCCTCGGCGGCAGCGAACGCTGCCCGACCGCGGCGCCGGCGGCGCGGCGAAAAGGGCAAGGAGAGTAGGAGCGGCCCCCTCGGCGGTCAAGTTGCCGGCGGCACGGCGGCCCGGGCCTGCGCGTAGACGGCGAGCAGATCGGCGGCCATGGCGCCAAAGCCCCGGGCACGCGGGCGGGCGGCGCGGGCGAGTTTCTGCACCATCGTGCGGTCGGCGGCGAGTTCGCGGATCGCCGCGGTCCAGGCGCCGACGTCGCCGGGGGGCAGCACCCGCCCCTGCACGCCGTCGACGACCGCGTCCTGCAGGCCGCCGATACGGCTCACCAGCACTGGCCGCGATGCCGCCAGCGCTTCGCGCACCGTCAGCCCGTAGGCCTCGTGCCACAGCGCCGGCGCGGCCAGCACGTCGATCGCGCCCAGCAGGCCAGGCAGCTGCGCCGCCGTGTAGGGGCCGCCGTAGCGCACGTCGCTGCCGGGTCGCAGGCGCTGGAAGCACCGCGTCAGATAGCTCTCGTCGCCGTGGTAGGGCACCGCGTTGCCATGGATGCGCAGGCTGACGGTGCCGGGCGGCTGCGCCAGCACGGCGTCGAGCAGCACGTGCAGGCCCTTGCTCGGCAACAGTGTGCCGAAGTAGCCGATCCGCAGCGGGCCCGGGCCCGCGGGCGGCGGTTCGAGGTCGTGCAGGCGCTCGGTGTCGACCCCGTTCTCGACCACGGTGAAGCGCTCGCGCGGCACGCCGAGGTCCACGAACGGCGGGATCGCGCGAGCGCTCGGCACCACCAGGCGCTGGGGCAGCCGCAGCGCGGCCCGGGCCCGGTCCTGGATGCGGGCGACCGCCGCATCGCGGTTGCCCTCGTGCAGCCAGTGGGGGAAGGTCGCCTGCAGGCACTCGGCGCAGCGGGCGGGCGCGGCGGTCTCGCAGACCTCTTCGCGGCGGTGGAACATCTGGCCGCGCGGGCAGAACAGCCAGTAGTCGTGCAGCGTCAGCACGGTCGGGATGCCGGCCCGGGCCAGTTCGCCCAGTGCGTCGGTCGACATGCCGGTCAGGTGGTGCACGTGCGCGACGTCGAAGGCTTCACCGGCGGCGCGGCGTTCGTCGAGGAATCGCCGCAGCGACGCCGCCATCGGCGGGCAGACGTAGGTCGCATCCAGCGAATCGACGCCCTGCCACCGGTAGGCCACGCGCGTGATGCGCGGCGTGGGGCTGGCCGTGGTGACGAAGGCGCCCTGGGCCAGGGCCGGCAGATCGGCGCGGGCGAACACGTGCACCTCGTGACCGGCTGCGACGAGGGCAACGGCGAGGCCGCTGACGTGCTGCTCGACGCCGCCGACGCTGTCCGGCGGCAGGCCATGGCAGAGCAACAGCACGCGCATCCGCGCACGATGCCGGTCGGCGTCGGTCCGGTCAACGCACCGGGCAGGGCCCAAGGGCAGGCAACCCACGAACGCGTTGACCTGCCGTGCCAGGGTCGCTACGCTCCTCGCCCCGATTCGGCCGGTTGCGAACCGTTCGCGCCTGCACGACTCCGAGTGCCGCCATGAAGCTCAAGGTCCGTCGTTCGAAGATGAAGCGCCTGAAACAGGTCGGCTTCCGCACCCGCAGCAAGACCGCCGGTGGCCGCAAGGTCATCAAGCGGAAGATCCGCCGCTCGGGCAAGTTCCGCGTCGGTTAGTCGCCGCGGCGGCCGGCGCCGCGCAGGCCCGTGCCCCGGCGGCGGCAGACTCCGCGCAGGGCGCGGGGTGCCGTGCTGCATGCGAGCAGTGGCTCGCGCCTCGCAAGCCCACGCCTCGCAGGGCGGTGCGGCGGTCGGGGACCTGTGCTCAGCTGCCCGGCAGCTGCTGCTTCAGGAATGCCATGTCGGCGGCGAACTGCGACAGCGCCTCGCGATCGCCCTCGGCGACCTTCTTGAACTTCGCCGTGATGCGCACGCCCGATTCGCCCGCGGGCTCCACCGTGTCGACGATCGCGACCAGCTCGAAGAAGCTGCGTTTGATCATCTTCACCTGGAACTTCAACTGCACCTCGCTGCCGGCGAAGAACAGCTGCTTGGCCTGATCGGCGCTGATGCCGGCCTTCTGGCCGTTCCACAGGAACTGCACCTTGTTGCTGTCGACGTTGGCCATCGAGCCGAGCAACGTCTTCGGCTTCTTGCCGCCGCCCAGCATCTTGTTCCGGATGTCGTCGGCGAAGGTGATCATCACCTTCTCGGAGTCGACCGGGGCATCGCCTGCCAGTTCCTGCTGGTTCAGGTGCTTGATCATCGCCTTGACCGCGTCCTGCTCGGTGTCGTGCATCGTGATCAGCTTGTCGATGCCGACCTTGCGGATCACGTCACGCACGAACGGCGATGGCTGGGCGATCAACAGTTCGCCCCCCTCGGCCCGGCAGCGCTTGTGCGCCTTGATGACGGCGCCGAGGGCGGTGGAGTTGATGAACTTCACCAGCCGCATGTCGAGCACGAGATGGTTGACGCCGCGTTCGACCAGCGTCTCGACCTCCTGCATCAAGGCCGGGCAGTAGAACGTGTCGAACTCACCTTTGAGGGTCAGCACGGCGTAGTCGTCGTGCAGGGACTTGTCGATCTTCATGGGAGGTTGCGCGCTGCGAGGGGGACGCCGTTCTCGCGGGGACGTCGATTCTGGCCCAGCGGCGGCGCAGGCGCAACGAGCGGCTGCCTGCTTCTGTGCGCGGCTCAGGCCTCGCGCGGAAAGACCACCTCGACGCGGGTGCCGCGGCCGACCTGGCTCTCGACCCGGCACGTGGCCCGATGGCGTTCGGCGACGGCCTGCACGATCGCGAGGCCCAACCCCGACCCGCCGGCGCTGCGGCTGCGGGCGTCGTCGGCGCGAAAGAACCGCTCGAACAGGTGCGGCAGGCGGTCGGCCGGGATGCCGATGCCGTGGTCCACGACCTCGAGCGAAGTGCCAGCCGCGGTCGTGGCCGTGCGCACGAGGACCCGGCCGGGACCGTCGCTGTAGCGGATCGCGTTGCCGACCAGGTTGTCGATCAGGATCGACAGCAGGCGGCCATCGCCGCGCACCGGCGCATCCGGCGGGCCTTCGAAGGTGAGTTCGAGCTGCTTGCCGGCAGCGTCGGCTGCCCGCGACCCGATCACGGCGCGCGCCAGGGCGCCGAGGTCCAGAGCTTGCGAAGCTGCTTCGAGGCGGCCGGAATCGGCGCGCGCCAGCAGCAGCAGGCTTTCGAGGATGTCACCCATGCGCCGGCCACCGTCCAGCAGCTCGCGCAGGGCTGCGCGGTAGGCCGCTACGTCGCGCGGCTGGAGCAAGGCCACTTCGGCCTGAGTGCGGATGATCGCCAGCGGCGTGCGCAGTTCGTGCGCGGCGTCGGCCGTGAACCGGGCCTGCCGGTCGTGCGCGTCCTGCAGCCGCTGCATGGCGCGCTCCATCGTCGCGGCGAGCTGGTCGACCTCGTCACCGCTGCCGCTGCGCGGCAATGCGCCGGGCCGGCCGGCCTGCACCTGCTCGGCGCCGGCCGCGAGCCGCGCCAACGGGTCGACGATGCGGCGGGCCAGCAGCCAGCCGGCGGCGACGACGCCGAGCAGCGTGACGACACCGCCGAGGAACAGGGTCAGCACGAGCCGGTGCAGGTTGTGCTGCATCGGCGCCATGTCCTCGGCCGTGACCACGCGCAGGCGCACGTCGTCGCCGTGTTCGCCGTTCTCGTACACGCTGACGACCTCGAACACGCGGAACGTGCTGTCGAACTGGCGGGTCGCGAACTGGCGGGTCGATTCGCTCGGCGGCGTCGGCGCCGGCGCGAGCTGGGCCGGGGTCAGGCCGCCGCCGCTGGTGATCACGCGCAGGTCGGGCAGCATCTGCACCACGAACGCCTGCGTGGTCGTGCCGGCGAGCTCGGCCGAGGCGGTCGGATCCAGCTCGCAGGCCATGTGGCCGTCTTCGAACTCGCACACGCCGAGCAGCGCGTCGGCGCGCATCGCGAGCCGTTCGTCGAGTGCCATCGCCTCGGCGCGCGCCGTGTGCACGGTGACCGCGGTCGCGAACGCGAGCAGCAGCAGCGTGCACAGCCCCGCGAACCAGAGCTGGATGCGCCAACGGATCGACCGGGCCTTCATGCGCCGGGCCCACGCAGCACGTAGCCGGCGCCGCGCACGGTGTGCAGCAGCGTGACCTCGGCGCCGCGATCGATCTTGCGGCGCAGGCTGGCGATGTGGACCTCGAGCGCGTTCGACTCGGGATCGTCGTCGTGCTCCCACAGCGCGTCGATGAGCTTCTGCCGCGCGACCACCTGACCCTTGTGGCGCAGCAGGTACTCGAGCAACTGCAGCTCTTTGGTCGTCACGGCGATCTCGGTGCCGCCGCGCCAGACCCGGTGGGCCTTGGCGTCCAGGCGCAGGTCGGCGGCAGTGAGTTCGACGCCGGTCGTCGGCGTGCCCAGCCGCAGCAGCGCGCGCAGCCTCGCCAGCAGTTCGGCGAACGCGAACGGCTTGACCAGGTAGTCGTTCGCGCCGGCGTCCAGACCGGTGACGATGTCCGCCGTCGTGTCCCTGGCGGTCAGCATCAGGATCGGCAGGCGGCAACCGTGCTGGCGCAATTGCCGGCAGACCTCCAGCCCCGGCAGGCGCGGCAGCTGCAGGTCGAGCACCAGCAGGTCGTGTTCGCCGCTCTGTGCGGCCCACAGACCGTGCTCGCCGTCGTCGGCGACGTCGACCACATAGCGCTCGTCGCGCAGGCCCTGCGCCAGGGCGCGCGCGAGCGGCGCTTCGTCTTCGATCAGGAGGATGCGGGTCACGGTCGGAAGGTTGCCCCGGGCGCCCGGGATGTCGCAGCATACGCAGGATGCGGGCGTCGCCGCCGGCGCGGCCACCGGCGCCGATCAGCCGCGGTTGCCAGTGCCCTTCGGCTCGTTGCCGTCATGGTGCTCGGCTCCCTCGTGTGCCTCGTCTTCGTCCTCGTCCTCGTCGTCATCGTCCTTCGCCTGCTTCCCCTTGGCCGGTTGCTTGCCGGCACGCTCGTGGTGTTCGTCCTGCTCACCGGTCTCCTCACCGTCTTCGCCTTCCTCCTCCGCGCGCCCGGACTGCGCCTTGGCCGGCGTCGGCGTGCACTTGACGTCGAGCAGTCGGGCGTCGGCGATGCCGAAGCCGGCGTGCACCTTGCGGCCGTGGTTCCACAGCGTGACCTCGGCGCGCTGCGACTTCGCCACCAGTTCGGCGACCAGGCAGGTGCCGCGCAGCAGGCCTTCTGCCTCGGCGGCCACGCTCGCCAGCGACACGGCGTGTTCCAGCGCGGCGGCGGCCTGCACTTCGCCCGCGTCCTCTGCGTCGGTGCAGATCTCGTTCGCGAGCACCTTGCCGGTCCCCGCGTGCACCCGCACTTCGTAGACCGACTTGTCGGCGCCGAGCAGCATCACCTCGAAGCACGGCACGGTGTCGTCGCCGTCCTTGGCCGCTTCGAGTTCGGCGCCGGTGGCGATGCCGGGGCGGGCCTTCAGCGCGATCAGGATGGCCTTGCCGAGCTTGACCTTGGCGAGCCGCGCGAGCGAGGCGGTGTCGAGTTCCTGCCTGGCCGGCGCTTCGGCCGCCTCTCTCTGCGCCGCGAGCGGCAGGCTGAGGGAAGTGGAAGCCAGCAGCAGGCCGGCGAGAACGGACGTCGTGTGCAGTTTCATGTGGGACTCCTCGTGGGATGTCGGCCGAGCATCGGTTGCGGCGATGAAGCGCGGCTGAAGATGGCGGTGGAACGTGCTGCCGTCGTGCCGCGTCGCGACGATCCGCGGCTGCGGCGCCATTTCGACACCATCGCGATGGTCGAGCGCGTGCGCGTGCAGCGGTTCGGCTGGTGCGTGGCCGAGGCCGACATCTATCGTGCGATCGGCTACCGGGGGCCGACGTCGGAACGGTGAGGGCGCGGATCGAGCGAGAACCGCTGCGGTCCCTGGTGTCGGATGGGGGACGCGCGCTAGAGTCCGGCCGCGACGATGAAACGGTTCTGGTTCTGGAAGCGCGATGAAGCACCTCCCGCGCCCACGGCCCGGAGCCGCGGCGAGCGCGGCAAGGACGACGATGCGCCGTCGACGCTGCTGACCGGCGATGCGACCGAGGACTCGCGTTCGCTGCAGATCCTGCTCGACACGATCGCCGCGGTGACGGCGAACATCGACCTCGACGCGGTGCTGAGCGACATCGTCGATCGTTCGCTGCAGGTGACGCAGGCGGAGCGCGCGATCCTGTTGCTCGGCGGCTCGCCCGACGACCTCACGGTGCGCGTGGCACAGGACAAGGACGGCCGTTCGCTCGGCGGCGAGTTGCAGTGGAGCCGCAGCCTGGTGCGGCGCTGCCTGGAGGAGGGCGTCGCCGTGCGTTCGGTCGTGCAGTCCGACCAACAGGCGCTCGAGATCGGCCAGTCGGTCTACGACCTGAAGCTGCGGGCCGTGATGTGCGCGCCGATGCGGGCGCGGAACCAGACCGTGGGCGTCATCTACGTCGACTCCCGCGCCGTGCGCCGCGAGTTCTCGGCGCGCGACCTGGCGCTGTTCGGCGCGATCTCGGCCCAGCTGGCGATCTCGGTCGAGAACGCCCGCCTGCACGCCGACTCGTTGGAGAAGGTCCGGCTGCAGAAGGACGTCGAGATCGCGCGCCGCATCCAGCAGCACCTGTTGCCGGCGCCGCCGCAGGGCGTCGAAGGCCTGCAATTGGCGCTGCGCTATGCCGCCGCCGAACAGGCGTCGGGGGACACCTACGACTTCGTGCCGCTGCGCGACGGACGCTTCGCGATCATGGTCGGCGACGTCACCGGCCACGGCGTCGGCGCAGCACTGCTGACCCACGCCGTGCAGGCGGCGCTGCGCAGCTACCTCGAACTGATCGACGACGCGGACGTGATCGTGACGCGGCTCAACCAGCGGCTCGTCGCCGGCGTCGAGACCGGCAACTTCATGTCGCTGCTGCTGGTCGTCTGCGATCCGCGTGCCCGCACGGTGCGCTACGTCAATGCCGGCCATCCGGGGCTCGTGCACTGCCGCAAGGACGGCGTCGAGGTCTACGAGAAGAACGGCATGGTGCTCGGCGTCGTCGGCGAACAGACCTACGAGATCAGCCCGGCGCTGCCGCTGCAGTCCGGCGACCTGCTGTTCCTGCACACCGATGGCGTCGACGAGGCGATGTCGCCGCAGCGCGAGGTGTTCGGTGTCGAGCGCCTGAAGGCCGTGCTTACCGCTGCACGCGGGGAGACGGCGGATGGCGCGCTGGCGCGCGTGGACGCCGCGTTGCGGACCCACTGTGCCGGGCTGCCGCTCGACGACGACCTGACCATGATCGCGGTGAAGGTGCTGTGAGCCGTTCCCGTCCCGCTGCCGGTCGCCGTCCGCTCCTGCTGCGCCCGGTCGTGTCCGTGCCGATCCTGCTGGTGGTGCTGGCGCTGGCGATCATGGCCTGGAGGTGGCAGCAGGACCGGGCCGCCGCGTTGCAGGAGCGCCAGCAGTTCGTTGCGGAGGTCGTCTCGGCCGCCTCGCGCGCGCAGCCGGACACGCAGGAACTGTCGCGCCTCGCCGCGCTGCTGGCGAAGTACCCCGATCACGAGACCACGCCGGATCTCCTCGCGGCTGGCGCGCGCATCGAACTGGCGCGCAACCGGCCCGAACGTGCGGAAGCCCTGTTCGGCACCCGCGCCGCGCACCCCGGCGCGACGCCCACCGAGCAGGCACTCGGCGCCGAGATCCTGCTGCGGCTGCAGGAGGCCGGCGTCGGCGACCTGTCGACGTCGACCGGCATGCTGCGGCGGGCCCAGGGCTACGCCGAGCGCGCATTCGAGGCCAGCGGCGATCCGAACGACCTGCTGCGGGCGTGGCAGGCGGCGTCGCGGTTGGCGGATCAGCCGGCGGCCGACCGCGACGCGGCGCGGCTGCAGGAGGTAGCCGCCGGAACGCCGGCGGCGCGGCTCGCGCAGATGGCGGCGCGGTTCGACACCACGTTGCCGCTGGCAGAGGTCGAAGCGCTGCGGGCCGAGTTCGTGGTGCCGCCGCCGGAACTCGAGGCGATGCACGTGCTGCTGGTGCTGCAGTCCGGCGACGTGCGGTCGGCGACCAGCGCCGCCGAGACGCTGCTGGTGCGAGCGCCCGGCGTGCTGGCCGTGCGCTGGGCGGCCGCGTTGGTGTTCCACGCCTGCGTGCTCGGCCAGCCACCGGACAGCGGCTCCCGCACGCAATGGATCGAACGGCGCAACCCCCAACTCGACTGGCTGCTCGAACGGGCGCCGGCGGACGACAAGCGCCGCCCGCAGTGGGACACGATGCGCGGTCTGCGCTGACCGACGAGCGCGCCGCCGATCAGCGCCGTGCGGCCAGTGCCAGCAGCAGCGCGATGGCGGCGAAGGTCGGCGCCACCGCGCGCCGCGGCAGGCCGAGGTTCTGGGCGATGTGGGTGAGGTGGCGGCGGTCGCCGACCCACGGTGGCAGGCCGAGCCACAGGCGCGCGACCACGACCTGGGCGAAGTCTGTGAGCTGCACCGCGACGGCCAGCAGCCACGCCGGTTGCTGCGCCGCGGCACCCGCCGCAAACACGCCGGTCGCCAGGCCGAGCGCGTAGGCGCCGGCGTCGCCGAGGAAGGCGCGCGGCTGCGGCCAGTTCCACGGCAGGAAGCCGAGGGCCGCGCAGCCGATCGCGCCGGCGGGGCCGCCGCCCGCGGAGAGGACCAGCAGGCTCGTCGCCGCGAGCGAGGTGGCGACACCGTCCGTGTTGTCGAGGAAGTTGGTGGCGTTGGTCAGCACGAACACCAGCAGCGTGGTCGCGAGCCATGGCAGGGGAGCGTCGATCGGCGAGACGATCTCGACGGCGGCGGCGGCGGCGGCCAGCGCGAGGCCGAGAGCCTTCCAACGCCAGTCGAAGTCGCGTTCGCGTTCCTTCTGCCAGTCGTCGACGAAGCCGACCCCGGCTGCCAGCAGCAAGCCGCCGAGCAGCCACCACGTGCCGGCGTCGATCAACCAGGGCAGGGCGGCCGGCAGCAGCAGGATGCCGGCCAGCGGCATCGGCTGCGCGTGCTGCTTGCGGCCCGCACGCGGCAGGTCGTCGGGCAGCCAACCGATCCAGCGGCGATTGCACCACGTGCCGATGGCGACCAGCACCAAGGTCAGGACAGCAGCGGCAGCCGGGTGCAGCATCGACGGCATCGGCACGCAGTATGGCGTCCCGCCGCCGTCAGGCGATGCTTCCGTCGTAGACGTTGTGCGCGACCATGTAGGCCCGCACGTCGGCGGGGATCTCCGGCAGGTCGCGTTCGCCTGCGCGCCAGCGCCGCCGCAACTCGCTGGCCGCCACCTCGTCGGCGGGGCCGGGCAGCACGTTCGCCAGCAGTGCCGCGCGTTCCGCCGTGGTGAGGTCGGTACCGGCGAGTGCTTCGGCGGTGACCGGGTACCCCGCCCGCGGGTAGGTGACGATGGTGGCTGTGGCCAGCACCCGGTGGTGCTGGTGCCAGGTGGGCAGCAGCGGCAGGTTGTCGCTACCGATCAGGAAGAACAGCGGTCGGCCAGGCATCTCGGCGGCGAGTTCGGCCAGGGTGTCGACCGTGAACGAGGGTCCGCGCCGGCGCAGTTCGCGGTCGTCGACGGTCACCCGCGGCTGGCCGGCGAAGGCGATCCGGCACATCGCCAACCGGTGTGCCGCGGTTGCCAGATCGCCGCCGCGCTTGTGCGGGTGGTCCCCGGCGCACACCACCAGGACTGCGTCGACCGGCAGCGCCCGCAGCGCCGTCGCCGCCAGCCGCAGGTGGGTGTGGTGCGGCGGGTTGAACGAGCCGCCCAGGATCGCGAGGCCCGGGCGATCCGGCGGGCGGGCGGGGTCGGTGGAGCTGTCGGTCACGGCCGGCACAGCCTACGCGGGGTCGGGGCCGGGGGCTCTGGGGTGACGCAGATGGTTGCGAGAATCACGGTTGCGCGGCCATTTGCAGGCCGCTAGCGTCTCCCCCTCGCGCGACTCTCCCCCGCGCGGCGTCCCCGAGACCCCATCCTCCGCACGAACATGCGCCAGCTCGCACTCGTCCTCACGCTCCTCCCTCTCGCCGCCTGCTCCACGTTCAGTTGGGAAGGTCAGGGTGCCGGCGTGACCAAGGAACAGCAGAAGCGCGGCATCAAGGACGTCGCCTCGCTGAGCAGCACCTACGAGACCCAGACGTTCTTCCGCGGCGTTCGCCGTCGCAGCGACGGCCGCAACAACGCCTTCGGCCGCGACCTGATGAGCATCACGGACTTCTTCGATCGCCACGTCTGGAACTACGACGCCAACGACCCCTACATCAACTTCCCGTCGAACACGACGAAGCTCGAGCACATGGGCCGCTTCGGCCTCGACACGGTCAGCGGCCTGCCGTTGGTCGACGAGATCACGAACCGCTGAGGTTCGCGCTGCGAACCGCGGCGGTTCGCGGTGATACCGGCGCCGCTGCTACGCGGTGATGCGACGCGGGCGAACTGGAGCCGCCAGCACCGCGGCCGCGTCGGGCGACCTGGCCACGGGCCGGGTGTCAGTTGGTCCGCTCCAGGCAGATGCCGATGCGGAACAGCGCGCCGGTGACGCGGCAGTCGAGTTCGCGCAGCCAGTCGGCGGCCGCGTCGGCACAGTTGTGCGGCAGCCAGTAGGAGGCGTCGACCGGGACGAAGCGGAAGCCGAGGTCCGTGCGCGCGACCGACTCGGCCACGTGGGCGTCGTACTCGGCCTGCAGGCGGCGGCGCAGGGTGGTCGCTTTCGCGGCGCTGACGACGATCGGCGACAGCTTGGCCCAGGTGACGACGCGCTGTAGTTCGGCTGCCGAGCGGGCGCCAAACGTACGGCGGCCGAGCCCGCCTTGGGTCGGCCACAACACGGTGGCAAAGACGTGGTACCAGGCGTCGTTGCCGAGCGCGTACCAGCTCCAGTCGCCGAAGCCGAACTCGACGAACTCCGTGTTGCCTGCGGCATCGCCGTCGGGCGGCAGCACGAGGCCGGTGTGCAGGGCTTCCTGCAGCAGGAAGACGCGCACGGGATCGATCGGCGGCGGCGGCGGCGTCACGGTCGACGTGCAGCCGCCGGCGAAGACCCACAGCAGCGCAGCGATCGTGGCCGCGAGCGCCAGTCGCCGGCGCCGCCGTCGGGGTCGTGCCGGGCCGGCGGTCATGCGCGCTTGCGCCAGTGCCCGAGCACGCGGCGGCGCGCTGCCGGTTCTGGCAGGTCGTAGGTGTAGCGGCGCACGAGCCGCGTGTTGCCGAGCCGTTCCGGCACCTCGGCGTCGGCATCGAGCCACAGCACCAGACTGCCGCCGGGACGCAGCAGCGGTTCGGCCAGCACTTCGACGTCGGCGGAACGGCCGACAGCGCGTGCGACGACGACGTCGAAGGCGTGCCGGAAGTCGCGCCGCAACGAGGGTGCTTGCGCGGCGTCGAGGTGCACGGTCTCGACGCCGTCGAGGTGGGCGGTGACGAGGCAGCTGCCGATGGCGCGCATCTTCTTGCCGGTGCGATCCATCAGCACCACCGAGGCGCCGGGATGCAGTGCGGCGATGCCGACGCCGGGGAAGCCGTTGCCCGAGCCGATGTCGAGCACGTGTTGCGGGTGCAGGCCGGTGGCGGCGAAGGCGAGGCTGTCGAGCAGGTGCAAGACGATCGCCGCGCTGCGCTCCCGCACGCCGGTCAGGTTGACCTGTTCGTTGACCAGGAGCATCGCGTCGAGGTAGCGCAGCAGGGCGCTGGCCCGCTCGGGCTCGAGTTGGGCGCCGAGCAGTCTGGCCTGCTCGACGAGGGTCGCGGTTGCGTCGGGTTCGCTCACCCCCGGATCTTGCAGGGTGAAACCGCGCGCGCCAACGACTTCACTGCAACGGGTCGATCGGGGTCGGCACGGGCATGACCGCGGGCGCCACGCGCCGCTGCCGCAGCAGGCGCAGCGTCACCATGCCCAGCAGCGGGCCGCTGACCGCGGCGGCGAGCAGCAGGCGGGCCCAGCCAGTGGGGTGCAGCACCAGATCGAGCAGCACCAGTACCATTCCCAGCCCGGCGCCGATCGCGGTGCCATCGCGCATGCTCGTCAGCAGTTGCCGCGGTGACACCGTCAGGTAGCGCATCGCCGCCGACAGCGACAGCAAGAGCGCCACGCAGATGCCGGCGACCATCGCCCAGGCGAAACCGATCAGGCCGTAGCCGATCGTTGCCGGGATGCCGACCGCGTAGATGGTCATGCCGCGGAACAGTTGGGCGGTGCGGTCCTTGCCCGGGATGCCGACGGCCCAGAACAGCGGGCCGACGACCGCGGTCAGGCCGGCCAGGCCACCGTGCAGGCTCTGGATCGCGAACAGGCTCGTCACCTCGCCGTACTTCGGGCCGAACACGATGCCCGGCAACGCGGAGCCGCACCAGGCCAGCGTCACGGACATCGGCATGCCGACCAGCAGGAAGGTGCGCACGGCGCCGAGCCACGCGCGGCGCAGCCGTGGCGTGTCGTGCCGCAGCAGCGCGTAGGCGGGCACCGCCACCGGCGCCAGCACACGCAGGAAGATGTCCTCCGGCAGCCGCGCGAGCCTGCTGGCGTAGTCGAACTCCGCCAGACCGCCCGGATCGCGCTGGCCCTGCGCGTCGTAGAGGAACCGGCCGAGCACCAGCGCCGGCGAGGCGAAGACCATCACCAGCAGGAACGGGGCCCCGGCGGCGCCCTTGCTGTAGTGCAGCAGTTCGCGCAGCGCGTCGCGGTCGAAGGCGATGCGCGGCCGGTGCGGTGCGGCGACGTAGCTGAACAGCGTGCGCATCGCGGTGCCGCACATGTGGCCCGCCAGCAGCGCCCAGACGTTGCCCCACAGCAGCGCGAACGCGACCGTGCACAACATGCCGAACACCGCGGCCAGGAAGTCGCAGAACACGATGCGACGGAACTCCATGCCCTTGAGGCGCGCCGCGCGCGCCGGGCTCTGCAGGCCGTCGATCAGGCCGTTGCCGGCCAGCACCAGGAACAGACCCGTCAGCCAGTAGTGTTCGCGGTACTGCGGCGTGCCGAAGAACCAGGCGAATGCCGGTGCCAGCGCGCACAGCAGGCCGGTGATCGCGATGCTGCGCAGCACGCGCACCGTGAACACCGTGTCGAGGTAGCGCCGGTCGGTGCCCCGCGCCGACGAGATCGTCGACTGTTCGCCCATGAACAGCGTCAGCGACTCGATCACGGCGATGCCGGTCAGCACGATCGCGAACAGGCCGACGTCGTCCTTGGCGATCGTGCGGGCGATGAAGATCGGCGCGATCAGCGCGACCACGCGCTGGCCGCCGACACCGAGGAACTGCCAGAACAGCCCGTGCACCGTCCGGCGGCGCAGGTCGTGGTCGGGAGCGGTCATGCGCGGGAGCCGGCGGCGGCGCCGGATGCGGCGGTCGTCTGGCTGCCACAGAAGACCCGGTGCCACGACTCGACGACCAGCAGCGAGTGCACGGTCAGCGCGTTCTCACGCAACGACCCGGCGTTCGCCAGCAGCCCCTGCAGCCACGCCTTCGGCAACGTCGTGGCGGCGAACGTGCCGGCAGAGAGCAGTTGCTCGCGCACGCAAGGCAGGCTGTCGGGACCGAGCCAGCGTTCGACCGAACTGGGGAAGCCGTGCTTCTTGCGCACTGCGACCGGGGCCGGCAGATGGCGCGCGGCCAGTTGGCGCAGCATGCGCTTGTTCTCGTGGCTGCCGCCGAACTTGTGCCGGCCGTGCACACCGAGGGCGAACTCGGCGACGCGGTGATCGAGGAACGGCACCCGGCCTTCGATCGATGCGCCCATCGTCGTGCGGTCCAGCAGGCTCAGCAGCTGGTGCGGCAGGTAGGTCTGCGCATCGACGCACAGTTGCTGGTTGCGCGGGTCCAGATGCCGGCACTCGAGGAACGCGGCCGCCATCTCCTCGAGGTGGTCGCGCTGCACCAGCGGCTGCAGCGCCAGCCGGTCGGCCTCACGGAGGTGCGTCATCGCCAGCGTGTGCCACGGTTGCCGCGTGCGGCCGTAGGCGCGCAGCGCGGTGCGCATCGCGTGGCCGTGGCGGTTGCCGCCCAGCTTGCCACCGAGGTTCGTGCCCATCGCCAGGTACAGCAGCCGGCCCGCGTTCTGCTTCGCCGACAACTGGTAGTGACCGTAGCCGGCGAACAGTTCGTCGGCGCCGCTGCCGGCCAGCAGCACCTTGACGTGCTCGGCGGCGGCACGCGACACGAGCAACGCCGGGTAGAACGCCGGGTCGGCGACCGGCTCGTCGTTGAAGAACGTGGTCGCGTCCAGTTCGGCCAGGAAGTCGCCGGCGGGGGCCGAGATCTCGACCTGCTCGATGCCGAGTTGCCGGGCGACTTGCCGCGCGCAGTCGAGTTCGCCCGGATCGGTGTCGGGGAACGCGATCGTGTAGGCGCGCACGTGGGCGTCACCGCGGCTGGCGTAGTGGGCGATCAGGCTCGAGTCGAGACCCCCCGACAGGCTGATGCCGATCGGCACGTCGGCCATCAGCTGCAGCCTGGTCGCATCGGCGAGCAGCGCGTCGAGTTCGTCGAGCCCGTCGTCGTCGCGGGTGACGCGTGCTGCCGACAGCCGCCACCACCGTTCGCGGCGCGGCGGCTGGTCCTTCTGCAGCACCAGACGTTCGCCGGGCAGCAGCTTGGTCACGCCGCGGCACAGCGTCGGTGCGCCCGGCACGTAGAACAACTCGAGGAATGGCACCAGCTGCGCCTCGTCGATGGCCGGTGCCACGAGCCCGCTCGCGAACAGCGCCTTCAGCTCGCTGCCGAACACCACCGCCTGCTGCGTCACCGCGACGTAGAGCGGCTTGATGCCGAGGCGGTCGCGGTAGAGCCGGCAGCTGCCGTCGCGGCGATCGAGCACGCAGATGGCGAACATGCCGTTGCACTGGTCGACGAAGTCGGGGCCGTAGTGCTCGTAGAGGTGTGGCAGCACGGCGGCGTCGGAACCGGTCTCGATCTCGACACCGTGTTCGCGCCGCAACCGGTCGCGCAGTTCGAGATGGTTGTAGATCTCGCCGTTCAGGAACACCTGGATCGAGCCATCGCCGTTGCCGACCGGCTGGTCACCGGTGACCAGGTCGACGATCGCGAGCCGGCGGAAGCCGACGGCGGCGAACGGTTCGACGAGCACGCTCTGCGCGTCGGGGCCGCGGTGCGCGATCGACGCCGCCATTGCCGCCGCACGGGCGGCGAGGTCTTCGCGCGCGGCGAACGGTACGAGCGGGTAGATGCCGGCGAAGCCACACATGGAGCGCGGCGATGCTATCGACCCCTCGGGTCGGATACTGCAGCCCGCAGCGAAGTTGCGAGCGCGTCGACATCTGCGGCCGGCGGCAGCCAGGCGATGTCGCGCAGCCGGCGGAACCAGGTCGTCTGGCGGCGGATCAATTGATGCGTATTCCGACGGATGCGATTGCGTAGCTCGTCGCGGTCCTTGAACCGCCCGCGCAGGAACAGCCGGCATTCCGCGTAGCCGATCGCCGCCCCGCTGGTCGGCGAGAAACCGCCGCCGTGTTCGATCGCCTCGGTCTCGGCGAGCAGACCGCGGTCCAGCATCGCCTCGGTGCGTTGGCGCACGCGCGCATGCAGGTCGTCGCGATCCCGTTGCACCGCGACGATGCGGCACGGGCGCAGCCAATCGCTGCGGTCGAAGTGGTCCTGCTGCTCGCTGATCGGCCGCCCGGTCAGCTGCAGCACCTCGAGGGCGCGCACGATGCGCCGTTGGTCGCGCCGGTCGATGCGCAGCGCGGCGGCGGGGTCGGCCGCCTGCAGTTCGGCGAACAACACGCCGGGCGTGGCGCTCTCGCGCGCCGCCAGCGCCTGCCGCAGTTCGTGGTCCGCGGC
Source organism: Planctomycetota bacterium (assembly GCA_044230075.1). Classification (GTDB taxonomy): domain Bacteria; phylum Planctomycetota; class UBA1135; order UBA1135; family UBA2386; genus JAEUHS01. Next base: position 450 of record JBGARS010000020.1, on the reverse strand, counting down.
CGGGCCCTGCATCATGCCCTTGAAGAACGCCATCAGGTACAGCGGCGTGCCGCCGACGAACAACGCGCGCCGGCCGCGCGCCTGGATCGCCGCGAGTGCGGCCACCGCGGCTTCGCACCAGCGCGCGGTGTCGAACGTCGCCTGCGGCTCGACCAGATCGATCAGGTGGTGGGGCACCCGCGCGCGCTCGTCGACCGACGGCTTGGCGGTGCCGATGTCCATCTGCCGGTAGACCGCCATCGAGTCCATCGACACGATCTCGAGGTCCAGGCGCGAGGCGAGCTGCAGCGCGAGCTGGCTCTTGCCCGAGGCGGTCGGGCCGGTGACCACCCAGAGTGGCGGATCAGGTGTTTCGGTGGTGGCGTGCACGAAGATGGGGGAAGTTAGCGCCCAGGTCTTTGCACGTCGCCAGTCGAGCCCTTACCCTCCGCCGCCCGCCGCATGATCGCG
>JBGARS010000001.1:0-203522 GCA_044230075.1 Planctomycetota bacterium | reverse complement strand
GCGGCCCACTCGATCGCGCGGCGGTCCGATGGCGCCTGGATCGCGTGGGGATCCAACACCTCGGGTGAGTGCAACGTGCCCGCGCCGCCGCCGGGCATCACCTACCAGCAGCTCCTCGCGGGGGGCTACTTCACCGTCGCGCTGCGCAGCGACGGCTCGGTGACCGTGTGGGGGGACAACTGGTATGGCGTGCTCAATGTGCCGGCCTTGCCGCCGGGCGTGACCTACACGTCGATCGATGCGAGCCTCGGGCACGTGGTCGCGCTGCGTTCGGACGGCAGCGCCATCGCCTGGGGCCGCAACTTCGACGGGGAATGCAACGTGCCGCCGTTGGCTCCGGGCGCCAGCTACCTGAGCATCGAGGCGGGGCACTTCTTCTCCGTTGCCCGCCGTTCGGACGGCGCGGTGATGGCGTGGGGCAGCAACTCCTACGGTGAGTGCAATGTGCCGTTGCCGCCGATCGGCGTCTCCTACACGGCGCTCGTTGGCTCGGCGTACTTCACGATCGCGAAGCGCTCCGATGGCGCGGTGGTCGCCTGGGGCTTGAACATCGATGGGCGGTGCAACGTGCCGGCGAACACGCTGGGCGACAGCTACGTCGACATCGCCGCCGGCGGCTACCACCTGCTCGCGCGCACGGCGGAAGGTCGGGTGATCGCGTGGGGCGACAACGCCTACACCCAGTGCAACGTGCCGGGGCTGCCGTTCGGCGTGTTCTACGTCGAGATCGCGGCCGGCAGCGGGCACTCGCTGGCGCGGCGTTCGGACGGCACGCTGCTGGCCTGGGGCTACAACTACTACGGCCAATGCAACGTGCCTGTGCTGCTGCCGGGCGTCAGCTACGCCGGCATCGCCGGCGGCCAGAACCACTCGCTCGCGCGCTGCTCCGACGGTTCGCTGCGTGCGTGGGGCGACAACTTCTACGGCCAGTCGGCGGTCCCGGCCATGCCTCCGGGCCTCGCGTGCCTGTCGGTCGCGGGCGGCGGCTACCACTCGCTCGCGCTGCTCTCGGACGGCTCGATCCTGGCCTGGGGGCAGAACACCTACGGCCAGTGCACGGTGCCGGCGCTGCCCGCAGGAGTGACCTACGTCGAGATCGCCGGCGGCTTCTCGCACTCGCTCGCGCGGCGGTCCGACGGTGTCGTGGTCGCCTGGGGCCGCAACCTCGACGGCCAGTGCAACGTGCCGGCGCTGCCCGCGGGCGTCTACTACGTGCAGGTCGCCGCGGGCCACGACCACAGCGAAGCGCGCCGCTCGGACGGCTCGATGGTGACCTGGGGCTACAACGGCTACGGCCAGTTGAACGTGCCGGCGCTGCCGCCGGGCCTGAAGGTCGACGAAGTCGGCAGCGGCCACTTCTACACGTTCGCGCGGCTCGCGCTGCCGAGCACCTACGGCCCGCTCGGTTACGGCTGTGCCGGCAGCCTGCCGGTCGCGCGCCTCGTGCCGCAGGCGACGCCGCGCATCGGCAGCACGCTGCAGGTGCGCATCTTCGACCTGCCGGTCAGCGTGGCGATGATGGCGACCGGTTGGAGCCGGTTCACGCCGACGCCGATCGACCTCGGCATCATCGGCATGCCCGGCTGTCCGCTGTGGGTGTCGACCGAGATCCTCAGCGGCGTCGTCGGCGCCAACCAGCAGGCGCTGTTCGAACTGCCGCTGCCGTACGACCTGAGCCTCGTCGGCCTGCACCTCTACCAGCAGGCGATGGTGTTCGATGCGGGCGCCGGCAACGCGTTCGGCGCGGTGATGTCCGAGGCGGCGGAGCTGGTGATCGGTCGCTGATCGCACCCTTGGCCCGTCACGGCGGGCTATCGTTGCCGGCCATGCGATGCCACCTCGCGGCGCTCCTGGTTCTTGTCTCTGTCCCGTCCGTCCGGGCGCAGGATGCGCCGCCGGTCGATCGTCTGCGCGATACCGTGCGTGGCGCGATCGAGTGGATCGCTCGCCAGGCCGTGCCGGTGGACGGCGTCGAGGGCGCGGTTGCGTTTCCGGCGACAGAGGGCAGCAAGCAAGCGCCGCAGACCCTCGTCTACGGTGGCAGCGCGGGCGTGCTGATCTTCCTCGAGAACGCCGCGACGGTGCTCGACGACCAGGCGGCGCGCGACCTCGCCGACCGCACGGCGAAGGGCCTGCGCAGCGCGCGCCACGTCGACAGCCACGATCTCGCATCCTGGGGCAACGGCGGAATGGGCGCGGCTGGTCTCTACACCGGCGATGCGGGCGTCGGCCAGGCGTTCTTGGTGCGTCACGTGCTGCGCCGGGATGCCGAGTCACTCGCGGTCGCGATCGAGGTCGGTGACGCATTGCTGGCGCGCGCTCGCGAAGACGACGGCGCGCTGTCCTGGGGCAAGCAGCCCGACATCATCTACGGCAATGCCGGCACCGCGCTGTTCCTGCTCGAACTCGGCCTCGTCAGCAAGGCGGATCGGTTCCTGGACGCCGCGCGGCGCGCTGGCCGCGGACTGCTGGCAGAAGCGGTTCGAGTGCCGTCGAAGGTGGATGCCAAGCGGCAGCTGTCGACCTGGGTGCTGACGATGAGGGGCCAGCAGATCCACATGCCGAACTTCAGCCACGGCACTGCGGGCGTGGCGTACGCGTTGGTTCGCATCGGCGCCGAGACCGGCGATGCCGAGCTGCTGCAAGGCGGCAAGGACGGCGCCGAGTGGCTGCTCGAGAATGCGGTCGTCGATGGCGACGGACTGAAGTGGATGCACTCGGATCGCAGCCAGAACACGTTCATGGGCGGCTGGTGCCACGGACCAGCAGGCACCGGGCGACTGTTCTTGCTGCTATACGCGGTCACCGGCGAGGCGCGCTACCTCGACGCTGCGCGCAAGGGCGCCCGCTTCGTCGAGGACTATGCGGCCAACGCCGAGAAGGCCGGGGTCGACGGCAAGAAGCCCTACGTGCCGCCGAGTCTGTGCTGCGGTGTCGCCGGCGTGGTCGACTTCTTCTGCGACCTCACGCGGGTCACGCACGATGCCGCGGATGCGGCGTTCGGCAAGAAGGCCGGCGACTACCTGATCGACGTGGCGATTGCCGACGGCGCCGGTCGCAAGTGGCAGAACGGCCAGAGTGTGCCCGGCGGTCCCGCCGCCGCCGACAGCAGCGGCCACAACGTCGACCTGATGCTGGGTGCTGCCGGCGAAGCGTTGGCGTTGCTGCGGCTGCTGACGCTCGATCGCGAGGCGGACCCGGTGCACAGCCTGCCCGACCGCAGCGTCAGCGCGCCGGCGCCGAAGAAGTAGGCCGCGGGATTCCGGTCACGATCTACCAGGTCGGAGCACTGACCCTGCGTGGACGTTCCCTCCCCGATCGACCCCGAGACCCTGCTCGCCGAGACCGGCATGGTGCGGCGGTTGGCGCAGGCGCTGGTGCGCCGCGCCGACCTCGCGCACGACGTCGCGCAGGACGTGATGCTGGTGGCTTTGCGGCAGCCGCACCCGCCGCAGCACCTGCGCGGCTGGCTGGCGGCAGTCACGCGCCGACTGGCCGGCAAGGCGAAGGCGGCGCAGCGCGTTCGTGCGCGGCACGAAGGCGACGCGGCGCCGCCGCCGGCCGACGACGCCGAGCGGCACACGACCGAACGGTTGCAGTTGCACCGCCGCCTGACCGACGCCGTGCTGGCGCTGCCGGAGCCGTATCGCACGACCGTGACGCTGCGCTTCTTCGACGACTTGCCGCCGCGTGCGATCGCGCAGCGGCTCGGTGCGTCGGGTGAAGTCGTGCGCAAGCGGCTTTCGCGCGGGCTCGAGATGCTGCGCGAACGGTTGGACGGCGACTTCGGCGACCGCGCGCAATGGGTGCGCGCGTTCGCGGTGGTCGGGCTGCTGCCGGTGGGAACGCCATGGCTCCTGCTGACGGTGCTCGCCATGAACAAGCTCGCTGTTGCCGCCGCGGCCGTGTTGGCTGTCGGTGCGTATCTGATGTGGCCGCGCACGGCGGTCCCGCCGGTGACGACGACGGTGGTTGCGGCGGCACCAGCGGTGCCCGCTACCGATCATGTCGCAGCCGATGCGGACTCAGGGCCCGCGCCGCGCGAGCAGAGGTTCGGCGCGCCGGTGATCGTGACGCTGGAGCCGGACTGTTCCGTGTTGGTCGTCGACGAACGCGGCAAGCCGATCGATCGCGCCACGGTGCACTGCTGGCGGGCGGGCGACGCGGTCGCGTTCGAGCAGGCGACGGACGCGGCGGGCCATTGCGCGTTCGGCGCGCTGACCGGTGCGGGCGGCGTGCTCGTGGTCGCCGAGGGTCGCTATCCGCATCACGCAGTGCTGCCGCGCTGCGGCGGCGAACACCGCATCGTGCTGCCGGACGGCGAGTCGTGCGGTGGCCGGCTGTTGGTCGACGGGCGTGCGGGCGAAGGCTGGCGGTTGTGGCTGCAGGGCGTGGTGGTCGCGGATGCGGTGCCGCAGATCCTGCGCCGACAGTTGTCGTGGCGCGCGACCGCGGTTCCCTGCGATGCGCATGGGTACTTCCAGTTCGTGGGCCTGCCGAAGGGCTGGCGCGGCTCGATCGCCCTGCCGCAGCCGCTCTGGCTGCTGCCGGAGTCGGGTGGCACGCAGGAGGAGCACGACGAGGTTGCAGGGGGCACCGGCATGCGTGACCTGCGCGTGGCGACGACCTTGCTGCCGCACGCGACGGTCCGCGTCGTGTGGGCGGACGATGGCGCACCAGTGGCGAACACGACGCTGATTGCCTGGGCGCGCTTCGCCGACGACAGCAACGGCGACGAGCACATCGTGGTGACCGACTGCGAAGGGGTGTGCATCTGTGGCTTCAGCCTCGCCGATGCGAGTGCCTACGTGCGTTGGTGCGTGCCCGAGAACCGCCCCGCAGTCGTCACCGTCGGGGTGAGGGTGAAGGCGTACGGCAGTGACCGCACCGTCGAACAGACGTGGGACCGGCGGGAGCTGGCACGCAACGAAGAGCTGTTGGTGCGGGTGCCGCGCGCCCGCCGGCTGCACTTCCTGGCCGTGGACGCGGCGGGGCAAGCGATCGCCGGCGCGCGTGTGCAGACGCATGGGCTGAGCGAACCCGCCGGCATGGACGGGCGCGGCACGTTCGCGGTCAAGGACGGCACCGAGGTGCTGATCGGCGCGCCGGGCCATCGCATCGGCTACAGCAAGCCGTTGCGGTACGCGGCCGGCAGCGAACAGGATCCGCTGGTCTACGAACTGCTGGCCGACAACTCGCTGACACTGCGGTTCGTCGGGCGCGACGGCGCTCCCGCGCGGGTGCGAGGCAACGTGCGCGGTGACCTGAGCTTCTTCGCCGGCTATCGCATCGCTACGGACATCGACCAGGTGTTGACGGGCATGACGACCAGTGGTGGCGGCCAGAGCGAGACGCCTGGCGATCCGCGGGGTTGGCGCAACTACCGGTGTTCCCTGGATCTCGACGCCGATGGGGTGAGCACCCTGCAGTCCCTCGAGCCGGGCCAACGCTGCCAGGTGAAGGCCTACGACTCGGTGGGCAACGAAGTCGCGCACCAGGAGGTCGTCACGCCCGCCATCGGCGAACACGAAACCGTCGTCGTGCAGGTGCAGGGCGCCTCCTTCCGGCTGCGGGCTGCCATCAGCAACCGCGCCGGGCGGCCGATCGCCGGTGCCGTGATCATGCTGGCGCGTGGTCTGCATGCGTCGACGGATGCGCAAGGCGAGTGCGAGCTGCGGGGCTTCACGCGCGACGGCTTCGACGACCTCACGATTCGCGCGAACGGCTACATGGCGCAACAGCTGCCGCGCACGGCGCTCGTGCGCGACGTGCGGCTGAAGCGGGAGCTGGACGCCGCGTTGCCGGTGACGGTGCGCGTGCTCGACGCGGCCGGCACACCACTGCCGATCCAGCCGAAGCTCGATGGCGGCGGTCTGCACGACGTCTTCGACGTGCTCGGCGACGGCTGCGTGCGCTGGCCGAACCTGCCCGCGGACCTCGTCACGTTCTCCTGCTGGCTCGGCGGCCGCACGTTCTCGGTGCGACACGACACGCGCATGCCCGACGCGGTGCTGCCGGTGCCGGTGCCGGCGCGGTTGCGCGTCGTGCCGACGGGCGGCTGGCCGGAATCGAGTCGCGAAGGCGTCGGGGTGCGAGCCGTCGCGCACCCGGCGGGTGCAGCCGGCGAAGTCGCTGCCGAGTTCTACGCCGACGACCTCGTGCCGCACCTGCTGCTGCCCGGCGCCTATCGCGTCGAGTTGGTCGAGTTCTGGAGCTCCGAGCGCGATGGCACACCGACCGAGCGTTTGCTGGGCCGTTCCGCCGAGGTCACGCTGCGCGCCGGCGAGGACACGACTGCGGTCTTGCGATGACCCGCGCCAAAGTCCCTGCTCGACCTACGATCCGAAACGCATGGAACGGCAAGCCAACAAGGCGCACTCGTTCGCCGAAGCCGAGCACTGGGACCGCCGGCAGCAGTGGGCCATGACCCCCGACGAGCGGCACGCGATCGCCAAGGAACTGCGCGACCGCTTCTACGGCACCGATGCCCCCGACGTGCGCGAGTCCGAACGGTCCAAGCAGTCCAAGTGAAGGCCGAACTGCCGACTCGAGCCTCGAAGACTTGTTGGACACGGAGCGCGTCGGCGATGTGATGCCCGGGTCATGATCACCCTGCGCGCGTTGCGTCTCCCCGTCGTGCTCGCCACCCTGTTCGCGAGCTGTCAGACCGGCGCGCCCGTCGCGACCGCGGCGGACACCGGCCATCCCGAACTCGGCGACTTCGGCGTCGACCTCAGCGGCATGAACCGCAGCGTCGTGCCCGGTGACGACTTCTACGACTACGTCAACGGCGACTGGGAGCAGCGCACCGAGATCCCGGCCGACCGCTCGCGCATGACGAGCTTCGCGGTGCTCGACGATCGCGCGAAGGCGCGCACGCGCGCGATCGTCGATGCGGCGGTCGCCAAGCCGAGCGCCAGCGCCGACGCGAAGCAGATCGCCGTCTACTACCAGGCCTACATGAACGACGCCGCGATCGAGGCCAAGGGGCTGCAGCCGGTGCAGGCCGAACTCACGGCGATCGCGGCGATCGCCGACCCGCGGGCGCTGGCGACGGCGCTCGGCCAGACTCTGCGCGCCGACGTCGACCTGTTGAACGCGACCAACTGGCACACCGACCGGCTGTTCGGGCTGTGGGTGTCGCAGCACCTGGCCAAGCCCGAGGTCTGCGCGCCGTACCTGGTGCAGGGCGGCCTGTCGCTGTCGGACCGCGACTACTACCTCGAAGGCGGGCGCATGGCCGAGTTGCGGCGCGACTACGAGGTGCATGTCGCCACCGTGCTGACGCTGGCGCACGTGCCCGACGCCGCGGCGAAAGCGACACGCATCGTCGCGCTCGAGACAGCGATCGCGCGCGTGCATGCGACCGGCGAGGCGACCAACGACGTCAAGCAGGGCGCGAACTACTGGCGGCGCGCCGACTTCGCCAGCAAGGCGCCGGGGCTCGACTGGGACGCGTACTTCGCCGCCGCCGGGCTCGGCCAGCAGGACGAGTTCATCGTCTGGCAGCCGGCGGCCGTCGCCGGCATCGCCGCGCTGGTCGGCAGCGAGCCGCTGGCGACATGGCGCGACTATCTGGTGTTCCACGCGATCGAGCGCGCGTCGCCGCTGCTGCCGAGGGCGCTCGCCGACGAGCACTTCGCGTTCTACGGCACGCGGCTCAGCGGTGTGCCGCAGCAGCAGGAACGGTGGAAGCGCGCGATCGACGCGGTCAACGGCGCCCTCGGCGAAGCGGTCGGCAGACTCTACATCGCCCAGTACTTCAGCCCGGCGACCAAGGCCCGCGCCGATGCGATGGTGCGGGACGTTCTGACCGCGTTCGGCCAGCGCATCGACAAGCTGCAGTGGATGAGCGCGCCGACCAAGGCGCGGGCGCGCAGCAAGCTCGCCGGCATGAAGGTGGCGATGGGCTACCCCGAGAAGTGGCGCGACTACAGCGGTCTCGACGTGCGCGCCGACGATGCGCTCGGCAACGCCGAGCGCGCGAGCCTGTTCGAGTACCGACGCAACCTGGCGAAGCTCGGCAAACCGGCCGATCGCGACGAGTGGTACATGCTGCCGCACGAGGTGAATGCGCTGAACATCCCGATCGAGAACCGCCTGATCTTCCCGGCGGCGATCCTCGAGGCGCCGTTCTTCGACCCGAACGCCGACGACGCGGTCAACTACGGCGCGATCGGCGCCGTGATCGGCCACGAGATCTCGCACAGTTTCGATTCGAGCGGGGCGCTGTTCGACGATCAGGGTCGCCTGTCCGACTGGTGGACGCCGGCGGACTTCGCGCAGTTCGAAGCGGTCGGCAAGCGGCTCGCGGCGCAGTTCGACGCCTACAGCCCGTTCCCGGACCTGCACGTCAACGGCACGTTGACGCTCGGCGAGAACATCGCCGACGTCGCCGGACTCGCCACCGCCATCGACGCCTACCACCTGTCGCAGCACGGCAGGACACAGGTCACGATCGACGGCTTCACACCGGACCAGCGGCTGTTCCTGGGCTTCGCCCAGGTCTGGCGCAGCAAGGCGCGCGAGAAGAGCCTGCGCAACCAGATCCAGACCAATGTGCACGCGCCCGGTCGCTATCGCGCGTGGACGGTGCGCAACCAGGACGCGTGGTATGCGGCGTTCGACGTGCAGCCGGGCCAGGAGCTGTTCCTGGCGCCGGCGCAGCGCGTCAAGGTCTGGTGAGCGCGGCGCGCTACAGCACGCCGATCTTGCAGGCCAGACCGTTCGACGTGTAGGTGCCGACCCAGCCGGCGCTGAAGTCCAGCTCGGCCATCTGCATGTAGAACGGCAGGTCCTGCAGGGTCGGATCGAGCGCGAGGTCGCCGAGGTCCAGCGAGTACGCGGCCGCACCGGCGACCGGGATCAGGCCGGCGGTGATGTCGAGGCTCGCGACCAGCAGGTCACAGCCGACACCCGGGCCGGGCAGGATGCCGACCAGGTTCGGGTTGATCGGAAACGCGCCCGGCGCGATCTGGCCGAGGCTGACCATCGCGAAGCCGAACGACAGCGCGCCGAGGCCCGTGGTGGTGGTCGAGAACAGCGACGAGCCCGGGTTCTGCGACTGGTTGCGCGTCCACGGCAGGTTGTCCGCGGTCAGCGTCAGCGTGCCGCCGGGGCCCGCGCAGCCGGTGCCGTACGGCGAGACCGTCGCGACCGAATCGGTCTGGTACTCCCAGGTGCCGGTACCCGGCGTCTGGCCACCGAACGTGTACGACTTGCCCGTCGCGGCGACGAACGCGAAGTAGTAGCGCGTGTTGTGCGGCCGCGGGCTCGGGATCGGCGTGCGGTTGACCCAGTTGATGCCGTCGAACTCGGAGATCTGGCCGGTCGGGTTCAGGGCGGAGTTGTTGCCGCCGGTGATGACGACGCGCTGGCGCACCAGGTCGTAGCCGGCGTCGAGCGCGATGCGCGAAACGGGCGGCGTGGTCGCCGTGAGCACCTGGTTCCAGTTGCTGCCGTTCCAGGCCCACGTGTCGGCGTGCCGGACGGTGTTCTGGCCGACGGCCATGACGATGTCGAGCTGGTCCGGGCGGGAGACCATCAGGTGCTGCTGCCGGGTCGCCGGCACGTTGGTCGGCGACAGCTGCGTCCAGGTCGTGCCGTTCCAGGTCCAGGTGTCGTTCAGGTACGGCGACGCGGTGCCGTTGTTGCCGCCGAACAGCAGGACCTTGGCGTTGATCCAGTCGTACGCCATGGCGCAGAAGCTGCGCGCCACCGGCGAAGTGCCGACGGGCGTGACGTTGGCCCAGGCCGCACCATTCCATTCCCAGGTGTCACCGAGCCGCGCACCCGTGCTGTCGCTGCCGCCGAAGACGACCAGGACGTTGCGGGCGAAGTCCCAGGCGATGGCGCATTGCGCCCGGGCTGGTGGCGAACCGACGGCGCCTTCGGCCGACAGCGTCACCCAGTTGTTGGCGACGGGGTCGTAGCTGTAGAGCGCGTTGCTGCGGGTCGGGCCGGCCGCGGCTGGGATGCCGCCGAAGACGTAGAAGGCGACGCCGTCCGAGACGCCGGGGTTCTCGCGGGTGCTGGGTGGCGTGTTGGTGGTGAGTTGGGTCCAGTGCGCGCCGGGCGCCTGGCACAGAGCGCCGCCGGCTAGGGTCGCGGCTGCGGTCACGAGCAGGGAGAAGAGCTTCATGGTGAGGTCCTCGACGAGGAGGGGGGAGCTGAGACAGAGTGGTCTCGCCGGGGAGGAGCCGTGCGGGTCGCCTACGGCCGGAGGAATTCAGGCCAATTTCTGCGGGCCGGCGGCAGCGGTTCGATTCCGGCGCGGCAGAACACCGCTGCCGCCGCTTGCCCTGCGTACATCAGCCGAGGGCGGACCGCCGGCGCAGCGCCGCAAACCCGGGCACGGCCGTGATCGCATAACACACCGCCGCCGCGACGGCGACGAAGGCGAAGCCGGCATGGATCGCCAGGATCAGCGCCACGATCGACCCCAGCACGGACGCCGCGCTGTTGGCACCCCAGGCCCAGGGCACGAGGTCGGGCGCGACCTTCTCGACCAGCCGGATGCCCTGCGGGAAGAACATGCCCATCGGGAACGCGAGCGCGAAGATCAGCAGCACGCTGAGCGCGATCTTGGCGGCGACTGGCCAGGCGATGGCGCTGCTGTGGAACAGGGACGGCAGCAGCCAGTTGTAGCCGAGCAGCACGACGATCAGCAGCGTGACCAGCCGCGGGACCGTCAGGCGGCCGCTGCCGAACAGGCGTTCGGAGCACAACGAACCGAGCCCGCTCGACGCGAGGAACGCCAGCAGCACGACGGCGATGGCGTAGACCGGATGGCCGAGGAACAGCGTGAAGCGTTGGATGAACGAGATCTGCACGGCGATGTAGCCGACCCCGAGCCCGCTGAAGTACAGCAGCACCCAGAAGCCCGTGCTGCGGGCGCCGCCCGGCCCGCCGCGGCGTAGCAGCAGCGGCAGCACGATCAGGGCCGCGACCAGCACCAGGAACGCCATGCCCATCCAGAACAGCATCACGACGGTGCCGCCGAGGATGCCGGTGCCGGCGGCGTCGAAGTAGAGGCCGAAGTCGGCGAGGTCGTGCAGGCCGGTGAAGAAGAAGTACGGCCGGTCGTCGGTCGGTGCGGTGAGGTCGACGAGGCAGCTGGCAGCGAACGCCGCGGGGTCGGCGGCGCGCACGTAGCTCGCTTCGATCGGCTCGAACTCGCGCGCGTGCGCGTAGCGCTGGAACAGCTCCACGACCGCGTCCATCGCGAGGTGACCGCGCTGCCGCAGCTGCGCGAGCTGCTGCGGGAACGGGTTGCCCGGGCGCGTCTCGCGGCCTTCGCCCGGCGCGTAGAGCACTTCGAGCCCGAGTTCCTCGGCGGCGCCGTCGAGGCGTGCGATCTCGGCCTGCTGCAGCGGCGAGCGACCGCACAGCACCATGCACGCGTTGCCCTTGTTGCGGGCGATGTACAGGTGTTGTCGCACGTCGCCGAGGCCGAGCCGCGCCCACACGTCGCGCAGCATCGACACCAGCCGCAGGCATTCGACGCCGCCGTGCCGGTAGACGTAGAACACGCCGTCGTCGGTGAGGCGGCCGACGAAGTCGGCGAACGCCTCGACCGTGAACAGGTTGGCCTCCGACAGCGCGAACGCCGCCGAGCCGCTGGCGACGCCGGTCTGGATGAACGTGATCGTCAGGCTGTCGAAGCGCTCGTCGGTGCCGCGCACGAAGCTGCGCCCTTCGCCCTCGACGTAGTGCACCGCCGGATCGCCGACCAGATTGCCGACGCCGAAGCCCGGGAAACCGTGCAGCGACGCGTCGACGATGCCCGGGTTGATCTCGACGCCGGTGATGTGCTCGGCGCCCATCGCCTTCGCCAGCACCATGCCGCGGCCGCCGCCGGCGCCGATCTCGAGGCAACGTCGATGGCGGTCGAGAACGAACGGCAGACGCTCGAAGTTCGTCGCCGCGACGTAGGCCGCGCTGCGCTGCGGATCCTGCGACGGCAGCGAGGTCTGGCAGCTCGAGTCGATGCGCACGTAGATGTCGTTGCCGGTCGTCGTGGCGAAGAAGCCGAGCCGCGACAGCGCGTTCCACGAGCGCGCCAGTTCGTGGTCCTCCTTGACCCAGTTGCTGACGCCGCCCATCACCGTGCGGTGCGACTGCACGTCGACCAGCAGAAGGTTGCGGTTGGCGAACGGCAGCAGCAGCAGCGACGCCGCGAGTACGATGCCGGTATTGCGCGCCGCGCGGTGGGCGTGCGCATGCCCCAGCAGCGTGGCGCCTGCTGCGCCCAGCAGGCCGATCGCGAAGATGCCGTTGTCGCCACCGACGTACTGCATCAGCGGCAGCACCAGCAGGCAGCCCACGCCGCCGCCGGCGAGGTCGGCGCCGTAGAGCTTGCCGACGCGTTCGCTGTGCGCGCGCAGCACCAGCGCGATCACGAGGCCGATCGTGAACAACGCCGGCAGCAGGAACAGGCTGCCGACGATCACGCGCTGCACCTGCGAGGTCAGCGGCTCGACGTCGTTGCCGTCGCCCTGCGCCAGCCGATCGACGACGACCTCGCCGCCGAAGCCGGCCACCAGCAGCACCACGTAGGCGACGGCGAGCCACGGCACCAGCCGGCGCACGCGTTCGGCCGCGAACAGGCGCGGTGCCGTCGCCACTGCGACGCCCGCGGAGCCGAGTCCCAGGAACGTCGTCGAGATCGCCAGGAACGCGAGCCCGGAGTTGAACTGGATCGAGAAGACGCGCGTCAGGAACTGCTGCACCAGCAGCATGCTGCAGGTCAGCAGCGCGAAGCCGGCGTAGAGGGCGGGGGTCGCTGCGGGGGCTCGGGACGGCTGGTGCAAGGGAGGCGCAGCCTATCGCGGGGCCTCACCTGTGCACGAACGCCGCCTTCGCCTTCGGTCCGTTCTTGAGGAAGTTGTCGACGCCGATGCGCATGTCCTCGGTACCGCAGACTTCGCCGAAGCACTTCGCCTCGAACGGGATCGCGTCCTTCAGCGGCAGCTTCGCGGCGCCGAGGATCGCCTTCTGCAGGATCGCGTCGACCTTCTTGCTGAGGTGGCCGATCTCGACCGCGGGCAACGACGCGGGCACGTTCTGCATCGGGCCCTCCTCCATGCGCGAACGCTTGGCCTTGCCGCTGGCCATGTCCTTGCACAACTGCACGGCGCGCGCGACCAGATCGCCGTCGACCTCTTCGCGGATCAGGCCGAACGCGAGCGCCTTCTCGCTGCTGATCGGGCGGCAGGTGCGCAGCATCTCGTTGGCGCGCTCGATGCCCACCAGGCGCGGCAGGCGGACGGTGCCGCCGGCGCCGGGGATGATGCCGAGGTTGGCTTCGGGCTGGCCGGCGAGCACCCGCAGACCCTTCGCGGCGATGCGCGTCTCGCACGCCATCGCGGTCTCGATGCCGCCGCCGAACGCCAGCCCGTTGAGCGCGGCGACGGTCGGCTTCTGCACCGCCTGCACGGCGTCGACGCAGACCTGCGAGCCGCGCGAGGTCGCTTCGCCCATCGCGACGCTGTCGATCTTGGCGAGGAACTTCACGTCGGCGCCGCTGACGAACGCCTTCTTGCCGAAGCCCGTGAGCACGATGCCTTTCACGGCCGGGTCCTTGTCGCACTGCGAAAAGCGCGTCTTGATCTCCTCGAAGACGCCCTGGTCGAGCGCGTTCAGCACCTTCGGCCGGCGGATCGTCAAGACGGCGATGCCGTCGCGGTCGTCGCGCAGCACCACCGCCACTTCGAACGGCTTGTTCTCGACGCCGTGCGCCTCGATGCACTTCGGCACCGGGAAGCCCGGGTGCTTCTTCGCATACGCGCGCACCAGCTCGAGCGCCTTCCTGGTGCCGAGTTCGTTCATGAACGTGAACGCCGGCTTCATGTCGAGCGCGGTGTCGAGGCCGAGATTGAAGTCGGCGATCGTGACCAGGCCCGCGTCGACGATCTCACCGCAGATGCCGAAGTAGGCGCCGAGCAGGTCGTTGCGGATCTGCGCCGCGAGTGCTTCGGGCACGTCGACGACTTCACCGCGCGCCGGCACGTCCCAGTTCTCCTTCTTGGCGACCTTGTCCTTCAGCGACTGCGGCGTGCGGTACCAGCCGTTGATCTTGCTCGTGTAGTTGTCGAGGCCGACCGCGGTGATCGGGTTGCCGCCGGTCAGGTTCATCGCCGTGAACGAGCCGATGCCCATCTTGAACGTCTGCTTGCAGACGACGTCGATCTGCTTCGTCGTGCCGGTGCCTGCCTCGGCGAGCAACGCGCAGGCGAAGAACAGGCCCTCGAAGACCGGGTCGAGCGCATAGCCGTAGCGCGACTTGACGGGGATCGGCACCTTGCCGATCGCCTCGTAGAACGACAGCAACCACGCCTTGGTCGCCGCCGACGTGTCCTTGCCCGGCACCACCTCGACCATCAGGTTGCGCTCGGCGGGGAAGAAGTAGTGCACGACGCCGGTGCGGTCCTTCTGCTTCGCCTGCGCGAAGATCACCTCGGGCTCGAGGTGGCTGCTGTTGCTGACCAGGATCGCGTCGGGGCCGACCAGCCCTTCGACCTGCGCGAAGATCTTGCCCTTGAGCTCCTTGTTCTCGGTCGCGGCTTCGACGACCAGTTCGGCGCCCTTCACCTGGCCGTAGTCGCTGGTGAACGTCACCGCGCCGGTCATCTGCGCCTGCTGCTCGGCGGTGAACGCGCCGGACTCGACACCCTTGGCGATCTTCTTCTCGAGCTTGCCCTTGCCCTTCGCCAGCGCGTCTTCACTGACGTCGACGACGACCGTCTGCACGCCGAACGGGCTCAGTACCTTGGCGAAGTAGAGGGCGATGTCCGGGCCGATCTGGCCCGAGCCGATGACGGCGACCTTGGAGAGGGTGCGACCTGCGTGGGTGAAGCTCATGGGTTCCTCGATTCGGGGGCGAAGAGGGTAGCCACAGGCGCGCGGCAGCGGAAGCGTCTGCCAAGACAGCGCCGCACCGGTAGCATCCCGGCCTCGAAGGCATCAGACCCACCCAAGTGCTGGACCACCCTGAGAACATCGGCCCGTATCGCATCCTCGACGTGCTCGGCGAGGGGGGCATGGGGATCGTCTATGCCGCCGAACAGAGGTCTCCGGTCCGCCGTCGCGTCGCCTTGAAGGTCATCAAGGTCGGCATGGACACGAAGGAGGTGCTCGCTCGCTTCGAGGCGGAACGACAGGCGCTGGCGATGCTGGATCACCCCAACGTCGCGAAGGTGCTCGAGGCCGGCGCCACGGAAGCGGGTCGGCCCTACTTCGCCATGGAGGTCGTGCGCGGCCTGCCGATCCATCGCTACTGCGATACCAACCGATTGACGATCCAGCAGCGCATCGACCTCGTGCTGCAAGCCTGTGCCGGCCTGCATCACGCTCACGAACGCGGCATCGTGCACCGCGACGTCAAGCCGTCGAATCTGCTGGTGGCGGATGTCGACGGCAAGCCGCAGGTGAAGGTCATCGACTTCGGTCTCGCCAAGGCGACGAACCATCGCCTGACCGAGCGCACGGTGTTCACCGAGGAGGGTCGCATCATCGGCACGCCGGAGTACATGAGCCCCGAGCAGGCCGAGATGACGGGCCTCGACGTCGACCAGCGCACCGACGTGTTCTCGCTCGGCGTCGTGCTGTACGAACTGCTGGCAGGAGCGTTGCCGTTCGACGCGCGCCTGTTGCGTGAAAAAGGCTACCACGAGATCCAGCGCATCATCCGCGAGGAGGAGCCGCCGACACCCAGCAAGCGACTCAGCAGCTTTCGCAACGAGTTGGGGGAGATCCTGGCCCTGCGCCGCTGTCGTCAGAACGAGCTGGTGTCGGCGCTGCGCGGTGGGCTCGAAGCGGCGACGATGACGGCGATGGCGAAGAGCCGGAACGAGCGTTACGCCTCGTGCCGAGACTTCGCCGACGACCTGGGTTGCTTCCTCCGTGGTGAGCCGGTGCGCGCGGCGAAGGGCAGGACGGTGGCATCCGCGGCGCGACGGCTGCGACGGTTCACCAAGCGGTACGCGATGGTGCTGACCGTAGCGGGGGCCGCAGCGTTGGCTGCGCTGACAGTGTGGTTCGCGGTGCGCGGCAGCCCCTCCCCAGAAGAGGAGCGATACGCCGCGATGCTGCAGGAGCGTGACGATCGAATCCGAGAGTTGGCTGTCGACGTGGCCCGCTTGCGCTCCGAAGCCGACGTGGTGGAGGAGTCAACGGCCGAAGGGCGAGCAACGGCGGAGGTTGTCGAGCCGAAGTTCCTGATCAGAGGCGGGCTTGGTGCACCGACGCATCAGGAACTCGTGCCGCGGCGTAGTGGTCGCGCAGCTGTCGTCGCGGCAGACAGTCCTGGTGGGGTCGACGAGTTCCACTTCTCCGTAGCAGCCGATGGAGAGGTACGACACGGACTCTCGCTCGAATGGGGCTCGGTCGTCGACGGTCAAGGAATCGACGCGCTGGCGATCGGCCTGCAGGCAGGCCAGGACGCTGCGGCGACGAGTGCGCAGGTCGAGGCGGTCCAGAGCATCCTGTGGGCGTTGGCTCGGGAGGGCCTGGTGGAGCCATCGGAGGTCAGGGGTCAACGCGCGCGCTACCGTGAGATCGTCGGTGCCTTCGTCGCCGACTATGAGGCCTGGTCGGCGATGCGTGCGAAGGCGACCGAGGCTGGAGCCTTGGTGGACATGGCGCAAGGCGACTGGCGCACGACACCGCCGGACGCCAGGAACATGGAGCCCATGCTCCGCATCTCGCGGCTGACGCTCCACCACTCGGCGCTCTACTTCCGCGACACCCGTCTGGACACGTCGCGTGCGCAGGTGCAGCAGATCCAGAGCGCGCACATGACCGATCGTGGCTACGGCGACATCGGCTACCACTTCGTCATCGATCCCGCTGGCAGGGTCTTCGAGGGCCGGTCGCTTGCGTATCAGGGTGCGCATGCCTCGGGCGAGAACAACCTCGAGAACATCGGCATCTGCCTGCTGGGCAATTTCGTCCGTGGGCGCCAGGGACAGGATCCGAGTGAGGCACAGCTCGGTTCGCTGAAGCAGGTCATCGACGCGCTCCGGAAGACGTACTCCATTTCGGTGGGCAACTGCTTCAGCCACTCGGATTTCAAGCAGACTGAGTGTCCCGGCGATGCTGTGGTCGAGTGGCTTGCCGAGTACCGTCGCAACGCGACCGCCAGCGGCAAGTAGTGCACGGAGCAGGGCCGGCGGAAGAGTCGGGCGCAAGCAGCCGCGCCTCAGATCCCGAAACCGAACACCTGGCCGACGGAAACCGAGACCTTCCAGCCGTTGTTCTCGCCCGGCACTTCGTCGAGCGGCTTCGCGAAGTCGATGCGCAGCAGGCTGCTGCCGAACAGCTGCTTGCTGCCGATGCGCAGGCCCGCGCCGGCTGATGTGAACGGGCGGCCGAGGCCGCGGTCGTCGCCGACCCAGCCGGCGTCGTAGAAGGCGACGAGTCCGAGGTGCAACGTCGCGAACTCGATGCCGGTGTCGAAGCGATGCTCGAGGTTGCCGCGCAGGCGTCGCGTGCCGGCGAACTCGCGCGTCGGATAGCCGCGCAGACCGCCGTCTTCGCCGAGCGTCAGCTGCGCGGGCAGGTCCTGCGTCTCCTCGACCGCGTCGAACGTGACGCTGCCGCCGAGCGTGTGCCGTTCCGACAGCATCGCGAACGCGCGCCCCGACAGCATGCTGTGCCAGCCGACCACCTTGCCGCCGTCCTCGCGCAGGGAACCGCGCACGCCGACGTTCGTGAACAGGTTCGTGACCGGTTCTTCGGCCCACGTGGCGCTGGCGCGCAGCTCCGGCTGCAGTTCGCCGCCCGACCCATCTTCGTTGCGCCAGCGCGCACCGAGCACCGCGCCGAGGTCGAAGCCGAGCGTCAGGTCCTGGATGTAGACCAGCGTGTCGAGGCCTTCGACCTTGCGGTAGCCGCTGACCGAGTGCCAGCTGCCGGTGGCGCCGGCGAACACGCTCCAGGTTTCGCCGGGCACGCGGATCGACGGCGCCAGTGGCCCGGTCGCCGTGCCGTACTCGTTCTGCTCGAACTCGATCAGCACGCCGGCGCTGCGGCGTTGGTCCAGGGGCCCGCTGCCCCAGGCGATGTCGGCGTTGGCTGCCGTGTGCAGGTCGCGCACCGACGCCACCGAGTCGCCATTGCGGTAGTAGTCGACGTCGGTCTCGTCCTGGCCTATGCCGATGCCGTAGGCGCGCGGATCGGCGAGATGGTGGAACGGCCGCCGCAGGTCGATGCCGATCGAGTCGCCTTCGTCGGTGCGGCCGAGTCGCACGGTGGCGGTGTGCCACGAGTCCAGCACGTGCAGGTCGGTGTAGACGAGTCCGCCGCGGTACTCGCCGTCCGAGTTGCGCCGGAACGATGCCGCGAGGCGGTCGCCGAGGCCGAACAGGTTCGCTTCACCGATCGTCGCGCTGACGCCGGTGACGCCACCGACGTACGAAGCGCCGCCGCCGAACGAGAGCGTCAGCCGATCGCGCGTGAACACCTCGAGGTCGACCTCGCCGGGTGTGCCGGTGGGGACGAGTCGCACCGAGACGTCGGCGAACAGGCCCAGCGCGCGCAGGTTGCGTTCGAGTTCAGCCGCCTGCTCGGCGTCGAGGACTTCGCCGGACACGAACCACACTTCGCGGCGCACGACGTCCTCGCGGGTCGTCCAGTGCAGTCCGTTGACGATGGCGGCCAGCGGTCGCACGGCCGCGAAGTCCGGCTCGAACACGTCGCCGGCCAGGATGCGCACCTCGCGCAAGCGGCCGGAGAGCCCCGGCTGTGCCGCAGGATCCTGTGCCTGGGCGGCGGCAGCCACCAGCACGGCGGTCGACAACGTGAGAACGCGCATCGGGGGACGAGCCGGTCGCGGCCCGAGATGCGATCGTGCGCGGTCAGTGGCCCTGGGGCCATGCGCCGTCCGTCACTTCGCCAGCTCGCCGGGCCGCGGTTTCCACCAGGCGCCGCGCGGCGCCGCGGTCAGTGCGGCCATGTCGGGCTCGGGTGCGTCCGCGCCGATGCGCTGCAAGGTGGCGGGCGCCGCCTCGTCGCCTGGCGTCGTGGCGCCAGGCAGGTCGACGAACACGAGCAGGCCGGTCGGCAGCGTCGGCGCCATCGCCGACCACATCGCCGCGAACTCGACCACCAGGCCGGGGTCGTGTCGCAGGCTCTCGGCCGCGTGGCGCCAGATCAACGCGCGTCGTCGTGGCCGCTGGCCGGCGGCGCGCGTCAGGATCGAAGCGCACTTGGCTGCCGGGTCACTGGGGAAACGCATCGCGCCGAACGCGGACTGCAGCGCCGTGGCGAGGTCGCTGGGACTGCGGATCGCCGTGCCGTCGAGTTCGATCGTGGTATAGCCGTTGCGGGCGAGCGTCGCGGGCAACGCGGGTTCGGCGGCGAGCGCATGGCAGGTGACCGGCTGCAGTCGGAACCAGGGCAGCTCGCGGCGCAGCCGCTTCAGCCGGCCGTAGGGTCCGGCGCCGGATGCGTGGTAGATCATCAGGCCGCCGGCCAACACGAGCAGGACCACCTTCGCGACCGCGGCCCAGATGCTCGGCGTCGGCGGATACCAGAAGAAGCCGATCAGCAGCACCACGCCCAGTGGGCCGCGCAGGAACGACATCGCGTAGGGGTTGGGTTCGCGCATGGATCCGGGAGAAGTCGTTCGGGATGGGCTCACGGTAGCACGCACTCGCTACAGTGGCGCCCCCACGAGGCGGCGGGTGGTAGACACCGGCGTGCGCGACCTGTCGTGGGCAATGGCCGGAAATGCCCGAAGAGATCTACGTGAGCGTGGACGTCGAGACCGACGGTCCGATCCCCGGCCCGAACTCGATGCTCAGTTTCGCCGCGGTGGCGATGCGCGCCGACAAGACGACGATCGGCGAGTTCACCGCCAACCTCGAACCGTTGCTGGGCTCGCATCCCAACCCGCGCACGATGGCGTGGTGGGAGGGTTTCCCGGAGGCGTTGGCGAAAGCGCGCGAGAACCCCGAGCTGCCGCAGGCCGTGATGCCGCGGTTCGTGAAGTGGCTGCGGCAGTTGCCGGGGCGCGTCGCGTTCGTCGGCCAACCGTCGGCGTACGACTTCATGTGGGTCTACTGGTACCTGATGCGCTTCCACGGTGACTCGCCGTTCGGCCATTCGGCGCTCGACGTGAAGACCTACGCGATGGCGCTGATCAAGCAGCCCTACCGCGATTGCGTGAAGGGTGCGCTGCCGCCCGAGTGGGACGATGGGCTGCCGCATACGCACGTCGCGCTCGACGACGCGCGCGCGCAGGGCGCGATGTTCTGCAACATGCTGCGCGCCAACGGGGTCTCGCCGTCGTGAATTGGCGTCCGGCGGTGATCGTGGGCCTGTCGACTGCGATCGCGGCGCAGTCGCAGTGGACGCTGCAGGGCGCCGACGCGCGCGTGCGTGTCAGCGGGCCGGCGACGCGGTGGCTGCAGGGACCGCGTGCCACGGACACGCTGCCCGCCGGCGACTACGACGTGCACTTCGGTGCCGACGCGACCGGCAAGCCCCGTTCGTTGCGGGTCTCGGTGCCCGACGGTGCGATGGTGTTCGTCGCCACCGACGCCGGTGCCGCCGTGGTGGGCGAGCCGATTGCCGCGAGCACGCCGGGTGCGCTCCACTGTGTCGGCGATCCGGACGCCGCGAACTACCGCGTGACGACATCCGTGCCGCCGGGCGACGGCGAGCTCGGCTTGATCGCGCGCTGCAGCGACGGGCAGCAGTTCTACCGCTTCGTCTGGGACCCGGCGGTGCCCGAGTTCCGGCTCGAACGTTCGCTCGGCGCCGACGTGTTGGTGCTGGCGCGCGCCGCGGCGCCGCCGGCCGACGACGCGCGCCACACGCTGGCACTGCAGGTCGACGGCTTCCGGCTGGAGGCGTGCTGGGACGAGGCGACGGTGCTGCAGCTGTTCGACGGCGCGTTGTCGACCGGCGCGGTCGGTGCCTGGTCGCCGCGGATGTCGTCGCCGATCCTCTACGTCGCACGGCAGCCGGTGGCGAAGCCGCAGCCGAGCGCAGCGTTGGTCGTGACCGAGCACGGCGCCCGCTTCGACGCGGCGGTGACGGTCGTGCCGGGGCACCTGTACGTGCTCGAGCTGGCGCTGGATCGCGCCCATCCCGAGCTGCCGCGCACCGAAGGTGGACTCGAGCCGTGGCTGGTCCTGCCACCCGCGGCCCCCGTGGTGATGTGGGCCGACTGGCGCGAGTCGCTCGGTGCAGGTGGCATCGGCACGGTCGGGCCGGACGGTCTGTTCACCAGTGAGGTCCGGTGGCCGGGACTCACCGGCCTGCGCAAGCAGTTCGCGCTGCTGCGAGCGGTGCTGGTGTCCGCCGACGGCGAACGCATCACCGCGCGCACGCCGGCAGTGGCATTGCGGATCCCGTAGCCGCCGCGCGGGTTACCGGCCGGCCGACGACCGACTACAGTCGGGTTGCCATGATCCGAAACGCTGCGCCCGTGCTGTTCTCGGCCCTGTGCCTGGTGGCCACCGCATCTGCACACGGCGGTCAGTATCGCGGCCCCGGCTGGGGCGTTCCGCCCGGCATGCGGAGCCCGCTGCCGCAGACCGGTGGCCCCGGTGGGCCGGCGGCGCCGGTGCCGGGACCCAATACCGGCGGCCGGTCGCTCTCGCCGGACACGACGAGCTGGCAGGTCTGGTGGGAGTTCAACAAGGAGACCTACCTCGGTCGGCGCCGTGCGGTCGACGAGGTGACGGTCAGCGGCAGCGACGACTTCTACCTCGGCCGGCGGCGCGCGGCGGCGCCGATCGACCTGCTGGCGCCGACCGAAGGCGACCTGCGCGATCGCGTGGTGCCGGCCCTCGGTGCGCTGCTCGCGGCCGAACGCTTCCGCGACATCCAGAGCGCCTGCCTGATCGCGCTCGGCAAGATCGGCCGCGACGGCCCCGGTGTCGACCTCGAGACCGTGCTGGCGGAGCGCATCGCGCGCGACGACCAGGAAGTGCGGGAGAGCGCCGTGCTGGCGCTCGGCATCGCCGGTCGCAAGCCGGCGCTGCCGTTGCTGGCCGCACTGGTCAGCGACGCCGGCGAGGGGCGGCAGCTGGCGGATCGGCTCGAGGTCGGGGATCGCACCCGGGCGTTCGCGGCCTACGCACTGGGCGTGCTGGCGCGGCGCAGCGACGACGGCGCGGTGAAGCAGGAGGTGCACGACCTCCTGCTGCCGCTGCTCGACGATCCGGAGACGGACGCTAGCGATCTGCGCACCGCCGCCGTGACCGGGCTCGGTCTGCTGCGCGGCGACACGGACAGCGCCGCACACGCGCGGCTGGCGTGGCGCACGGTCGAGGAGCTGATGCGTTGGTACCAGCGCGATCTCGGCCGCGGTGACGAGCTCGTGCAGGCACACGCGCCGGTCGCCATCGCGCGCCTGCTGGGTCGCGGCACCACCGTGCTGCACCAGCGCTGCAAGGAGCACTTCGCGGCCGTGCTGAACGCGAGCGAACGGCGCAGCAATGCGATCCTGCAGTCGGCCGCGCTGGCGCTCGGCATGCTCGCGGTGCCGGCCGAGCAGAACGCCGACGACCTGCCGTTCTCGCGCGCGCTGCAGACGTTCTACGAGCGGGGGCACGATCGCCAGGCGCGCAACTTCAGCGTCATCGCGCTGGGGCGCATCGGCGGCAGCGGCAACCGCGCGTGGCTGCTGCAGGCCTACACGCGCGCCAGCAACGCGACCGAGCGGCCATGGGTTGCGCTCGCGCTCGGCCTGATCGCGCGCGAGGTCCGCGCTGCGGGCGAGATCGACCGGACGATCGCGCAGTTGCTGCTCGAAGACCTGCAGAAGGCGAGCAACGACGACGTGCGGTCGGCCCTGGCCGTGGCCACCGGGCTCTGCGGCGACGGCGTCGCGGTGCCGGCCGTGCTGGCGTTGCTGCGTGACCACGAGAGCGACGAGCGTCCGGCGGGCTACCTGTGCGTGTCGCTGGCCCTGCTCGACGATCCCACCAGTGCGCCGACCTTGTCGGATGTGCTCGAACGTTCCTTGCGGCGGCCGTTCCTGCTGCAACAGGCGGCGGTGGCGCTGGGCTGCCTCGGCGACAAGGATGCGTCGACGCGGCTGCTGCGCATGATGCAGCAGAGCGACAGTGTCGCGGCCCTGTCGGCGATCGCGATCGCCATCGGCGAGATCGGCGATGCGCGGTCGATCGATCCGTTGGTCGAGCTGCTGCGCAACCAGGACCTGACCAAGCTGGCGCGTGCGTTCGTCGCCGCCGCGCTGGGTGGGGTCGGCGACAAGGACGTGTTGCGCTGGAACACGCCGCTCAGCCGCGACAGCAACTACGCGGCGGCCGTGGACACGTTGACGAACGGGTCCACCGGCGTGCTCGACATCCTGTGATCGCCGGCGGCGGACACCAGTCCCGCCGCCGTGGAGATCAGGCGGGCATCAGCGCTGCCACATGTCGTGCGCGTTGCTGGTCGCGAACAGGCCGTTCGCCGTCGGCGCCGTGATGGCCAAGGCCACTGCCTGCCAACGCATCAGGTCGAACGACACGCTCGGCGGCAGCACCAGCGACATCGCCCAGCCGGTGGGCGGCACGCCGTAGATGCCGGCATACCAGTCCCAGTGGTCCAGCCACAGGCCGGGCAGCACCACGACCGGCGGCGAGCCGAGGTCGTGGAACTGCACGAACAGCGCGCTCAGGTTCATCGCATGCGTGCCGCCCGGGCTCGAGACCTCGAAGTTCATCGTGTCGCCGACGCGCACGTCCTTGCCGCACGTCTCGTCCAGGGGCGCGCCGTTGATCGAGGTCTTCAACACGAGGTCCTCGTTGGTGCCGGGCAGGTCGCACCAGCGGGCGCGCGACATCAGCTCGGGCGTCGACTGGCCGGTGTTGCGCCAGGCGTCGAAGAGCTCGTCGCCGGCGGAGGCCAGGAACGAGCTGCTGGCCGGATTGGCCAGCTTCAGGAACTGGATGTACTCCCAGCTCGAGGTCTGGTAGAGCAGGTCGACGTCGGCGCGCGTGGCCCCGGCCGGCGGTGCCAGCTGCACGTCGTCGAAGTGGTCGTAGGTGCCCGCCGCACCCGGGTTGCCGTACTGCGTCGGCGGCGTCGGCAGGCAGTTTCGTGGCTGCGCCGCCGCGTGCGACATGCCGTAGGGCGGGATGCGGTTGTCGGCCAGCACCTTGTTGTTCAGCACGAAGTGGAACGTCTCCGCCTCCGAGCCGGCCGGGGCGCTCGCCAGCTGGATCAGCGTCAGGGTGACGGCACCGGTGACGCGGTCGAACGTGAGCGGTGTGGTCGGCGAGACGCCCGAGCTCAACAGCTGCAGTGCCCAATCCTGCGTGATGCCCATCTTCGTCTCGTAGACGCGTGCGTTCGGGTCGACGATCGAGTTCACGCTGTAGGGGGTGCCGTTCACCGTCGAGGTGAAGCTCTGGTAGCCGCCGTCTTCGCGCAGCAGGTTGCCCTGCTCGTCGCGCCACGTGGTGCGCAACCACATGCGGCGACCTTCCGGATAGCCCGTGATCAGCTTGTGGCCGGTCAGGTTGGTGACCCGCAGCGTGTCGCCGGTGATGTCGAGGGCGGCCGCGCGCTGCAGCGTCGCGCGGGCACGCAGGATGCCACGATCCATCGAGGCGGACATCGACGGCGTGATGCCGGCGCCCAGGCGCAGCAGGCTCGGCGACTGGTTGTCGAGCCAACGGATCGCATCGGGTGCCCAGGTGTTGCCACCGGTCAGGTCGTGCTTCGGCAGGTCGTAGCGCAGCGGCGCGATGCCGAACGCGGCGCCTTCACCGACCACCGGCTCCATGTGGCAGCCCTGGCAGTTGAAGTAGCGCGTCTGCCCGTCTTCGTAGTTGCCGTTGGTGCCGGCCAGCAGCGCCTGGTCGTGCGCGCGCTGGATCGCGCCGCGCTGGATGTCGGCGGGCAACGTGGCGTAGCTCGTGATCGGTGTGGTCGACAGCGAGCTGGACATGTGTTCGCTGAACGTGCGCTCGACGACGCCGTACTTGTAGGGCGCGTTGTTGAAGGCCGCCTTGGTGGCGACCGGGCTGCCCGGCACGCCGCTGTAGGTGCCAGGCGCGAGCGGGATCGGGGCACCGTTGCCGGCGGCGAGGTCGCCGACCAGCGGGTTGCTGACGTCGTGGCACGTGCCGCAGACCTTCGCCGAGCGGTGGAACTGCGACTGCGCATAGGCGTGGCCCGCGGCGGTGCTCGCGTACGGACCGTAGCGCGTCTGGTTGCCAGCCAGCACCATCATGCCGCTGCCATAGAAGCCCTCGGCCGGCAGGCCGCCGTCGTTGGCGATGTAGGGCGCGTTCTGGATGCCGGCGTGTTCGCTGGCGTCCGGGTTGACCATGTTGTGGCAGATCGCGCACTCGATGCCGTTCTGGTCGGAGGCCTGGCTCAGGGCCGAGCCGTCGGTCGTCGAAGCGCGACCTTCGTGCCAGCCGCGCGGCGAGTGGCAGCGGATGCAGTAGTTGCCCGACCCCGGCGCGTCCCCTTCGGCGATCGCGAGTGCGGCCCAGAACACCGGGTCGCGACCGGCCTGCGCCATCATGCTGCCTTCCCAGTTCTCGTAGGGTTCGACGTCCGGGTCGTAGAAACCGTGGCAGCCGGCGCACGACACGGGGCTCTGCAGCAGCAGCGCCTCGAGTGGCTGGGTGCCTGGCTGCTGGATTTCCGGCGGGATCGCGAAGAAGGGGGTGGTGTTGGCCACCAGGATCGCGAGAGATGCGGCGCCCAATAGGGTCACCGGGTGGGAAACGAAGCGCATGGGGCTTGGGAGTCGGGGCGTGGGCAGAGCAGGGGCGCGAAGAACCTACCAGTAGAGTAGTCGACGGCGAAGCCCCTGGCAGTGACCGCAAGGCGCAGCCGCCGGCCCGCCGAAGGGACCGGTCTCAGCCTGATACGCCGCGCAGTTTTTGTGGCGCGCGCGCGAAGGCGCGCACTCGCGAACGCGCTGAGTTGGCTACTGCGCCGTCGCTGTCGACGAGGTCAGCAGCAACGCCAGTTCACAGTGTTCGGTATGCGGGAACAGGTCGCAGAGGCGCGCGGCCTGCACGCGATACCCGGCCTGGGTCAGCGTGCCGAGGTCACGCACCAGGGACTCGGGCGAACACGAAACGTAGAGGATGCGCCGCGGCGCTGCGGCCACCACGCGCGCGCATGCCTTGGCCTGCAACCCGGATCGCGGCGGATCGAGCACCATCAGGTCGGCGTCGCGCGGCAGCTGGGCGCTGGCGACCGGCGATCGCACGACCCTCACGCCGTCGAGGCCGTTCTTGGCGGCGTTGTGTTCCGCGTCGCGACACGCCGCGGCGCCCTCCTCGACGATCGTCACCTCGGTGGCGCCCGCCTTCGCCAACCGCAGGCCGAAGGCGCCGACGCCGCCATAGCCATCGACGATGCGCTGGCCGCGCACGTCGCCGCACATGGTGATGGCGGGGCGGTAGAGCAGCTCGTGGGCGTCGGCGTGGATCTGGTAGAAGCTGCCCGCGCTGATGCGGAACTCCAGCCCGTCGCGCCGGTCGAGCACGTGGTCCGCGCCGCGCAGTGGCACGTGGCGGTCGCCCAGCAGGAACTCGTCGTCACCGTCGCTGATGCTGTGGATCACGCCCTGCAGGTGCCGCGGCACGCGCGGACGCGGCAGCGACTTCGCGGCCTCGAGCAACGCGGTCGCGAACGCCGGGCCTTCGGCGAACGCACCGGGCCGGGTGACGATGCCCGCGAGGACCTGGCCGGTGCCGCTGGCGAGCCGCGCCCAGATCGCCTTCACGTTGCCGCGCTGGCGCCGGGGATCGAACGCGTGCAGCCGCAGGTCGCGCAGCACCCGTTCGGCCGCGCGCCCCAGTTCGGTCAGCCAGCCGTCCTGGGTGCTGCACTCGTCGATCTGCACCAGGTCGTGGCTGCGGTAGCCGTAGATGCCGACGATCGGCAACCGCTCGTCGTCGGGCAGCACCGGATAGAGCAGGCGGGTGCGGAAGTGGCGCGGCGGCCGTGCGGGTTCGGTGAACTCGAGCCGCGCGCCGGCCAGGAACGGCGCGAGCCGCGCTTCGCAGGCCGCGACCTTGTCGTGCAATTGCCAGCGGATCGGCTGATCGAGCAAGGAGCAGCCGCCACAGGTACCGAAGTGGCGGCAATGCAGGATCTCGTCCGGGTCGCTCGGCTGGAGGCGCGACGAGGGAACTGGGCGGCGTGACACGCCGGCGATGCTACGAGCTCGGTTGCCGTGCCCAGCGCGGCGCCCGAACTTCTGCGAGGCCGCGGCTCGTCTGCCCCCGCGCCGTTCCGTCCGCCAACCCGATCTGGCGCAGCGCCAGCACCCCGTCTGCCGGTGGGGCGTAAGTCTGGCGGGTGGTCGGTTGTGCTCGGGGCGTCTGGTCCCTAAGCTCCGGCGCCCTCGGATCGCACCATGCACAGCACCCCCCTTCGGCTCCTTCTCGCATGCGCGCTGACGGCTTCCGCGGTGGCCCAAGGCCCGCAGGCCATCGGCCAGCGTGATGTGGCATGGCCCAACCCGACGGGCAACGGCACGCCAGTGCTGGACTCGGTCGTCTACTACCCGGCGATCTCGTCCGGCGTGAATGCGCCCGTGGCGCCGAGCGTCGATGGCTGGCCGGTGATCGTGTTCCTGCACGGCTATGGCTTCCTCGGTTCGGCCTACACGGCGCTGGCAACCTCATGGGCGGAAGCCGGCTTCGCCGTCGTGCTGAGCGAGACCAGCCAATGGGACTACTTCGGCCAGGCGCACGACGGCCGCGCGCTGCATGAGGCGGTGCTGGCGGCGAACGACGCGGCCGGGGGCCCGTTCGAGGGCGCCTTCGACGTGGCTCGCATGGCGATCGTCGGTCACTCGATGGGTGCCGCCAACGTCGCCAACGTCCTGATCGCCAATCCCGGCTATCGCTGCGGGTTCGCCTTCGCGCCCGCCGCACCGCTCGGCAGCGACCTCACTCAGGTGCATGTGCCGGTCGGCATCGTCGCGGGCGACGGTGACTCCGTGACGCCGTGGAGCTGGAACGCGATGCTCTTCTACCAGTCGCTGACGCAGCACGGCTCGTTCAAGTTCTTGCGCGTGTTCGGCGACGATTGCGACCACATGAACCTGGTCGGTCTGACCTCCACGGCGCCGCAGATCCTGGAGGCCACGACCAAGACCAGTATCGGCTTCCTGCTGCACTGCCTCGGCGTCGGCACCACCGGCCTCGAGCAGGTCTTCGGAGCGGCCGCGATGACCCAGCCGGACGACCCCCACACGTTCCGCGAGATGGTCGTGCCGCAGATGTGGCTGTCCTCGGCGCTGCGCACCGGGGTGCGGTCGCAGATCAGCATCGCCGTCGACAACGGCCCCGCGGTCTTGTTCGCCGCCGGCGCGCTGATCCCGGGCCTGCTGACCCCGTACGGCATCCTGTCGATCGACCCGACCACGGCGTTTCCGGCTGCCATCGGCTTCTCCGACCAGGAAGGCCGTGCGGACCTGCCGATGAACCTGCCCGCGGACCCTTCCCTGGTCGGCCTGGTCGTCGCGTTCCAGGGCAGCGGCGCCGGTCTCGGCAGCCAGTTCGTGCTGGGCAGCTCGACGCTGACGCAGGTCGAGTAGCGAGCCGACAGCGCTGGTCGCCGGTCAGTCCGTCGCGATGCGCTGCGAATCGAACAGCTGCTGGCGCGTGGCGATGCCGCGCCATCCTTCGCGCAGCACGCAGTGCCCCACCGGCGCGCGCAGCGACGAGCCTGGGCCAGCGCACAAGAGCACGTCGGGCTGGAACTCGCGCATCGCCGTGCGCACCGAAGCGGAGAAGTCGAACGTCTCGGTGACCTGCGCGCCGGTGGTGTAGCTCCACAGTTCGCGCGGGTCCGCCGACCAGGGTGAGTGCACGTTGCCGAAGCCGTCGATCAGGTGGCAGGCGGGCGCCGCGACCGGCAGGTCCGCGAGCTGTGCCCGCGCGCGCTCGGCCGTGCCGTTGCACAGGTTGGTGTGGAACGGCCCGTGGCCGGCGAGGCGGAACGGGAACTCGCGTTCGCCGACCTTCACCTTCGGCAGCGTCGCCAGCAGCGCGGCCACGGCGGCTTCGGTGCCGGCGAGCACTTCGTGGCCGCCGAGGCGGATGCTGAGATCGCAGAAGTTCCCGTCACCTTGCTGGCGCACGGCGCGCAGCGCGTCGAACACTCCTTGTCGCAGCTGGTCGTCGCGCCGCCACTGTTCGTCGACCGTGGTGGTCAGGATCTGGCCGCCGGCCACCTCCTTCTGCAGGGCGGCCATCGTCGCGACCAGGCGCCAGCCCGAGGCCGCGTCGAGCGCGCCGCTGGCGGCGAGCGCCGTGTACCAGCCCAGGGAGTTGCCCGCGACCGCGACGATGTCGTAGCGCTCGCGCAGCTGCTGCTGGTGCAGCATCGTGCCGAAGTAGATCAGCTCGGCCGCGTTCTCGCCGTCGAGGTGCAGGCCGGGCCGGAACTTCTCGGCGCGGTCGATCGCCGACAGCGGCTCGCGGCCCTGCGAACGCCGCCGATCGTCACACGCAGACAGGGCGTCGGCGATCGGGCCTTTGCGCAGCGTACGGGCGAGGAAACCGAGTTCGTCGCGGCCGTACGAGCCGCGTCCCGGGCACAGCAGCACCGCGAGCGGCTTCTTCATCGCACCTTCGCTCCGCAGATCGCGTGGGCAGCGCGCTCGATGTCGTCTTCCTGCACCAGCACCAGGTTGGCCGCCGCGGCCAGCGGCACGTAGCTGTCCACGGCGGCCACGCGGCGCAGCACGCAGTCGGCCAGCTCGGGATCCTGGCACAGCTCGGTCAGCAGCATCGGGCTCGGCCCGCCGTGCGAGTGGCGGCACTCGTCGACCACGAGGCAACGGCCGGTCGCGCGCACGTGCTGCTTCACCTGCAAGATCGGCAGCGGCAGCAGCCAGCGCAGGTCGAACACGCGCGCCTTGATGCCCTGCGCGCGCAGCTTCTTCGCCACCCGCAGGCTCATCCACAGGCCGTTGCCGTAGCTGACGATCACCAGCTCGTCGTCGTCGCCCGCTTCGTAGACGCGGCCTTCGCCGAGGCCCATCACCTCGGTCGGCGGCGGATACGCGAACTGCCACAAGCCGTCGCCTGCCGCATGCAGGTCCTTCTGCATGTAGAGCGCGATCGGTTCGAGGCAGACATTGACCATGCCGTGCGCGGCAGCGGCTGCCGTCATCGCGCGCAGCATCAGCACCGCGTCGTCGGCACGCGCCGGCACGCCGACGACGATGCCGGGGATGTCGAGCAGCGCGCCGACGGAGTTGTCGTTGTGGAAGTGGCCGCCGAAGCCCTTCTGGTAGGCGAGTCCGGCGATGCGCACGACCATGGGGTTGCGGAAGCCGGCGCTGGCGTCGCCGCGTTCGCGGTCATGTGGGCCGGTGCTGAAGAACTGCATCGACGCCGCCTCGCCGCGGATCTGGTCGATCGCGTTGTGGAGGTAGGCGAGGTATTGGATCTCGGGGAACGCGATGCCGCCCGCCTGCGCGAGACCCTGCGCCAGGCCGAGGATCGTCGTCTCGTCGAGGATCGTGTTGAACACGCGACCGCCGTGGAACGTGTCCCACATGCCCGCGGTCGCGTGGTAGACGCCGCCCTTCCTGCCGACGTCCTCGCCGAACAGGAACGCGTTCGGATAGGCGGCGAACAGGTCCGTCAGCGCCTGCGGGATGCGGTAGGCGAGGTGGCGCGGGCGCGGGTCGTCCTCGGGCAGCTTGCCGCCGAACACCTCGAGGCGCCGTTCGCGCGCCGCGGTGCGCAGTTCGCTGGCGAACGGCTGCGGCCGCACCAGCGGGGCGGTGATCTCGGCCACCGTCGTCAGCTTTCGCCGCGTCGCCGCCTCGATGCCCGCGCGGCGCAGGCGCTGGTCGGTGTCGTGATACAGCAGCAGCATCTGCTCGCGCGACAGCGCGCCGCAGCGCAGCAGCAGGTCGGCGAAGCCGAGCAGCGGGTCGCGTGCCTCGTTGCGCTCGATGTCGTCGAGCGTCATGTAGTTCGTCTCGACGTCGGAGCCGGCGTGGCCCATCAGCCGCACGGTCTTCGTGTGCACGAACGCCGGGCGCCGGTGCGTGCGCACGTACGCGATCGCGTCGTGTGCGGTCGTCCAGACGCCGGGGAAGTCCTGGCTGTCGCAGGCGAAGTAGCGGATGCCGGGCCGTGCCTGCATCATGCGCGCGACGTAGGTGTCCGGCGTGCGCACCGAGATGCCGATGCCGTTGTCTTCGCAGGCGAACAGGATCGGGCACGGCTGGTTGTGCAGCACCGCCGCGCCGGCGGCGTGGAAGCCGGCCTGGGCGCTGTTGTGGTTCAGCGACGCGTCGCCGAAGCTGCAGTAGACGATGGCGTCGTACGGCACGCCGCCGGCGATCGGCAGGCCCTGGCGGCGAAACCGCGAGATCGCCATCGCGTAGCCGACCGCCTTCGGCAGGTGGCTGGCGATCGTGCTGGTCTGCGGCGGGATCTGCAGCGTCGAGCTGCCGAGCACTTTGTGCCGCCCGCCGCTGACCGGGTCTTCGGCCGAGGCGCAGAACGACAGCATCGAGTCGAAGAACGGCGTCTCGCCGCGGCCTTGCCGCTGGCGCGCCGCGAGGAACGCACCGCTGCGGTAGTGCAGGAACGCCGTGTCGGTCGGTCGCAGCTGCGCGCCGAAGAGCGCGTTCGCCTCGTGGCCGCTGCTGCCGATCGTGTAGTAGCTGATGCCCTTGTCCTTCAGTTCGCGCGACAGCAGGTCCTGCAGTCGCGACTGGATCGCCGACTCGAAGATCGCGACCGCCTGGCGGCGCGTCAGCGTCGCATGGGCGACGATGGGCTCGTCGGGCGAGCCGAGACGCTCGAGGTCCGGGCCCGGATGCTGTTGCAGCAGCGTGAGCAGGCGCTCGGTGACGGGACCTTCGCGGCGGATCGACATGGGGGGGAAGCGGCCCGGAGCATACGGTCGTGTCTGGGCGGAGCCAGTTGTGCGCGCCTTCGCCGGCACCGCTAAGCTGCCGCCACCGGTCGCCTCCGGGATGAAACGAAGATGATGCGATGGACCCGTGCGACGGTGGTCTTGTTCCTGTTGGGCGCGCTGCTCGCGCAGGCGCCTGGTGAAGCCGCGGATGCGCGCCAGATCCACTGGCAGCGGACGATCGCCGACGCGCTCGCGGTCGCCAAGGCGACCGGCAAGCCGCTGCTGCTCGCCGTCAACATGGACGGCGAGAGCGCGAGCGACCGCATCGTGCACGAGCAGTACCGCGATCCGGCGTTCGTCGCGCTGACGCGGCACTGCGTCTGTCTCGGCGCATCGGTGTTCCGCCACAACGTGCGCGACCATGACGACGAGGGCCGGCGCATTCCCTGCCCGCGTTTCGGCGGCATCACCTGCGGCGAACACATGGCGCTCGAGCCGGAGCTGTTCGCGAAGTACCTCGCCGACGGCGAACGCGTGGCACCGCGGCATGTGCTCGTGCGGGCGGATGGCGGCAAGGCGTTCGACCTGTCGTTGTGCTTCGACCTGAAGGACATCGACCGCGCGCTGGCGGCGGCTGTCGCGGACTGCGCGGGCACCGGACTGCCGCCGATCCGGAACGGCTGGGCGGAGTTGGCGGCGCGGCGTGATGCCGATGGCCGGGCAGCGCTGGAGACGGCGTTGGTGGCGGCGCCGGACGAAGCGACGCTGGCGGCGGCGCTCGACGCGATCGAAGCGCACGGCGATGCCGGTTCGATCGAGGCGCTGCGCATCGTCGCGGCTCGGCTGCCGCAGTGTTCGCCGGCGTTCGGTGAACGGCTTGGCGTCAAGGCGGCCCTGCTCGGTCAGGCCGAGGCGCTCGGCGCCGTGCTGCGCGGCTTCGTGCAGGGCCTCGGTCCCGGCGATCCGGGTCCGGATGCGCGGCAGCGTGCCTGGCTGCGCGCGCTGTCGACGCTGCCGCACGACGGTTCGACCTCGTTCCTGCGCGCCAACGCGGCCATCGGCGCCGTCGCCTCGGAGATCGAGCGGCCGGTGGATCTCGACGCGCTGCTGCAGGTGGCCAACGCCGTGTCGCGCGAGCCGGGACTGCCGCTGGCCGGTGGCGCGAGCGATGCCATGCCCGAGGAGGCGGCGCTGTTGCGCCAGCTGGAGCAGCTCGATGGCGAACAGGCGCAGCGCCGTGGCGAGCCGGAGTGGCATGCGGCCTTCGCGAAGGCGTCACTCGACCTCGGTCGGCGGCATCTGGAGAAGGGTGCGCGCGACACGCAGTTGCTGCTCGAAGACGCGGCGAACCACTTCGGCAAAGCGCTCGAGCGGGCGCCGGACCGCTACGAGTGGTGGATCGAGCGCGCCCGCACCGCCTACTTCCTGCAGCGCTTCGACGAGCAGGTCACGTGTGGCTGCCGTGGGTTCGCGTTGGCAGCCGGCGGCGAGCGTCTGCCCGGCGAGGCAGACTTGCTGCCGGGTGCGGTGCTGCACGACGCGCGGGCGATCGAGGCGCTGCGCTGGGTCGGCGACGGCCACGCGCGGCTGCTGGCCGAGCGCGCCGGCAAGGACGGCGGGGTCGAACTCGGCGGCATGGTCGATGGCCTGCGTGCGCTCGGCATCGTCGCGGCGAGTCCGTTCGGCAGCGACCAGGACTGGATCAGCTTCGGCTCGTTCGCGGGTGCAATCGGGCTGTGGCGGCAAGAACAGGCGATCGTGCAGTGTGGCGCCATGCGCTTCCCGGCGTCGCGTGAACTGCGCCAGGCGTTGAACACGGCGTTGTGGAACTGCGGTCGACCGGACCTGTGCGGTGTCGTCGCCGAGCAGATCGTGCGCGCCACGGCGCCGTCGGCCGATGCGGACTGGTTCGCCGGCTATGCATGGCTGTTGGTCGCCGAGGACGCGCGCCGCACCGAGCGGCCGTGGGTGGCCGTCGACGCCTACGACACCGCGCTGCGCTGGTTCACGAACGCCGCTGCACGCAATCCTGCCTACAAGGACAACTGCGCCTACTTCGCCGCTGTGGCTCACGTCGGCCATGGCCATGCGTTCGCGCAGGCCGGCGAACGCAGTCGCGGCGCGGACGCGTTGCTGGCGGCAGTGCGGCAGCACGCCGACCTGTCGCCGCTGCGGGACGGGCTCGGCTACGACGTGCTCGACCTCGTCGACAAGCTCACCGAGTGGCGCGGCGACGGTTCGACGCCGGTGGCACCGATCGTGCTGCTCGATCAGATCGATCAAATCGCGCCGACCGATCCGTACTGGGCCGTCGCCGTGTCGGACAGTGCGCTGCGGGAAGCACTGCGCGCCGACGGCCGCAACCCGGACCGCGTCGATCGCAAGACGGTCGATGCCGCGGGCGCCGAGATCACGATGCCGATGGGCCGCCCGACCGACGAAGGTGACACATGGCTGCGCGCGTCGATCGAGGCGGCGCGCCGCGCGGCCGCGCGGGCCAAGACCGACGCCGACAAGCAGCCGCTGGCGCAGAGTGCCACGATCCAGGCCGAACGCCTGCTCGAACGCGACCGGCTCGACGGCGTGCGCGAAGCGCTCACCGAGGCGGCGACGGCGATGGGCTGGGACGCGCCGGTTGCCGACGCCGATGAGGCGGCGCTGCGCGCGTGCGCCGAGCAGTTCCGTTCGCGCCTCGGCCCGGCGCGGCCGCGGCTGCGCGATGGTCGGTAGGATCGGCTTCGACGCGTTGTCTCGGACCGACTCGGAGCAGTGGCCTCCACGGCAACGGTCAGGAGCGTGCCGATGTTCCGTCCGCGAACACATCGGCCAGCGTGGCGGCATCGAGCACGCGGTCGGCCCAGCGATCGATGTCGTGCCTCGAGCCCTTGGCGACGCGGGTAGCCGTGGCCTTCGGGAGCGTGCCGAAACGTCGCCGCAGCAGCTGCAGGAGCAGCGTGGCCGCGCCGGCGAGCTCGCCTTCCGCTTTGCCTTCCGCTTTGCCTTCCGCCTTGCCTTTGGCCTTGCTCTCGCGCGTGATGCGGTCGTAGGTGCTCTCGAACTTCTTCATCGATGCGGCTCCGATGTGCTGGTCGAACACGATGCTCAGCCGCTTGGGACCGAGCTTGGTGACCTTCAGGAAGTAGGACGATAGCGCCTCGATCGCCTCCTGTCCGGTCGGCGCCATCAGCAGGCGGCGCGCCACGTCGGCCCATTCGACGATGGCTCGCACCGCAGCATCGTCGTCGTGTCCGACCGGTGCGACGAACCGTTGGGCGGCGACCGTCCAGAGTCCTAGCAGCGACAGCCCCATCGCGCGCACGTCGGCGGCCGTCTTGCCGGCGAAGCCGCGCGGCCGGAATCGGAAGCCAGGCATCTCCGCCAACACTGCCGATCGTTGTTCGGCAGTCAGGGCACCGACGTCGATCAGCGAAGTGAGGTCCGTCGAAGCGCGCCAACGCTGGCGGCTGAACGACACGACGATGGGCAGGATCGGCGGCAGGAGCTTCGGCCGCGGCTTCCGGCGGCGCAGTTCCCGCCAGATGCCGACCATGTAGGCGAGGACTTGCAGCGCTGTCCAGCGGTCGGGCTGCACCTTGTGTTCGAACAGCACGTAGAGCAGCGCCGGCCGGCTGCCGAGGCGCACGGTGAACAGCTGGTCGGTCTGCTGGTTGTGCTGTTGTTCGTCGACCTGGGCCTGCGGCGCTGGCCGCAAGGAGTCCCAATCGATCGCCGCCACGAGGGACGGGGCGATCAGCGCACGCAGCAGCGGGGCCGCGTGTTCGGGCCGGCCGAACGTGTCGCGGAACAGGCTGTCGTGCGCGTTGCCCATGCTCTTGCTGGCAGTGGGTCGGGCGCCCCGACTTTCGGTGGCATTTCCGCGAATGTCGACGTCATGCAAAGGAGCGAGCGCGGCGGCGCCAAGCGGCGTCACGGTTCACGGAGCAGACGCGTCGCGGTCAGGATTCCCTCGGCGAACGGGTTGATGCGCTCGCCGGCCAGCATGCCGCGTGCTTTCGCCAGCGCGGTCTTGCCCGTGATCGCCTCGGCACTCTCCGGCCCGACGATGCCCAGCAGCAATTGCCTCTCGAAGGGGCTCGCCTGCCACGCAACCGTGTCCTCGACGCAGACGACGAAGAGGGCTGCGTTGGCCCAACTGCAGGCGTCGAACGGGTGCGCACGCAGATGGTGTCCGAGCGCGATCGGCGAGCCGTTGAGGTCGCGGCCTTCGTCATCGCCTTTGTCGCCAGTGTCGATCACGCGGAAGCTGTCGACGCCCTGCAGCTTCACCTCGTGGCCCAGGCGCTGCTGCAGTTGCTGGCGCAGATCGGCTGGACGCTGGTTGCGCAATTCGAGCAGGTACTCGAGCACGGCGCGGCTGCGCAAGATGTCGGCGAGGTCCGCCGCGGTCCGGCCCTCCGGATCGATCGGGTGGGCGCGCAACAGCTGCAGCGCTTCGTCGGTGGCGCCGGTGGCGCCGAGCACGTCGACGAGCAGCGTCAGGTTGCTGGGACGCGGATCGTCTGCCCAGAGGTCGCGAGCCTTGGCGATGGCCGGTTCGTTCTGACCCGCGAGCGCCAGCAGGCGAACCCGGAGCAGCCCATCCACCTTGCCATCGTTCTCGCCGGCAGCCTCGGCCGCATCGAGTTCGTGCAGCGCGTCCTCGGCCTTGTCGGCGAGCAGGCACAAGACGGCGCGACCCGAATGCACCGGTGCGAGCTTCGCGCCGAACGTCGCATGCCGGCGCACGAGGTCGAAGTCGGCGAGCGCCGCCACGGGGTCGCCGGACGTGGCGAGAGCCTGGTGGGCGAGCACGAACGCGGGCTCGCTGTCGCCCAGTTCTCGGGCCGCCAGGAATGCGGTGGCTGCCTGACTGGCACAGTGCTGCATCGCCGCCGGCGTACGCGCCTCCTGCGCCATCGCGAGTCGGCACATGCCGAGCTGCGTCCGCAGTTCGAGTGTCGGCTCGAATCGCTCGATCGCGGCTTCGCACACGCTGGCACAGCCGGGGGCCTGTTGCGTGCGCCAGAGGATCTGGATGCAGCGCGCCAGGTGATCCCACTCGAGGTCGTCCCTGCGGGCGAGCAACGCCTCGATCGCGTCCTGCAGCGCCGTTGCTGCGGCCTGCAGTTCGTCGTCGGTGGGCCGTTCGCGTCCGCGCCGCAGGCGGGAGAGTTCGAACGCCGTCTTCTCGACCGCGAGCGTGCGTTCCTCGGCGCCGCCTGCTGCGGGTGGCGTTGCACCCTCGGGCTCTTGTGGCGGCGACCAGGGTGCCAGGGTGAGGGCAAGTGCGACCAGCGAGCTGAGCATGGCCTGACGGTAACGGATGGTCGATGTGCCCGGTTCGAAGTGCTCGTCGCTTGATCGAGCGGTGTCGGGTGGTTCCCATGCGAACGTGACCCGAATCGCCACGGAGCTGCACGACGAACTGCGCAACTTCGCCGCGTTCGGCACCGCGTCGTCGGTCGGCGAGCTCGATTGCGACGGTGCGCGCGTGCCGGTGTTCACGAACGAGTTCTGGACTGCGGCGCAGCGCGAAGGCCACAGCCTGCACGAGGTCAGCTACCGCGCGTGCTTCAAGCCGTCGCTGCCGGCGTTCTTCGTCGAACGCCTGAGCCGGGCCGGGGATCGTGTGCTCGACCCGTTCATGGGCCGCGGCACGACGCCGCTCGAGGCGCTGCTGCGCGGCCGCGTGCCGTGCGGCAACGACGTCAACCCGCTGTCGGCGATGCTGGTGCGGCCGCGCTTCGCGCCGCCGCCGTTGTCGCAGATCGTCGCGCGCATCGACGCACTCGATCTCGCCTACGACGGCGAACTCGACGACGACCTGTCGGTGTTCTTCCACCCGGACACACAACGCGCCATCTGCGGGCTGCGCGAACACATGCTGCGGCGCGAACGCGCGGGCCATCTCGATACCGTCGACGACTGGATCCGCATGGTTGCGCTGAATCGCCTGACCGGCCATTCGTCGGGCTTCTTCTCGGTCTACACGCTGCCGCCGAACCAGGCGGTGACCGCGGCAGCGCAGCGCAAGATCAACAAGAAGCGCGCGCAGACGCCGCCGTTCCGCGACGTGCGGGCGATCCTGAAGAAGAAGTCGGCGGCGCTGCTGCAGGACGTGTCGCCGCTGTGGGCGCACGAGGCGAACGGACTTGCGCGCACCGCGGTGCTGACCACCGGTCCGGCATCGGCGATGCCGGCGCTCGCGGATGCCAGCGTGCAGCTCGTGGTCACGTCGCCGCCGTTCCTCGACGTCGTGCAGTACGCCGACGACAACTGGCTGCGCTGTTGGTTCGGCGGCATCGATGCGGCGGCGGTACCGATCACGATGGCGCGCACGGTCGAGACGTGGCAACAGGCGATGGCCGAGGTGTTCGTCGAACTGCACCGCGTCGTGCGACCCGGCGGCTTCGTCGCGTTCGAGGTCGGCGAAGTGCGCCGCGGCAAGGTGCGGCTCGAGGAGGCCGTGGTGCCGGCCGCGCGCGCTGCCGGTTTCGTGGCCGAGCTGGTGATGGTCAACGCGCAGCACTTCACGAAGACCGCGAACTGCTGGGGCATCGACAACAACAAGGCCGGCACCAACACCAATCGCATCGTCGTGCTGCGGCGCGATTGATCAGTCCGCCGCGTCGCGCAGCAACTTCTTGGTGATCTTGCCCGAACCCGTGCGCGGCAGCGCGGCGAGGAAGCGCACCTGCTTCGGCGCCTTGTAGTGGGTCATGCGCTCGCGGCAGAACGCGGTCAACTCCGCCGGGGTCGCGGCGGCGCCGGGGCGCAACACCACCGCGGCGGTCACGCGTTCGCCCCACACCGGGTCGGGTGCGCCGAACACCGCGCATTCGAGCACCGCCGGATGCGTGTAGAGCACGTGCTCGACCTCGACCGAGTACACCGTCTCGCCGCCGGTCTTGATGACGTCCTTCTTGCGATCGACGATATCGACGTAGCCGTGTGCATCGATCGTCGCCAGGTCACCGGTGCGCAGGAAGCCGTCGGTGTCGAACGCGGCGGCGGTCGCTGCGGGGTTCTGCCAGTAGCCGGGGGTGACGGTGGCGCCCTTCACACGGATCTCGCCGACCGAGCGGCCGTCGGCGGCCACCGGTGCTCCCGCGTCGTCGACGACCTGCAACGTGACGCCGCGGAACGCGCGCCCGGTCTTGCACTTCCATCGCAGCTGCTGGTCGGGCGGCAGGCTCTGCAGCGCGGGAGACAGCAGGCTCAGCGTCAGGTACGGACTCGTCTCCGTCATGCCATAGGTCTGCACGTAGTCACAGCGGAACACATCGAGGATGCGCCGCACGATTTCTGGTGCGATCGGCGCGCCGCCGCTGAGCATCGTGCGCAGCGCGTAGCGGCGTGCCGCGGCGTCCGGCTCGGCCACCATCAGGTTCAGCATCGTCGGCACGAGGTTGGTGATCGTGACGCGTTCGGCGACCAGCAGGTCGAGTGCCGCGCGCGGGCTGAAGTGCGGCAGGAACACGTGGCTGCCACCGACCGCGGTGATCGCGAACGTCGCCCACGCGTCGGCGAGGTGGAACATCGGCGCGATGTGTGCCCAGGTGTCGCCGGCATCGAGCGCGAGTTCTGCCACGGCGGCGAGCGCATGCGAGCAGACGTTGCGGTGGGTCAGCACGACGCCCTTCGGCGCACCGGTGGTGCCGCTGGTGTAGTAGAGCTGTGCCGGCGTATCGGGACCGGCCAGCGTGGGCGCCATTTCGTCGCGAGCGACGGTCGCTGGATCGACCAGCAGCGGTCGACACGGCAGCTCGGCGGCGCGTCCGGCATGACTGGCGTCGTGCAGCAGCACGACGCTGCCGCTGTGCGCGAGGATCGTGCGCAGTTCCGCCGCCGCGAGCCGCGTGTTCAGCGACACCAGAACAGCGCCGGCCGCCGCCGCCGCGAAGTAGGCGATCAGGTGGTCGATGCCGTTGTCCATCAGGCACGCGACGCGATCGCCTGGTTGCACGCCGCGCGCGCGCAGGCACGCGGCCAGCGACCTGGCCAGCGCTGCGGTCGTCGCATGGTCGAGACGACGTTCGCCCTGGCAGACGCTGTCTCGCTGCGGAGTGCGCGCGGCCGCCGCCGCGAGGAAGTCCCACACGTTCACGGCTGCGAGGTGTAGCGCCACCCGTCCATGCTGTCGCGTGGTCACCG
Source organism: Planctomycetota bacterium (assembly GCA_044230075.1). Taxonomy (GTDB): domain Bacteria; phylum Planctomycetota; class UBA1135; order UBA1135; family UBA2386; genus JAEUHS01. The sequence goes on along the minus strand of JBGARS010000001.1, from coordinate 163,532 downwards.
CAGCGTTGTGTCGGCGCGTTGCTCCGGCTCCAATGCGCCGCTCGATGACCGAACCACAGATCCAGCCCGCGACCGCCGCCGCACCCGCCGTTGCGGCCGTGCACCCGCCGCTGCCGGTCATCTACCAGGACGAGAGCGTGGTCGCCGTCAGCAAGCCGAGCGGTCTGCTCGTGCACCGCGACGACCACCATCGCGAAGCGCACGCCGCGCTGCAGGTCGTGCGCGACCAGACCGGCAAGTTCCTCTACCCGTTCCACCGCCTCGACCGCGCGACCTCGGGGATCCTGCTGTTCGCGTTCTCGTCGAAGGCCGCGGCGGCGTGGCAGGAAGCGCTGGCCGACGCCGAGGCCCACAAGGACTACGTCGCGCTGGTGCGCTGGCCCGGCAGCATGCCGGAACTCGGGGATGCCTGGACCTGCGAGCAGCCGCTGCACGACGAGAAGGACGTGGCGCGCGCGGCGCACAGTGAGTTCGTATTGGTGGAGCGCTTCCGGTACTGCGCGCAGGTGGCATGTCGCATCCGCACCGGCCGCTACCACCAGATCCGCCGCCACAGCAACCACAGCGGTCGCCACATCCTCGGTGACACCACGCACGGCAAGGGCCGGCTCAACACGCTCTATCGCGATCGCTACGGGCTGCACCGGCTGTTCCTGCACCTGCATCGCATCCGCCTGCGCCACCCCGACACCGGGTTGCACATGGAGTTGAGCGATCCGGTGCCGCCCGAACTCACCACGGTCCTCGATCGGCTGCGCGCCGAGACGGTTGCCGCGTGCCAACGATCGCCTTCCTGACGCTCGTCAACGACCGGGTGCAGTTCGATGCCTGCCAGGCGTCGCTGCGACAGGACGCGCAGCCGTTCCCGGAATGGCTGGCGGTCGAGCCCAACAAGAACGGGTGGAACGCCGCGCAGGGCCTCAATCACGGACTCGATCGGCTGGACGCCGAGTGGATCGTCTGTGTGCACCAGGACGTGGTGTTCCCGCGCGGGTTCTGGAAGCGGCTCGGTGCGGCGTTGGCGCAACTCGCTCCGGACGTCGCGTTGGCGGGCCTGGTCGGATGCGAGCGGTCGGGGCGCTATCGCGGCCACATCGTCGATCCGAACGGGCACTGCTATTGGCCGTCGTTGCCGCACGACGTGGCGGCGCTCGACGAGGTGTTGATCGCCGTGCGCCGATCGTCGGGGCTGCGCTTCTGCGAGGACGTGCCGGGCTTTCACTGCTACGGCGCGGATCTGTGCTTCGAGGCCGCCGCGCGCGGCCTGCGTGTCGTCGCGATCGATGCGCCGTTGCTGCATCTGTCGACCGGCAAGGTCGACGCCAGCTACGACCGCGCGGCTGCGTGGCTGCTGGCGAAGTGGGGGCCGCGGCTCGGGTGGATCCTGCCGATGCCGGCCGTGTTGGTGAAGGACGACGCGCGCTCGACCTGGTGGCGCCGGCTGTGGGTGCGATACCACCAGCGCGTCGACCGCCGTTCGCGCAACCTGACCGCCTGCCGCGATGCAGACTGTGCGGCGGCGGCGTTGGGCGCGGCCGCGCCGGCGAAGGAACGACCGTGACGCGCGTCCTGGTCGTCGCCTACTTCTTCCCGCCGAAGGGTGGCGCCGGCACGCAGCGGTTCGCGAAGTTCTGCAAGTACCTGCCCGAGCACGGTATCGACCCGGTGGTGCTCAGCGTCGACGCTGGCCAGCAGCATCGCAGTGCACCGACCGACGACCCGACGCTGGCGGCCGAGGCGTCGTTCGCCGTCGAACGCGTGCCGGAGCCGGCGCGGGCGCCGTTCTCGTTCTGGCTGCGGCGCAAGCTGCGCTTCTATCTCGACGACGATGTCTGGGCTCACGTGGCCGCGCAGCGCGCCGTCAACTTGGCGCGCGAACACGACGTCGAGGCGGTCGTCACGACACTGTCGCCATACGCCTGCTATCGCATCGGCGAACGGTTGCGCGCGGAACTCGGTCTGCCATGGATCGTCGACCTGCGCGACCCATGGGCGCTCGATGGTTGGCGCCGGTATCGCAGCAGCGTGCACGCACGTTGGGATCTCGGTCACATGCGGCGTGCATTGACCGGTGCCGACTTCGTGATCGCGAACGTGCCGGCGGCCGCGCAGGCGTTCGTGGAGCTCGGCGCCGATCCGGGGCGCGTCGTCGTGATCCCCAATGGCTTCGACGAGGAGGACTTCGTCGGTGTCACGCAGCCGCCGCGCGCGGACAGCCGCTTCCGGCTCGTGCACATGGGGACGTTGCACGGCGTCGACGTTCCCGAGGGCTTCACTGCCGACAGCTTCGCCGTGCGTCGGCATCGCCAGATCGCGCCGCTGGGCCGGACCGGCCACTACCTGCTGCATGCCCTGGCCCGATTGCAGACGCGGGTGCCGGACTTGCGGGACCAGCTCGTCGTGGCGTTGTATGGCAACGTCGATGCGTCGCACCGGGAGCTGGCGGCGCGACTCGGTGTGGCCGATCTGATCGAACAGCACGGCTACGTGTCGCACCGTGAGACGACCGCGGCATTGGTTGCGGCCGACGCGGTGTTCGTGCCGCTGCACGGTGTGCCCGCGGGCGAGCGAGCGCTCGTCGTGCCTGGCAAGCTCTACGAGGCCCTGGCGAGTGAGCGTCCGCTGCTTGCTGCGCTGCCGCCCGGCGACGGCTCCGATCTGGTGCGACATCTGCAGGCGGGCCTCGCGGTGGCGGCTACGGACACCGATGCGCTCGCGGCGGCGCTGCTCGAATTGTTGGAGAAGCACTGGCGTGGTGAACCGATGCAGGGCTGTAGGCGCGACCGGTTGCGTGTGTTCACGCGCAGGCACCTGACCGGCCTGTTGGCGCAGGTCGTCGACGCAGCCGTTGCGGGCAAGGCCACCGTCGCGGTCGCGGACCCGTGGCGCGAGCTCGGCATCGGCGGCGCGGCGGCACCGGAGTCCAATCTGGCGCCGGGCGCCTGAGCACGCGAACGGCCTGAAACGGGCGTTGGTGGCGCGGGAAAGCCCTTGACTGTATGTGCGCGCACATCAAGATGCGGCCGCACAGACGCCATTTGTCCGGTGCCACCGGACTCCGTCGTGTGGTCGCGCGCACCAACCGGAACGACACAAGAACTTGGAATCCAACGAGATACAGAAGGTCGGCCGACCGGTCCGTCGTTCCTCTCGGGCGCAAAAGGCGTCCACCAGTTCCAGCGGGTCCGTGGCTCCGTCCCGGGACTTCGGTATGAACCAGAAGAAAAAGTACGCCCTCGCCGGCGGTGGCTATTGCCTCTACGCCCCCCGCTTCCCGCGCTTCCTGTGTGAGCCCGGTTTTGCCGACGAGGCGAACATTGCCAATGCCGTCGTCCCGTCGGTGTTCTTCCTGTCGTTCGTCGAGGGCAAGCGACCGCTGACACTGCATTGCCGCAGCATCGCGGAAAACCGGGGTCGTCTGACGCTGACGTACGAAGAGGCCGGCGGTCTGAAGGTCGTCGAGAACCGTTTCGTGACGCAGGACGACCGCTTCGTCGCGGAGCTGGAGCTGGTCAATGGTGGCAAGGCGGATCGCGAGATCACGGTCGTACTGTGGACGACGACGGATCCCGAAGGCGAGCCCGTATCACTGGAAGGCGACAGCTTCCGTATCCGGCGCGCGCTCAAGTTCGGTGACGGCGCCGAGGTGCCCGCGGACGTCCACTACTCCAGTCCCGACAGCAAGGGTGCGCGTTGTCTGCAGGGTTGCTTCGCCGAGGGCGGCAGTGATCGCCCGGACTTCGAAGAGACGCCGTGGTTCGACGTCGACGGCATGCCGACGCCGCGCGCCAAGCGGCCGATGGAGAAGCCGAGTCCGATCGTGCCCGGCTCGCGGGTCTACTGCGGCCTGTTCCGTCCGATCGCCCTCAAGGTCGGCGGCAAGGCCGAGCACCGCTTCGAAGCGAACGTGGTGTTCAAGGGCAAGGGCGTCAACTTCCGCGCCCGCCGTCCGGACGCGAAGGACGAGAACGGCTGGCACGCCTTCTGGGACAAGGTGCCCCGCTTCCAGTGTGACAACAAGGAGCTGGAGCGTGTGGTCCGCCACCGCTTCGAGTTGCTGTATCTGCTGCGACAGCCGCACGGCGCCGGACTGTTCTCCTCCGCCACCGTCTGCGAGGGCAATGGACCGTTCCACCAACCGTCGAGCTTCAGCACGCCGGCAATCATGCGCGAGGCGCGTTGGCTGCAGGACCCGACGCTGGCGCGCGGCTGTCTGAAGGCGTTCTTCGACAACGTGCACCACAACGGCCAGGTGCCGGGGCGCCTCTTCATGAGCGCGACCAATGCCGCCGACTTCTACCACGGCGACTGGGGTGGTGGCTTCGAGGCGCTCGATGCGATGCACCCCGACAAGGCGACCAAGAAGGCCGTGCTGATGTCGATGCAGCGCTACGTGAAGTGGCTCGCCAACAATCGTGATCCGGAGGGCAGCGGCCTGACGGACATCGTCAATCACTTCGAGGCCGGGCAGGAGTTCTCGCGTCGCTACACGGTGATCGACGGCAAGGCCGACCGCGCGATCGAGTTCACCGAGCAGTTCCGGCTCAAGGGCATCGACGCCTCGGTGTTCCGCTACCGCATGGTGAAGTGGCTGTACAAGGTCGCCGAGGAGATCCAGGAGAAGGCGATGGCCAATCGCTTCGCCGCCGAGGCCGAGGTCATCCTCGACACGATCCGCAAGAAGATGTGGGACGAGAAGGCCGGCCTGTTCATGGATCTCGATCCGGACAACCGCCGCAAGACCAACGTGAAGGCCGCCGTCGGCTTCTACCCGTTGGCCTCCGACATCCCGAACCAGAAGCAGGTCGACCGCATGCTCGACACGCTGTCGGACCGCGCGGAGTTCTGGACCAAGTACCCCGTGCCGAGCATCGCGATCAGCGATTCGACCTACGACGCCGCGGGCCGCTGGAAGGGCACGCGCAAGGGTTGCCCCTGGAACGGGCGCGTCTGGCCGGTCGTCAACTCGCACATCCTCGAGGGTCTGACGCACTGGGCCGAGCGTGGCAACAAGCGCGCGCAGAAGCTCGCCACCGACCTGCTGAAGAAGACGGTGTCGATGCTCAGCGGCGCCACGGAGAACGACGAGACCCCGAACTCGTTCGAGCACTACCACCCCGAGACCGGCATCGGCTCCCGCTATCGCGGTATCGACCAGTACTGCAACGCGTTCGTGCTCGACAACATCTTCCGCATCGCCTGCGGCTTCGCCATCCGCTACGGCGAGGCGCAGGACGACCCGATCGGCGACGCGATCGACTTCAAGCTGCAGGGAATGCCGCTCGGCAACAAGGTCTTCGACGTCGAACGCAAGAACGGCCGCCTGCGCGTGCAGCCGGCGTAGCTCACGCCGCCGGCGGGTATGGTGACGTCGGTGACGACCCTCGCCGACGTCCGGGCTGCTGCCGCGCGCATCCGCGGCCACGTGCACCGCACGCCGGTGCTGACTTCGTGCACGCTCGACGGCGAACTCGGCGCGCGGGTGTTCGCCAAGTGCGAGAACCTGCAGAAGGTCGGCGCCTTCAAGGCGCGCGGGGCGTGCAACGCCGTGTACTCGCTCGATGCTGCCGCGGCCGCGGGTGGCGTGATCACGCACAGCAGCGGCAATCACGCCGCGGCGCTGGCCTACGCGGCACGCGCGCGCGGCATCGCCTGCGCGGTCGTCATGCCGGACGACGCGCCCGCAGTGAAGGTCGACGCGGTGCGCGGCTACGGCGCCGAGATCCGCTTCTGCAAGCAGGCCGAGCGCGAGGCGACATGTGCCGCCTGGCAACGCGAACGCGGGGCGTACCTCGTGCACCCGTTCGAGGACCCCGCGGTGATCGCTGGTCAAGGCACCGCGGCGCTCGAGTTGCTCGAGGACGTGCCGGACCTCGACGCCGTCGTCGTGCCGGTCGGTGGCGGTGGGCTCTGCGCCGGCACGGCAGTGGTGGTGAAGGCGTTGCGGCCGCAGGCGAGGGTGCTCGCGGCCGAACCCCTGGCGGTCGACGATGCCGCGCGTTCGCTCGCGACCGGCGAACGTCAGCCGCGCGTCGCCGGTGCGAAGACCTGGGCCGACGGCCTGCTGACCGGGCTCGGCGAGCCCAACTTCCGCCTGCTGCGCGCGAACGCGGTGCGGGTCGTCACCGTCGACGAGGTTGCGATCGTCGAGGCGGGGAAGTTCTTCCTGCAGCGCATGAAGCTCGTCGTCGAACCGAGTGCGGCGACCGTTCTCGCGGCGCTGCGCGCGATCGCGCCGGAACTGCGCGGCACCCGCATCGGCATCGTGCTCAGCGGCGGCAACACCGACTTCGGCTGGCTTCGCTGAGTCTCAGCGCCCTGGACCCGGCTGCAGTCCGGCGACCGGACGCAGCACGTCCATCGTGCTGACGATGCCGACCAGGCGGCCGCGGTCGACGACCATCAGCCGGTGTACTTCGCGGTTGACCATCGCCTGCGCGACCTCGACCAGCGTTGCGTCTGGCCCGATGCTGGCGACTTCGGTCGTCATCACGTCGCCGGCGCACAGCACCCCGCGCTCGGAGCGGCGGTAGGCCACGGGTTCGGTGTCGTCGGCATCGAGCACCGTGTCCTGGAAACCGAGGTCCTCGGGGATCTCGGCATCCTCCGCGTGGCGGCGGACCAGGTCCTTGGTCGAAAGGACACCCAGCATCTGGCCCTCCTCGTCGAGCACCGGCACACCGCTGATGCGCGCATCGGCGAGCACGCGCTCGACCTCTTCGAGCGGATCGCTGGCGCGCACGCACACGAGATCGCTCTGCATCAGGTCGCTGGCACGGAGGTCGGCGAGATCTGGTCGCTGCGGGGAGGGAGTGCGCTTGTCGGCTTTCATCGCGATACCTCGTTTCGGTATCGAACCACTTCGAGCGGGGCGGTGTTTCACGGGAACCTCCGGGTGGCCGAAGAGCGGATGGCCCGTTCGCCTGCCGATCCCGATGCTCTACGCTCTGAGGCCAGTGGTGGCGCCGTACCGGCACTGCTGCGCAACGGCCAACGAACAGGAGAACGAGCTATGCCAGGCATCGTACTGACGACGGATCTCTCCGACGAGTCCAAGCGGGCGTTCGCACCAGTGCGGGCGCTGGCGAAGAAGCTCGGTCTGCAGGTCACCCTGGTCGCCGTGCTCGAAGACCTGCCGTTCGAGCCCACCGGCGGCGGCCTGATGGCGACCTACCCCGATCGGTCGCAGGTGAAGAAGGACTGGGAGAAGTCGCTCGCCGCGCTCGCCGACGAGTTCGGTCGCGATCTCTGCAAGGAAGCAGTCGTGCTCGACGGAGCCGATGTCGCCCGCACGATCGTCGAACATGCCACCGCGACCAAGGCCGACTACCTGGCGATGGCCACCCATGGCCGCAGCGGACTCCGGCGCCTGCTGCTGGGTTCGGTCGCCGAACTGGTCATCCGGCACGCGCACGTCCCCGTCGTGCTCTACCCGCCGCCGGCGTGAGGTGATTGGGCGTGCCGCCAACTCTCGAAGCGGTGCACCATCGCCGCGGTCGCGAACACCGGCGTGATCAGGTTCACCAACGGCACGGTCAGCAAGAACGTGAAGGCTGCCCCGGTGAGCAGCAGCTCGGACTCGTGCCGCCGCCGGAGCGAACGCGCCGCGGCGAGACCGAGCCGCCGCTGCGACACGAGGTCGAAGTACTCACGGCCGAGCAGCAGGCCATTCACGACGAAGAAACCGATCGGATAGGCGATCGGGAAGAACCACAGCAGCAGCAGCAGTGCGTTCGCGAGCAGCACCAGCCCGAGGAACTGCAGCGAGGCCAGCAGCGCGTGGTGCCACGGCAGGCCGGTGGCGGGCGGTAGACCTGGGTAGTGACGTGCTTCGACGATGCGCGCGACCCGGTCGAGGAACAGGCCGACGAAGGCGCTGGTGACCACCGGGAACAGGAACCACGCGGCGACGACCGCCGCGAACGCGCCGAACCAGTCGAGCGCCGTCTGCACCGGGCCCGCTTCGACCAGCACCGACGTCAGCAGCCAGTGGAGCAGCCACCAGAGTGCGACGAACACCAACAGGCTCAGCAGTGCGCACAGGCCCAGCACGCCGAGGATGCGGCGATCGAACAGTTGACCGAGAGCGCGGACGAAGGCGTGCACCATGGTTCAGCCTGCCGAAAGCCGTTGCAGGGCCAGCGGGCGGATGGCCACCTCAGGCGCCGCCGCTGCCGACGAGGGCCTCCACGGCCACTCGTTCCTTCGGTACCGCTGCGGACAGCACCTCATGGCCCGACTTCGTGCACAGCACGTCGTCCTCGATGCGGATGCCGCCGAAGCCGCGCAGCGAGTTCATGGTCAGGAAGTGCTCGGCACGGGAGAAGTCGACCTGGCCCTTGAACTGCTTCTTCAGGGCCGGATCGCGCAGGATCGCGGGCACGAAGTAGATGCCGGGTTCGATCGTGCAGCACATGCCGGCCTGCAGGTCGAGGTCTAGCCGCAGGTAGGCGGTGCCGAACTGCTTGCTGCGCTTGCGGCCCGGGCCGTAGGCGATCAGGTCCCCGAACGCCTCCATGTCGTGCACGTCGAGGCCGAGCAGGTGGCCGACGCCGTGCGGGAAGAACAGCGCGTGGGCGCCGTTCTCGACCAGGCTGTCCGGGTTGCCGTGCATCAGCTGCATCTGCACGAGCCCGTCGGTCAGCACGCGCGCCGCCAGCAGGTGGATGTCGCGATAGCGGGCCCCGGGCTTCACGGCGGCGATCGCGGCCTTCTCCGCGGCCAACACGATGTCGTAGACGTCGCGCGCTTCGGGCGAGAAGTGGCCGCCGACCGGCCAGGCGCGGGTCACGTCGGCGCAGTAGCCGGACGCCATCTCGGCGCCGGCATCGAGCAGCACGACGTCGGTCTCGAGCATCAGGTTGGCGTGCGTGGTGTTGTGCAGCACTTCGCCGCGCACCGACAGGATCGTGTTGTAGGCCGGCACGCAGCCGTGGCGCGCGAACGTGCCTTCGACGTGGCCGACGAGTTCCTGCTCGTAGATGCCGGGCCGTGTGCGCGCCATCGCGAGCGTATGCGCCTCGCGCGTGACGGCCGCCGCCCGACGCATCTCGGCGAGTTCTTCCGGCGCACGGTGGTTGCGCAGCTTTGCGATCGCCAGCAGCAGGTCCTTGTCGGCTGTGTGGGCACTGTCGAAGAAGTCGACCTTGTCGCCGGTGGCGGCCCGTGCCTCGGCCGTGGCGCGTTGGTCGGCGATCGCCAGCGTGCGGACCTTGCGCTTGCCGCACTTCTTCGCGATCACCTCCTTCAGCGCCGAACGCTTCTCGACCGCCGTGACGCCGAGCGCCTTCTTGACGTCGGCGAAGCTCGGCACCGGCCCGTGCCACAGGGCGTCGGCCTGCGTGCGCTCGTCGAGGAACAGCGTCACCGAGCCATCCTTCGGATCGAACAGCGCGGCGGCATTCGGCTCGGGCTGCGGGAAGAAGAACAGGAACGTGCTGTCGGCGCGGTAGGCGCTCCAGTTGGCCGGGTAGTTCCGGGAGATCCACCCGCCGGCCATCAGCAGCACGGGTGTGTCGATGGCGGCCAGCAGCTGGCGACGGCGGGTCTTGTGGTGCGTGGAGGACGGCATGAGGGTCCGCCAGAGTAGGCGAGGCGCCGGTTCTGCGCATGCGCCGAATGACCCGGCCGAGTCCGGCTCGGGTATCCTCCTCCCGGGTGTCGTCGCGCGCCCGCCAGCTGTCAGCCCCATGCACACGAAGTCGCTGCTCGTCGTTCTGCTGGTAGTGGTGGCCGCCGCCGCGGCATGGTTCGCGTTCGGCGGTGGCGCCGCGCCGGACCTGCCGGTCGCACCTTCCTCGCCCGAGGGCACGGCGGCGCACGCTGCGGACGCGGTTCGTGCGACGGCTGCCACGGCAGCCGGGGGTGCCGCACCGGTCGCCGAGGAGGCAACGGCGGTCGAGCGCACCCTGGTGCCGGCGGCCGAGACCACCGCGGTCGTCAGCGGCACGTATCCGGTGCACGGTCGTCTGGTCGACCAGCAGGGCGCGGCACGCGCGGACTTGCGGATCCAGTGCCACAGCTGGCCCGCGAACGGCAGTGTCGAGGAGTCCGCGGCCGCATCGGTGCCGGATGCGACTTCGAGTGCCGACGGCAGGTTCACGGTCGACGTGCTGCACGGGCGCGACGGCAATCTGACTCTGCGCGACGACGCGTTCGTGTTCGCCAACGACGGTCGGGTGCAGTTCGAGTCCAGCGCCGGCAACCATGACCTCGGCGACCTGGTCGTCGTGCGCGCGGCGGTGCTGCAAGGTGTGGTGCAGGACGAACTCGGTCGTGCGGTGGCCGACGTGGTCGTCGACGCCAGCGATGGCATGCTGGGCTTCGGCGCCCGCAGTCGCTCGAAGACCGGCGCCGATGGCACCTTCGCGATCGGCAAGCTGCGGCCGGGCACCTGGCGGCTGCGTGCGTCGTCGGCGCGTTTCCTACCGACGACGCTCGAGGTGACGCTCGCCGCCGAGGAGCGGCGCGAGGGTCTCGTTCTCGTCGTGCGGCCCGGCAACGCGATCGCCGGGCAGGTCGTCGACGACCGCAACGTCGGTGTCGCCGGCTGCAAGGTCGGCAGCAAGCGCAAGGAGACCACCGGGGTGATGGCGATCGAGCGCTTCTCTGCCGAGGAGGCGACCACCAGCGACGCCAACGGCTTCTTCACCCTCGCCGGGCTCGGCGAAGGCACGGCGACGATCCGTGCGTTCGGTCCGGGTCACTCGGGCACGACCGTGGCCGACGTCGCGATCGGCACCGGCAACCTGGTGTTGGTGGTGCAGCGGCTGGCGGCGATCGAAGGCGTGTTGGTCGACGCCGAGGGGGCGCCGATCGTCGGCTCCAAGGTGTCGGCGAACGCCGATTCGCGCGGCTGGGGCGGCATCGACTCGATGCCGCTGGTGCAGCGCGAGGACGTGACGACCGCCGAGGACGGCACGTTCCGGCTCGAGTCGGTCGAACCCGGTACCGTCACCGTGGCCGCGCGCGGCAAGGGGCACCTGCCCGCGCTGGTGACCGACGTGCATGTGCAGCCGGGACTGACGGTGCGCGGTGTGCGGCTGACCGCGGCAGCCGGCGCGGCGGCGCGAGCACTCGTCGTCGACGAGGCTGGTGTGCCGGTCTCCGGGGCGCGCGTCACGGCGCAGCTACCGGGCGGCGGTCAGCGGTTCACCATGACGCGCGCAGGTGCCGAGTTCTGGAGTGACGCTCTTGGCCCGGTGACGACCGATGCGGATGGCCGGGCGCTGTTGCCGGGATTGCCACCGGGGGACCTGACCTTCGGCGCCGAGCACCCCGCGTTCGCGGCGGCGCCGGCGGTGACCGCGGCAGTGCCGACGACCGGCACGATCGACGTCCGGCTCGTGCTGACGAAGCCGGGTTTCGTCGACATCCACGTCGCCGATGCGCGCGGTGCCGACGCCGGCGGTCGCGACGTTCGCATCGCGTCGGTTGGCAAGGAGAACGAAGGTTCCGGGCCGGCTCGTGCCACCGGCGCAGATGGTCACGTGCGCTTCGGGCCGTTGGCGCCCGGTGTCTACGGCGCGACGATCGTGCGCCGCCAGGACCAGCAGCACGGCGGCGACGCCGAGTTCACGTTCGGCGACGACGATCGTGCGGTCGAGTCGTCGCGTCAGCAATTCACGATCGCGGGCGGCGAGACGTCGACTCTCGAACTGAGTGTGCCGGTCATGGCGCGCCTGCACGGCACCGTGCTCGGGCTCGATGGTCCGCTGACCGACTGCACGGTCGAACTGGTGCGCCGCGGTGAGGCCACGAGCGACTGGGCTGGCTTCGGCTCGCGCAGCGTGCGGAGCGGCAAGGACGGCGACTACGTGTTCGACGAGGTCGAGGCCGGTTCGTACACGCTGACGTTCGGCCGGCCCACACAGCAGATGAAGGCGCGCCTGGACGTCGACGTGCCGCCGAACACCGCCGACCTGCGCCAGGACCTGGAGCTGCACACCGGCAGGATCTTGTTGCACGTGCACGAGGCGGGCACCGGCACGCCGATCGAGGGCGCCGAGGCCGAACTCGTGCGTGCCGGCGCCGAAGGCGGTGGCGCCGCCGGACCCACGATGATGATCGCGATGCTCACGAACAACGGTGAGGGCGGCGAGGCGATGACGGTGCAGATCGGCCCGCGGCCGGCGCGTTCCAACGCCGACGGGCAGGTGGTGATCGACGAAGTGCCGGCAGGCTCCTACAAGGTGCGCGTCTCGCACGATGGCCACGACTCGTTCGAGAAGGACGAGCAGGTCGTCGTCGAACGCCAGACCACCGACTGTGGTCGCATCGACCTCGGGCCGACGAAGGCAAAGTGACGCGCGACGGCCGCGATCAGTGGCCGCGGCGGTGCTGGCGTCCGTGAGCGAGCGCACGGGCGCGTTCCTGGTGCAGTGCACTGCGGAACCCGTCGAGGTCGTCGGCATGCTGCCGCCGCAGCGCGCCGGCGTCGACGCTCGCGCATACTTCGCGCAGCCAGCGCAAGTCCTCGGCGACGCGGCGTTCGATCTCGACGCCCTGCGGTTCGTGGCCCAGGCGGCCGGCCGAGTCGGCGGCGACGGCCATTGCGAACAGCTCGACCGGGTAGTCCTTCGCGCGGAAGAACGAGTCGTAGAGGTCGGCCAGCGTGCCCGGGCGCAATTCGTCGAAGTGGCGCACTTCGACGTGCAGCGCGCAGACGTCGCGCGCGAGCGAGCGCGCCCGTGGATCGGCGAGTCCCGGCCAGCGATCGAGCAGCTGCTCGACGTAGGGCACGCCGTCGCGCTCGTGGCCAGGATGGCTCGGCAGGTGCGCGTCGCGCGTGTAGCCCTTGCCGAGGTCGTGGCACAGCACGGCGAGCAGCACGGCCAGTCGATCGCGGTCGTCGAGTTCGGCGATGCGGGTGACGGCCCATTCGAGCGCGAGCGTCAGGTGCAGCGCCTGCGACACTTCGGGATGCCATCGCTGGGGACCGGCTGGGCGGCCGTCGAACTGCCGCGCCAGCTCCGGTGCGAGGGTCGCGAGCACGCCGTCCTCGTGCAGTTCGAGCAGGCAGCGACCCGGTGACGCACACTTCGCCAGCACGGCGCGCAGTTCGAGGGCGATGGCCTCGGGCGGCAGATCGAGCAGTAGTTCCGGCGGCAGGCCGAGCGAGCGGATCGAACGCTCCAGCACGAACCCCAGTTCGTGGGCCTTGCGGTAGTAGCGCAGCCAGCGCACCGGATGCTCGCGCACACGCTGGGCCGGGTCGCCGACCGGCACCACGCGCTGCTGCCGCCAGTGTTCGAGACCGCGGTGCGGGTCGTGCAGCTGCGCCGTGGCCAGCTCGAACGCCAGTGCGCCGATCGTCATGTCGCGTTCGCCGAGATCGGCGGCGACGCGTTCGGCAGTGGACTGGTCCGGGTCACCGCCGCGCAAGGTGGTGATCTCGATGCGCCGTCCGCCGACCTTCATCGCCAGAGTGCCTCGTGCACGGTTGCCTTCGGTCGTGGCGACGAACACGTCACGGTCCTGCAACAGGGCCGTGCCGGCGCCGACATCGAGTCGCCACGACAGGTCCAGGTCGAGCGGCTGGGGGCCCGGTTCGCCAGCGCTGCGGCACGCGAGGGCGAGCGCCTGTGAGCCGACGAGACAAGTGGCGAGGTCTGGTGCGAACAGCCAGTCGGCCTCGCTGCGCAGGAACGCGATCGGGTCGCGGGCAGTGGCCTCGGCGCTGCTCACCGCAGGGGGTTCTTCTGCAGCCATGCCGTTGCTTCGCTCGCGGTGCTGAAGCGCTGGCCGGTGATGGCGAACAGGGCGTCCTTGACCTTGCTCTTCCACACCGACCAGGCCTTCCAGCGGGCCTCCCAGTACTCCTGCGGCGGATTGTCGGCGTCGTGCACGTTCTCGGGCGTGGGCTCGTCGAGGTTGCGCAACAGCAGGTCGATCGCCTGCTTCTCCTTGTGCGTCGTGATCAACTCCAGCAACGCCTCCTGAAGCGTGACGCGCTCGGTCTTGTAGTCGACTTCGAACAGGCTCGCGATCTCCGCCCATTGCTTCGGCTCGTAGCCGCATTGCGACATGCCGCGCACCAGTTCGGCGAGCACGCCCGGCTGGCCCTGCACCTTCGAGCTCTTGAGCAGCTTGCGGATCGTGTCCAACGCGTCGGGCTTCGGCTGGTCGCGCAGCAGCACCGCGGCGCGCCCGCGGATCACGATCGACTTGTCCTTCTCGACGATGTTGGCGAGCGGTTTCAGCAGCAGTGCGTGCGAACTGCCCGCGACACGATCGAGCGCGCGGTTCTTGGCCGCCATCGACGCGGAGCCGCCGACGGCCTTCTCGAGTTCGGCCGCGACCTGTTTCGCCACCTTGTCGTCGAGGACCTCGAGCACGCGCGGCTTCGCGGCCGGCGCGGGCGGGGCGTCGCTCGGTGGCGGAACCGGTGGGGGATCCTGCCAGGACAGCAGGCTCATCAGCAAGCAGGCCAGCATGGGTGGCGCATGATAGCGGCCGACCGCGCTCCGGGGCTCAGTGGCTTTGCGACCGGATCACTTCGCTGGTCAGGAAGCCGACGTAGATTGCCACGAACACGAAACCCACGGCGCGCGGCACCCCGTGCCAGATGCGCAACACGGCCACCAGGGCGATGGCAGAGAGTGCGGTGACGACGATCAGTGGTCCGAGGGCTGCCGTATCGACCGGGAACGGGCGGATCAGCGCCGCCACGCCCAGCACGGCGCCGACGTTGAAGATGTTGCTGCCGACCACATTGCCGATCGCGATCTCGGGTTGCTTGCGCAGCGCCGCGACGGTCGACGTCGCCAGTTCCGGCAGGCTGGTGCCGATGGCCACGATCGTCATGCCGATCACCGCCTGGCTCAGACCCATCGACGTCGCCACCGCCACTGCGCCGTCGACCAGCCACTCGGCGCCGTAGGCGAGCAGCACGAAGCCGATCAGCAGCAGCCCGAGGTGCAGCAGCCAGCCGGTGACCGTCGTGCGATGCGGCGCCTGGGTGTGGCCGGGCGACTGCTTCTGGGCCCGTTCGCGGCGCAGCAGTTGAGCGCAGAACAGCACCAGCATCACCACCATCGTGGCTGCGATCGGGCGGCTCATCTCGGCCCCGACGACGAACGGCACGCACGCGAGCGCGGTCGCCAGCAGCAGGAACAGCAGTTCGAACCAACGCACCTGCAGGCGGATCGCACAGACCGCGGCGGCGGAGCCGATGATCAGCAGCACGTTGGCGACGTTGCTGCCGATGACGTTCGCCATCGCGATCTCGCTGCTGCCCACGCGCGCCGCCGTCAGGCTCACCATCAGTTCGGGCATCGAGGTGCCCATGGCGACCAGGGTCAGGCCGACGGCCATGTGGCTCATGCCGACCGAGAGCGCGATCCAGACCGCGCCGCGCACCAGCAGGTCCGCGCCGACGACCAGCGCGACGAGGCCCGCGAGGATCGCGAGCAAGGGGAAGTCCGGCGCCCAGTGCGGCATCGGCGCATCCTAGGCCAGCAGGTGTTGCGTTCTGCAACGAAGTCGGCTCCAGCTGGCCGATGCCAACGGCCGATCCTTCTGCATGCAACGCTCGTCGTTCGCGGTCGTCCTGGTGGCGCTGGTCTGCAGCAGCTGTCTCGAGATGGAACAGACGGTTACGCTGGGCGCCGACGGCAGCGGCCAGCAGGCGGTCGTGATGACGCTCGCCGACACGACCATCGCCGAGGTCCAGAAGGTGGGTCGGGCCGCCCAGCTCGGCGGAGCCCCGAATGCGGCCGCCGTGTTCGACAGCGACCTGGTCGGCGCCGAGCTGCGGCAGGCTGGACTCGAACTCGTGCGCCACACGACGCGGCAGGTGCGCGGCCGCCGCACGGTCGACCTGCAGGCGTCGTTCCCCGACTTCGCGACCCTGCAGAAGAGCCCGCTGTGTGGCACCGGCGCCGAATGGGTGCTGGCGGCTGGTCCGCGGCCGGGCACGGCGAAGCTGACGCTGTATCCGCAGGGCAAGTCGGCCTGGACCGAGGCCCGTGCGAAAGCGGAGAAGCTCGATGGGTCGACCGATCCGGTGGCTGCCTCGTTCTTCCGCAAGCAGCAGGAGGCGCTGGTCGGCCTGGACGTCGTCGTGCGGCTGCGAGTGCCCGGCGACGTGCTCGTCTGGACGCGCAACCTCGACAAGACCGGTGATCGGGAGGTCACCGCGCGCATCACCGCCGAGAAGCTGTGCACGCCCGAGGACCTGATCCGATGGCTCGCGCCGCGCTTCGAAGTGATCTTCGATGCCACCGGCTGCAAGCTGCCGCTGTAGCGACCTCTCGTTCCGCTGCGGGAACAGGGCGGAACCGATCCGGGCCCGATGGCGTTGGCGCCCGGTTCGGCACGCTGCGTGCAATCGCGCGCCGTCGCCACCGAGGCCCGCTCATGAAACCAACGCTCTGGCTGCTGTCCTTCTCCTTCCTCGCCCCGCTGTCCGCCCAGGGGTTGTGGATCGGTCCCGGTGACCCGCGGCCCGATCCTGTCGTCCGGCAAGGGCCCCGGGGCCCCGGCCCCGCGGTGCGGATCGTGCGCACGGCGGTGCACGCACAGATCGTCGATGGCGTCGCGACCACGACCGTCGACCAGGTGATCCACAACGACGGCGATCGGGATGCCGAGGGCACCTGGTTCCTGCCGCTGCCGGGCGGCGCCGTCGCCGATGCCTTCACGATGACCGTCGGCGGCAAGGAGATGGCCGGCGAAGTGCTCGATGCCGGCCAGGCTCGCTCCGTCTACGAGACCATCGTGCGCAAGCGCCGGGATCCCGGGCTGCTCGAGTACGCCGGTGAAGGCATGCTGCGGGCGCGCATCTTCCCGATCCCGGCTCACGGCGATGTCGGCATCACGGTGCGCGTACGCCAGGTGCTGCAGCCGATCGGCGGCATCTACGAGTGGATCTGGCCGCTGCGGTCGGCGCAGATGGGAGATGCTGCGGTCGGCCCGATCGGGCTCGATCTGCGCATCGAATCGCAGACGCCGCTGGCGACGGTGATCGCTCCGTATGCGAACGCCGAGATCCGGCGCAGTGGCGAGCACGCGGCCGTGATCACCGTCGAAGGCGAGGCGACCCAGTTCGAGGACCTGAAGGTGCTGTATGGCCTCAGCGAGCAGGAGTTCGGCCTGCACATGCTGCCGTACCGGCTGCCGGGGGAGCCGGGCTGGTTCACGCTGCTGCTTTCGCCGCCGCGTTCCCTCGCGGCCGACAAGGCGCCGCCGCGGCGCTGCGTACAGTTCGTCGTCGACACGTCGGGCTCGATGGCCGGCGACAAGATCGAACAGGCGAAGGCGGCCGTGCGCACGTTCCTGCGCAGTCTGCGGCCCGGCGACCTGTTCCAGGTCATCACGTTCGCGTCGGTCGTGCAGCCGTTCTTCGCCGCGCCGCAGTTCGCCACGCCCGCGAATCTGGAGGCCGCCGTGCGACGCGTGGATTCGCTGACGGCCATGGGCGGCACCAACATCAGCGGTGCGCTGCAGCAGGCACTCGAGGCCTCCGTGCCACCGGGCGACGATGGCGGCGTCTGGTTGCAGCAGGTCGTGTTCGTCACCGACGGGCAGCCGACGATGGGGCTGACGAACCCGCAGCAGATCCTCGAGTTGACGCAGCGCGTCGACACGCGGGCGACGCGTGTGTTCGCGCTCGGAGTCGGCGACGACATCGACGTGCCGCTGATCGACGACCTCGTGCAGCAGCACCGTGGCGCGCGCGACTTCGTGCGTAACAAGGAGAAGATCGAGACCAAGGTCGACGCGCTGTGCCAGAAGATCGCGCAGCCGGCGTTGACCGACGTCGAAGTGCGTTGCGATGGCCTCGACGCCACCGACGTGCACCCGACCCGTACGCGCGACCTGTTCTGCGGCGAGATGCTGCAGGTGGTCGGTCGCTACCGCAACTCGGGCAAGCAGACGGTGCGCGTGACTGGCAAGCAGAATGGCGTCGCGCGCGAGTACGTGTTCGCGGTCGACTTCCCGGTGGCGGCGACGCAGCACACGTTCGTGCAGACGCTGTGGGCGCGGCAGCACATCGCGGCGTTGCTCGATGCCATCCGCCGCAACGGCCAGAAGCCGGAACTCGTCGACGAGGTGAAGCGGCTGGCCACGCAGTACGGCATCGTCACGCGCTACACTTCCCAGCTGATCCTCGAGGAAGGCATGCGGCTCGCCGGTCGTACGCGGGACTACCGCGGCCCCTCGGACAGCGCGCCCATTGCCCCGGGAACGTCGGTTCCTGGCGGGGCCAGCGGTCCGTCCACGGGGGGCGCCGGGCCAGGGGGGCCGCCGGCGGATACGCCCACCCGATCCAAGCTGGCCGAACTCGGGCGCGCGCGCACCGGCGCGCAAGCGGTCCAGGACAGCCTCGAGACCGTCGGCGACTCCTTCGATTCCGGCAGCGTTCGACGGGCCGAGGCCAAGAAGGAACGCGCAGCCGACGGCCAGCCGATCGTACGCCGGGCGGCGGGCCGCGTGTTCATGGCGGCCGGAGAGGATCTGGTCGAACAAGGGCTGCCTGCCGACTGGGCGAAGCAGGCGGTCGTCGTCGAGGCGTTCAGCGACGCCTACTTCGAGTTGCTGCGGGGCAAGCCACAGCTGCGCGAGGTCCTGGCACTCGGCGATCGGATCGTGTTCCGCGATGGCGAACGCATCGTGCAGGTGAAACCGGCGCCCGCGCCGCAGCCGGTCGAACGAGCCGAGCCCGCAGTCGTGAAGTGACGCCTCGGCCTGCGCGCGCTACCGTGCCGGCATGTTGCGGCTGGCACGGTGGCTGTGCGCTGTCCTCGGCGGGGTGATCCTCGGCGGCGGGCTCGTGCTGCACGGGCAGGTTGCGGTGGCTCGCTACATGCGCGACGAGGTAGAGAGCACGTTCTTCCTGTGGCGCGCCATCGGCCACGCGACCTTCGTGTTCCAGGGCGGCGAAACGCAGATGGCGTTGGCCATGAGCGAGGTGCCCGAGGCCGCCCTCAAGGAGTCGGATCGGGCCGCTTGGGTGCTGGTGATCGTCGGCAGCCTCGTCGCCCTCACGGGGCCGTTGCTGCGCCGCGGTCAGGTGGCGCCCGTCAAGAAGGCGGCGGCGAAGCGGGCCTGAGCCCGCTCACAGGTTCTGGAATTTGCCGCCGTTCTGTTCGGCCAGGCGCTTCATCAGCTCCTCGGGCGGGACTTCCATCTTCGGCATGGCCTGTCGCTGGTCCGGGGGTGGCTCGGTGTTGACGAAGACCGTGTTGATCCGCATCGAGGCGAATCGGTTGGTCTCCTTGACAAGGCGCAGGATCTCGACCGGATCGATCACCTCACCGACCGACGGCGCGCCGTCGGACAGCACGAAGATCTCGTCCAAAGTGCTCTCGTAGTGGGCGCCATACACCATCGACTTGATCTTCAGGGCCTCCTCCAGCGCGCACCACAGGTTGGTGCCGCCGCGTGCCTTCAGGCCGTCGACGAACTTCAGGAATCGATCGCGGTTCTTCTCGCTGGCCACGACCAGGTCCTTGCTCCAGAGGTCGGCCCGCGAGTCCCCGTTGAACGTGATGAGGTTGAACTGCGCATTCGGCGCGATCGCCGTCATGGCGCGTCGCAATTCCTGCTTGGCGAAGTCGAGTCCGGTGGCGGTCTTCTTCTTGCCGCTGCCCGCCTGTCCGCGCATCGACCAGTCCATGCTGCCGGACAAGTCGAGGATGAACACCACGCGCGTGCCCTGGATCGGGATGCCGCAGAAGTCGCCCGCGGACGTCGCACCGCCACCTGTTGGCTCGTGCTTCTCGGTGACGCGCAGGTTGTCCTTCTCGGTCTCCCAGAGTTGACGCCACTTCTCGGGCTGGTCCGCAGGGAAGACGGCGCCGGTCATCGCCACGAGCAGTTCGTGGACCTGGAACTGCAGCAGGCCGGAGAGCTTGCCCGACTTGATCTCCTCAGGGTGATCGCGGAAGCGCTCCAGAATGCCGATCAGGGCCGGGACGGACTCCAGGGACCGGAAACTGTCCAGGAACGTGACCAGTGCACGGTCGGCACGCCAGGTAGTTCGGCCAAGGGCCGCGATGCAGGCCCGCACTGCGAGACGCACGCTTTCGGGCGGTTGCGCGGAGGCATCGCTCGTGGCCTTCTGGTCGCCGTCCTTCGTGCCACCGGCTTGCACGTATTTGCCGAGGATCGCGCGGAGAGACTGTGCTGCTGTCATGAGGACCGCGTCGTTCGTCTCGTGTGAGATCAGATCGGTCAGCGCGGGGGCGGCTTGCTCGTCGGCGAGTTTGCCCAGCGCTTCGGCAGCGTTCACGCGCACGATCTCCTCGTTGTCGCCGAGCAATTGCTCGACCGAAGGCCGCAGGGTGCGATCGCCGAACAGACCGAGGCACGTCGCAGCAGCCGCTCGAAAGGCCGTGGCGCGGCTCTTGTCGACCCGCATCTCGCCGCGCGCAGCCTTGCAGACCTCCTCTTTCGCCGCCGGCGTGCGCAACCTCGCGGCCCATCGCTCACCGGCCTCGCGCACGGCGGCCGGAGCCATCTCACGCGTGTATTTGACTTGGTCGATGCCGATCGCGGCGACTTCGAGCAGCGCCTGTGCAGCGGCCGGGTCGTCGAGTTGCGCCACCGCCTCGAGGATCAGTTCGAGGTCGCCGGCCCAGGTCGGATTGCCGAGCGCGTTCTTCGCCGCAATGCCGTATTTCATCGCCAGTGACTCCCTGGCGATGTTCTCCTTCGACAGGAAGTTGATCTTGCCGGCGCGGTAGAGCTTCAGCCACGCATCGAGGGCTCGGATAGCCTTCTCTTCGGCCTTGGATGCGACGTCGTGGTGGTGCGCGGCCGGCAAGTCGGGCGCCGGGCCCGCTGTGAGGAACAAGAAGGTCGAGATGGACAGTCGGAGCATGTGGGGCCTGCGTCTGCACGTCGCCCCGCATGCTACCTCGATCCTGTCGAGGGTTGCGCGTCCTGCCAGGCTACCGCGGCTTGCCGGGCGGAAGCTGCTTCGGCGCTTCGACCTGGTGGCCACCGGCAGCAGCGCGGGAACGTGCCCAGCGCAGCATGTTGTCGCGTGCCTCGACCATGCTGCGTGGCGCGACCCAGCTGGTGCCGCAGGCGTCGTCGATGCTGAATGCGCCGTTGCGGATGCCCAGGTTGTGCAGGTCGTCGTCGGTGCCGAACACGATGAACAGCTTCGGGAAGATCTCGGGGCGCTGGGTGTTCAGTCGCACCAGCACATCGCGCTCTTCGCGTGGGTCCATCGGCCTGAGGGCGATCATGCCGGAGATGCTGCCGAGTCGCCGGCTCTGCAGTGCTCGTCCCACGACTTCGGTCACCGAGGCCTGATCGCGCCGCAGCATCCTGGTCTGACCGAGCAGTCCGACGGCGACGCGCAGATCCGTGCCGACCTCCTGGTCGAAGACGAGTCGACCGCGGTCGCTCATCTCGAGCAGCAGTCCACCGAGCGACTCGAACTCGTTGGCGTTGTCGAGCACCTGCGCGACGGCGAAATCGGCGTCGAGGCTGCGATCCCGCAACTGGCCGAGCGTCTGGTGGACCGTCATGTAGCGCTGCTCGAGCTGGCGTGCGGCCTCGAGCGCCACCACATCCGTCGTCAGGCGCTGCGTCGAAGACAGCAGGGGATTGTGGTCGAGCCGGAACTCGTCGCTGGCGAACGAGGCCTCGCTGACCGGATTCTGGTTGAGGCGATCCTCGTGCACGCGCGGCCGCAGCGGGCTCGGCCCGGACGAGTCCACGACGATGTCGGGGCCCACCGGTGCCTTCGGCTGGGCATTCGGCCGCAGCGACAGCACGCCGAGCAACACGATGGCAGCAGCGGCGGCGCCCGTCATCGCGTAGCGGACCTTCGCCGCGAACGGCACCGGTTCGCGGAAGACCGCGTCGGGAGTGCCTTCGCCCGCGCGAATGCGTTCCCACAGTTGTTCGCGGAACTGCTCGCCGACCCCTTCGCGCGGCAACTGCAGCACCAGCTGCTGTGCGGCCTGCAACTCACCCCAGAAGGTGCCGCAGTCGTTGCACTGGTCGACGTGCTCCATCACGAGCGTCCGCTTTCCCGACGGCAGTCGCCCGTCGAGGCATTGGGACAGTTCGTAGCGGCACTGGTTGCAGTTCATCGTTAGTCGGCGGTGCTCAGACCTTGATCAAGCGGCTGACGAGGGACTTGAAGCGTTGGCGCGCCCGGAACAGGCGCGTCGACACCGTCTTCACTGGGCAACCCATGATGGCGGCGGCGTCCTCGTAGCTGAGCCCTTCAACTTCGCAGAGCAGGAAGGCCTCCCGGAACTTGGTCGGCAACTCGCCGATCGCGTGCTCGATCGCCTTGTTGGCCTCGCGGGTCTCCGCGATCTGGTCCGGCGGGATGGCGTCCGAATCGCACAGGGTGAACGGCTGGTCGTCGTCCTTCTGCAGGTCGCGAAAGAGGCTGAGCTTGAACTTCCGCCGCCGCAGTTGGTCGAGGCAGAGATTGCGCGCGACGCGGAACAACCACGGCCGGAAGGCCGCGACCGGGACCTGGTTCAGATGGCGGTAGAGGGCCAGGAACGAGTCCTGCGCGACGTCCTCGGCGGCGATCGAATCGCCGAGCAGGCGGGTGGCGTATGCCTTGATGCTGTCCGCGTGCTCCGCCAACGCGCGATGGTACGAGACCATCGTCACCGGGTCGGGTTGGTATTCCGGGTTCTGCTTCGCCATGGCCCGCGTGGGAGATCCTATTCGGTGCGTGCCACGCCCCGTGGTGAGAGGATCGAAAGGGTGTTCCCAGACGCGCCCGTAGCGAGGAAACTCCAAGCCGTGCCGAAGTCGCTTCTTGTTCGATCCCGCGGGCGAAACGGTCGCCGTCATGGTGCCCATGCCATCGGCCGCCGCGCCGTTGTGCTCCCGCATGCAGCGGCGGGTTTCCTGGTGCTGGCGGCGGCAGCATGCGGCGGGTCCTTGTCGCACCGCTCCGTGGCCAAGACGTCGGGAGAGTTGCCGATCGGTCAAGGTGTGACGCGCGTGCGAATCGAACTGCAGGACGGCACGATCGGCATCGACGCCGGTCCGGCGGGAGCACTCGACTACCGGGGCGGCGTCCGGCGTGCTGCGGATACCGCTGAGGAGTTGGCTCGTCTCGAGCAGATCCCGCTGGAGCTGGTGGCGAGCGTCGATCCGAAGGACCCAACGGTGATGGTGGTCCGTGGGCCGATGCGCGACGAGACCGGCCCCGCCGGCGTGTTCGCGTTCGAACTCGGCATCCATGTGCCGCCGGACATCCCGTTGGAGGTGCGGATCCGAGCCAACGGCGACATCACCATCGCCAACCGTCGCGCCGCGACCGACGCCGAGACCGGGCGCGGCGACCTGCGGTTCCCGGCCTGCAGCGGCGGCCTTCGGGCCAGGACCGGGCGTGGCAACGTCATCGCCTACGAGCATCGTGGCGACCTGGACATCCTCACCAAGGTCGGCGACATGCAGGTGTTCGTGCCGGAGCCCGGCGAGCGCATCCGCCTCGTGACCGGTCAAGGCACCGTGCAGTGCTTCGTCCCGGTCGCGCTCGACTTCGAGCTGGATGCCCGGGCGGAGACCGGCCGCGCGGCCGCCAAGGCCTTCGGCCTCGAGAGCGAGACCGTCGGCGAATACGGCGCCGTGCTCATGGGCGTGCGCGGCACGGGCCGGACCAAGATCGTGCTACGCACGGGCTCCGGGCACTTGTCGCTGTCGCCGCACAAGGCCGTTCCCAGCGGTGAGAAGTAGCTGCGCCAGAGGGTTTCCCTGAGCGGTTACCACGCCTCGCCCGGCCAGCTACGCGTGACCGTGTCCTGCCGGCCACAGCGGGGACGTGGAAATGTCGGCAGGAACCTCACGTCTTCGGCAACGTCCCGTAGCAAGCGTTCGTCCGCCCCCCAACCCCTTGACCCCTCTGCTCACGCCTGCCAAGCCGTCCCACGGGCGGTGATCTCCGAGCTGGCAGCCCGCGAGCCAAAGCCATCATGACTCTCGGCAAGCGCCTCCTACTCTTCTCCGCCACCGACCCTGCCGCCGCGGGCCTGGGCAAGTCCACCGCCGGCTGGGGCTGCATGGTCACCAACTGCAGCTCGCTGGACGACCTGCGCGCCCGCATCGAGGGGGGCGAGTTCGACATGGTGCTCGTCGAGCCATCGACGGCGTTGCAGCAGCTGATCGCCGCCAGCTCGATCGACGAGACCCTGCGGCTGCCGCTGGCGGAGGTCGAGAAGCGCCACATCCAGCGCGTGCTGGCATCGACCGGTGGCAACAAGACCCAGGCGGCGCGCGTGCTCGGCATCGACACCAAGACGCTCTACAACAAGCTGAAGAGCTACAAGTCGTCGGAGTCGGTGGCGCGGAAGCGCATGCACGGTCCTGGCTCGATGACGATCATCTGACGGCGGCCGCGGGCGTGTCCCTGGAACCGGCGATGGCACGGCCAGTGGTGGATGAGTGACGAGAACTCGCACGCACGGCCGCAGGTTGCCGCGTATGTCCCGTTGCGGGCCTTTCGCGGCCATTTGCAGGTGCGTCGCAGCTGCCGGGGGATCGCGAACCGTCCGGTGCGAAGGCACCGCCTGGCAGTCGACGATCCGGCACGCCCAACAGCGCAGGCTGCCGCTGCTCATGTCGATCGGAGGCTTGCCGAGAATCAGGTGCCGCGGCAACGCGGTGCGATACTCGGAACCCGCGACGGGCCATGATTCGCCGACTTCGATCCTTTGCCTGCAGTGCCCGTCGCGGGTTTCATTTTCTTCGCCGAGGCGCCGAGCCGGTGACGAAGGTGGACATCGGGTGCGCGCGATGATCTCATCGCCCGCATGTCCCTCAACGACCACCTGGCCACACTGAAGGCAGCCGAGCAGCGGATCGAGACGCTCAAGGTGAGTCTTTGACTACCTTCGCTGTCACCGCGAACTCGCCGACATCGAACACCAGATGTCCCTGCCGGGCTTCTGGGAGCAGCCGGAACGCGCCCAGGCCGTCGTCCAGCGCAAGAAGCTCTGCTACCAGGTCGTCGAGCCGCTCGACCGCCTGCTGAAGCTCGTCGAGGACGGCCGGGTGATGGTCGAACTCGGTGAGGACGACCCCGTCGCCGTCGAGGCGGACCTGGAGCAGATCGAGGGCCAGATTGCGGCCACGATCGACCAGCTGGAGTTCCAGTTGATGCTCGGCGGCGAACACGACCCCAGCAACGCGATCGTCACCCTGCAGTCGGGTGCCGGCGGCGTCGACGCTTCGGACTGGGCCGAGATGATGCTGCGCATGTACATCAAGTGGGCGGCCAAGCACGACTACGAGGTCGAGGAGACGGACTTCCAGGCCGCCGAGGAGGCCGGCATCAAGAACGCCACGATCCTCGTCAAGGGCCCCTACGCCTACGGCCGGCTCAAGGCCGAGCAGGGTGTGCACCGGCTGGTCCGCATCTCGCCGTTCGACGGTCAGGGTCGCCGGCAGACGTCGTTCGCATCGGTCGAAGTGGTGCCCGAGCTCGATGACGCCGAGGCAGTCGAGATCCGCAAAGAAGACCTGAAGGTCGACACGTTCCGCAGCTCCGGCGCCGGCGGCCAACACGTCAACAAGACCGAGTCCGCGATCCGCATCACGCACATCCCGAGCGGGATCGTGGTCGCCTGCCAGGCCGAGCGCAGCCAGCACAAGAACCGCGAATCGGCGATGCGCACGATCCGGTCCAAGCTGTACCAGCTGGAGCTGGCGAAGCGCGAGGCGGAGCTTGCGAAGTTCTACGGGGATCGCGGTTCGATCAGCTGGGGCAACCAGATCCGCAGCTACGTGCTGCAGCCCTACCAGATGTGCAAGGACCTGCGCACGGACCTCGAGACGTCCGACGTGCAGGGGGTTCTCGATGGCGACCTCGACCCGTTCATCGAAGGCTATCTGAAGCAACGCAAGGAAACGGCGAAGCCATGAGACGCGCGCTGATCTCGGTCACCGACAAGCAGGGCATCGTCGAGTTCGCGCGTGGCCTGGCCGAGCTGGGCTTCTCGCTGCTGTCGACCGGTGGCACGCGCCGCGCGCTGACCGACGCCGGCATCGACGCGGTCGAGGTCGCCGACTACACCGGGTTCCCGGAGATGATGGACGGCCGGGTGAAGACGCTGCACCCGAAGGTGCACGGCGGGCTGCTGGCGCGCCGCGACGACGAGGCCCACGAGCGAGCGATGGCCGCGCACGGGATCGATCCGATCGATGTGCTGTGCGTGAACCTCTATCGCTTCCGTGAAGCCGTGCGCAAGCCGGGCATCACGCGGGCCGAGATCGTCGAGCACATCGACATCGGCGGCCCTGCGATGATCCGCAGCGCCGCCAAGAACCACCAGAGTGTCGCCGTCGTCGTCGACCCGGCCGACTACCCCGCGGTCCTGCGTGCGCTGCACGAGCACGGGGGCAAGCTTCCGCCCGATCACCTGCGCCGGCTCGCCGCGAAGGCGTTCGCCCACACGGCGGCCTACGACGCGGCGATCGCGCAGTGGTTCGACTGCGAGCGGCGCACGATGTCCGGCGAAGCGTTCTTCCCGCCGCGCATTGCGTTCGCCGGCGACAAGCTGCAGGACCTGCGCTACGGCGAGAACCCGCACCAGAAGGCCGCCTTCTACGGCTTCGGCGATCCGACGCCGAGCCTGGCCGGCAGCCGCCAGCTGGGCGGCAAGGAACTCAGCTACAACAACATCCTCGACGCCGACGCGGCGCTGGCGCTGGCACTCGAGTTCGATCGCGTGAGCTGCGTGTTGGTGAAGCACAACAACCCATGTGGCACCGCCGTCGCGGACGACCTGCCGCGCGCGTTCGAGCTGGCCTTGTCGGGCGATCCGGTGTCCGCGTTCGGCGGCATCTTCGCCACCAATCGCACCTTCGACGTCGCCACTGCGAAGGCGGTCGTCGACAGCGGCACGTTCCTCGAGGTGGTCGTGGCGCCGCAGGTGGAGCCCGCCGCCGCGACGGAGCTGCTGCGCGCCAAGTGGGGCGCCAACGTGCGCGTGCTCGAACTCGGGGGCGTGCCCGACGTCACCGTGCGCAACCGGTTCGTCGCCCGCCCGGTCAGCGGCGGCTTCCTGCTGCAGACCGCCGACGTGCCCGCCGAAGCGCCGCGCCAGCAGGTCGCCACGAAGCGGGCGCCGAGCGACGTCGAGAAGGCCGCGCTGGCGTTCGCCTGGAAGGTGTGCAAGCACACGAAGTCGAATGCGATCGTGTTCGCGCGCGCGGCCGACGATGGCACGTTCCACACGGTCGGGGTCGGCGCCGGCCAGATGAGCCGCGTCGACGCCGCCAAGATCGCGGTCGACAAGGCCGGCGATCGCACCCGCGGCGCGGTCGTCGCGAGCGATGCGTTCTTCCCGTTCCCCGATGGACTGGTCGTCTGCGCCAAGGCCGGCGCCACGGCAGTCGTGCAACCGGGTGGCAGCAAGCGCGACGACGAGATCGTCGCGGCCGCCGACGAACACGGCATGGCGATGGTCCTCACCGGCCAGCGCCACTTCCGCCACTGATTCCGCGTGGACATCCCCGCCGCAATCAGCGATCTGCAGAACGGAGCTTCGTTGCTCGAGGTCGCCTCGGAGTTTCGCGAAGGCCTGATCGCCGACGTCGGCCTGCGCCCCGAGGAAGTGACCCCGCAGACGTTCCGGGCCGAGGTGTCGGCCTTCATGCGCCAGTTGGCCCGGCACCTCGGCGATCGCCATGCCGGAGAGCCGCGCATCGGCCATGCGCTGCGCGAATGGGTGCGCCACAGCGACCACTACGAGGCGTGGGACGCCCTCTTGTCGGGCTTCGCCATCGAGGGCCGTGACGCGCTGCTGCGCCGCGGCAGGACCATGTTCCCCGGTCCCTTGACGGCGCACTGGACGCAGGCGTGACCGAGGCCCGCGACGTGCCGACGCGGCTGGCACTGGTTCGCGCGCAGATCACCAGTCTCTGCCGACAGGTGGGCCGCGCGGCGGATGCCGTCGACCTGCTCGCGGTCAGCAAGCAGCAGCCGGCCGATGCGGTGCGCGCCGCCTACGCCGCGGGCCAGCGCGCTTTCGGCGAGAACCGCGTGCAGGAACTGGTGACCAAGGCGAACGAGCTCGAGGCGCTGCCGGACCTGCGCTGGCACATGATCGGTTCGCTGCAGACCAACAAGGTGCGCGACCTGCTGCGCGTGCCGGGCCTGGTCCTGCTGCACAGCCTCGATCGCATGCGCCTCGCCGACGAACTGCAGGGCGAACTCGGACGTGCTGGTCGCCGCCTCGACGTGCTGCTCGAGGTCAACGCCACCGACGAGCCGACCAAACATGGCTGCGCACTCGCCGAAGCGTCAGCGCTGGTCGAACACGTGCAGGCGCACTGTCCGGCGCTCGTGCTGCGCGGCCTGATGGCCATGGGACCGGTGGCGGGTGACCCGGCACCGACCTTCGCCCGCACCGCGGCGCTGCTCGGGGATCTGCGGCGGCGTTCGGGACTGCCGCTGCCGGTGCTGAGCCTCGGCATGTCCGGCGACCTCCCGGCTGCCATCGCCGCCGGCTCGACACTGGTGCGCGTCGGTACCGCGGTGTTCGGATCGCGCGGTTGAGCCTTGCCCCCTGCTGCCGCTAACCTGTTCCGGTGGCCACCAGCAGGAAGCCGACCGTCAGCGTCGCCCGACTCGCCCCTGACGCCGTCGCCGAGGTCGGCGCGCGCCTCACCGCGGCGATCCCGGAGCCGCGCTGCGAACTCGACCATCGCGACGCGTGGACGTTGCTGATCGCGACGATCCTCAGTGCCCAGAGCACCGATCGCACGGTCAACACGGTGACGCCGTTGCTGTTCCAGAAGTGGCCGTCACCACAGGCGCTCGCCGCTGCACCGCGTGACGACGTCGAGGCCGTCGTGCACCGCACCGGCTTCTTCCGCAACAAGGCGAAGGCGATCCAGGGCGCCAGCCTCGCGATCCACGAAGAGCACGGCGGCGAGGTGCCGCGCACGATGGCGGAGCTGGTGAAGTTGCCCGGCGTCGCGCGCAAGACAGCGAACGTCGTGCTCGGCGTCGCCTTCGGCAAGGCCGAAGGCATCGTCGTCGACACCCACGTGATGCGTGTGGCCCAGCGGCTCGGCCTGTCAGCGGCTAGCCAGGCCGACAAGGTCGAACAGGATCTGTGCGCGCAGTTCCCTCGCGACCAGTGGATCGACACCGGCCATCGGCTGTTGCTGCTCGGCCGCTACGTCTGCCTCGCCAAGGGACCCAAGTGCGAGGACTGCCCATTGTTCGAGCTGTGCCCTTCGCACGTCGAGGCGCCGCTCGGGACCTGGCAGCAGCGTGCGGAACGGGTCCAGCAGCTGGTGGCGCCGGCCACGCCGGACAGCGGCCCTGCCGCCGCCTCAGGGTGAACCATGCGCCGTAGCTGCTTCGTTGTCGTCCTGCTGCTGGCCGCCTGTTCGGAGCGCGGTTGGTCGCCGGTCGCCGCCGACGCGCCGGCGCAGGCGTTGCGCCGCGGCACCGCGGCAGCCGCACGGGATCAGCTCGCGTCGCAGCTGATGGGGGAACTGACGGCTGCGCTCGTCGCCGGTGGTCCGGCCAAGGCGATCGAAGTCTGTCGCGAACGCGCCCCTGCGCTCGCGGCGCAGGTCGGCACCGAACGGCACCTGCGCATCGGCCGCACGTCGCAGCGGCTGCGCAACCCGGCCAACCGCGCACCCGTGTGGGCCACCGCGTCGATTGCCGGCGCTGCCGCAGAACCGCTGTTCTTCACCGGGCCGGACCAGCAGCTCGGCGCGCTGTATCCGATCCGGTTGCAGCCGCAGTGTGTGCAGTGCCACGGCCGCGCCGACGAGCTGTCGGCCGCGACCCGCAGCGCGTTGCAGCAGCACTATGGCAACGACGCGGCGACCGGGTTTGCGCCCGGCGACCTGCGCGGCTGGTTCTGGGTCGAAGTGCCGTAGGCGCGTCGCCTAGCGACGCAGTTCGAAGCACGCGCCGGCGAACCGGGCCGCCACTTCGTGCCATGGCGCCAGCGGCGGCATGACGGCGGCAGCGCGCGCGCGCGCGAGTTGCGCCTTTGCCGAGAGCACGTCGTGCAAGCGCTGCTGGAACGTCGCATCGCACGCGGTCGGCGGCAGCAACCACCCGTTCCGGCCATCTTGCACGAACGACGCGATCTCGCCGGCGGCGAACGCCAGCAGCGGCACGCCACACGCGGCCGCCTCGGCGGCCGCCATGCCGAACGACTCGTCGCGCGACGCGGACACGCACAGGTCGGCGCGCCGCAGTTCGTCGGCCACCGCCATCGGCGGGCAGACGCCACGCAGTTCCACCCGGCACGGCGCGGCAGCGGCCTGGACCTCCCGCACGTACTCGGGCGCCACGCGGTGATCGCCGAGCAGCACCAGGTCACATGGAGGCGAGAGCGGCGCGGCGGCCAGCGCACGCGCCACCAGCAGCTGGCCCTTGCCGGCGCAGACCGTGCCGACGCAGACCACGCGCCGTCGGTCTGCCACCGGCGCCGGCCCCGGTCGGAAGCACGCGTCGAGGCCCGGCCGCACGACCTCGACCCGGCGCGCGCTCGCGGCGATGGCGGTGGCGGTCGGCTGCGACGTGGCGATCACCGGCAATGGTGCCGCGGCCCACGGCGACAGGTCGGGCACGCCGTGTAGCAGCGCCACCACGCCGGCGGGCAGCGGCCGGCGCGACTGTGCGACGAACAGGCCGTCGACGACGACGATCGTGCTGGTTGCCGCTGCCGCGACCGTGGCCGCCAGTTCCGCCGGTGCGATCGCGCGCAGTTCCCCTTCGCCGCGCGCCGCCAGCCGCTGCGCGATCTCCGCCTGGTAACGGTAGCCGCCGGAGACGAAGCCCTCTGGGCGCCGCGGCTCCAGCAGCAGGATCACGTCACCGGGCCCTCGAAGCTCGCCCAGGCGACGCGACTCTCTTCGAGCGTCACGCGCAGCACGCCGCGGAACTGCCCCTGCAGGCGCGCGACGACCTGCTGGTGGATCCAGTGCGCGAGGAACTCCGTGGTCGTGTTCTGGCCGGCGAACGGCTCGAGGTCGTCGAGGTTGTGGAAGCGCAGCGGATCGAGCACGGCGGTGAGCACCTGGTGGCACAAGCCGATGTCGAGCACGATGCCGTTGCCATCGAGGTGCGTGGTCGCGTACTCGGTGATGACCTCGTAGGTCGCGCCGTGCAGGCGCTGTGCTGGCCCGAACACCGCGCCGCGCAGGCTGTGCGCGACCATGACGTGGTCCTTGACGGCGACTCGGAACGTTCCGGCGGGTGCTGGCATCGGCGGTCAGTACTGGACGAGGGGGCAGGGTTCGGTGGGTTCGCCGCGATAGAGCCGGGCGAAGAACGTCGGCAGTTCGGCGAACGGGATCGGCGCCACGTGCAGCGTGTCGAGCCGCGGGTCGCGGAGCAAGCCCAGCACGGCGTTCGTGCGCGCCTCGCGGCCAGCAGCGCGATGGCTCGGTGCAATCGTGGCGACCTGCGACGCGACGAGCCGCTTCCTGGCATGGTGGAAGCTGCCGCCGAGGTGCACGCGCACGGGTTCGTCGCCATACCAAGACAGTTCGAGAACGCGCCCTTCGAAGCCGACGGCGTCGATCGCGACTTGCAGTCCGGCGCTGGTCGCCGTCGTGTGCATCGCGACCGCACAGCTGCCCGGCACGATCTCGCGCGGGCTGACGCTGGCGGCGATCCAGGGCAACCGCGAGGCGAATGCGCGGCGTTCGGCGGCTTCCTCGACCAGGGTGCACGGACCGTCGTGCAAGGTCGCCAGCACGAACGTCAGCAGCAAACCCACGGCGCCGCCGCCGACCACGGCGACCGGTTCACCGCGGCGCAGTTCGGCGTCCCACACCGCGTTCAGTGCCGTCTCCAGGTTCGGCAACAGTGTCGCCCGCGCATCGGGCACGTCGTCCGGCAGCAGCACGATGCGCTCGCGCGGCGCGATCACCCGGTCCTGGTGCGGGTGCATGGCGAAGGCCCGGCGGCCCGCGTCGGCGCCGCTGACGATCGCACCGACGAGGCTGTAGCCGTAGAGCACCGGCAGCGCGAACGAGCCCTGCATGCCCGGGCACGCCATCGTCGCCGCGAGGTCCGCCGGCACGCGCCCGCGGCCGACCAGGCGTTCGGTGCCCGAACTGATGCCCGAGAAGCGCGCGGCGAGTTCGACGTCCCCACGGCCTGGTGGCGGCAGTTCCTGGCGCCGCAGGGCGCCGCGACCGGCCGCCTCGACCCAGTAGCCCAGCGCCTGTCGTGCCGCGCTCATCCCGCCGCCGCGCCGTTGCGATCGGGCCAGCACGACAGCAGCGCATGGCCGTCGAGCATCGTGTGATCCATCGCGAACTGCAGGCCGTGCCGCACGTGGTCGACAGGCGGCAGCGTGAAGCTCGGCAGGCCCGAGCCGAGCACCATCGCCGCGATGTGCACCTGCAGCAGATCGATGCAGCGTGCCTGCAGGAACGACGACAGCGTCGCCGACCCGCCTTCGAGGTAGATCGAATGCACGCCGCGCGCGCGCAGCGCCGCCAGCACCGCGACCGGATCGAGCCGCTCGCCGGTCGCGGGCACGTGCACCACATGGGCTCCGGCCGGGACCTTCGCGGCCGTGCCATCGCCGGTGACCACGTCGCAGCCGTCGCCGCGGAACACGTAGAGGTCGTCGCGTTCGCGCAGGATCGCGCCGCTGCCGCTCAGCACGATGCGGCGCGGGTTCGGGCCGGCGACGTGCCGCACGTCGAGCCGCGGGTTGTCGGTGCGCACGGTGCCGGCGCCGACCAGCACGCCGTCGAGCAGCGCCCGCATGCGATGCGCGTGCCGCAGGTCGGCGGCGTTGCCGATCCACTGCGATTGGCCGTTCGGGCAGGCGATGCGGCCGTCGAGCGTCTGCGTCACGTGTGCGGCGAGGAACGTGCGCTGGCGCCGGTGTGCCGCGGCGGCGCCGAGCAACACCGGCAGGTAGATGCGCGCCATCGATCGGAAGCCTGGGTCGACCGCGCGCTGCGTCGGGTGCTCGAACGAGGGCGCGCCGGCGTTGGCCGCGAACACCGTCAGCGCGCAGTCCTGCGCCAGGTCCTTCGCGTCCGGTGACGACAGGGCGAACACCTGCCTCGCATCCCGGAGGTTCGCGGTGCGGGCATCCAGACAGGTCCAGTCCGACCCGTGCTGCACGAACACCAGTTCGCGCGTTCCGGCCGCGAGCAGGGCTCGGGCGGCGAGAAATGCGGGCCAGGCGCTGTCGTCGGCGAGTTCGCAGACCATGCGGGAAGTGCGGCTGTGCAGGCACGCCGGTGGCGGGCGAACCGGGAGAGAACGGCAACAGCCTACCCGCTGCCAACGCGGTAGGCTCCCCCGTCGATGACGATCGCGGCGTTGCAGACCTGGTTGCGCACCCAGAGCGTCTGGTGGCTCGGCTGGCTGCTGGCGGCGTCGTGGTGCGGCGCAGCGGAACGACCGGCGTGGTGGCTGCCCGTGCAGATCGCGGCGATGGCAGCGTCGTATGCGAGCGTGGTCGCGATCCTGCGCGCCGGCCGGCGCGCCGCCGACGTGGTGACGATCGTGCGCTGCCTCGGCCTGCTGATCGCGATCTGGCTCGCCGATACGGGCCAGGCAGGTTCCTGGCTCGTCGCCATCGTCGTCGTTCTGCTCGACCTCGTCGACGGCGCCGTGGCACGCCGCTTTGGCGGTTCGCCGCAGGGTGCGGTGCTCGACATGGAGACCGACCAATTGACCGTGCTCGGACTCGCGACGCTGGTCGTCGCCGGCGGCGGTGGCGCGCACGTGCTGGCCCTGCCCGCCCTGCGCTACGTCTTCGTGTTGGCGATGTGGTGGGCCGGCGCGCCGGCGCACGAACCCAAACCCGTCGCTGGCGACAACCGCCGCGGCCGGTTCGTGTGCGCCTGTGTCATGGTCGCGCTGCTGCTGGCATTGTGCCCCTCGATGCCGCGGCTCGGCGGCGACGTGCTGACCGCGGCTGCGGTGCTGTTGCTGAGTTGGTCGTTCGCCGGCGACGCCCGGTTCCTGCTCGCACACCGGCGCGCCGCCAGGAGCCGCGCGTGAATGCCACCGAGATCGTGGTGTACGCCGCCTATGCCACGCTCGTCGTCGAGCTGGTGGTGTTCCCGATCCCGAGCGAAGCCAGCACATGGCAGCTGCTCGCCGCCGACGCGGGGACCGACGCGCCCGCCGCCGATGCACTGCAACGTGCCCGCGCCCGCCCGCTGCCGCGCAAGATCCTGACGCTGTTCCTGCCGACGGCGCTCGGCGTGCTGCTGTGGCTGCTGCCGCTCGCCATCCCGCTGGTGCCCGGTGTCGCCGCCGCGGTCTGGAGCGCGCCGATGGCGGCGCTGCACGTGCCGGGGCTGCTGCTGGTCGGGCTGGGCCGCGTGCTGACGTTCACCTCGGTGCTGCAGTTGCGTGCGCAGCGCCGCCGCGGCACGCGTCCGGGTTGGCTGTTCCGCCGGTCGCGCAATCCCGGCCTGGTCGGCATGTTCACCTGCTACACGGGGCTCTGCTGCCTGTTCGGCTCGCCGCTGCTGTGGCTCGGCCTGCCGCTCTACCTGGCCAACATGCACGGGCGCGTGCGCATGGAAGAGGCGCACCTGGCGGTGCGGCTCGGTGCGGCGTGGAGCGAATACACGGCGCGGGTGCCGCGGTATCTCGGCTGGTGACCTTCCCCTACACTCCGCGCCCCCCGAGGAACCCGTGGTCGAGCATCCGGTCAGCCAATCCGACGTCGCGGCGTGGTTCGACGCCACCTACCGCAAGAAGGGACTGCGCTATCTGCGGCCGGCGCGCGCCTACCCGATCTTCGTGCAGCTGCTCGGTCTGTCGCCGGGCGCGCGCGTGCTCGACGTCGCCTGCGGGCCGGGGCTGCTGCTGCGCGCCGCCGTCGAACGTGGCCATGCCGCGGCCGGCGTCGACCTGTCGCACGAGGCGGTGGCGCTTGCGCATGAACTGCTGCCGCCGGCCGACGTGCGCCAGGGCAACGCCGAGCATTTGCCGTTCGCGGATGGCAGCTTCGACGGCGTCACGTGCCTCGGTTCGATCGAGCGCTTCCTCGACCGTGAAGGCGCGTTGCGCGAGATGCTGCGGGTCGGGCGGCCCGACGCGCGCTTCTGCTTCCTGGTGCGCAACGCGAACACGTTCGTGTGGCGGTTCTGGCGGCAGGGCCTCGGGCGCCGCGAGGTGAAAGGTCATCAGGACGCGCTTTGCATCGCCGAGTGGCGCGAACTGTTCGGTCGGGTCGGCTTCGTGGTCGAGCAGGTGTTGCCCGACCAGTGGCCGCGACAACGCTTCCGCCAGCTGCTGCCGTGGTGGCGGCCGCGGCCTGGTCGCCGAGAGCCGGTGGGCCGCGCGATCGTGCCGCTGCGCTGGTGCAACGAACTGGTGTTCGTGCTGCGCCGGGCCGGAGCCGCGGTGCGATGACCGCTGCGCCTGCAGCCGATGCCGGCGCGCTGTACGAGACGTTGTCGCGCTTCCAGTGGTGGCGTTCGCGGCGGGCGCGGGCGCAGGGTGGCGGCCTCGAACTGCGCAAGCGCCTGTCGCCGCCGCGCGGCGGCGACGGCCCCGCGGACGGGGGCGCCGGGCTCGATCGCTGGTTGTTCGCGCTGCTCGCCGGACGCCCGGCGGCACGCGTGCTGGACCTCGGCTGCGGCTTCGGCATCTCGGCACAGCGCTGGGCGACATTGGGCGGCGGCACCGCGGTCGGGGTGACGCCGAGCGCGGTGCAGGTCGCTCGCGCCAGCGAGGTGGCGGCCCGCGCCGGGCTCGCGGCCCGCGTGCGCTTCCTGCGGCAGGACTTCACCGCACCGCTCGACGAACGCTTCGACGTCGCGTTGGCGATCGAGTCGCTCGGTCACGCCCACGACCTGGCCGCGGCACTGGCGAACGTGCACCGCGCGCTTCGGCCCGGCGGCGTGTTCCTATGGGTCGAGGATCTGCTGCGCATCGCGTTGCCCGACGACACCGACGTGCAGCGGCTCGCCACCGAATGGTCGTCGCCGCCGCTGCGTACCGTCGAAGGCGCCCGGCAGGCGCTGCAGGCCGCGGGATTCACGCTCCGCGCCGAAGTCGACCTGACGCGCCAGGTGCCGGCGTCGCCTCTGGCACAGTTGGCGGTGCGCGAACGCCGATTGGTCCGTGTGCGCCACACGATTCCCTTGCCACCGGTGCGACGGCTGCTCAGCGCCTTCCTCGGTGGCATCCACCTCGAACGGCTCTACGCCCGCGAACTCGCCTGCTACCGTGTATGGATGAGCGAACGCATGCCGGAGGTCGCGTGAAGTTCCTCCGCCACCTGGCCTGGCCGATCGCCCTGCTGCCGGCGCTGGCGGCGTTCGTCTGGACCAGCTTCGCGTCGCGTCTGCCCGAGTCGGAGGTGGCGCGGCGGGCGCTCGGCGAGATGTCGATGCGGTGGCACTTCGGCGAGATCCTGTCGATGCAGGCGGAGCCGGCCCACCTGCTGGCGCGCGCGGTGCACATCGCGGCCTTGCAGGTGCCGGGATCGACGTTCTGGTGGGCGGCGGCGGCCAACGCCGTGCTCGCGCTGCTGGTGGTGTTCGCGCTCGCCGCGGTCGCCCGCCGCGCGTTCGGCCTCGCCGGCGGGGCGCAGCCGTTCGTGCTCGCGCTCGCGGGCCTGCTGGTCTGCTCGCCGGCATTCGGTGTCGACTGGCTGCGCGGGGAACGGGTCGGCCTGTTCCTGGTGCCGCTGCTGTTGCTGTGGGCGTCGTGGCTGCTGCTCGGCACCGGCCGCTTCACCGGCCGTGCGTTGCTGGCGCTCGCGCTCGCGAGCCTGGCGCCGTTCTGTCACACGAATGGCCTGTTGGTGTTCGTCGCGCTGGCGCCGCCACTGCTCGCCGCGGCACGAAGGGCTGGCAGCGGGCGACGCATGGGCTGGATCGTCGCGCTTCTGCTGTGCGGCAACCTCGCCGCGATCGCCAGCATGATGTCGGCGGGCAGCCTCGCGCTCGGCGACACGGGCCTGCTCGGTCGCCTGCTCGCGGCGCCGACCGATGCGCTGCTGCACCTGCTGCGCACCACCGGCTCGGCCTGGCTCGATCCGCTGCCGGCGGCGAACTGGGACGAACCAGGACTCGGCGCGTTCGCGTGGGCCTTGCCGCTGCTGCTCTGGTGGGCTGGCGACCGCAGCGAGGCCGCGCGCCAGAAGGCGGCGCCCTGGTGGAGCTGTGTCTGGTTCGGACTGTCGCTGTTCGTGATCGCGGCGGAACGCCACGGCACGTCGCTGTCGGCCGGAACGCTGCGCGAACTCACGTTCGGCGCCTTCCTGTTGCCGGTCGGTTGCCTCGGCGTCCTGGCCGCGCGCTTCGGTGCCGGTCTGGTGCCTGTCGCCGCGGGCGCGTTGTTGCTGCTGTCGGCGCAGGACTGGCATCGTGGCATCGAGGACCTGCGGCTCGCGCGGGCGGCTGTCGAGCACGAGGAGATGGTCGCGCGTCTGCCGGTCGCGAACGGCGGCAAGCCGCTGTTCGGTCCCGAACTGCTGCAGGCGCTGTACGAACGCGGCTGGATGCCGCGGCTGGAGGAGCCGTTCGTCGCCGTGTTGCACAGCATCCCGGTCGCGCCGGCGATGCCGACGGCGGGCGGCGTGCTCGGTGGCGATGACAAGTCGGTGCACGGCCTCGTGCGTTCGTCGCTGTCCAGGGACAACGTCGCGTGCGTGGTCGTGACGCTCGCCGGCAGTGCGGAGGCCGGCGGCGGCGAACAGATGCTCGGGCTGACGCTGCCGGACGCCGCCGGTCATGGGCGTGATGTGCCGTGGGCGGTCACGTTCGACCAAGCGCTGGCCGAAGGCGCCGAGCTCCGCGTCACGGGCTATCGCCTGCGCAGTGGCACCTTCGTGTCACTGGGGCGTCTGCGGGTCGTGCACGGCGCAGCAGAGGTCGAGACCGGCGGATGAAGCGGCTCTGGGGCGTGCTGACCTGGTTCGCAGCGCTCGCCTTGCTGCAGTTCGCTGCCGTGCTGCCGTTGCCCTTCACCCGACCCGACCCGTGGCTGACGCTGCAGCGGTTGTCGCCCGACATGGTGGCATTGCTCGCTGTATCCGTGCTCGGGGCGGCAATCGGGCGCGGGCGCTGGTTCGCGCACATTGCGGCACTGCTGCTGCTGGCGGGCATCGTGCACCACACCGCCTCGATCTACGTCGAGATGTTGCTCGAGCGCCACCTCGACCTGAAGTTCGACCTGTTCGAGTTGCCCGGTGTGCTGCACCTGCTGACCCAGGACCGGCCCCTGGCGCCATGGATGCTGGTGGTCGGTGCCGGGCTCGCGCTGCTGGCCGCCGAACTGCTCTTGGCCTGGGCATTTGCGCGCGCGGCGCGGCCGGCGCGGTCGGCGCGCGGAGCCGTGCTGCTGGTCGCATGCCTGCAGGCGATGGTGTTGATCGACGTCGTACGGCATTCGTGCGATCGGCTGGCGGCGCCGTCCTGGTACGGGTCGTCGGTGGCGGCGTTGGCGCGTGAAGTGCGGCAGGCCTTTGGCTACTGGCTGGACCCCGAGGCGTTCGACGGCCCGATCCGCGCGCGGCTCGCGGTGGCCGCCGAGGTCATGGCGGCGACGCCGGTCGATCTCGACCAACTGCACGGCGCCGACGTGCACCTGATCGTCATCGAGTCCTACGGCCGCTACGCGGTGCGGGAGCCCTGGATCGCCAGTCGGCTGCGTTCGCTGTGGCAGGAAGTCGGGCCCGAGCTGCAGGCCGCCGGCTTCCAGGTCTGCACCGCGGCATGTCGCCCTTCGAACAGCGGCGGCGAATCGTGGCTGACGCACGCGCAGTTGCTGTCGGCCACGAAGGTCGCCGACCGACGCACGTTCCAACTGCTGCTCGAGAGCGACATCCAGCCGTTGCCGAAGCGGTTCCAGGCCGCCGGCTACCACACCGTCGAAGTGATGCCGGCGATGCCGCGGCACTGGCCCGAGGGGCAGGCCTTCTACGGCTTCGATGGCGCGATGACGCAGCTCGAACTCGGCTACACCGGCACGACCTATCACTGGGGGCGCATGCCGGACCAGTTCGGTCTGCACCAGCTGCTCGAGCACGTCGTGCTGCCGGCACGGCAGCCGCTGTTCACGCTGTTCGTGTCGGTGACGAGCCACGTGCCGTTCCGCATGGTCCCGCCCTACATCGCCGACTGGCAGATCGACGCCAGCACGTTCCAGGGGCCGCCCCGCGTCGTGCATCCGGTGTCCTGGTTGGACGTGCCGCAGGGGCCGAAGCTGCTGCCGGCCTACACCGACACGCTCGAGTACTCGCTACGCACCACGGCGGGTTTCGTCAGCCGCCTGACCCGGCCATCGCTGGTGATCGTGCTGGGTGACCACCAGCCGCCGATCGCGAACGCTGGGCCGACGCCCGACCCCAGCTTCGACGTGCCGATGCACGTGATCGCCAACCGTCCCGAACTGCTGGCGCCGCTGCGGCGCATCGGCTTCGTCGACGGGTTCGAGTTGCCCGAGAGCGTCACGTCGTTCGACACCGCCACGTTCGCGCCGATGTTCCTGCGCCTCTACGGCCGCTGATCCCGGCTACTCGAACCGCGCCTGGCGTGCGAGGCGCTTGCGGATGATCTCGATGCGCTCCATGTTGCCGCGGGCCGGGAAGCGCTCGTAGAAGCCTTCGCGGCGGAAGTCGGGCAGCAGCTCGGCGATCGGGCGGAAGCGGTTCTCCAGCAACTTCACCAGCTCGGGTCCCGGCGCGATCGTGGCGTCGATGCGCGCCGCGACGTCGCCGCCGAGCCGCAGCATGCCTTCGATCGTGACGTCGCGCGTCACCATGTAGTTCTTGTTGT
The DNA here is from genome assembly GCA_044230075.1 of Planctomycetota bacterium. Taxonomy (GTDB): domain Bacteria; phylum Planctomycetota; class UBA1135; order UBA1135; family UBA2386; genus JAEUHS01. Next base: position 123,833 of record JBGARS010000001.1, on the reverse strand, counting down.
CGCCCCAGGCGCTGCCGAACACCGTGCGCAGCGCCTTCAGCGTGTCGCGCACGAGTCCGTAGCCGCGGTCCTTGCTCCAGCCGCGACCGTCCTTGAACCGGTGTTGCGCGTCCTTGCGCCGGATCAGGCGATAGGTCTCGCCGAAGATCTGCGCCTGGTTGATCCACATCTCCTGCGCCGAGCGGCCGCCGAGCATGTTGATGTGGTACTGCAGCGGCGAGTCGTCAGACTCGTAGAGCGCGCGCACGATGGTGGCGGCGTACTTCTTCTCGGGGTCGGTGCCCCACTCGATGCGCTCGTACAGGTCGATCAGGTGCGACTTGTTGATGCGCGTGTGCGTGCTGTTGATGACCACGAACATCTCGGTCGCGAAGTCCGACGTCTTGCCGTCGAACACCACGACCGGCACCTCGACGCGGCGGTCGGCGTCCTTCTCCTGCAGGTAGAAGTGCAGGCCCGCGAGCCGGTGCTGGCCGTCGATGATCAGGAAGTCGCCGCGCGGTTCGACCAGGTTGCCGGCGCGCTCCATGCCGCGCATGGCCTGGAACTCGAGCTTCTCCGGCGTGAACAGCAGCACCGCGCCCGGGATCACCGGCTGCCGCGTCTCGTTGCGGTAGAAGTCCTTGATCTGCTTGACCTTCCTGCGGTTCAGGTCGCGCTGGAACGACTTGCTGTTCTTCTCGATCGCCTGCACGTAGCGCTCGACGTCGTCCAGTTCCGGCTTCTTCTTCGCCGTCGTCTTCGGCTCGTCGCCGCCGATGGTCTGCCCGCGGTCGCCGTAGAAGCGCGTCACGAAGCGCACCTTGCGCAGCAGGTCTTCGGCCGGGTAGCTGACGAAGTAGAACTCCGACTCCTTCTGGCGCATTCGCTGGGCGAACATCCGTGCTCCTTGGACCGGTGTGGGTGCGAGGCCAGAGTTTGCTCGCCGGCGGCCGGGTTGGCAAACGGTCGGGTGCGGTTCTGCCGTGGCCGGGATGGCACGCTCGATGGTGTCGGCACTACGGTGTCACCGATGTCGCCGCTGACGGTCGTCTGGGCCTATCGCCGCACGGGCAAGTTCGCCTTCCACGTGCTGACCGGCGCGCTGGAGACGGACGCGCGCGCAGCCGGCGTACCGATCGTGTTCGCCAATGGGGTCGCGGCGGTTGTCGCGGCGGTGCGGGAAGCGCTCGCCGCCGGGCACCGGGTGCTCTGTGGCTGGTCGTTCTACTCACCCGACTTCACCCTGCTCGCGGCGGAACTGCAGGACGTGCGGCGCCAGGTCGAGGACGCGCGCGTCTCGCATGTCGTCGGTGGCGTGCACGCTTCGGCCGAGCCCGAGCAGACGCTGCGCGCCGGCTTCGATCTGGTCGCGACCGGCGAAGGCGAACACCTGGTGCGCGACCTCGTGCACACGCTGCGCACCGGCGGCGAGCCGCGCGCGGTGGCCGGCATCGCCTGGCTCGAAGACGGCGTGCTGCGGCGCAACGGCCGCGCCGCGCGCGCGACGCTCGACGAGTTCCCGCCGTTCGGTCCAGAACACGATCGCTTCGGGCCGATCGAGATCACGCGCGGCTGCGTCTACGCGTGCCGCTTCTGCCAGACGCCGTACTTCGCCGGCGCGAACTTCCGCCATCGTTCGGTGGCGAACGTGCGGCACTGGGCGCGCTACCTCGTCGGCCGCGGCTTTCGGGACTTCCGCTTCCTGACGCCGACGTCGTTGAGCTACGGCGCGACGGGGCCCGAGCCGGACCTGGCCGCGGTCGAAGCGCTGCTCGCCGGTGTACGCGAGGAGATCGGACTGGAGCGGCGATTGTGGTTCGGCACGTTCCCGAGCGAAGTGCGGCCCGAGCACGTCACCGATGCGAGCCTGCGGCTGCTGAAGCGGTGGGTCACCAACAAGGCGTTGATCGTCGGCGGCCAGTCCGGCAGCGACCGCGTGCTCGCGGCGAGCGCGCGCGGCCACGACGCGGCGACCGTCGAACGCGCGACGGTGTCGTGCCTCGAGCACGGCTTCGTGCCACACGTCGACTTCCTGTTCGGCATGCCCGGCGAGGAGCCGGCCGACGTCGAGGCGACGCTTCGGATGATGGACCGCCTCGTCGCGCGCGGCGCCAAGGTGCACGGCCACACGTTCCTGCCGCTGCCGGGCACGCCGTTCCGCAAGGCGGCGCCCGGTGTACTGACGCCCGAGCTGCGGCAGCGGCTGCTGTCGATGGCGTCGAAGGGGCAGGTCTACGGGCAGTGGGAACAGCAGGAACGCACGGCGCGGGAGATGGCAGAGCGGCGATGAGCAAGCGCGCCGAAGCGTTGCGCATCGTGGTGCTGTCGATCGTGGCGGCGATCGGCTACGGGATCGCGCACGATCAGGTGACCGCGCGCGTCTGCGTCGAGTACTTCACGATCGGCCACCCACCGATCTTTGGCACCGAGTCGCCGACCTTGCTGGCGATCGGCTGGGGCATCGTCGCGACCTGGTGGGTCGGACTGCTGCTCGGGCTGCCGTTGGCGTTCGCCGCGGTGCGTGGACCCCGGCCCGTGCGCACAGCGCGCTCGCTGGTGCGACCCGTGCTCTATCTGCTGGGCATCATGGGAGGTCTCGCTGCGGTCGCAGGCGTGCTCGGTTGGTTCGCCGCCGAGGGGAAGGCCGTGTTCCTGGTCGAGCCGCTGGCAGCGCAGGTTCCCGTCGAGCACCACTCGCGCTTCGTCGCCGATCGCTGGGCACACCTCGCCAGCTACTTGACCGGATTCGTCGGTGGTGCCGTGCTGGTCGTGCGGACCTGGCGTTCGCGCCGTCGCCCGGCGGGGTGACAACGGCCCGGTTGTCGACGGGCGAACACGTCCTACCCTGCGCCCATGCTTTGAGCCCTGTCGTCACCGAGGCGGATCGCGGTCGTGGTCCTCGCCGGGTTGGTGGGTTGGTCGTTGCAGCATTTCGCCGTGCTCGCCGATGCGTTCGTGCCGGCGCTGCTGATCGGCATGTTCGTGGCCATGTTCGTGCCGGCGAAGGGTGGCTGCGCGGTGCCCGGATCGTCGACTGGGGCGAACGCGCCGGATGGCCGATAACACCGCCATGAAGATCACGATCCTGCACTGCACTTCTTGAGGCTTCGGCCCACGCGCGGCGGGTCTCGCCGCGCAGATCGAAGATGCGCTCGACCTCGAGGTGGAGCGCAAGACCGGGCGACTCGGCCAGTTCGAAGTGCTCGTCGATGGCAAGGTGATCGCCAGCCGCGGCGGCAACGTGCTGACCAAGCTGCTCGGCGGCGGTTGGCCCGACCCCGAGGCCGTGATCGCGCGCATCGAAGAACTGCAGCGCGAACGGCAGAAGGCCTGAGCGATACGGCATACACTGGCGCGACGGAGGCCGTGGCATCGTGGTCACCGCACGCCGCGCCCGGCGATCCGGCCTGGCGCGGGAACCATCTGCAGGCCGCGCCGTCGAACCGCCGCTTTTTGTCATGACCGACCACGACCGCCGAGAGTTCTTCGCCGCCGCGATGGCCGCTGCCGGCTTCGCCGCGACCACTTCCTGGACCACGCGCTGGTTCCGCCCGCAGGATCCGCAACAGCCCGATGGCACCGCGCGCGAACGGCAGCTGCGCGAGGCGGCGGCGAAGGCGAAGCAGCAGGGCAAGCCGCTGCTGGTGTTCGTGGTGCCGGGCGCGAGCGAGAAGGAGCAGACCGAGGTCTACGTGCGCTCGCGTTGGCTCGGCGCGTTCCTGACCCACGGCGGCCCGACGGCCCTGCTCGAGGTCGCGCTGTGCGTGCCGGCGTGCGCGACGCTCGCCGAGGTGCAGAAGGTGACCGGCGCCGCCGCCATCGAGGGTGCGCCGCTGATGCTGGTGATCGACGTCGACCGACCGGGTGCCGCGGACGCGCCGCCGCCCAAGGTCACGCGGCTCGACCTCGATCTCGATTCGCCGATCCTGGCCGGCAAGGGCCGTTCGTACGAGCCGGAGGACATCGCCGCCAACAAGCGCCACATCGAAGCCGGACTGGAGAAGCTGACGACCGAGCTGCACAAGACCGTGCACCAGCACGGTCTCAGCCTCGCCGCATTGGCGGATGCGGTGACTTCGCGCCTCGACGACGACCAACGCCGCGCGCTGACCACATGGCTCGCGACGGGTAGCGGTGCGACCGACGAACTGCTGGTGCGTGCGACGGCCGAGGTGCGCCGCCGCCTGGGTGAGTCGAAGGACGATGTGCATGTCGCGGGCCAGCAGCGACTGGTCGAAGCGATCGAGCGCGAACTCGTGCACAAGCCGTTGCCCGGCGGGCGCTGGCACAAGGACAGCGGCTGCGGATCGAGTCCCGAAGATCCGACGCCCGAGGAGCAGAAGAACGGCCAGATGATCGCCTGCGGCATGGGCATGGTGCCGGCCTGCTGCGAGCGCTTCCTGTCCTTCTACACCGGACAGTGAGAGCCTGCGGGGAGCCATGACACTCGATCGCCGGACGTTGTTCTCTTCCGCCGCGGCCGCGGCCGGGTTCGCGGCCATGCCCGACTGGTTGGCGTTCTTCGCCGGCCAGGACCCGAAGCCCACGCCCGCCGCGCCGAGTGCGCGCGAACAGCAACTGCGCAGCGCGGCGGCGCAGGCGAAGGCGCAGGGCAAGCCGCTGCTGGTGTTCGTGGTGCCCGACGACGAGCGCGCCGCCTACACCCGCGGCGAGTGGCTCGGTGCCTGGCTCGTGCAGGGCGGCAGTCGTGCGCGTCTGGACGCCGCGCTGTGTGTGCCGGCGGCTGCCACCTTGCAGGAAGTGCGAGCGCTCGGTCGGGTGCAGGTGTCGGATCCGGCACCGGTGATGCTGCTGTTGGATGCGGCGCCGATCGGGGATCCGGCGGCCCCGTTGATCACGGCCACACCGGTCGAGATCGCTCTGCCAGCCAAGGCGGGGCCCGAGCGGGTCGGGGACCTCGAACGCCTCACACTGGCCCTCGCCACGGCACTGCCACGGCACAGCGGCGCGCTCGACGTGATGGCGCGCCGCGTGCGAGCGGCGCTTGCCACCGAGGATCGTCAACGCCTCGATGCATGGATCGCCGGGGGGCCTCTGCCCGCAGACGACCTGCTGGTGCGCGCCGCGGCTTGCCTCCGTTGTGCCGGCGCCGGCATGGACGCGGAGCACTCGCAGGCCACCGAAGCGGCCTTGCTGGCGGCGATCGATCGCGTCCTGATCCAGCGACCCTTGCCCGGGGCGAGATGGGGGCGCACCGAAGGCTGCGGCGTGGACATCGAAGACCCCGACGCACCCGATGGGCTGATCGGTGCCGGCTTCGAGTGCGGCATGGGCCGCGTGCCTGCCGCCGCGCGCCGGTTCCTGGTGTTCTACACCGGCTCCTGAATGGGTCTTCCCGTCGGCTTCTCGCTGCAGCCGGAACGGGAGTTCCTGGAGCTGGTCGTTCCCATCCTGCGGGACGAGGTCGACTACTTCGAAGTGACGCCGGAGACGACGTGGCGCCGCGGCGACGGCGGCGGCTGGATCCCGAACGACTTCCAGCGCGAGTTCCTGCGGCTCGGCCGCGAGCTGGGCAAGCCGTTCGTCGGCCACGCCGTGCACGGCAGCTTCGGCACTGCCGACCCGCGCGACCGCGCACGCCAGGCGCAGTGGCAGCAGCGCATCGCCGCAGACCACGCCGCGTTCGACTTCCAGTGGTTCACCGACCACCTCGGCGCCGCCGTGCTCGACGGCCGCGCGGTGACGTTGCCGATCGCGCTGCCGATGCACGCGACGATGGCGCGCATCGTGCGCGAACGGCTCGTGGCGCTGCAGCAGGTCGTGCCCGACACGGGCTTCGAGAACAGCGTGTTCTACTTCCTGCTCGGCGACTGGCTCGACGAGCCGGACTTCTTCGCCCGCATCCTGACCGCGCCGCGCACGCACCTGCTGCTGGACCTGCACAACGTGTTCACGATGGCGCAGAACCTCGGTGCGGATGCGGCGGCGTGGCTCGCGCGCCTCGACTGTTCGCGGGTGATCGAGATCCACCTGTCCGGCGGCGAACGCAGCCAGCCGGGCTGGCTGCCGGAGGGCCGCACGCTGCGGCTCGACAGCCACGACCATGCGGTGCCCGACGCGGTGTGGCGGCTGTTCGAGGCGGTTGTACCGCGCTGCACGAACCTGCGCGGCGTCACGCTCGAACGCATGGAAGGCACCGTCACGGCCGCCGATGTGCCGCTGCTGCGCGACGAACTGCGCCGCATCCGCGGGGTGCTGCATGGCTGACCTCGACGACCCGGACCTCGACGAGGTCGTGCGCCTGCAGGCGGCACTCGCCGACCTGCTGACGGCGCCCGACCCCGTTGCAGCGCTGCACGAACACCTGGCGCGCGCCGACGCCGATGCGACGCTGCGCTGCATCGACGAGGACGGCCTGCGCATCGCCGCGCTGCTGGTCGTCAAGCTGCGCTTCCAGCGCCTGACCAACGCGTCGCGCGTTGCCAACGACTGGTTCGAACGCGATCCGCGTGCGTTCACCGAGGCGTTCCGCGCCTACCACCGCGACGTGCCGCCGACGGCACTCGATCCGTGGCGCGAGGCGGACGCGTTCGCGGCGTGGCTCGACCGCTGAGGGCCGTCAGTTCGGCGTCGCCGCGATCCACGCGCGCATGTGGCGATCGAGCAGGAACGGCCAGATCGGCACCAGCGACGCCGCGAACACTACGAGCAGCCGCCGCACCGGCCAGCCGCGGTCGAAGTGGGACTTCACCAGCAGCCACACCAGCAGCAGGAACAGCACGCCGTGCACCATGCCGAACACCCGCACGGCCATCGGTTCGCCCCAGGCGTACTTCAGCGGCATCGCGATCAGCAGCAGCACGAGATAGGAGACCGCTTCGACCAGCGAGGTGCGTCGGAGCCAGGGCAGGGGATCGGACATGTCGACGGCTCGGTGGCGGGCGCTGCGCTCGGGCGGGCAGGAGCGTAGCAAGGCAGGGACGCATCGCCAGTGCACGTCGCCCGGGGCTTCACGCGGGGTCGCGACGGCCGCGGAGCACGCCGAGCAGCGCGACCGACAACGCTGCCAGCTGCACGGCCTGCAACACGGGCACCGGTCCGAGCGGCACGGCGAGCATCGCATCGACGGCGTGCAGCGACAGGAAGCTCGCGAGCGTGACCGTGCCGTGCAGCGTGATCCCGGTCACCGCGAGTCGTTGGGCCAGATCGGTGCTGCTTCGCCACGCCCACATCACCAGCGCGGCGGCCGCCACCAGGACGGCGACGGTGAAGGCGTGCTGGTAGCCGACTCGCCGTTCGTACCAGTGCCAGGCGAACGTGACATCGCGCGCGCCTCGCCCGAGCCACCGTTCCAGCGGCAGCAGTTCCCACGTGGCGGCAGCCGCTGCGGTGCCGCACAACACGGTTGCGATCCGCCGTGTCGCTGGATGGCGTGAGCGCCGTCGCCACCACGCGATGGCGACCGCGAGCCAGCCGAGCGCCAGCACGCTGCGGACCGGCGCTTGGTCGCGCCGCGCGATCGGGGCCAGCGAGCCGGGGTCGTAGACGTGCAGTTTCCGGTGGGTCGGCGCGGTTGTGTTTGCATGCGGATCGCGCAACGGCACATCGACGGAGTTGGCGACGGCGACGCGGTCCTGCCACGCGCCGGTCGGTGAGGCGTAGATCACGGCGTGCACGAAGCCCGGTTCGGTGGCGAGCGGGACCGGGACTGCGAACGTCAGCTCTGCCTCGGCGCCAGCGATCCCCTGCGGCGGTGCCGAACCGAGCCAGCCGCGCGATTCGTGCTGCAGCGTGCTTCCGTGCAGGTCGACGCCCAATCGCAGTTCGGGCGTGGTCGACAGCAGCAGCCGTGCTCGCAGGCGCACGCGCACGACGAACGGCGCACCCGCGGTCGCCTCGCCCGGCGCCGTCACCGCCAGCCACGGCGCAGCGGGCGGCGGCTGCTGCAATGCCCACGACGAGATCGCGGCCACGGCCACGCAGGCTATCCAGGGAACGAGATGGCGCCAGCGTGGCATGGAGGGGAGCCGTCCACCTTACTCGCCATGCGGCCCAGGTCGTCTCCGATGCGGCAGAGGGCGTGATCGGGCACTGGTGACGGCGTTGGCGTGATGTCGCGTGGCAGGAGATCGCGGGGATGGGCCCTGTTGGCACTGCTCTCTGCCCCGTAGAGCCCATCGACCGGTTGCCTGGGCGCGCGGATCATTCGCAACTCAGGGGCAGCAGGACGCTAGATTCCCGAGTCTGCTGGGTTCATCACCTCGGCCCGAGGGGAAAACCTGGCGGGGAAGGCGACGCTGCCCGAGTCCAGGAAGCCATGAGAAACGTCTCTCAGGTCTCAGGTCTCAGGTCTCAGGTCTCAGGTCTCAGGTTTCTGGGTCGCGCTTGCGACCTGCCTCGCCTTGCTGTGCATGCCGGCGATCTCGCAGGTTAGCCCGCAGTCGACGCACGACTGGACCTCCACTCCTCCGCCTCCACCAACGGTTCCGGACTGGGACCTGTTTGACAACGCAGATCTCAACGAGGTCTGGGCGGACACGAAGTCCCCTGGGGACGGATCCACCTATTCCGTCGGATCCATAGAGATTCGCGACACGATCCTCGACCTACCAGATGGGCCCGAGTTCTCCGGCGTAGTCGTCGGCTTGCCACCGGATTCCGGTGCAGCCTTCTCAGGAGGCGCCGCGGCGGCCCAGTTCGTCCTCCCTGTCGCCGGTACACCCCCGCGCTTGCAAAGGCGCCAAGTGGTGGTTCTGCAGAAGGTGAACTCACTAGGTGGCATCGAGTGGCAGCGGTACTTCTACGGTGGATCACCGGAGCTCGGTGTTGCTCGCTACCGTCGCGCGACCAACGCGCGTGCCGTCTCGGTATGGCCCGGCGCGACGCCCGAGGAGACCCGGATCGCCATCTGTGGGGAGCAGAACGACAACTACCTGCCCGTGAGCCAGGCTCCATCCGGTTGGGTCTTCACGCCCATCTTGGCGGCGCCAAAATATCCGTACAGCGGCTTCATCGCAGTCTACAAAGGCGACGGTGAGTTGCTGTGGACGCATCACTTCTTCGGGTCGGCACCAGCCGTTGACGCGACTCGCGACTTCGATTGCGCGATCACCGACGTGAGCATGCGCGTGGAGGGTCTTGGTGATAGCGCTCGCGACGTTGTCACCTACTGCGGCATCTCCGAGCTGGGCAACCCGTCGGGCGGCAACGCTTGGCTCACCCCAATCTTGGCGTTTGCTCCGGTGAACGGCAGCGGTGGTACGAGTGACTTCGGTGCCGGTCCGGGCAACTTCGACGGCATGGTCGGCCGCCTGTCCCGATCCCACGCCCTCTTCGCGTCTGACACGACGACCACGGAGTTCCACTCGGTCGTCGGTGGCCCGGGATCGGACGGCCTGTTCGGCATCGCCGAAATGGAGGACCAGATGTTCGTGGTCGTCGGCTCGACGGATGGCATGGTTCAGGGTGGCGTGTCGTTCCCGTTCAACTTCGTCGCGCCATTGTCCGGTCTCTACCGTGTCGGCACGGCGATGACCTTCGATGCGTCACCCACGCGTCAGAATCCACCTCTGCCGTTGATCCTGGTCTCATCGGCACCGCTTGGGACCCGTGGGCAGCATCCCCCGGCTATGCAGCCTCGGAGTTCGATTGCCCGGGACGTTGTTGTGCACCTTGACAGTAGTGGTCCTGTTTGGAACACAATCGACATTGTAGGGGCTACGGACGACCCAGACTTCTTTGCTTCATTTGGACCGTTCCAACAGATCTCCGTAGCTGCCTCCTTGTCGTCGTTCGATCTCTCTGGCAGTCCATCAGGGTCTGTGCCGAAGTCGGAGGGTTTCTTTCTCAGTTGTCAGGTGAGCGCCGGGTACCTGGACTTCAGCTTTGCAGCAAGGCCCGCCGGTTTCATCGGTGGCCCGGGGGCCGATGGCCTGACCGGCGTGAGTTCGTGGAACGAATACCCGGACCATGTGCTGGTCTGTGGCTACACGGAGGACGAGAACGGCAACATCGACATCGATGTGGCGAGCCTCCTGGTCGGCATCCCCGGCACGATCTCACCGAGCTCGGGCAACCCCGAGTTGACGATCATCAACCGACGGACGAAGTGGGGTGGCAGCGCGGAGGATCGTCCCGCGGTCATGGGCCCGCAGAGCGTGCAGTTCGATACAGCCCTTGGCCCGAGCACTTCGTACGGTAGCCATGCAGGTGGCGGCATCGGCGTCGATCCGCGGGCTCGCTTGACCGTGGTCGGGGCGACGAAGAGCACGGACTACCCGACCACCGCCAGCGCCTTCCAGCCGCTGTACGGACTCCCGCGTCCGACCATGATTCCGACCGGCAATCCGAACAGCGTGACCGATGCCGTGCGCACGGAGTTCGACATGCTGCCGGTGGGAGTTGGCCGTTCGGATGGTACGGGTTCCAAAGTGGGGCCGGTACCTGCACCGCTGCCGCTCGTAGGGGCGACGGGAGGGACGACTCCGACGGCAGCGCTGGGTGCGTTTGGTCGTCGTGTGGGTGAGACGGGACTGCTGCTGAAGCGCATGATGGTCGACTACGAGGGAGCCAACGTAGTCGGCGCCACTCCGGCCCTGATCTTCACGCGGCCGTCCACGTCGGCGATGGTCATCGGCACCGTGCTGCAGTTTGGCTTCCCGACTGCGAGCCCCAACATCATCGATGGGGTTGAATTCTGGTTGGACGATCCATCGGCTGTGATGCTGCTCGATCCATGGTTCGGCACCGTTGGCTCATGGCGCTTCCCGTTCGGCATCGCGCTCGGGGCGGTGCCCGGCACGAACGTGATCTCGACCCAGTTGATCAGCCTGATCACGTGCGACTCGTCGACCTGGGTTGGATCCACCTGTGCACTGTTTCCGGCTCTGGGTCTCGACATGACCGTCGTTGGCTGTCCGGCGATGTTCTTCCAGTTCTGATCCACCGTAGGATTCTCATGCCCCAGCTCTTCGATCTTCTGTGGCACAATTCTCGCCGCCCCGCCTGGGCGGCAACGTTTGGCCTGCTCGCCCTGCTCGGTGGTCTGCCCGGGCAGAGTTCGATCCGTGGCTGGGGCCCTAACGCTTTTGATACTGAGTCCCGCAGCGAGCGCATCGTCGAAATCGCGGCGACGCAGTACGTGACGGCTGTGCGGCGAGCGGATGGCCGGATCTTCGTCCAGGGAGCGGCCAACGATCCGAATCTGCTGATTCCAGTCGAGCCGTTGCCTGGGACCTACATCAAGCGGATGAGCTTGGGGCCAGCCTATGGCTTGGCTCTCTCTTCGAACGGCCAACTGCTCGCATGGGGAGGAGCACTACCTGCCTCGCTCCCGGTACTGCCCGCGGGCCTCTACTACACCGACATGTGTGCCGGACTGAACCATGCCGGTGCAATGCGATCGGATGGCAGTGTCGTGATGTGGGGCGACAACAGTGCCGGGCAGTGCACAGTGCCGATCCTGCCGCCGGGCACGCAGATCAACGCCCTCGATGTCGGTGCGTACATCTCGGTGGGGTTGCTCTCCGATGGGTCGATCGTGGGATGGGGCGAACCGCTGACTGGGATTCAGGCAGTGCCGGCGCTGCCGCTTGGCGTGACGTACGACAGCGTCGACGCGGGAGATTGGTGTGCGATGGCCATGCGCTCGGACGGAGTCTTGGTTGCATGGGGTGACAACACGTTTGGCCAATGCAATGTGCCCAACTTGCCGACGGGCATGACCTACAAGATCTACTCCGCGGGGAACTCGCATTGCTCGGCGCTTCGATCCGACGGTGTCATCGTGACCTGGGGGTCGACCGCATATGGGGTCGGGAGTCCGCCCGCGATCCCGCTGGGCACGCGATGCGTGGCTCTGGCGGCAGCCGACGTGCACAGTGCTGCTCTGTTGTCGAACGGGGAGATCCTGACGTGGGGCCACAATGGGTTCATGCAGGGCGAGCTCCCGATCCTGCCGGATCATCTCGACCGGAATCGTCGGCCGATCTCCTTCGCCCAGGTGTCCACCGGTGCCAGCCACGCGGCAGTGGTCCTCTCGGACGGATCGCTGCTACAGTGGGGCTCGAGCATGACCGCGGCTGCGCCGCCCCTCCCTGCTGGTGTCTCGTACGTGCATGTCGAGGTTGCAGGGCACATCGTCGCCCGGCGTTCCGACGGCCAACTCGTCGCCTGGGGCGACAACTCGCTTGGACAGTGCAACGTTCCGCCTCTCCCTGCTGGGGTGACCTACACGCAGTGCAAGGTATCGAGCGCGCACTCGGTCGCGATCCGTTCGGATGGCAATGCGGTTTCGTTCGGCGCGAACCTCAGCGGTGAGGGGACCATCCCGCCCCCGCCATCTGGAACCGGGTACGCCGGCGTCGACGTCTACTATCGAAAGACGGTCTTGCTGCGCACAGATGGTGCGATCATCTGCCTGGGCGATAGCAGCAGCGGCCAGGCGATCGTCCCTGCCCTGCCATCCGGATTGAGCTACCGCCAAGTCGGTGCCAGCAGCTGGTGGAACGTCGCCGTGCGGTCGGATGGCAGTGCGGTGCATTGGGGCAGTTCCATGTGGACACCAATCCCAACGCTGCCGTGGGGGACCAGCTATGTGGAGGTGGCTGGGGGTGACAACCACACGGTGCTGAGACGATCGGATGGCCAAGTCGTGGTTCGTGGTGTCATCCAACATCACGAAGATGCCGTGCCCCCACTCGACGCCGGCACGTCGTATGTCGAAGTCTCTGCGCACTACTTCACGTCTGTGGCCCGCGTCGGCCCGACCAGCACGTTTGTCTCCTACGGCCACGGCTGCGCCGGCTCCCTGCCCGCATCCCGCCCCGTTCCCGACGACACCCCGCGCATCGGCAAGACCCTGCACGTCACCTTCTTCGACCTGCCGCAGAACATCGGCATGCTCGCGTTCGGCTGGAGCACCGCCTCGCCGCTGGACCTGACTTTCCTCGGCATGCCCGGCTGCGACCTGCACGTGAACCCGGCCGCCTATGCGCTGCTCGTCGGTCAGGACCAGCAGGCCGTGTGGAGCCTGCCAATCCCCGACGATCCGCAGTTCGTCGGCGTGCACTTCTTCGGCCAGGCGCTCGTGCTCGACCCCGCGGCCGGCAACGGCTTCGGCGCCGTCGTCTCCGATGCCGCCGAGGGTGTGATCGGGCACTGGTAGTCCGGTCTCGGTTCTGCCCGCGCGCGTCGTGCGCAGCCGCGAGGCGGTTGCCGACCTGCATCGCGCTGGCCAGCACGTGCTGTGACCGTCGGCGGTCGGCACCGTGTGGACGCGTTCGACCTTCGCAGTTCGGCAGCAGTGGACGGCGCCGGCGCAGCTTGGCATCCTCACCACGCCCTGCGCATGAACGCCAAGCAACGCATCCTGCGCACCCTGGCGCGATCGATCCCGCGCAGCCGGGCGGTCGCGGCGCTGTTCGGTTCGCAGGGCCTGCGCGTCGCCTGTTACCACCACATCGCCGACACGGAGCCCGGCCTGATCGACGGCCTCGGCATCACGACGTCGCCGGCGCTGTTCGCGGCGCACCTCGATGCGCTGCGGCGCGACTACGACGTCGTCGACCTCGACACCGTGCTGCGTGGGCCGCTGCCGAAGCGGCCGCTGCTGATCACGTTCGACGATGCGTTCCGCTCGGTGCTCGACGTCGCCGGCCCGATGCTGCGCGAGCGCGGCATGCCGGCGGTGTACTTCCTGAACGCCGGCTGCATCGCCGATGGCCGGCCGTTGCCGGAGCACCTGCTGAACCACCTGATCCACCAGCACGGCATCACGAAGGTGGTCGAGGTGCTGGGGCTGGATGCGGCGCGCTGCCGCTCGATCGGCGACGTCGTGGCCACGCTCGACCTCGATGGTTGGCAGCAGCTGATCCCGCGCCTCGCGACGGGCTTCGGCGTCGATCCGGTCGCAACCGCGCGCGACAGCGGCCTCTACCTGACGCCGGCGGATGTCGCGAAGCTGGCCGCGGTCGGCATCGAGGTCGGCAACCACACCGCGAGCCACTTCCCCGGTCGCGTGCTCGATGCGGGAACGGCGCGCCGTGAGATCGTCGATGCGCGGCGACAGCTCGAACAATGGACCGGCCGCCCGGTGCGGGCCTATGCCCAGCCGTTCGGCTGTGGCAGCGACATGACCCCGGTCGTGCGCACCGCGATCGCCGAGGCCGGCGCCGAGGTGGCGTTCCTGGTCGAGAGCGTGGCGAATCGTGTTGGCGCGCCGCAGCATGGGATCCGCCTGTTCGACCGCGTCGGGTTCCGCCACGAACCTGCCGCCGAGCTGTTCCTGCACATGGAACTGCTGCCGCGCGTGCGTGCCGTGCGCGCGCGCATGCGGGGAACGCGCCCGACGTTCGATGCCACCGCCGGCAGCCGCTCGCCTTGACTTGCCCCACGGGCTGGCTACCGTTCTTCGCCCTCCGCAGGTGACTGGCTTCCGGCAGGCATTGGGGGCGTTCCCGACCCTCCAGACCGCCGAGCTGAGGGTCTTCCCGATTCCCGCAGCCTTGCGCTGCTCGTCCACCCACTTCCCGAGAAGCATGGCGCAAGAGGTCGAAGCACGCATCCTCGAGGTGTTCCGTCAGGTGTTCGCGAACCGCGGCGTGAAGCCGCCGGCACTCGGACCGGAGTCGCCGCTCGATGCGTCGCTGGGCCTGGAGTCGCTCGACTTCGCCGAGATCGTGGTGCGCCTCGAGCAGGTGTTCGACAAGGACCCGTTCGCCGACGGCGTACCCCCGGGCGTGCGCAAGCTGGGCGATCTCTACCGGCTCTACGCATGACCCGACGGCTGCATGCGCCATGATCCGGGCGATCGATTGGGCCGCAGTCGCGCTGGATCGCCCTGCGTTCGTCACCGCGGCGGGCAGCCTGACGTTCGGTGCCCTGCGGCGACGTTGCCGTGAACTGGCGACGCAGCACGACGACCTGCGCGGTGCACGCATCGGCCTGCAATTGCCGGCGACCGGTGAAGGGCTGGCGATGCTCGGTGCGATCGACCTGCTCGATGCCGATGCGTTCCTGATCGGCGCCGAAACCGCTGCCGAAGCTGCGGCCGTGATCGGCAGCTCGCTGGGTCTCGCCGCGGTGCTGCAGTGCGACGCCAAGGGCTGGCAGCGCGTGCCCGGCGTCGACGCAGCGGCCGCCCTGCCGGGCTCCGGCGAGAGCACCGTCACCATCCTGACCTCGGGCACGACCGGCGCGCCCAAGGCCGCGCGCCACACGTGGCAGTCGCTGATGCGCCCGGTGCGCCGCGGCGCGCCGCCGGGAACGTGGCTGCTGTGCTACCGCCCCAACCTCTACGCCGGCCTGCAGGTCGTGCTGCAGGCGCTGGTGCCGGGCGGCACGCTGGTCGCGCCCGGCCGCGATGCCGGCGAGGTCGCGCGGCTCGCCGCCGAGCACGGCGTGCAGTTCGCTTCGGCGACGCCGTCGTACTGGCGCTGGCTGCTGATGTTCGCCCCGGGCGAACTGCTGGCGCGCATTCCCCTGCAGCAGGTGACGCTCGGCGGCGAGGTCGTCGACCAGGAAGTGCTCGACCGGCTTCTGGCGACGTTCCCCGGCGCGCGCCTCGTGCACATCTACGCGACCACCGAACTCGGCCGCTGCTTCTCGGTGACCGACGGCAACGCGGGCTTCCCGACACGCTTCCTCGGCCAGGTGTCGAGCGACGGCGTCGAGCTGGCGATCCGCGACGGCGAACTGTTCGTGCGTTCCGCGAATGCGATGCAGGCCTACGACCAGCGCTCCGAGCAGTCGGCGTCGGCGATGCAGCAAGTCGACGGCTGGCGCGCCACCGGCGACCTCGTGCGGCAGGACGGCGGGCGCGTGTTCTTCACCGGCCGGCGCTCCGAACTGATCAACGTCGGCGGCAACAAGGTGCAGCCGGTGTTCGTCGAACAGGTCGTTCTCTCGGTGCCCGGCGTAGAGGACGCGCGCGTGTTCGCCAAGCGCTCGTCGCTGGTCGGCCAGCTGGTCGCATGCGACGTGGTGCCGACGGCCGGGCAGGATGGGCAGGCCGTGCTCGCCGCGGTCAGGGCGCGCTGCGACGAGGCGCTGCAGCCGCACGAGCGACCGCGCTTCCTGCGCCTCACCGACCACATCGAACTCTCCGCGGCGGGCAAGAAGCTCCGCACCGACGCACGTTGACCCTCGAAGCATCATGAACGCAGGCAACCAGGACGGCGTTGGCCGCCATGTCATCCTCAGCGGCGGCAGCCGCGGCCTCGGCCAGTGTCTGGTCGAAGCGATCCGCGGCGCTGGCTACCGCGTCAGCACCTTCAGCCGGCGCGCGACGCCGTATTCCGATTCGCTGGCCGGTGCCGAGAACGCGTGGTTCACCATCGCCGACATGGCCGACGAGCCGACGCTGCGCACGTTCGTGCGCGAGGCGACCAAGCGCTTCGGCGCGCCCCATGGTCTGGTCAACTGCGCCGGCTTCGCGGTCGACGGCGTGCTCGCCTCGATGGCGGTCGCCGACATCGAACGGCTGATGGCGACGAACCTGACCGGCACGCTGCTGCTGACGCGCCTCGTCTTGCGCTCGATGCTCCTTTCGCGCACCGGCGGCTCGATCATCAACATCTCGTCGATCATCGCCTCGCGCGGCTACAGCGGGCTCGCCGCCTACGCGGCGACCAAGGGCGGCATGGACGCGATGACGCGCGCGCTGGCGCGCGAACTCGGCGACCGCAACATCCGCGTCAACTCGATCGCGCCCGGCTACCTCGAGACCGAGATGACGCACGGGCTCGACGACGACCAGCGTGGGCAGATCGTGCGCCGCACGCCGCTCGGCCGGCTCGGCCGCCCCGAGGATGTCGCGGGCCCGACGCTGTTCCTGCTCGGCGCCGAGTCGGCATTCGTCACCGGCCAGACGCTGACCGTCGACGGCGGCACGACCTGCTGATCGCGCCGTGACCGCACCCGCCGCACCCGCGCCGATCCGCCCGCTGCAAGAAGCCGATCTGCCGGCGGCGGCGGCGTTCCTGCAGGCATCCGCCGAGTTGATGCCGCAGGCCGGTGCGGCCGAACGGCGCCTCAACCAGGCGCCCGAGATCCTGCGGCGGCTGCGCTGGCGGCTGCTACAGAACCCCGATCGGCTGCCCGAGGCCGGGCTCGGCGATTGCCTGTGGGACGAGAACGGCGCCGTCGCCGGCGTGCATCTGGTGCACCCGCAGCGCATGCGGCTCGCCGGCCAGATCCTGCCGAGCCTGTGCTCGGGCAGCTTCTTCGTCGCGCCGAGCCAGCGCATGCAGGGCTACTTCCTGTTCCGCCGCTTCCTGAAGCTGCGCGCGCCGGCGCACTTCGCGACCACGTGCAACGCCGACTCCGGCGCGCTGTGGCAGAAGCTCGGCGGCGTGCCGGTCGCGGACTCGGACGCCGAGGTGCTGGTGCCGATCCGCATGGGCCCGCTCGCGGCCGAAGCGATGCTGCGCCGCAACCTGCCGGTGTTCGCCGGTCCCGCTGCGCTGGCCGCCGGCGTCGTCGGTGCTCTGACCGGTCGCCGCCGTCGCGCCACGGGCCTCGTGCTCGAGCCGTGCACCGACTGGGAACGTCTCGCCGCCGTCGCCGCGCAGCACACCGATCCGGAGCAGTTCACCGCCGAACGTTCCGCCGCGTGGCTGCAGTGGCGCCTCGCCGCCGGTCCCGCCCGCGACCAGATCGAGGTGCTGTGGTGTCGGGACGCCGCTGGCCACGCCGGCTATGTCGCGACGCTGCGCGGCGAACGCGGCCGCCGCGAACAGATCCGCACCCGCACCCTGCTCGACTGGGTGTTGCCACCGACGGGTATCGCGTGGCGCGACCTGCTCGACGCGCTGGTCGAACGCTACCGCGGCGACACCGACCTGATCTCGCTGCCGGGTGCGCTGCAGCACTGGCTCGAACCCGGCACGCGCCGCACGCTGGTGCGCCGGTTCCCGGCCCCGCAGGCGTACGTCTGCGGCAAGGACGCCGGTGGGCGGCCGCTGGCCGAGCGCGCGGTGTTCACGAATGCGGACGGCGACTCGAGCCGCTGAGGCGCGGCGCCCCGCCTCACACGCTGAACTTGAAGTGCAGCACGTCGCCGTCGGCGACGACGTATTCCTTGCCCTCGATCCGGTAGAGCCCCTTCTCGCGCGCGGCGGCGACGCTGCCGCACTTCACCAGGTCGGCGTACGACACGGTCTCGGACTTGATGAAGCCGCGCTCGAAGTCGCTGTGGATCACACCCGCGGCCTTGGGCGCGGTGTCGCCGGCGTGGATCGTCCACGCGCGCACTTCCTTCTCGCCGGCCGTGAAGTAGGTGCGCAGGCCGAGCAGGTGGTAGGTCGCCTTGATCAGCGCGCCGACACCTGACTCCGCGACGCCGAGATCGGCGAGGAACGCCTTCGCGTCGTCGGGTTCCAGATCGACGAGGTCGCTCTCGATCTGTGCCGAGATCACGACCGCTTCGCAGGCGAGGTGGGTCTTGGCGTAGTCGCGCACCTTCTGCACGAACGGGTTGCTGTCCGCGGTCGCGAGTTCGCTGTCCTTGACGTTGCAGGCGAAGATCACCGGCTTGTCGGTCAACAGGTAGAACATGCGCGCGATCGCCTTCTCCTCGGGCGTCAGCTCGGTCAGCATCGCCGGCTTGCCCGCGTTCAGCACCGGCAGGATCTTCTGCAGCACCGGGATCTCGGCGATCGCTTCCTTGTCGCCGCGCTTGGCCTGCTTGCCCTGCCGATCGATGCGCTTCTCGACGGCCTCGAGGTCGGCGAGCACCAGTTCGGTCGTGACGATCTCGATGTCGCGCACCGGATCGACCGTGCCCGAGACGTGGTGGATGTCGACGTCCTCGAAGCAGCGCACGACCTGCACGATCGCGTCGACCTCGCGGATGTGGCTCAGGAACTTGTTGCCGAGCCCTTCGCCGGTCGCGGCGCCCTTGACCAGGCCGGCGATGTCGACGAACTCGATCGCCGCCGGGATCACGACGTTGGTCTTGGCGATCTTCTGCAGCACGTAGAGCCGTTCGTCGGGAACGGTCACCACGCCGACGTTGGGGTCGATCGTGCAGAACGGGTAGTTCGCGGCCTGCGCCTTCTGCGTGCGCGTGACGGCGTTGAACAGGGTGGACTTGCCGACGTTGGGCAGCCCGACGATTCCAGCTTTCAGGGTCATGCGTGCTGCTTGGCCGGCGTGGTCACTTGGCCTTGACGATCTCGGCGATCGCCTTCGTCAGCGCCGGCACGACTTCGAAGGCGTCGCCGACGATGCCGTAGTCGGCGACTTTGAAGATCGGGGCGTCGGCGTCCTTGTTGATCGCGACGATCGTGCGCGCGGTGCGCATGCCGGCGAGATGCTGGATCGCGCCGCTGATGCCGATCGCGAAGTAGAGCGGCGGGCTGACGACCTTGCCGGTCTGGCCGACCTGCTCGCGGTGCGGGCGCCAGCCGGCGTCGACGACGGCGCGCGAGGCACCGACGGCGGCGACGCCCGGGCCGAACGCGGCGGCGAGGTCTTCGATCAGCTTGAAGTGGCCGGCTTCCTTGAGGCCGCGGCCGCCGGAGACGACGACCTTGGCCTCCTGCAGCGGCGTGCGTTCGCTGGCCGACGCGATGATCTCCTTGACCACCGACAGCAGGTCGCCGGCGGGTGGCGCGACCTTGCTGACCTCGGCGCTGCCGCTGCCGCTGGCGGCGGCGAAGTTGTTCGGCCGCAGCGTGGCGCAGAACGGCGCCTTGTTGGCCTTGATCTTCATCATCGCCTTGCCGGCGAACACGGGCTTGGTGGCGCCGAAGGTGCCGCCGTCGCAGGTCACCGCGGTGACGTCGGTGACGATGCTGCCGTCGAGCCGTGCCGAGACGCGCGGCAACAGGTCCTTGCCCATCGCCGTGTGCACCATCAGCACCGCCGCGGCCGAGGCGGCCTTGGCGTGCTCGACGATGGCGCGGGCGTAGCCGTCGCCCGAGTAGTTCGCGAACGGCGCGCCGTCGACGGCGATGACCTTGTGCACGCCGCTCTTGGCGAGCGCGGCAGATGCGGCGTCGAGGCCCGACCCGCAGGCGATGGCGATGACCTTGCCGCCGCACTTCTCTGCGAGCTGCAGGCCGGCGGTGACGGCTTCGAGCGAGGTCCGCTTCAGCTGACCACCGCGGACTTCGGCGATGACGACGATGTTGCTCATGGGAGTGTCTCGGTGGATGTCAGAGGACCTTGGCTTCTTCGCGCAGCGCCTTGATCAGCGCGGGCACGGCGTCGGCACCGTTGCCGAGGATCCTGCCGGCGGCGCGTGCGGTCGGCAGCGTCAACGACACGATCTCGAGCGCCGCCGCGGGCAGTTGGGCCGCGGCCTCTTCGAGCGGCTTCTTCTTCGCCGCCATGATGCCCTTCAGGTTCGCGTAGCGCGGTTCGTTCAGGCCCTTCTGGCAGCTGACGACGGCCGGCGTCTTGCAGGTCACGATCTCGCGCGCGCCTTCGATGTCGCGTTCGGCGGTGAACACGCCGTCTGCGAGTTCGAGCTTGGCGACCTCGGTCACGCAGGCGAAGCCGAGCCGCGCGGCGAGGTTCGCCGGCAGCTGGTTGTTGTCCGAGTCGACCGCCTGGCGGCCGCACAGCACCAGGTTGCACGGCACGGTCTTGATCCACGCCGCCAGCGCGGCTGCGGTCGAAGCACCGTCGAACACCCACCGGTCGGTGGTCAGCAGCACGGCCTTGTCGGCGCCGCGGGCCAGCGTGTCACGCAGTTCCTTCTGCGAATCCTTGCTGCCGAGCGTGACGACGGTCACCGAGCCGGTGCCCAGCTGCTCCTTGATGCGCAGCGCCTGTTCGAGGGCGAACTCGTCGTAGGCGTTCAGTTCGAAGGAGACGCCAGCCGGATCGATCGACTTGCCGTCGGCGGCGATCTTGATCGTCGAGTCGGTGGCGGGCACGCGCTTGATGCAGACTACGATGTCCATGGGCTCGGTCGTCGTTGCGGAAAAACGGGCGAGCAGTCTAGCCGGGCGGGTGGTGGGGTCGACCGTGGAGCCGGGATTTGGCGCGGGCCGCGTGGAGGTCGCCGGGCCGACCGGCAACGAGAGCGAAATTCCGCCGCCGCCACGGTCCGCGCGCCCGCAGCTAGCATGGGCGGTGATGAAGGCCCTGGCCGTTGCTGCGTGGTTCCCCGCTGCCTGCCTGGCGCCGCAGCAGCCCGCCGCGCCGGAACAGGTGGTGCTCGCGGCGGTCGTGACGGTGGACGACACCGAGCAGTTCTGTCCGACGGTGTGGCGGCTGCGCATCGACGCGCCGGCGGGTGAGCCGGTGGTGGTGTCGCGGCGTCCGTTGGTGCACTTCGACCGCCAGCGCTCCGATGGCGAGTGGGAGCCTGCGAACGGTGCACCCGGCGGGCGCGACGTGGCCCCGCCGTACTCCACGACCGCGCCGCTGCCGTTCCGTTGGCCGGTGGCAGCGGGGCAGTCGTTCGAACTCTGCGCCGAAGTGGCGGACTGGCGCGTGCTCGGCTACCCGGGGACCTATCGCGCGTCGGTGGTGTGGGCCGTCGCCGGCGATCGTGCGCTGCGTCGTGTCGTGTCGCGTCCGTTCCGAGTCGCGTCGGCCGACGAACGCCGCGGCGAACTGTCCGCCGCGATGGCTCGAGGCGATCGGCTCTGGCATGTCTACCGACGGGCCATGGAAGAGCGGTTGGACATCGCCCGGAAGCCTGCGTCTCGTGGTTTCTCCGCGCCGCCCGGGCCCTTCGCCTTCCGCGAGCCGATGCACCCGTTCGAAGCGCCGGACTCGGCGCCAGCCGCCGTCGTGACGCGGCAGGTCTTTCAGCGACTCGTCATGCTCTGTCGGGCCGTGATGGGGAGTCGCAGCGGGGCCGAACGCGACCAAGCGCTCGAGGGGGCACTCGCGCAATGCCGCACGCTGGAGGCGGAGCCTGGACTCATCGGGTCCCTGGCTCGACTGCAACGTCTGGTCGTGTTGCACGTGTGCGAGAGGCAGGAGTTCGCGGCAGCGCTCGCGAGCGCGCGCGAGGACGAGGCTCTGCTCGCGGCGGCACGCTGGTACCCCGAGGTCGCGCGCGCGATTGGACCTGCTGTCGAAGGACGGTGCGGCGCCGGACCTGATCCCGCTTCCCGTCGCGGTGACGATCGACGACACGGAGCAGTTCTGTCCGACGGTGTGTCGGTTCCGCATCGACGTGCCGGTGTGCTGCGACGACATCGTGACCCAGGTGCCGTTCGTGCAGTTCTTCCGCAAGATGCCGTCGGGCGAGTGGTGGCATGCCTACGGCCCGCCGGGAGGTCCTCTCACATCGGTTGCGTCGCAGCTCTTCGTTCCGGCATGGCCGTCGACGAGCGAAGCACCGCCGCCGGTGCTCTGGCGGTTCCGCGCGGGGGAGTCGACGGCCTTCTTCGGCGAGGTCGCGGACTGGCGCGTGCTCGGCTACGCCGGCACCTACCAGGTGAAGGTCCGGTGGGCCATCGAAGGCGCGGCGTCTGGCTACGCCACGGCCGAGTTCGAGGTGCGTCCGGCCGGCGATGGTAGTGCGGCGCTGTTGGCAGCTTCCGCGCAGAGCGAACTCTGGCGGGCCTACCAGAGGTTCATGAACAGCGAACTCGTCGTCGCAGAGCCCATGCGGTGGCGTCCGCCGGTTCCGCCCCCATCGCCCGAGGGCCTGCGGTTCCTGGCCGGTTTGCAGGGACTGCCATTCGAGCCTTGCAACACACTGTTGCAGGCGGGGACCTTGCCTGCAGGTCTGCGGGAACGCATCGACCTGTTCCAACTGCGTAGGCCCTTCACCGTGGCCAATACGATGCCCGACGGCGACGAGCGCATGTCGGACCTGAAGCGATGCGCGGTCGACTACGCCACGTTCGGCACGCACCCAGGCTTCGCGGGTGCGTTCGCGCGCCTGCAGGCACTCGTGCTGACGAAGTCCTGCGGCACGGCAGCTGAGTTCGACGCGGCATTGGCCCGTGCCCTGCAGGACCGCGACCTGCTCGACCTCGGGCTGTCGTTTCCGGAAGCGATGCAGGCAGTCGGGTTGCTCGTCGAGGACGAGACCTTTCCGCAGGGTCCGCAAGGTCCGCTGGGGAGTCGCATCCTCGAACGCCGGTAGCTCTCCGACACCTGAGACCGAATTGAGGGCGAGCCACGCCAGCGGCGGTCGGCGAGTCGCCGCGCGATCCAGCACGGCACGCGAAGACACCTGGCCACCATCTCTCCTTCCCAGAAGGACAAAATCACGATGACTTGTCCTTCCCAGAAGGACAAATGATGCCTACCCCACCTGAAGCTGCCTGCGGCTGACTGGCTGCTCGGCTTGTCGTAGTCGAGGTGAGGATGCTGGTCAGACCGAGTCGAGCCCGTCGACCCAGAGCGCCATCGGGGCGCCGTCGGCCGTGCGCTGCATCGGGCCCGAGACCAGCACTTCGGCGGTCACCGCTGCGCCCAGCCGTTCGCGCAGTTCCGCGCGATACGGCGGCAGCAGCAGGAACGCCTCGATCTGGTCGGCCGTGTGCAACGCGGCGGGCAGCAGGCGGGCGAGCGCGGCATCGCTGCCACCGAGTTCGTGCCAGTGGCCCTGCAGGTCGGCGCCCTTGCCGCAGCAGGCGTAGGCGATGACGTGGCCCTTCTCCTCGAGCACGACCGTGCTCATGCCCGGCGTCGTCAGCAGGCCCGACATCGTGAACGGCGAACGTTCGACGCGCCACGGCTTCCGTTCGTGCAGCGCGTGCAAGGTCGCGTGGTCGCGCGGCTCGGCGAGGCGCACGCCGGTCAGGTCGGGGCGCGGTCGGCGGGCCAGCACGAGGCAGGTCTCGGGCGCTCCCGCGACGAAGCCGTGCCGCGCGTACAGCTCCGGCCGTTCGGCCCAGAGCAGCGTCAGGTCGGCGAACGGGCCGGTGGCGGCCAGCGCCGCCGCCAGCACTTCACTCGCGTGGCCGCGGCCGCGCTGGTCGGGATCGGTCGCGACCGAGCCGAGCAGGCAGGCGCGCACGGGGCCGTTCGCTGTGTGCAGGGTCACGATGCGGCACGCGCAGTGGCTGACGAGGTCGTCGCCGTCGAGCCGTACGAAGAACAGGCCCTCGCCGTCGCTGCGATACAGCTGCGGCCACGTGTGCTGCGCGCCGTAGAAGTGGCCGTCGAGCAGCCACGCGTCGAGCTGCGGCAGCCAGCGCTGCATCGCCGCGCGGTCGATCTGCTGCACGGCCGGGTGCAGAGCGGCGCCGCCTGCGGTCATGGCTTCTGGGCGCGGAACGCGGCTTCGAGCTTCTGCCGCAGGTCCATCGCGGTGACGAAGCCGTCGTCGGCGGCCTGCAGCGCGTTCTGCAGGTGTTCGGCGCCGCCGCCTTCGTTGGCGCGGCGCTGCTCGTCGCTGAGCTTCTGCAGCGACTCGAGCAGCCGCTGGAACGACAGCGACTCGGGTGCGGCTGGCCGTGCCGGCGCGGCGTTGCCGGCGTCGACGGCCGGCGCACCGGCGGTGATCGGGCGCAAGGTGTCCTGGCTCATGGCATCACCGGAGGAAGCTCTGCAGCGTGGTCTGGATCACCCGCGAACCGACCTGCAACGATGCCTGGTACGAGATGTCCTGGCGCTGCAGGTCCAGGATCGCCGCGGCGATGTCGGTGTCCTGCACCCGCGACAGCGATTCGGTGCGCGACAGCCGCAGTCCTTCGACGCGGTTGCTGAGCACGTCCATGCTCGACGAGCGAAAGCCGAGTTCGCGCAGGCCATCGAGCACCGAGTCGTGCGCCTGGTCGATCTCGGTCAGCATCTGCGCGACGCGGTCCTGCACGGCCTCGTCGCGCAGACCGCCTTCGTTGCGCAGCGTGTCGCGCAGCGCGATCAGGGTCGTGAACGCATCGAACGTGCCGGTGAACTTGACGTCCTCGGTGCCGGTGCGCGTCAGGTTCTGCACGTCGACGTTCAGCACCGTGTCGTCGTACGAATTGCGCACCTGCACGCTGGAGCTGCTGAAGTCGGTGACCAGCTTGCTGGTCTGCCCGCCGTCGACCGAGAGGTTCGCTTGCGCCGTGAACGTGCCGGTCAGCACCGCGGGCATGCCGGTCACGGTCAGCGAGATCGTGCGGCCGTCGCCGGTCGTGAAGTTGCCGTCGGTCACCGGGATCGGGACCTTGGAGCCGCCGCCGACGCTGAGCCCGTCCGGCGGCGTGGTGAACTCGAAGCTCAGCGGACCGGTGGCGTTGGTGGCGCCGCTGCCGACGCTGACGGTGGGTGGTGCGTCGGTGCCGAGCCCGGCGAACGTCACCGACAGGTTGCCGAAGCCGACGCCGGTGTCGCCGCGGCCGACCGGCACGGCGCCGGTGGCGACGTTGCCGACGGCGGTCGTGAACGTGGTCGCGCCGCGATTGCGCTGCTGGAAGATCCCGTCGCCCGGGATGTTCAGCGCCGTGCGCACGCCGGGCGCGACTTCGACGTCGAGGCTCTGGCGGTTGCCGTTGTAGACCACACGCGTGCCGCCGGCGTCGCTGACCACCGAGAACGGCGCGTTGCCGGTCTCCGTGCCGCCGAACAGGAACCGGTCGCCGCGGCGGCTGTTGCCGATGCCGACCAGCTGGTTCAGCAACTGGTCGACCTCGGCGCCGATGCTCTCGCGGTCGCCGCTGCTCAGCGTGCCGTTCGCGGCCTGTGTCGTCAGTTCGCGCACGCGCTGCATCAGCGACGACGCGTCCTCGAGCGATGCGGCGCCGGTGTTCAGCGTCTCGCGCGCGAGTGCGACGTTGCCGACCATCTGGTCGAGATTGCGCAGATCGTTGCGCAGCGGCAGGATCTGCAGCGCGGCGGCGGGGTCGTCGGACAGGCGGTTGATGCGCTTGCCGGTGGCGACCTGCTCCTGCAGCTGCGAGTAACGGAACAGGCTGTTCTGCACGTTGCCGAGCGCGTTCGCGTAGAGCATGCCCTGGGTGATGCGGATGCTCATGGTCAGCGCCCCAGGTTGATCAGGGTGGTGGTCATGTCCTGCACGACGCTGATGAAGCGCGCCGCGGCCTCGTAGGACTGCTGGAAGCTCAGCATGTTCACGGTCTCCTCGTCGAGGTTGACGCCCGACGTGCTCTCGCGTTCGGCCTGCAGCTGTTGCAGCAGCTGGTTCTGCGAGGTCAGCTCCGACGTGGCCGCCGAGGTCTTGAAGCCGATGTCGCCGACCAGGTCGGCGTAGAAGTCCTCGATCGTGTTGCCTTCCAGGTGATCGAGGTCCAGGCCGCGCAGGCTCAGCATGCGGTTGACGTTGCCGGCGTCGCCGGCAGCCGTGCCGATGCCCGCCGCGAGCCGGTCCGGGTTGCCGATCAGATCGGGATTCACCGCGATGTCGCCGGCGCCGGTGCCGAGGAAGAACGCGTTCATGCCGATCGCGACCAGGATGTCGCTGGTGTCGCTGTCGGCGAGCGCGTCGAGCGTGAACGCCTGGCCAGCGGTCGCCGAGATCGAGCCGGCGCCGAACGACACCTGCATGCCGTTGCCGAGGTCGAGCGGCCGGCCGGGTTCGTAGTCGGCGCCGACGTTCAGCGTCGTCACCAGGTTGCCGGCGCTGTCGAGCACGCGCACGCGCAGGTCCGGCGTCTGGCCGATCAGGCCGTCGCTCTCGGGCACGAACGTGAACTGCTGGTTGCCGGATCCCGTGTAGGTGCCTTCGGCGTGGATCGCGACGGCCTCGTCGCGGCCGCTGGCGGTCGCGGTCGACAGGCCGAGCGCGCCGAGCGCCGTGCCGGCGCCGACGTTCGCCAGGGTCAGCTGCTGGGTGCTGCCCGCCTGTGCACTGCGCAGCATCAGACGGCCGCCGACCGCCACGGCGCTGCCGGCGCTGCCGAGGTTGTTGTTGATCGCGGTCGCCAGTTCCTGAGCGGTCGCGGCGCTCGGGTCGACGAAGTCGGCGGCGTTCAGCGTCACGGTCGAGGTCACCGGCGCGGCCGTGGTGCCGGTCGTGACGGTGAAGCTGACCGGGAACGTCTGGCCCGACAGGTCGAACGGTCCGCCGGCCTGCGACCCGATCGACGGCAAGGTGCCGCCGAAGGTGCCGCTGCTGTCCGGATCGTTGTCGACGCGCGGCGAGAAGTCGAAGCCATAACCGGAGTCGGCGTTGACGCGCAGCCGGCCGGTGGGGTCGACGCTCGCGGTCACATGGTCGATGCCGCTGATGCGCGCGGCGACGTCCTGCAGCGTCATCGTGGCAGGGTCGATCGCGATGCGAGTACGTTCCATGGCGCCGGTCGACTTGTTGGTCACCGCGACGTAGAGATCGCCTTGCTGCACGTCGAACGGCAGGCCGGACTGCGACAAGAACTCGTCGCCCGCGGTGCCGTTGCCGTTGTTGTCGGTCGCGCCGTAGGCCGATGTCTGCACGCCGAACGGGCCCGAACTCGGCATGCCGGTCGAGTGCAGTCGGTTCCATTCGAGGATCGTCGAGCGCGCCAGTTGGTCGAGCCGGCTGGTGACACCGGGCAGCGAAGTGGTCTCCTGCCGCAGCAGCGAGGCGATGCGCCCTTCGCGGATCTGCGTCGCCGCCGAGGAAGTGCCGGCGGTGATCTTGGTCTTGTTGGCGCCGTCCTTGCCGACGTTCAGCGCCGTGGCGCGGTCGCCGGCGACGAGCAGCGTGCCGCCGACGAGGATGTCGAGGCTGCCGGAGCTGCGTTCGATCGTGCGCGTGTCGAGCAGCTTGCCCAGCTCCTTGACCTGTTGGTCGCGCGTGTCGCGCAGGTCGTTGGCGTCGGCGCCGCTGGCTTCCGCGGCGAGGATCTGGCTGTTGAGGCGGGCGAGCGTCGTGGTGCGCGCGTTGACCTGGCGCACGAGTCCGCGCACCTCGTCGAAGGTGCCGCCGGCGAGTGCGTCGAGCCGCTGCGAGGCGAGCCGGAACCCCTGGCTCAGCTGGCTGCCAGCCTGCACGACGCCGCCGCGCAGCGCGCGGTCCGACGGGTCGGTGCCGAGTTGGCCGACGGCGCCGAACAGGTCCGCGAGCGAAGCCGACAGGCCGCCGTCCGGCTCGGCGAGGATGCTCTCGATCTCGCTGTAGCGCGTGTGCTCGAGTTCGGCGGCGCCGACCAGACCGAGCTGCATCGACAGCCGTGTCTCGAGGCCCTGGTCGGTGATGCGTGAGATGCCGAGCACGTCGACGCCGGTGCCGAGCTGGTAGCGGCCGTTGACGCCGAACGGCATCGATGACGCCAGTTCGACGCGCTGCCGCGAGTAGCCGGCGGTGTTGGCATTGGCGACGTTGTTGCCCGCTGTCTGCATGCCGAGGCGTGCAGCGGTCAGCGCGCGCAGTCCTGATCCGAGTCCGAAGCCGAAGCTCATGGGGGTTCTCCTCTGTGCGGTCAAATCTTGCCGTCGACGAGCACGCCGCGTTCGCCGCGGGTGCCGCCGGTGCGATCGGCGCGCGCGTTGCGGTCGTAGACCGACGCGCCGCCCTTCCGTGCCTTGCTGCCGGGGCTGCCGGCCATCAGGCTCTCGTGTACGTGTTGGGTGAACTGCAGCAGCCGCTGGCCGACCGTCACCTCGACGCGGATCGCTTTCGCCAGCGCAGTTGCCGCGTCGGCGGCCTCGCGCAGCGAACGGGCCTGCGGGCCCGGCAACGCCGCCGCGATGCGGGTGACGTTGACGTGCGTCGAGGTCGCGTTCGCACCCGGCGGCGCCGGCAGCATGCGCCGGATCTGCGGGATCAGCTCGGCGCGCACGGCCTCTTCGCCGGCGAGCTTCTGGGCCACCAGTTCGAGTTCGGGCGACGGCACGACGACGCTGGCCTTGGCCGAACCCCAGGCGACGCGCCGGGCCTGCAAGCCCTGCAGCAGTTCGCCGAGCAGCGTCACGGTCAGACGGAACGACTTCTCGAGTTGCGTGCAGCGTTCAGAGAACGACATCGGTACCTCCGAGGCCCAGGGTGCGGGCCGTGATCAGGTTGTCGTGCTGGGCGGCGGTGACCGCCTCCATGGCCTTCGCAGTTGCCGCGGCGAACTGCTTCTGGCGGTGGGCGATCTCGCCGTTGTGTTCGAAGTCGGCGAGCAGCTGCTCCTTGATGCCGATGCGGCTCGAGCCGGCGATCTGGTCGGCGAGGTTCTGGTCGAACCAATCGGCGTAGGTGTCCGCGCCCGGGCCGCTGCCGAACATGCCTTCGCCGCCGATCGACGACGTCTGGCGCAGGCTGCCGACCATCGTGCGCACGAACACGGCCTCGAACTGCGTCGCGACCTTCTCGGCCTTCTGCTGTCGCTTGTCGGCGAGGCCCTTCGGCTGCATCGACATGGTCTCGATCGAGATCGGGCCCATCAGCGCACCTCGAGATCGCCGTGCAGGAAGCCGCCCTGGTCGAGCGCCTGGAACACCAGCACGAGCTGGGCTGCCGTCATGTTGAGCAACTTCAGGTTCTGCAGCAGGTCGGCCACGGTGGCGCCGCCGCCGAGCTTCTGCAGGTCGGTGCTGCTGGTCGCGACCTCGACGCGCGTGCGGCCGACGCGTTCGGTGGTGCCCTGGCCGAGCGGGTTGGGCTGCACGACCTCTTCTTCGTTGACGATCGCGATCGTCAGGTCGCTGAGGCCGACGACGCACGGGCTGATCAGCACGCCTTCGCCGGCGAGCACGGTGCCGCTGGTCTGATCGATCACGATCCGCGCCGGATTCTCGATCGCGACGCGCACGTTGCCGACCAGGTTCAGGATGCGCAGCGCGTTCTCGCCGGTGCGTTCCTCGTCCGGCAGTTCGATGCGCACCAGTGTCGGGTCGACGGCGCTGACCAGCGCCGGGGTGTCGTCGAGTGCGGTGCGGATGCCGGCGGCGACCGAGGCGGCGTTGTAGGGGCTCGGATTCAGCACCTGCAGCTCGAGCGCGCCGGACTCGCTGAAGAACGAAGTGTCCTCTTCGCGCACGACGAGGCCCGAGTTGTGCAGCCAGGCGGTGGCGCTCGGGTTCTTCGACGCCGACGCGTTGGTGCCCGAGGCCGTGAAGCCGGCGGTGACGAGCGCGCCCTGCGCGACGACGTAGGTCTGGCCGTCGACGCCCTTGAGTTCCGCACGCAGCAGCTCGCCGCCGCGCAGCGAGGACGCGTCGCTGAGCACCTCGACCTTGACGTCGAGCTGCTGGCCGTTCTTGGCGAACGGCGGCAGCGTGCAGGTCAGTGAGACCAGCGCCGTCGTGCCGCCGACGACGTCGGCGATCGACAGGTTCAGGCCGAGCTGGCGCACGACGTTCAGGATCGCCTGCCGCGTGCCGCGGTCGCTGGAGCCGGTGTTGGCGAGGCCGGTGACGATGCCGATGCCGATCAGCTGGTGCGGCATGCTGTTGTGCAGCCGCGTCACGTTGCGGATCCGCGGCGACAGCACCGTCTCACCGGTCGGCGTCTGGCGCACGGGCTGGACGTCCGGCGCCGTCGGTTGCGGCGACAGCGTGGGCAACGGCAGCTGCGCCGCGGCGGTGGCGGCGAGCTGCAGGCACAGGACGATGATCGGAATGCGCATGGTGGATTTCAGAAGGGCCACGCGGCCCAGACCAGGGTGTCGAACAGCTGGCCGACCGGGCCGCGGGTGACCTGCCGCGTGCTGGCGCCTTCGCCGGTGATGGCGATGCGGGCGTCGGCGACCTGCTGGCTGCTGACGGTGTTGCTCGGCGACACGTCGAGGGCGCGCACGACACCGCTGATGCGCAGCGTGCGCGTCTCGTCGTTGACCTGGACGGTGCGCGTGCCGGCGACCACGAGGTTGCCGTTGGGCTGCACGTCGACGACCACGACGGCGATGCTCGCGCGCACGTCGGAGCCCGAGTTCTGCTTCGAGTCGCCCTGGAAGGCCGACTCCTTGCGCACGTCCACCTTCGGCAGCACGTTCTGCTTGAAGGTGCTGTCGGTCAGGGTGAACGCCTCGAGCCGCGCCGCCAGGGTGCTGCTGTTGGTGCGCTCGACCTTGTCTACGTTCTTGACGGTGGTCTGCTCCTGCACCGAGACGGTCAGGATGTCGCCGACGTTGCGGGCCTTCAGGTCGGCGATGGCGCTGATGGTGGCGCCCGTGCGCACGTAGGGGTTCTGGGCCGCGAGTGGAGCCGCCGCGGCGAGCAAGGACAGAACGATCGTGGTGGTCTTCACAGGTTGGTCCTCACTGCTGCACGACGACGAGGCCCGGGCCGGTGACGATGCCGGTCAGCGTCGAGTGCGAGCGCAGGTTGGTCAGGCTGATGCGGCCCGCCAGCGGCGCATCGTGATTGGCCAGCGCCTTGGCGGTGATCTTGACGCGACCGCTGGTGAGCACGACGGTGCACACCTCGCCCTTGTGGATCAGCGCCGGCGGCGCGGCGTCGGCGAGCGTCACGCGCTGGTTGCCCTGCAGGTTGCGCGCGGCGATCAGGCCGTCGACCTGCGGGAATGCGTCCAGGTAGAGGCCGGTCACCTGGGCGATCGGTTCGCGCGCCAGGATCAGGTTCTCCGGGCCGAGCGGCGTGCCGGCGCGGATCGTGCCGGCGGTCTTCAGCACGCTGTGGAAGCGCTGCAGCTTGAAGGTCACCGGCACGCGCTTGTGCACTTCGCCATCGACGAGCACCTCGACGTCGACGACGGCCGTCGCCGGACCGGTGCGGTTGCCGCGCACGCGGCTGCGGACTTCCTGGCTTTGGCGCCCGGGCGGCGCCTGCACCTGGCGCAGGCGCGTCGGCGCCTCGAACTCGACGTCGCCGCCCTCGATCGCCAGCAGCGCCTGCAGCGCCGCGGTCGCCGAGTCGAGCAGTTCCGATGGCGGCACCTCGACGGCGATCGCCTGCACGACGACTTCGTCGGCGCCGGTCAGCTTGCAGTCGGCGACGTTGCGACCGGCAGCGGCGAGCGCCTGCACGATCTCGGTGCGCAGCACGGTGCGCGTGTAGCCGCCGCCGGGGGCCGGGCCGAACTTGATCTGCGCGATCGCGATCGCGTCGGTGCCGGCCGGCAGCACCTCGCACATCTCGCCGATGGTGACGTCGAGGCCGCGCACGGCGACGGCCGGACGCACGCGCAGTTCGATCTTCTGCCCGGCGACCTCGTCGCCGCCGCCGAAGGCGAGGCCGGTGAACAGCATGGTTGCGAGTAGGTGCATGACTCTCCTTCGTGGCGCCGCGTCAGCGCGACAGGTTGGTGGCCGTCGACAACATCTGGTCGCTGGCCTGGATGGCGCGGCTGTTCACCTCGTACGCGCGCTGCGCGACGATCAGGTTGACCAGCTCGTTGACGATCTGCACGTTGCTGCGTTCGACGAAGCCCTGCTTCAGCAGGCCGAGGCCCGACGAACCCGGCGTGGCCGTGATCGGCGCGCCGGAGGCCTCCGTGGGCCGCATCACGTTGGCGCCGACGGCGAGCATGCCGGACGGGTTGACGAAGCGATGGATGGTCAGCTGGCCGAACGACGTCGCGGTGTCGGGGCTGCCGGCCGTGCGGCCGGAGACACGACCCTCGGGGTCGATCGAGATCTCCAGCGTGTCGTTCGGCACCGTGATCTCGGGGATCAGGATGTTGCCGTTGCCGGACACGATCTTGCCGTCGGCGTTGAGCTGGAAGCCGCCGTCGCGCGTGTAGCCGGTCGAGCCGTCGGGCAGCAGCACGCCGAAGAAGCCCTCGCCGTCGATGGCGACGTCGAGGTTGCGTTCGGTGATCTCGAGCGTGCCGGTCGTGAACACCTTGGTGGTGCCGTTCAGGCGCGTGCCCGAGCCGATCTGCGTGCCGATCGGCACCGGACTGTCGCCGGCGCCGCGGGCGAGACCCGGCGCCTGCAGCGTGACGTAGAACAGGTCCTCGAACGAAGCCTGCGACTTCTTGAAGCCGGCGGTGTTCACGTTCGCGATGTTGTTCGCGATCATGTCGACCATGGTCTGCTGGGCTTTCATGCCCGTCGCAGTCGTGTAGAGACTCTTCAGCATCGGGGTACTACCTCAGGAGGTTCGTGATCAGGTTCTCTTGCAGGCGGCCCATGCCGGTGAGTGCCTTCTGCGTGGCGGTGAAACTGCGTTCGACGGCGATCATCTGCACCAGCTCCTGCAAGCTGTCGACGTTGCTGCCCTCGAGGAAGCCCTGCTGCACGCCGTCGCCGGCCTGCGAGGCCTTCTGGCCGGTCGGGTCGACGTAGAGGCTCTTGCCGATCGGCACGAGCGCTCCGGGCTCCGGCAGCGAGACCACTGCCAGCGGACCCCAGGTCTGACCCGTGACCGGATTCTGGATCGTGCCGTTCGGCGAGATGCTGAGCTCGCTCGGCGCCTCGTCGCCGGCGCCGACGTTGACGACCTGGCCGGAACGGTCGAGCATCGCATAGCCGTCGCGGGTGACGAGCCGGCCGTCGTTGCTGAGCTGCATCTGGCCGTTGCGCGTGTAGTACTGGCCGCCCTTGTCGTCCTGCACGCGCAGCCAGTACGGGCCGTCGATGGCGACGTCGAGGCGGTTGCCGGTCTCGCGCAGGATGCCGCGCTGCAGATCGGTCTGTTCGCTGTAGGTGACCGTCGGCAGCTTGCGCTCGAGCATCGAGTAGAAGTCCTCCTTGCCCTCGGCCGCGATCGCGTGCCGACGCTTGAAGCTCGTCGTGTCGACGTTGGCGAGGTTGTGCGCCGTCGCCGCCTGCTTCTCGGCGAGGAAGGACAGACCGCGCACCAGTGCCATTTCGCCGTAGCTCTGCACGACTACCTCACGATGTTCATGAGTTCGGCGAGGATCTCGTCGGTCGTCGTGATCACGCGCGAGTTGGCCTGGAAGCCACGCTGCGCCTCGATCAGGTTGACGAACTCGCGGGCGATGTCGACGTTGCTGTTCTCGAGCGATCCGGCGCGCACCGAGCCGGCGCCGGCCTTGTTGGCGGTCGTCGCGATGGCGTCGTCGGAGTTCGGCGACTCGACGAACAGCGTGTCACCGGAGCGCAGCAGGCCGCCTTCGTTGCTGAACATGCTGATGCGCAACGTGTCGAGCACCTGGTTCTGGCCATTGCTGTAGAAGCCGACCAGCTGCCCGTCGTTGTTGAAGCCGGCGTTCAGCAGCGTGCCCGCGCCGAACCCGTCCTGGTCGATCGCGGCGACCGTGGCGACATTGCCGAGCTGCGCGACGCCGTCGAACTGGCCGGGCTGGCCGAGGTTGATCGTGACCGACTGCGCACCGCCGATGCCGTTCCAGGTGAAGTTCAGCGCGTTGGTGCCGCCACCGATCACGTTGAACGAGCCGTTGTCGTTGAAGCGGATCTGGCCGATCGACGCCTGCGTGATCGTGCCTTCGGCGGCGTCCATCTCGGCGTCGAGATCCCAGATCGTCGAGTCGAGCGTGCTGCGCGTGAAGGTCATCGTGACCGGGTGTGTGCGCCCCTGCGCGTCGACGATCTCGATCGAGGTGACCGCGGTGTCGGGCCCGGTGCCGTCCTGCGACAGTTCGAAGTTCGGCCAGCCGTTGTTGCCGGTGTTGCCGGCGGCGTCGCCGATGAACAGGCTCATCGAGGCCTCCTGCTTGTTGGCCGCCACGAGCTGGATGTGGCCATCGGCGGTCAGTTCGGCGGTCGCCTGCGCGGTGTCGATCGTGCCGTTCAGGAAGGTGACCAGGTTGCCGACCGTGGTGCCGTCCTGGCCCGGTCCGGTGCCGTAGACGAACGTGTCGGAGAACACGGTGCCGTCCGGATTGGTGCCGCTGATCGTGATGTCGTCGCCGGGCGCATAGGCCCGCGTGCGCGAGGTCAGCGAAGCGAGGTCGGTGCCGGCGGTCGCGACCTGTTGCGTGCCGCTCTGCAGCGTCGCGTCGAGGCCCATCGCCGCCAGCAGGCCGGAGGCGGACGGACCGTTGTCGAACTTCAGCGTCGCCTCGGTGCCGAGGCGGATGGTCGAGAAGTCGATCGTACCGGCGGTGTCGTCGGCGGTGACCTGCAGGCCCTGCAGCGAGAACGCCGCGGCGACCGTCGAGGCGTTGACCGGTCCGGCGCCGAAGGTCGCCGTCGGGAAGGTCACGCTCTGCTGCGCGCCGCCGTTCACCGACACCAGCACGCTGCGGCCGGCAAACGCCGACAGGTCGAACTGGTTGCCGGCGCCGGCGGTGCCGGTCGCCAGCTTGCTCGCCGCGGTGCCCTGCTGCAGCACGACGTTCGACTGCACGATCTCCGCCAGCGGGCCGCCCACGCGCGCCGGCAGGTTGCCCTGGAAGGCGACCGTCGTGGTGGGCTTCGCCGGCAGCGTGTCCGACACCGGCACGTTGATGTTGCCGCCGCTGGCGCCGACGACACGCAGGCCGCTGCGCAGGTCGGTCAGGTTGCGGTTGGCGTCGATGCCGAACGAGCCGACGCGGGAGTAGAACGACTGCACACCGTTGGTCAGCGTGAAGAAGCCGCGGCCTTGCAGCGCGACGTCGAGCGTGCGACCGGTGTCCTGCAGCGTGCCCTGGTTCAGGTCGGTGTCCACGGTGGACATCACCGCGCCGTAGCCGATCTGCAGCGGGTTGGTGCCGCCGAAGTTGCCGCCGGGTCCGGAGCCCGCGCGCACCGTGAAGCTCAGCAGGTCACTGAACGTCGCCCGTGAACCGCGAAAGCCCGGCGTGCTGACGTTCGCCAGGTTGTTGCCGATGACATCGATGTAGGTCTGGTGGGCGCGGAGGCCCGAGAGACCCGTGTAGAGTGCGGTGCTGACCATCTGGTGTGCGTCTGGTGGGTGTCGCGGTGGGTGGAACTCAGGCGACGGCCGGCTGGGCGATGCCGGTGACCGAGCGCATGTCGATCTCCTGGCCGCCCGAGAGCTTCAGCCGCACGTCGCCGGTCTCGCCGACGAACACCGAGTCGACCTTGCCCGTCGCCGGCTCGCCGTTCTCGTCGTTGAACGTGACGTCCTTGCCGAGCAGTGCGCTGCCTTCGCTGAGGCTCTGGATGCGTGCGAGCAGGCCCTGGTAGTCGAGCAGCTTCAGCATGTTGCCGTTCAGCGCCCGCTGCTCCTCCATGGAGCTGTAGCTCGCCATCTGGTTCATGAAGCTCGCGTTGTCGACGGGCTCCAGCGGCGTCTGGTTCTGCAGTTGCGCGGTCAGCAGCTTCAGGAACGTGTTGTCGTTGTAGGATGCGGCCTGCGTGCCGAGCACGCTGGTGCCGGCGGCGCTGGACGAGGGAGCGGGGGTGATTGCGGTGGTGGTCATTGGTCGTGTTCTCCTAGGCCCAGAAATCGAGTCCCTCGGCGGTGACCCAGCTGCGGCGCAGCTGTGGCATCGCGTCGGCGGCGGTGGCCGCCTCGTCGCGCAGGTTGCGCTGCTCCCGGGAACGGAAGCTGCCGTCGTCGCGTGCACCGGCGCCGCGTTGGTGCACCTGTGCGTCGGTCACCTCGAGCCCGGACGCCTGCAGCGTCTGCTTCAGTTCGTCGAGGTGCTTCTGCAGCAATGCCGTCATGTCGGCGCGTTCGGCCGTGATCGACAGCGTCAGCTTGTTGCCGTGCTCGACCAGCAGGCGCAGGTCGAGTTCGCCGAGGTCGGGCGGCTGCAGGCGAACGCGCATCTCGCCGCCGTCGCCGTTCAGCTGCATCAGGATCTGTTTGAACACCGAGTCGCGCGCGTTCTCGAGCAGTTCGGCGCGGGCGGCGTTGTCGGTGCGATAGCCGGCGGCGACGGCGGGCGCCCGGCCCGGCGTGCCGGTGCGTGCCCAGCCGGCATCGAAGCCGCGCGTCAGCGCCTCGCCGGTCTTGGTTGCGCCGATCGCGGCCACACCGTTGCCGACCGGCGCGCTGGTGACGCCGCGATCCTGGGCGGTGTGCTGCATCACGGCCACGAGCAGCGGTTCGGTGTTGGCTGCCTTTGCAGGAGAAGTGCGAGGAGAGTCGGTTCCTTTGCCTGCGGTCTCTTGCCGCTCCGACTCTCCTCGGCGCAGTGTTTCGGTGACCTCGGGCGCAGCAGCCTGCTGGGGCGGCGAGCTGTCGGCCGCGCCGGTGTCGGCAGGGCGCTCGTCGCCGACCTCGGGGTGCTCCCGCGGTTCGGGGGGAAGTTCGGCCGCCTGGTCGGCGGGGTGGTCGTCGGGCTTGGCGTCGTGCTGGTCCCGGGGGTCCGGACGCGGCTCGACCTCGGCAGGCGCGGCCTGCACGGCCTGGTCCAGCACCGCGGCGAACGGCTCGCCGCCGTTGCTGCTCGAGCGCGCCGGGGCCGGGACCCGCATGGGATCCGCCTCGATTCGACCGCGCATGTTGGTGAGCATCGCCACTGGTTCTTCTCTCCCTCCACCTGGACAGGAGCACCCGACATGCCAGGTGGCGGCCGGTGCGTGAACTGCCGGTGCGACGGGCGGTTGGCGGGGCCCTTCGGCGGCCAGCCGGCTGTTCGGCAGGATCTGCCGAAGCTGCGGCCGGCAGGAGTTGCCGCGCCCGGCAGGATCTGCCGGGTCTCGCCGCGATGCCGCGGCCGCGGCGTCTGCCGACAGTTTCCGGTGATCCGCTCTCAAGCGACTCGGGGTTTTGCCGATGATCCGGACAGTCAGCAGCGAGACGCAGATGAACATCCACGACATCGGCAAGAGCGGGAACGTCGATCGCAGCGGCGATCGGACCACCAAGGCCGCCGTGCGCCACGACGTGCTGGTGCCGTTCGTCGCCAAGGACGAGGCGAAGATCAGCGCGTCCAGTCGCAAGACCGCGG
Source organism: Planctomycetota bacterium (assembly GCA_044230075.1). Taxonomy (GTDB): domain Bacteria; phylum Planctomycetota; class UBA1135; order UBA1135; family UBA2386; genus JAEUHS01. The sequence continues at coordinate 86,377 of JBGARS010000001.1, read as the reverse complement.
CGGCGATCGAGAACCTGGTGCAGCGGGCGCGGCAGGATGGCGGCGATCGCGCGGACGTCGTGGCGGCGGCGCTGCAGAAGCTGCAGAGTGGCGCGCTCGACCAGGAGAGCGTCTACGGCGCCACGGCCCAGCAGCTGCTCGACGCGAAGTTCGTCAGCGGCTGATCGCGGCGAGCCCCGGCCCTGGCATCATCCGGGCACAGAACGCAACCGGCGGTGGTTGGCGCCCGCAGCGGTATCCTCGTGGCCGATGGCGGCTGACGAGACCTCGGGCCCCGCGGCACCCGTGAGCAACGCATTCCGCGCCGGGCTCCGGCACGAACTGCCGAAGTGGCGCGCCGATGGCCTGGTCGACGAGACCGTCGAGCGCAGCCTCGTCGTGCGCTACCGCCTCGACCAGCAGGCCGAGGACATGACGGCCGCAGCGATCTACCTGCTCGGCGCGCTGCTGATCGGCGGTGGCGTGATCTCGTTCGTCGCGTGGAACTGGGAGCACATCCCCGATGCGATCAAGCTCGCGCTCGGTGGTTCGGCGATGCTCGCCGCGAACCTGCTCGGCTACCGCTGGTGGAAGGTCACACGCACGCGCCCGCGCATCGGCCACGCGATCGTCTGTCTCGGCACGCTGCTGTACGGCGCCAACATCGCCCTGGTCGCGCAGGTCTTCCACATCCACTCGAACTGGTACGGCGGGCTGGGCGCGTGGGCGATCGGCGCGACCGTCGCGGCATGGGCACTCGCGAGCGTGCCCAACGCGGCGCTGGCGGTCGGGCTCACGTTGCTGTGGTCGAGCGGGTTCGTCGACGACCACCGTGCCTGGTCGCCGCTCGGGCCCTGCCTGATCGCGGGCATCTTCCTGCCGCTGGCCCTGCGCACCCGGTCGCGCAGCCTGTTCGTCTTGGTCGCCAGCACGACCATCGCCGCGCTCGGTATCGGCGCCGGCATGGAGACGCATCGCGGTGGGCCGGTGTTCGCGGCGATGCTCGCGGGTTGCGCCGCACTGGTGGCGTGGCCGTTCGCGTTCGGCGAAGGGTCCGCCGGGCAGCTGTTCGCGCCGGCCGCGCGGAAGCTCGGCATGCTCGGCTTCGGCGGCATCGCCTACATCGCCTCGTTCGAAGAGGCGGCGCGCGAGTTCGCGTTCGAACGCATGCTGTCGACGACGACCGGCTGGGCGATCACGTCGGTGCCGATCGTGCTGCTGGCGTTGGCGTTCGTGGCCACCGGCTGGCGGCGGGCCACCGATCAAGCGGCCTGGGCTCGCGCCGGTGCCGTGGCCCTGATCGCACTCGCGGGCACGGTGCTGCTGCTCGTTGCCATGGTGTTGCCGGCCGATCGGGTCGTGCTCGCGGTGATCGGCAATGCCGCGCTGGTCGCGACCGCCGCCGCCGCCGTCGCCGCGTCGGTGCGGGATCTCGATCGCGGCCCGTTCTGGCTCGGCACGCTGACGCTGGCGGTCGTCGTGGTGACGCGCTTCTTCGAGTACGAGACCAACCTCGGTGTCAAGGCGGCGGTGTTCGTCGCCAGCGGCATCGCGGTGATCTTCGTCGGCATCGGCTTCGAGCGGCGCCTGCGCGCACATGGAGGCGGCAATGCGGCTGACTGAACATCTCGGCATCGGCGTCGTGATCGCGGCGCAGGTGCTCGTCCTGCTGGCGATTCCCGCGCGCAACCTGATCACGCGTGCGACCGGCCGCGAAGTGACGCTGTGGACCGCGCCGGTGGATCCGTTCGACCCGCTGTCGGGTTACTACGTGACGCTCAGCTACGAAGTGGAACGCTCCGCGCAGGCGGTCGGCGGTCAGCTCGGAACGGAACAGCCGATGTGGATCACCGTGCAAGAGGCTGAGACCGCGTGGCAGTTCGCCGGCGCCTCGATCGAGCGGCCATCGCCGGCGCCCGACCGGGTGTCGCTGCGCGCGCACTGGTCCGGGTGGCGTGCGTCGATCGACGGCGCCCACCGGCTCTACATCCCGGAGACGCAGCGTGACCGGGTCGCGGAGTTGCTGCGCACGGCGAAGGCACGCGGTCTCGTCGACCTCAGGGTCGGCGAGGGCGGCGACGTGGCGGTGCTGCGCCTGCGCGTCGGCGGCGAGACGTTCGGCGAGTTCCGGTAGTCCTGGCCGCCGCCGCCGCGGTCGGGGGTATGGCCCGATGCCGGCTGCCGCTACAAACGAGCGGGCCCCCGAGACGAACCGTGCTCCGAGCCCTGACCATCGCCGTCGCGGTCGCGATCGGTTCCCTGTCGAGCCTGCCTGCCCAGGGCCAGGTGGATGCGGTCGCCGCACGTGCCGGGCAGGCGATCGCCGACTACGAGAAGTGCAAGCAGCTGCCGGCCGGCAGCGCGCAACGGCGCCGGGCACTCGAGTGGCTCGGCGAGGTCGACCACCCGACCGTGACCGACTACCTGCGGCGTGAACTCGAAGCCGCCGGCGACGGCAACGCGGCGACCTTCGTGCTCGATGCGATCGCGCAGGTGCCGCGCGCCGACCTGCAGCCGCTGCTGTGGGACGCGCTGCAGCGCACGTCGGCGCCCGCCAAGGTGCAGAAGGCAGCCGGCCGGGCGATCGTTCGCTTCGGCGATCGCGGCATCGACCGGTTGATCGAGTTCGTGCGCACCGCCACCGCCGACGCCGCGCGCGCGCGCGACGTGGCGATCACGGCGCTGATCGATCACGGCGGTGACCGCGGCCATCGCGGGCTGGCGCAGTTCCTGTTGCAGGGACCGATGGCGGAACGGCTGCGGCTGTTGCGCCGCATGGACAGCGTGCACGGCGTGCCGCCGGTGAGCCTCGCTCGCATCGAGCTGGTCGGCGACGGCGACCTCGAGACGGCGGCGGTCGCGTGGCGCCAGCTGGCCGAGGAAGGCCACCCGCGCGCGCGTGCGCTGGTGATCGACGTGCTCGAACGCCTGCTCGAACAGCCGCCGGCCACGGTCGCGGCCGAACTGATCCGCGGCATCGTGTACGTGCGCGACCAGGACCTCTATCCGGTGCTGCTGCGCTACGGCAGCATGCCGGGCGACGTGGTGCGCAAGGCGCTGCGTGCGTCGGCGCCGGTGGCGGCGCAGGACCGGGCGTTGGTCGACTGGCTGATCCGCAAGGGACTCGACAGCGACAAGCCCGCCGCGCGCGAGGTTGCGAAGTTGCTGCTGGTCGAAGCGCCGGCCGATGCCGTGCGGCCGCTGCTCGACACCGTGCGCGACGAGCTGCGCACCGGCAGCCGGCGCAGCCTCGATCGGGCAGTCGCGCTGCATCCGTTGCTGGCCAAGGATCCCGGCTGGCAGTTCGATCTGCGCAACCTCGCGCTGTCGAACAACCGCGAGGTGCGCATCGTCGGGTTGTCGCTGCTGCTCGATCTCGGCGCCGACGTCGCCATCCCGGCGGCCCAGAAGAGCCTCGGCCACAGCGCCTGGGAGTTGCGTTCGGTCGCCTACCGCTACCTGACGAAGTGCCGCGACGTCAGTTCGATCCCGTTGCTGATCGATCGGGTCGAACGCGAGGACGGTCGCCTGGCCGCCGAGCTGGGCAACGCGCTGTTCGCGCACACCGCGACGCGGTGCTGGTCGCGGCGCGAATGGCAGGTGTGGTGGGAGGAGCACAAGCTCGGCTTCGCGCTGCCGCCGCCCGAGGCGGTGCGTGGCGGCATCGAGGCCGGCGCCGGGCAGACGATCGCCTACCACGGCATCCCGCTGGTCAGCAAGCACATCGCCTTCCTGGTCGACATCAGCGGTTCGATGCGGGAGCCGATGCGGACGGACAAGAAGCGCACGCGGCTCGTCGAGGCGAAGGAACAGCTCGTGCAGGTGTTGCAGGCGCTGCCGGAGGACCACACCTGCAACCTGATCGCCTACGACGCGACGGTGCACCCGGTGTGGGATCGACTGCGTCGCGTCAGCGCCGAGAACCGCACCGCGCTGCTGGACGCCACCGACAAGCTCGCCATCGGCACGGCCACCAACATCTTCGATGCGCTGGAGACGGCGTTCGTCGATCCCGACGTCGACACGATCTACCTGCTGACCGACGGCGAACCGACCGTCGGGCGCTTCGTCGACCCCGACGACATCGTCGACGAGGTCACGCGGTGGAATCGGCAGCGCCAGATCGTGATCAACTGCATCGGCCTCGGCGTCGACTCGCAGCTGTTGCGCCGGCTCGCCGCGTCGTCGGGCGGCGAGTACCGGCACGTGAAGTAGCCGTCACCGCAGCGCCGACTCGAGCGCCGTCGCCGCGTCGGTGCGATCGTCGCGGTACTTGACGATCAGCGCCGTCGCGACCTGCAGCCGGTGCAGTTCGGCGTGCGGGCCGGGTGCCGGGCGTGTGCCGGGTACGACGACGGCGCTCGCCGGGATCTCGCCGCGCAGGATGCGGCCGTGCACCAGGTCGTGCACCTGCGTCGCGGCGGTCAGCACGACGCCGGCCGCGAGCACCGCGCGCTGTCGCACGACGACGCCTTCGAACACGCCGGCGAGGCCGCCGACGAACGCGCCGTCCTCGATCACGACCGGGCTCGCGTGCGCCGGTTCGAGCACGCCGCCGATCTGCGCCGCGGCCGACAGGTGCACGTGCTTGCCGATCTGCGCGCACGAGCCGACCAGCGCATGGCTGTCGACCATGGTGCCCTCGTCGACGAAGGCGCCGACGTTGACGTAGGCCGGCGGCATCACGACGACGCCCGCCGCGACGTGTGCGCCGCGCCGCACCGCGGACCCGCCGGGCACCAGCCGCACACGATCGTCGGCGGTGAACACGCGCGCCTGAAACGCCGGCTTGTCGAAGAACGGCCATGGCGCGGCGTCGACGCGTTGCAGCGCGCTGCGGCGGAAGCCGACCAGGATCGCGCGCTTGACCCAGGTGACGGCGTTCCAGCGACCGTCTTCGGCGCGCGCCGCGGCGCGCACGCGGCCGGCTTCGAGCGCCTGCAGCAGTGCCTCGTGCGCGGCCGGCCACGAGGCATCGGCCATCAGTGTGGCGTCGTCGCGGGCGAAGAACGCCTCCAGCTGGCGGTCATCCATGCATGGCCTCGGCGCCGATCGCGCCGGCGGTGCGCAACGCCGCCGCGAGCCGGTCGCGCGTCGCCGCCAGCGCGGGCAACAGCGGCAGGCGCACCATCGGCCCGGCGATGCCGAGCAGATCCAGCGCGGCCTTGACCGGGACCGGATTGGGCTCGGTGAACAGCGCGTCGAACAGCGGCAGCAACTCGGCGTGTTCGCGCCGCGCCCGCGCGAGGCTGCCCGCCAGCGCGGCCGTCAGCAGCGAGCGCATCGACTTCGGCACCAGGTTGCCGGCGACGGACACGAGGCCGTGTGCGCCCACCGCGATCGACGGCAGCGCCAGGCCGTCGTCGCCGGCGAGCAGCATCTTGCCCGGCGGCAGGTCGAGGGCGATGCGCCCGATCTGCTGCAGGTCGCCCGACGATTCCTTCAGCCCGACGACGTTCGGCAGCCGCCACAGCGCACCCAGGGTCGCCGGCAGCAGGTTCGTGGCGGCACGGCCGGGCACGTTGTAGAGCACGACCGCGAGTTCCGGCGCGGCATCGGCGACCGCTTCGAAGTGCGCGACCAGGCCGGCCTGCGACGGCTTCACATACGGCGGCACGACGACCAATACGCCGTGGGCGTCGAGCTGCTGCGCGCGCCGCGTCCACGCCACCGACTGGGACGTCGACGACGAGCCGGTGCCGACCAGCAGCGGCACGTGCCGGCAGTGCTGGCGCACGGTGGTGACGACGAGGTCGCGTTCGCGTTCGTCGAGCATCGCCGCTTCGCCGGTCGAGCCGAGTGCGATCACGAAGTCGGCGCCGCCGTCGACGACGTGCTGCACGAGCCGTTGCAGGCCGTCGGTGTCGACCGCGCCCTCGTTGGTGAACGGCGTCGCCAAGGCGACACCCAGGCCCCGCGGTGAGATCACGTCTGCCTCCCTTCGAGTCCGGCGAACAGGGGATCGAGCACGCTGGCCGCGACGTCGTCCATGGTGAACACGCCCTTGTGTCCGGCGGGCCTGTGTCCGGCGATCCACGCGGCCGCCGACAGCGCGCCGTCGGCGAATGCCGCCGCGCTGCGCGCCGTGTGAACGAGTTCGAGCACTTCGGCCGGCGCGTCGATGCCGACGCGGTGCTCGCTGTAGGTGGAGCCCGCGCGCACGACGCCGACGCTGAGCTCGTGCGCCTCCAGCGGTCCGCCGATCTTCCATGCCTGCTTGCGGGGGCAGCCCTCCAGCAGCGTCGCCGCCAGCAGCTTCGCGGTGCCGGACGGCGCGTCGTGCTTCTTCTGCTGGTGGTGTTCGACGAGATACGGATCGCGCGATGGGTCCAGCGACGCGAAGCGCGCCAGCACCAGCGAGAACCGCCGCAGCAGCGCGACACCGAGCGAGAAGTTCGGCGCCAGCACGACGCCGATGCGATCGCCGACCTTCGCCGCCAGGTCGGGAATCTGCCACCCGGTCGTGCCGATCACCAGCGGCGTGCCGGTCGCCAGCGCCCAGTCGAGGCGCGCCGGCACGGCGGCGCCGCTCGATGCTTCGATCGCGACGTCGACTCGGGTCGGCGGCGGCTGTTCCCGCGTCACGTGCCAGGCAACCGCGCTGCCGGCCCGGGCGGCGATCGCGCTGCCGAGGCGGCCCTTGCCGAACAATCCGAGTCGATGGGAGAAGGTCACGGCGATGCGTCGAAGGAACGTTCGGTCACGGGTGCCGTGTGTGCGGCGGGCCGCCGGGTGCGCAGCGGCGCGCTCGTCGCCGGCGCCGACACCGGGAAGAACTCGCCGTGCAGCCGCCGCATCACTGCCGAGGCCTCTTCGCGCGGCACGACGAACGACAGGTTGCGGTCGTTGCCGCCGAAGCAGATCAGTTCGGGCGTGACCGGCAGCAGCGCGCGGCACGCGCGTTCGACGGTGCCCGGCGCGTTGCGCAGGCCTTCGCCGACGGCGGCGACGATGGCGCGGTCGCGCGCGATCTCGACGCGGGCGAGGCCGGCGAGCGCGTCGATCAGGCGATCGATCGGCGCGTCGGGTTCGACGGTGCAGGCGACCGAGATCTCGGCGGTGACGACGAGGTCGATGCAGATGTCCAGCGCGCCGAACGCCGCGAACAACTTCGCCAGGTAGCCGCTGGTCGCCAGCATGCGCGTGCTGGTCATCGTCAGCACCGTGACCGGGCCGCGTGTGGCCAGCGCCGCGATGCCGTTGCGCGCCACGACGCAGCTGCGCGGATCGATGGTCGTGAATGCGCCTTCGGGCCGCATCGTGTTGCGCACGGTGATCGGCACGCCGGCGTCGACGGCCGGTTGCATCGTCGATGGATGCAGCACCTTGGCGCCGAACGCGGCCAGCTCGGCGGCTTCGGCGGGCGTCAGCACGTCGATCGGGCGCGCCTCGGGTACCAGGCGTGGATCGGCGGTCAGCACGCCTTCGACGTCGGTCCAGATCTGCACTTCTTCGGCGCGCAGCGCTTCGCCGAGCAGCGCGGCCGACCAGTCACTGCCGCCGCGGCCGAGCGTCGTCGTGTAGCCCTCGGCGGTCGCGCCGACGTAGCCCTCGGTGACGACGATCGTGCCGGCCTGCAGGCGCGGCGTGACGAGTTCGCCGCAGAGGCGCGCGATCACGTCGCGCTGCGGCCGCGCATGGCCGAAGCGATCGTCGGTGCGCAGGAACCGCCGCGCGTCGACGTGCAGCACCGAGCAGCCGCGTTGCAGAAGCAGCGCCGACAGCAGCAGGCTCGACAGGCGTTCGCCGTAGGCCACGATCGTATCGGTGGTGCGCGGCGTCAGTTCGCGCAGCATCGCGACCCCACGCAACAGCACGTGCAGCTCGTCGCGAACGACCGCGATCGCCGCCAGCGCGCTCGCATCGTCGTCGCCGAGCAGTTCGCCGGCGACTGCTTCGGCGTGGTCGAGCGCCGGTGCGATCGTAGCCAGCGCCGCATCGATGTCGCCCCTGCGCGCGGTCGTCGCCGCTGCGAACAGCGCATCGGTGGTCTTGCCCATCGCCGAGACGACGACGCAGGGCTGCAGCGTGCGACGGGCGAGCACCCGATCGGCGACGCGGCCGAGCTGCTCGGCCCCCGCGACCGACGAGCCGCCGAACTTCATGACGATCACGTTGCGGCGCTCCTCGAGAAGGCCTCGGCGACCGCGACCAGCAGTTCGCAGCCGGCGCGCAGGTCCGCACCGGTGACGTGTTCGTCGAGCGTGTGGGCGACGCGGATGCTGCCCGGCCCGCACAGCGCGATGCGGTGGCCGGGGACCAGCTGCCGCAGGCGCGGCGCGTCGCTGCCGAAGGTCACCGGTGCGTGCGGGAAGCCCGGCAACCGCGGGAACCGGTCCGCCGGCGTGTCGGCGACCAGCTCGACGCGGCCCTCGGCCGGCGCCAGCTCGCGCACCTTGTCGGCGAACTGCGAGTCGGGCAGCGAGCGCACGAACAGCTGCGCCTCGGCATGGGCCGGGATCACGTTCAGGGCGCCGCCACCCTGCAGCGCGCCGAGGTTCCACACCTCGGGACCGAGTTCTTCGTCGATCCGGGGCGGCAGGCTGCGCAGCTGCTGCAGCCAGTCGATCAGCGGCCAGATCGCCGACTTGCCGAGTTCGGGCGTACCCGAATGCGCGGCGAGGCCGGTCGTCTGCAGGCGCAGTTGCAAGGAGCCGCGCTGGCCGGTCGCGAGGCGGTTCTCGGTCGGCTCGCCGTTGATCGCCGCGGTGCAGGTCAGGAACCGCGGCGCCAGCGCGGCGGCCACCGTCGCACCGATGCTGTCGGTCTCCTCGCCGACGACGCCGAGCCACGCGAAGCCTGGGCCGGCGGCCCGGAGCAGCGCCTGGATCGCGCCGAGCTGTGCGACGATCTGGCCCTTCGCGTCGCAGGTGCCGCGGCCGCTCAGCAGGTCGCCCTGTCGCTTCGGCGGCAGGAACGGCGGCACGGTGTCGAGGTGCGTCGAGAACAGCAGGCGCGGCGTGCCCCAGGTCGCGAGCACGTTGTGACGGCCGGGCGCCACGGGTTGCAGTTCGACCGCGGCGCCGAGTTCGGCGAGCAGCGCGCGCAGGCCGGGCAGGCCGTGGTCTTCGCGGCCGGTCGTGGTGTCGTCGCGGCACAACGCCTCCGTGCGATCGAGCAGCCAGGCGGCCGTCGGCACATGCGCCGCGGCAGAGAGCATCGGAGTCACGGTTGTCGTTCCACGGCAGGAATCCGGGATCGCCGAAGCTGCGCCGCACCGCTCGGACCTTCCGCGCCGGCTGACCGACGGCACGTTGTCCGAGCACGATTCGATCGCGGCCGCTCCTCCAGCGATCGCTCGCACGATGCTGGAAGCTCCACGGCGGGTCAAGCAGGACGGCGCGAATTGCGGCCGGCCCGCCACGGTGCTGATTGCGCATGCCGCAAACGCGCGGCGCGCTACGATCCGGCGAGGAGAACGCCTTGCAGAACTTCCTCGTCGTGTGCGCCGTCCTGGCTGGCGGCCTGCTGAACAGCCTCATGGCCCAGGTCGTGACGGTCGGTGGGTTGAACCCGGACTACGTCGACCTGCAGTCGGCGGTCGCATTGGCGGCGCCGGGGTCGGTGGTGCTGGTGCGCCCGGGCATGTACACCGGCTTCTCGACCAACAAGCCGCTGCGCATCTTCCTGCAGTTCGGTGCGTCGGGGGGCTCGATCCGCCCGGCGGCCGGCGCCGCCTATGCGATCACGCTGAGCGGCATGGCGGCGGATGGCACGTTCGTGCTGGTCGCCGATGGCGCGAAGGTCCTGCCCGGCACGCTCGGCGCGATCCGGATCGCGAACACCGCCGGCCGGGTCTTCGTCGAAGGCCTGACGATCGCCGCGGGCACCGCGGCGGCGGCGATCGACGTGCAGAACGCTGGCCCCGTGTTGCTGCACGACTGCCAGCTGGCCGGTACGCCGGGGTTGCTGCTGCAGACGGCGACCGTGGTGGCCAACGACGTGCGCGTGTCGAGTCCGGCCGGCAGCGCCGTGGCGGCGCTCAACTGCACCCTCGATTTCGCCGGTGGCAGCTTCGACGGGTTCGACCTGCCGGCGTTGTATCTCGTCTACTGCGGCATCCGACTCGCAGGCGACGGTGGGACGAGGATCCGGGTTGCCAACACTTCGCAGCTGCCCCTGCCGGCGATCGAAGCGGTGAACTGCCTCGTGCAGTGGGACCCGAGCCACTTCGTGCTCGCGCCGGCGAACGGCGCCGTGCCGCTGTCGATCGGCGGCAACTCCAGCGTGGTCACCGTGGACCCGCCGATCGTGACGGTGCACGGCGGCCCGCTCGGCGGCACCGGTTCGATCCGCTGCACCAGCAATACGCCGCAGCCGGGCATGGTCGCCGTGGCGCCGTTCGCGCCGCCGCTGTTCCTCGGTTTCGCCGGCCTCTACATCGACCTCACGCAGTCCTACGCGGTGCCGCTGCTCGGCATCGTCGACGCGACCGGGCTCGCGCTGACCTTCCTGATGCCGACCACGCCGTCCTTGCTCGGTGACGTGGCGTGCGTGCAGGGTGCGGTGTTCGACGGCAACGGGCTGCCGACGCTGAGCGGGCCGGTGCCGCTGGTCACGCGCTGATCCGGGCGGCTTCCGCATCGGCAACCGCCGAAGGTCTCATGTGCGCAGCACGCGCACGACCGGCTCACACCAGTAGACCCTTGCCGGCCGGCCGGGGTTGCGGCGTGATGTCCGCGCATACTCGGTGACGATTCCTGCACGAACCAGAGTGTCGATGGCAGCCCTCGCCGTCGCCGGGGCCTCGACGCCGAGGTGCTGGCGGGCGTCCCCGATGGTGAAGAACGGCCACCGCTCGATCAGGTCGACCAAGCGCAGCGGGCCGGTCGTGTTGGCATCGCGCAGCTGTTCCCGGAAGCCGTCGAGAAGACCGAGCAGGGTGTGGATCTTGTCGGCTGTGTCGCGTGCACTCGCGAGTACTTCGCCGAGGAAGAAATCGATCCAGGGCACGAAGTCGCCACGAAGACTGACCTGCAGCAGCCGGTCGTAGTAATCCTGGCGGCGCGCCTCCAAACGCGAGGACACGTAGAGCAGCGGTTGCTGTTGGAGGCCGTCGGCGATCGTCTGCAGCGCGATCAACAGCCGTCCCACCCGCCCGTTGCCGTCCTCGAACGGGTGGATGGTCTCGAACTGGTAGTGAACCAACGCGGCGCGCACCAACGGATCGTCGTGCGCCCGGTCGTCGAGGTACTCCTGGAGCTGCTCCATGCAGACGTCGATGTGGATCGCGGGCGGCGGCACGAAGCGCGCCGTGTGGATCGTGTCGGTCTCCTTGCCGAGGAATGCCTGCGACTCGCGAAAGCGACCGGGCACGGCGGTTTGGCCGCGAACACCGTCGAGCAAGGTGCGATGGAGTTCGAGCAGCAGGCTGCGGTTCAACGCGCGCCCCTGGTGCAGGGAGGCGGTGCCGTGCGCGAGCGCGCGCAGGTAGTTCTGAACTTCCTGGCCGTCGCGATCTTCGGCTGGGTCGACGCCGACCGCTTCGTTGGCGAGGGCTTCCTCGTTGGTGGTCTTGGTGCCTTCTATGCGGCTCGAGGCCGCAGCTTCGCGTGCCTGCAGCGGTCCGACGAACAGCCGCGGGTTGCGCAGCAGGCGCCCGATACCCCACAACTTGCCCAACTCCCCGCGCGCATCCGCAAGCAGGCGCTGGGTGGATGCCGGCACGGAGAGGCCCGTTGGCAGCGGGTCTGGCAGGAAGGCGCGCGCTCCCTCGACGGTGGCGACGAGACGTCCGGCCGCATCGGCGGCGATGCCATCGAACCAGGGCACGGGGAGACGATTAGGCAGCGGGCTGACGAAAGTCGCCAAGTTTTGTAGACAAACAACCAATCATCTACAAATCATGCCGGCGGCGATTCGCTCTACCGAATGAACTGCGCCAGTGCACCGACCACGTCGATCTGCTCGGCCTCGGTGAGGCCCTGGAAGATCGGCAGCGCCAGCGAGGTCGCGGCGGCCTCGTCGGCGACCGGGAAGCCCTTCGGATCGGCGCCACCCGGACCGACCAGGTGCTGGAAACAGGGCTGCCGGTGGAACGGGATCGGGTAGTAGACCGCGCAGCCGATGCCCTGCTGGCGCAGGTGCGCGATCGCCGGATCGCGCTGCGCCTTCGGCACGCGCAGCACGAACTGGTGGTACGCGTGACCATCGGTGTCGGTCGGCAGCTGCGCCCAGTCGAGCAGCTTCGCGTCGGCGAACAGCTGCCGGTAGCGCGCCGCGTTCTCGCGCCGCTGCTGGGTGATCTTGTCCATCGAGCGCAGCTTCACGCGCAGCGCCGCCGCCTGGATCGCGTCCATGCGGAAGTTGCCGCCGATCAGGTGGTGCTTGTACTGCTCGGCCATGCCGTGGTTGCGCAGCAGCTTGCAGGTGGCGAAGAACTGGTCGTCGTTGGTGGTCAGGAAGCCGCCATCGCCGATGCCGCCCAGGTTCTTGGTCGGGAACGTCGACCAGCCCGCACACAAACCGTCGCCGCCGCACATGCGGCCGTTGCGCTTGGTGCCGATCGCCTGCGCCGCGTCTTCGATCAGCGGCACCGAGTAGCGACGGCAGATCGCCAGCACGGCATCGACGTCGAACGTGGCGCCGAACAGGTGCACCGCCATCACCGCCTTCGGCCGGCGACACGCCCGCAGCGCGTCTTCGAGTCGCTGCGGGTCGATGTTCAGGAAGGTCGGCTCGACGTCGACGAACACCGGTTTCGCGCCGGTGCGCGCGACCACGCCGGCAGTGGCGAAGAACGAGTAGGTCGGCAGCACCACCTCGTCGCCAGGCCCGATGCCGAGCGCCATCAGCGGCGCCAGCAGAGCGTCGGTGCCGGACGACATCGACAGCGCGTGCTTGCAGCCGAGGTAGCTCTGCAGCTCGCTCTCGAAGTTCTCGACTTCGGGGCCGAGCACGTACTGGCCGCTGCGCACGACGCGCACGACGGCCGCTTCGACTTCGGCGAGCTGCGCCTTGTCGCGGGTGAGATCGATCAGGGGGACGGGCATGCGGGCGCCGAGGATAGTCTGCCGGGCTCGCCGTGGAAGAGGTCAGCTGCGATGCACGTGCCCTGCCGCCAACGATCCGCCAGCGAGTAGATCGGCTCGCACAGCAGGTCCACGACCGGCATCGACGCCAGCAGGCTCTCGTCGAACGACGGCTCCGTCCCGGTGACCGTGTCGGCGAGCGCGCCGCGCAACGTCGCCGCGACCAGCAGGTGCCTTCACATCGGCTTGATCTCACCGAGCAGTCCATGGGCTGCGACCGCGCGCACCCGGTCCGCCATCGCCCAGTTCTCCTTGCCTCCGTGCACGACCGTCAGTTGGTCGAGCTTCAGGTCGCGCAGCGCGATGTGCATCGACGCGGTGAGGTCGGGAGCCTCCGACAGCTTGAACTCGAACCCCAGTCGCTGCTTCCCGCGCACGACCATCAGATCCAGCTCTGTGGCCTGGTAGGTGCTCCAGAAGTGGCATTCCTCGGCACGGGCGCCGAGCCGCTCGACGACCTGGGTGACGAGGAACCCCTCCCACGAAGCGCCGACCTTCGGGTGACCCTTCAGCTCGTCGCGCGTCTGGATGCCGAGCAGGGTGTGCGCGAGCCCGCTGTCCGCGACGTAGACCTTGGGCGACTTCACCTGACGCTTGCCCAGATTCTCGTGCCAGGGTTTCAGCACGCGCACGACGTACGTCTGTGCCAGGAGGTCGAGGTAGCGGCGAGCCGTGTTGTCACTCGTGCCGAGCGAACGGGCGAACTCGGCGGCGTTCCAGATCTGGCCGTGCCAGTGCGCCAGCATGCGCCAGAAGCGTTCGAGTTGGGCGGGACGTGGACCGACGTCCAGCGCCGGCAGGTCGCGCCCGAGGAAGGTGCGGATGAAGTCGGTCCGCCACTCGATGCTGCGTGCCTCGGTGCGAGCCAGCAGCGACGGCGGAAAGCCGCCGCGCAGCCAGAGGCGGTCGATCGAGTGGCCACGAGGCAGTTCGTCGAGGGTGATCCCCGCCATCTCATGGAAGGCGATGCGACCGGCCAGGGATTCGGACGTCTGGCGCAGCAGCGTTGGCGCAGCGCTGCCCAGTACGAGGAACCGGGCGGGACGCCGCGGGCGATCGGCGAGCACTCGCAACAAACGGAAGACTTCGGGAAGGTGCTGGATCTCGTCCAACACGACCAAGCCTCGCAGATCCCGCAGGGCGAGGCCGGGGTCCTGCAGCTTGCGGCGATCGACCTCGTCCTCGAGATCGAAGAAGGTCTTCGGGCCGCGCCAGTTCGCCATGACCTGCCGCGCCAGGGTGGTCTTGCCGACCTGGCGGGCGCCGAGCACGGCTACCACCGGATTGTCGCGGAGCAAGCGCCGGACGTTTGGGATGTGGGCGGCTCGACGGATGTTCACGGCCAGACTCTACCATGAATATCCGACACGCTGTGTCGGATATTCATGAGACTGCCGGTGTGGTGTCGCGGCGGTTCGGCGGCCCGGCAACGGGTCGCGTGCAGCTTCTCGCTCGTCGCCCGGCAGGCGCGGTCCTCTTCCCGCTCGGCGCCTTCGGCGATCGCCTCGGTGCCGAGCACGCAGCACACTTCGAGCGGGCGAAGAGCCGCCGGCGGAGCGGCCGGTGCTGCTGGTCCTCGGTAGGCGCGATCACGAACCGTGCAGCGTGCCCTGCCGCCAACGATCGGCCAGCGAGTAGATCGGCTCGCACAGCAGGTCGACTACCGGCATCGACGCCAGCAGGCTCTCGTCGAACGACGGCTCGGTCTCGGTGACGGCATCGGCGAGCGCGCCGTAGCGGTTGCGGTAGCCGCCGAGCACGCCGCGCAGCGTCGCCGCGTCGAGCAGTTCGTGGAACTTCACGTGCAGCAGCGTGATGCCGACCGTGCGGTTCTGTTCGACCTCGGGCACCAGGATCACCGTGCGGTCGTCGCTGCGGCCCTTGGCGACCATCGCCTGCTTCTCGGTCGCGACCAGATGCTTGGTGCCTTTCAGCAGCGGGTTCTGGCCGGTGCGCGAACGCAGCTTCGTGGCGATGCCGCGCTGGTCGACGACCTTGATCTTCGCTGCGCCACCGTCGACGTCGCCGTCGATCGCGTAACGCGTGCTGCCGAGCACCTCGATCACCGCCGGATCGAGCCCGGCGAGCGCGCGCAGGTCGCGGTAGCCGAGGCGGTCGCGGCCCGCACCCGCTTCCATCAGCGCGCGCACCAGCGGCACCGTCAGCAGCGCCTCGTCGGCGCGCGAGATGCCGACGGTGACGGTCTTCGCCTGGTGCTTGATCGCGTCGACCGGGCGCGTCAGCTGGTCGATCGCCTTCGTCAGTTCGTCGGTCAGGCGGTCGACGACGACGCCGGGCGTACCCGGTTCGCCGAACTCGACCGCGAACACGTCGAGCGACAGGAAGCCGAGCGCGTAGTTGCACAGCGACGTGAGCCGCGAGGCGGTAGATGCCTCGAGCGAGCCGTCGTAGCGCGACAGCATCAGGTCCTTGCGGAACTCGATCCAGTGCGGCTGCAGCAGCGGCCGCAACGTGCCGAGCACGTCGCCGCTCGGCCTGCCTTCGGCGAACGCCGCCTCGATCGCGCCGCGCATGCGCCGCAGCGGCAGCGCCAGCTGGTCGATCGCCAGCGCGCAGCGGTAGCCGAACAGGTGGCCGGCCATCGTCGACAGCACGTAGGCGAGCGCGGGGTGGACCGCGGGCACCGGGATCACGGCCTTGGCGCTGGCGGCGAAGCGCTCTTCGCCCTGCGTGGCGACCACGATCGGGCACGCCTTGTGCGCCTTGTAGATCGCGACCTCCTTGGCGACGTCGTCGGCGGTCGAGCCCGACAGGCCGGCGGCGCAGACGAGGATCATCGGTTCCGACGACAGGTCGATGTGCTTCTTGTCCTCGGTCGAATCGCAGGCGATCGACTTGTAGCACAGCTCGCTGAGCTTGATGCGCACCTCGGCGGCGGCGATACGGTTCTTGCCGTTGCCGACCATCGCCCAGTAGCGGCGCTGCGGCGCGTGCGCCTTCGCGATCTCGGCGATCAGCGGCTCCTGCGCCTGCACGGCGCGCATCGCCTCGGGCAGGTCGATCATCGCCTGCAGCAACTGGTGTTCGGCGGCGTCGTCGGCGGACCCGGCGGCGCGGGCGAGTGCGAGCGCCAGCAGCTGGCCGGCCGCGCACTGGGCGTAGAAGGCCTTCGTGCTGGCGACGCTCATCTCGACGTCGCGGCCGTCGCTGGTGTAGATGACGCCGTCGGCCTTGTCGCAGAGGTCGCTGCCGCGGCGGTTGACGATCGCCAGCACCTTGGCGCCGCGGGCGCGCACCAGGTCGACGGTGCGGTTGGTGTCGGTCGTGGTGCCCGACTGCGAGATCGCGACGATCAGCGTCTCGCGCATGTCGTCCTGCAGGCCGAAGCCCGACAGCTCGGTCGCCGGCGTCGCCTCGACCGCGATGCCGCTGCCGGCCAGCGCGTCGGCGATCGCCGCGGCGACGGCCTGGCCGGCCACCGCGGCGGTGCCCTGGCCGATGACGAGGACGCGGCGCGTGTGGCCGTGCTGCAGCGATTCGATCGCCTGCTTCGGCAACGACGACTCCGGCAGCACGACGCGCAGGCGGTTGTCGCGGCGCACGATCCGGCCGCGCAGCGTCTTCTGCAGTGAGCGCGGCGCCTCGTGGATCTCCTTCTGCAGGAAGTGGCGGAACTCACCGCGGTCGATGTCGCGCGTGGTCACCGCGGCGGCGGTCAGGCTCTTCGGTGTCAGCGGCAGCGTAGTTCCGTCGAAGGCGAGCCGCTGGATGCCCGCGAGGTCACCGGCCTGGCGGCGGTCGAGCACGACCACCTGGCCGCGCGATGCCGTCGGGTTGGCGGGGTTGCCCGGCGTCTCGCCGTCCATGCGCAGGTAGCGATCGCACTCCTCGATCACGCCGTACGGCTCGCTGGCGACCACGAACGTGTCCTCGCCGATGCCGACGTAGAGCGCCTGGCCGGAGCCGCGCAGCGACAGCGCCAGGTGGTGCGGGTCGCGGGTGGTAGCGGCACCGATCGCGACCGAACCCTCGAACGACGCCACCGTGCGGCGGAACGCTGCCGCGAACGGCTGCCCTTCGCCCATCTGCCGCGACACCAGCGCCGGGATCACCTTCGCGTCGGTCGTGATCGCGTCGTGCAGCGACAGGCCGTGGCGCGCGATCAGTTCGTGGTGGTTGTCGACGTCGCCGTTCAGCACGCCGAGCACGTAGGGGCCGTCGGTGCCCTGCCCGGCTTGCTCTTCGCTGTTCAGCGGGTGCGCGTTCGGTTCGCTGATGATGCCGACGCTGGCCCAGCGGGTGTGGCCGAGCACCAGCGCTTCGCAGGTCGCCGACTGCAGTGCTGTGTGCAGCAGCTTGTCGCTGCGCATGTGGTCACGCAGCGTGCGCACGTTGTCGCCGAGTTCGCCGATCTCGGCCGAGTGCTTGTAGACGAGGTCGAGGCAGCCGTCGGCGATGCGCGCTGAGCCGTCCTGGAACAACGGATCGTCGTCGCGGCCGGCGAACAGCTGCTGCAACTGCGGCGATCCCGTGTCGATGCCGCTGACGATCACGGTCACGCCGGCCGAGTCGCGACCGCGCACCTCGAGGCGATCCAGCGCCGACAGCGCACCCTGCAGGCTCGCCCATGCGGCGGCCGCGGCTGGGTGCGGCACCGTGCCACCGGCGAGATCCCGCACGGCATCGGCGTGCGGCAGCCGATCCTGCAGCACCGCCCACAGCGCGTCCTTGATGCGCACCAGCGCCGCGTTGCGCAGTTCGATCGTGGCGTCGGCGGTCTCACCGACACCCTGCTGGTCCAGCGACCGCTCGAACGTCAGTAGTCCGGCCTGCATCGTGGTCAGCCGCGGGCGCAGCTGCGCCGTGAGGTCGGGGTGTTGCAGCAGCGTCCACAGGCCGGGGATCCCGCGCAGTTCCCGGTCGAGGCGGCGCAGCGCCTCGGCGGCGTCGTCGAGTGCCTTCGCGTCGAGACCCTTGGCCAGCCGCTGTTCTGCTTCGCTCAGCTGCTGCAGCAGCAGATCGGGGGCGGGGGGTCGGCGGCCGCTCTGGCGGCGCAACACGGCGATGATGCCACACATCGAAGAAGGGTCTCCAGGTCAACGCGCCGCGAACTGAGGCAGCCCCGCGAGCAGGTCTCGGCCGAGGCTCGCTGCCCCGGCCTCTTCGACCGCTCGGGCCAGATGCTCGAGCCACTTGCCAGCCGCGGCCGGCAGGCTGGCCGGCGCCACTTTGACGTCGGTCGTGGGCTGCGTCCAGAACAGACGCAGGCTGTCGCAGACGACGACACCCGGGTCGCCGCCGAGATCGAGCGCTGTGCGTTCCTGCTGCAGTTGCTGCCAGGCCGCGGCCGGCAGCTGGATGCGGGTACTGCCGTCGAGGCCGCCCGCCACTTCGCCGTCCTGCGTCCATTGCACGAACACGTCGCCGCTCTTGCACGACAGCAGCTCGATGCCGCCGGCGAACGCGATCGCCGGATCGATGGCGGGCACCGGCAGGTGCAGGTCCTGGCCGGACTTCGTGCGCGCGGCCGCCAGCAGCGCTTCGATCGCGGCGTCCTTGGCCTCGGCCGAGCCGCCTTCGGGCGTCGGGCCATCGTCGCCGAGCCAGGCCTTCAGCGCCTTGTGCGCTTCCTGGCCGAGCCGCTTGCCCCAGGGCACGTCGTGGAACGTGCGGTCGTCCGCGAGCGCGTCGAACAGCGGCTGTAGCGGCGGCGTGATCTTGCCGGCGGCGAGTACCAACGCCGCGAGGCGCACGCGCGCCCGCGGGTCGTTCTCCGGCAGCATCGTCAATTCCGTCTTGCCGAGCTGCACGCTGCCGAAGCGCGCATGCGTGCGCATCAGCCACGCTGGGTCGTCGAGGTACACCGCGAACAGACCGGGGAGGGCGAACGCATCCGCCAGACTCTGGCTGCCCCGCAGCGCGATCCCGCGCATCGCCGACGAACGCCAGTAGAAGTCGGTGTCCACGGCCCAGTCGCGCAGCAGCGCCAGCGTTACGTTGCCGGGGTTCTTGGCATCGGCGATCGCGTCGACCAGCGTCGATGGCAGCGCGTTCTTGCCGTGCTTCGCCGCGTAGGCGCGGATCGCGGGCACCGCCGCGTCGCCGCCGTCGGCGACCTTGCGCGCGGCCGCGATGCGCAGGCCGTAGCGCGGTGACGTGCAGGCCTTGTCGACGTGCTGGGCCCAGTCTTCGCCGGCCTCGCCCTGGCTGCTCGGCCAGAACGCGAGCAGTGGCACGCAGAGCGCGAGCCAGAACAGGATGCGTACGGGGTTCGCGCGGGTCACGGCAAGCGTCTCTCGGCACGATCTCTCACAGAACCGTGCCTCAAAGGACCGTGTCCGCGTCCATCTGGTAGAGCATCACCACCACGCCCTCTTCCTTGGACTCGCCGACGTAGAGCTTGCCGGTCACGGTGACGATGCCCGGCTTGACGTCCATCGAGACGCCGTCCGGCAGCGTACAGAACACGATCTCGTTCATCTTCGGCGTGCCGTTGCAGCCGCAACCGTCGTTGATCAGCAGGAAGTCGTGCACCGGGCCGCCGCCGGGCACTTCGCGGCGCATGAAGCCCGAGATCGAGATCACCTGCTCGTCGAGCTTGGTGACCTCCTTCGGCAGCGTCATGCCCTCCGTGTAGTCGAAGCTGGCCAGCGTCGCGAACCCGACCTTGGTCGGATCCTGCGGCAGGCAGGCGAACAGGCTCAGCAACAACGCGGGGCGCAACATGGCGGCAGCGCGGCAGGATAGCGGCGGCGGCCGCCGGCGTCAGCTGGCAGGTGCCTTCGGCGAGCGTCCGGGCGTCATTCGAGCTTCATCTCGGTGGCGGCGCTGAGCTGGTGGCTGCCGAACCGGATCGCGAGCGTGCCGTGGGTGGCCGAGCCATCGTCGGCGCTCAGTGCGATCGACAGTTCGGTGGCGATTTCGTCGGTGGCGGCGTGCACGAGCGGCACCTCGATGCCGCCCTGCAGTTGCTGCGCGAACGCCGCGTCGATCTTCTGCTTGCGCACCGCGGCGGCGTCGTGCAGCGCCAGCACGAAGTCGTTCTCGGCCCGCTGCACGACGGTCAGGTAGTAGTAGCCCGGGGCCACGGCAACGGCGCCGAACTGCATCGGCACCGAGGTGTCGAGCGTGGTCCAGAAGTCGGCGCCGAGGCGCCAGCGCTGGCCCTGGAACTTGCCGCCGGCGAGCGCCACGTCGTAGCGCTCGTTCCACGGCACCGGCGCATACGAGATCGCGATCTCGCCGGGAATGCCGTTGTCGTCGAACCAGAGCATGCGGGTCGCCTTGCGTTCGGTGACCTGCGTCAGCGCCTGGGCGCCCTTCGGTGCCGCCGCCCTGTGCTTCGCCAGCTTGTCGGTCAGCGCCGCGAACCGCGCGTCCTTGCGCAGCGACGCGAGGTCGGTGTCGTTGGCGAGCAGGTCGGCGTCGCGGAAGCCGCGCGCGATCGCCTTGTCCAGCCAGGCGAACGCCTCGTCGGTGTGGCCCTGCATGGCGTGCACGCAGGCGACGTTGTAGCTGGCGGGCGCCGCGGTCGCCTTGAAACCGGCCGCCTTCAGGTGGATCGGCAGCGCCTCGTCGAGCTTGCCGCCGGCGTGCAGGCTGTAGCCGAGCATGTGCCAGGCCTGGGCGTCCTTGGGGTTCGCTTCGGTCAGCTTGCGGAAGCCGGCAGCGGCGGTTTCGAACTCGCCGGCCTGCACCGCGGCGTCGGCGGCCTTGCGCACCTGCTGCAGGTCGGCGGGCGTCGTGCCCTGGCAGATCGCCGCGGGTGCGAGCAGCAGAAGGGTCGACAGGGAAGTGGCGAGACAGGGACGGACCATGCGGAACTCCGGTGGGTGGGGGAACGGGACTGCGGCTATTCGCGCGCCTCCCTGCCGCAACCGAACCGGGCGAGTCGGGCCCCGGAAGGACGACCCGACTCAGGTCACCTGCAGCCCGTGCATGCCGGGATCACCCTCCGGCAACCGGATCTGCATCGCCTCCAGCGCCGCGACCAGCACTTCGCTGACGATCAGGTCGCGGTACCAGTTGCGATCGGCGGGCACGACGTACCACGGCGCATGCTTGGTGCTGGTCGCCGCCAGCGCGTCCTCGTAGGCCTGCTGGTAGTCGTGCCAGCGCCGGCGCTCGTCGAGGTCGCCGCTGCTCCACTTCCAGCGCTTCTTCGGGTCGTCGATGCGTTGCTGCAGGCGCTGCTGCTGTTCGTCCTTCGAGATGTGCAGGAAGAACTTGCAGATCGTCGTGCCTTCTTCGGCCAGCAGCTTCTCGAACGCGACGATGTGCTCGTAACGCTGCCGCCAGCGCTTCTCGGGCACGAGGTCGTGCACGCGCGCGACCAGCACGTCCTCGTAGTGGCTGCGGTTCCAGATCGCGATCTCGCCGCAGCCCGGCGCGTGTGGATGCACGCGCCACAGGAAGTCGTGCGCCTGTTCGATCGGCGTCGGCTGCTTGAAGCACGCGACCTTGACGCCCTGCGGGTTCACGCCCTCGAACACGCTGCGGATGGTGCCGTCCTTGCCGCCCGCATCCATCGCCTGCAGCACGACCAGCAGCCGGTGCCGGCCCTCGGCGTGCAGCGCTTCCTGCAGTTCTTCGAGCCGCGCGTTCAGCTTCGCCTTGCGCGCGCGCCCGGCGTCCTTGTCGCCGTCGAACGCCTTGGTGTCGCGCGGGTCGATGTCGGCCAGGCGCAGCGGCTTGCCGGGCTGCACGAGATAGCGGTCGAAGGCGGATGGCATGCCTCGCAGGCTACCGCAGACGGTGGGGGCGACGAGGGGCTTTCGTGCCCGCGCCATGTGGCCACCTGGGCCCGTGTCGCCGTTGCCGCAGCCGACCAGCACGTTGTCGGTGGTGCTGCCCGAATCGATGCGCCAGCCGGATGTGACGACATGGGTCATCGCGAACGAGCCGTCGGTGCGCAGCCGCAGAACGCGTGTTTCTCACTGGCCTGTGGCACGTCGCGCCGAACGCGCTGTTCCGTCCTGGCAGACCAGCCGCGACGCGGCGCCGTGCCGGAGCGACGCCGGGCAGGGCACGCGTCTCGTTCTCCTCGGCGGTGAAGTCGGTCAGTCGCGGCGCCGGCTGCGGCCCGACGACGGCGGCCCGAGGTCGGCCAGCGTGCTGTCGCTGGTCCAGTCGTCGAGGTTCTGCTGCAGCCTGGTCCAGATCGGATGCAGCGCGCACGGGTTCTGCGGATCACACTGTTCGTAGCCGAACGCGCAGCCCCCGTCGAGTTCGATGTCGATCGCCCTCAGCACGTCGGTGAGGGCGATCTTCGCCGGTGGCCGCAACAGACCGAAGCCGCCGCCGTGGCCGCGCTGCGAACGCACCAGCTTGGCGACCACCAGCTTGCGCATCACCTTCGACAGGTACTGCTGCGGCACGCCGGTGCGCTCGCTGAGCGTCGCGGCGTTGATGCTCTCGCCGGGTGAGAGCCCGGCCAGGGTCGCCATCGCGCGCAGGCCGTAGACGGCGGTCAGGTTCAGCAGCATCCGGCTCATGATGGGTGCGCGCGGCCGGCTGCGCCAGCAGCTCCCGAGCGCGTGGGTGAGATCGCGGGTTACTTGGCCGGCGGCAGCAGCACCGCGTCGATCACGTGCACGACGCCGTTCGAGGCCCGGATCGAGGCGAGGATGTTGGCGCCGTTGACCGTGACCTTGCCGTCGACCACCTTGATCGCGACCTTCTTGCCGTCGGCCATGCCGAGCTGCATGCCGTCCTTGAGTGCGGGCTGCTCATAGGTGCCGGGGGCGACGTGGTACTTCAGCACGGCCTTCAGGTCGTCCTGCTTCTCGGGCTTCAGCAGCCCTTCGACGGTGCCGGCCGGCAGCTTGTCGAAGGCGGCGTTCGTCGGGGCGAACACGGTCAGTGGACCCGGGTTGGCGACCGACGTGACGTAGTTGGCCGCCTTCAGCGCCGCGACCAGCGTCGTGTGGTCCTTCGACCCGACGGCGATGCTGACGATGTTGTTCGGGTCCAGCGGCGGGATCTCGCTGGTGCGCTTGACCGCGTTCGCCGGCGCCGGGGTGGAGGCTGGCCCGACAGAAGCGTCGGAACAGGCGACGAGCAGGCAGGCGAGGGCGATCGACGACGGGAGACGAAGCGGCATGAGTTCCTCCAGGAGTAGAGGATAGGAAGGTCCAGAATTGCGGCGACTTTCACAATACGGCGATCAGCCCGGTGCGCACGCTGTGGACCGCGCCGTGCCACCGAAGGTCCTGGACGGTGCATGCGGCCAAGTGCGTAGATCGGCCCCAACCAGGGCCACCCCATCGGTTCTGTGTATTTCTCGATGCGCGCATCCATTATGCCAGAGTTACGGAGTGAGCCCATGAAACGAACCCGTCGCGCCATCGTCCTCCTCGCCCTTTCCCTCGCCGCCTGCGGTGGCGGCGACGCCACGCCTGCGAAGTCGTCGAGTGCCGCCACGAAGCCAGGGGCCGAGCCGATGGCGGCCACGGAGGCGAAGGCGCTGTTCGAATCGCTGTGCTTCACCTGCCACGGCCTGACTGGCCACGGCGACGGTCCGGGCGCGGCGGCACTCAATCCGAAGCCGCGCACGTTCGTGGATGCCGCCTGGCAGGACTCGGTCACCGACGAGCAGATCCAGAAGACGATCGTGTATGGCGGCGCCGCCGTCGGCAAGAGCGCGATGATGCCGGCGCAGCCGCAGCTGAAGGGCAAGACCGAGACGCTCCAAGCGCTCACCAGGATCGTGCGCGACTTCCGCGCCAAGTGATGCCGCGTGCCGGCCGCGCGCCGGCACCAACCCAGCCGAACCCCCCGAAGACAGAGGACCCCATGCAAGCTCTCCAGTCGTCTCCTTGGAATCGTGTGGCAGCCGTGCTCGCCATCGCCGTCGTTGCCGCGTGTGGTGGCCGCAACGGTCCGTCGTCCGCCACCGGCGGCGGTGGTGACGTGATGGCCCTGATGCAGGCGCGTGGCCTGTCCGAGGCCGACGTCAACGCCGCGTTGAAGACCTACACGCCGACCGGCAAGCACGACGAGTACTACACGTTCGCTTCCGGCGGCCACGGCGGCAACCTGATCGTCATCGGCGTGCCGAGCATGCGCATCCTGAAGTACATCGGCGTGTTCACGCCCGAGCCGTGGCAGGGCTACGGCTACGGCGACGAGACCGGCACCGTGCTGGCGCAGGGCAACCGGGTCGACAACGTCATCACCTGGGGCGACATGCACCACCCGGCGCTCAGCGAGGCCGGCGGCGACTACGACGGCAGGTTCATCTTCGTCAACGACAAGTGCAACCCGCGCGTCGCCGTCGTCGACCTCGAGGACTTCGCGACCAAGCAGATCGTCACCAGCGAACTGATCGCGTCGGAGCACGGCTCGACGTTCGTGACGCCCGACACCGACTACGTGATCGAGACGTCGCAGTATCCGTCACCGCTCGGTGGTGGCTACGCGCCGATCGAGCAATGGAACGAGAAGTACCGCGGCGCGATGATCTTCTGGCGCTTCGACAAGGCGAAGGGCCGCATCGTGCCGGCCGAGTCGTTCGCGATCGAGCTGCCGCCCTACATGCAGGACCTCGCCGACGCCGGCAAGAAGGTCAGCGACGGCTGGGTGTTCTGCAACTCGGTCGACACCGAACGTGCCTACGGCGGCACCCTCGAAGGCAACCCACCGCTCGAGTCCGGCGCGACGCAGAACGACATGGACTACCTGCACTGCATCAACTGGCGCAGGTGCGAGGAGCTGGTCAAGGCCGGCAAGACGACGACGATCGCCGGCATGCGCGTGATCCCGATGCAGACTCTGATCGACGAGAACGTGATGGCGTTCGTTCCCGAGCCGAAGAGCCCCCACGGCGTCGACATCACGCCGGACGGCAGCATGGTCGTCGTCGGCGGCAAGCTCGACACGCACTGCACGGTCTACGACATCCCGAAGATCGCCGGCATGATCAAGGACAAGAAGTACGTCGGCAAGGATCCCTACGGCGTGCCGATCCTGGACTTCAAGGAGTCGATCCGCGGCCAGTGCGAGATCGGCCTCGGCCCGCTGCACACGCAGTTCGACGACCAGGGCTACGCCTACACGTCGGTGTTCATCGAGACCGTGATCGCCAAGTGGTCGCTGAAGGACCTCAAGGTCGTCGACAAGATCGACACGCACTACAACGTCGGCCACCTGGTGATGGCCGAGGGCGACACCGTCAGTCCCGACGGCAAGTACCTGATCGCGATGAACAAGTGGGCGTTGGACCGCTTCTCGCCGGTCGGCCCGCTGCTGCCGCAGAACTTCCAGCTGATCGACACCAGCGGCCCGAAGATGCAGCTGCTCTACGACATGCCGTTGCCGCTCGGTGAGCCGCACTACGCGCAGATGATCAAGGCCGACAAGATCAAGGCCGAGGAGGTCTACAAGCCGATCGGCATGAACCCGGTTACGCACCAGGTCGATGCGAACGCGACCACCGCCGGCAAGGAACGCATCGAGCGCAAGCCCGACGGCGTGCACGTCTACATGACCGCGGTGCGCAGCCACTTCTCGCCCGACATCATCCGCGTCAAGCAGGGTGATACCGTGCACGTGCACGTGACCAACGTCGAACAGGCGAAGGATGCGACGCACGGCCTCGCGTTCGGCGGCCAGAACATCAACGTCAGCCTCGAGCCGGGCAAGTGCTGCAACATCACCTTCGTCGTCAAGCGCGCCGGTGTGTTCCCGTTCTACTGCACCGAGTTCTGCTCGGCGCTGCACATCGAGATGGCGGGCTACCTGCTGGTCGAGCCGAAGTGATCTCGGTTCGTCGCCGGTAGCACGCTTCGCCCACACCGATCCCGTCCCGGTCGTGCGAATCCTGCTCCTCATCCTGGCCTGCGCCACCGTCGTCGCCTGTGGCGGCGATCGTGGTGACCGGGTGGCGCCTCCCGCGCCGCCGCGCCCCGCCACCGGCGTGATCGTGCCGCCCGGCGACGGGCTGCAGGCCGCGATCGACGCGGCGGCCCCGGGCGCGGTGCTGCTGCTGCAGCCGGGCGACTACCGCGGCCCGTTCGTGGTGACGAAACCGCTGCACCTCTGGGGGCCAGCGACCGCCGTGCTGCGAGCCGATGCCGGTACGTCGGTGCGCGTGCTCGGCAACGACGTGCTGCTGGAAGGGTTCACGGTCGTCGGCGGCGGCCAGCGCTTCGACCTCATGGACGGCGGCGTGCACCTGCAGGGCGAGGACATCACGCTGCGTTCCGTCACCGTGCGCGACACGTTGTTCGGCATCCTCGCCGAGCGCTGCCAGCGTGTGCACCTGCTCGGCAACACGGTGATCGGCACCGGGCTGGAGGCGATGGGGTTGCGCGGCGACGGCATCCGGCTGTGGGAGACCAGCGACTCGGAGGTGCGCGACAACGTCGTCACCGACTCGCGCGACGTCGTCGTCTGGTACTCGTCGCGCAACCACCTCTCGGGCAACCGCGTCACGCGCTGCCGTTACGGCACGCACTTCATGTACAGCCACGAGAACCTGGTCGAGGACAGTCGACTGGTCGGCAACGAGGTCGGCATCTTCGTGATGTACAGCCACGACATCCTGATGCGGCGCAACCTGCTGGCGAAGTCGGGCGGTTCGGCCGGCATCGGCATCGGCCTGAAGGAGTCCGGCAACCTGACGATCGAGGACAACTGGCTGCTCGCGAACACGACCGGGATCTACATCGACACGGCACCGCTCGATCCGGAACACCACAACCGCTACGCGCGCAACGTCGTGCGCTTCTCCGAGAGCGCCGTGGCGCTGCATGCGAACGTCAAGCGCAGCGAGTTCGTCGACAACCAGTTCGGCGACAACGGCGCCGTGGTCAAGGTCGGTGGGCAGGGCGATGCGATGACCTGTGACTTCGCCGGCAACTTCTACGACACCTACCAGGGCTACGACCTCGACGGCGATGGCCGCGGCGACGTGCCGTTCGAGTTCCGCCGGCTGTCGACACAGCTCGAGGGCCGGTATCCCGAACTGGCGTTGCTGCACGGCGCGCCGGCGATGCTGATGGTCGACATCGTCGGCGAGGTGATGCCGCTGTTCGCGCCGCGCCAGCTGCTGCACGACGCATCGCCGCGGCTGCGACCGCTGGCGATGGCATGGACCCCGGAGGTCGAACGTGCGCGTTGAACTGCGGGACCTGGGCAAGCGCTTCGGTCGCACGACCGCGCTGCAGGGTGTCTCGCTGGAGTTGCCGGCCGGCAGCCGCACCGCGCTGATCGGTCCGAACGGGTCCGGCAAGTCGACGCTCGTGCGCGTGCTGATGGGCATGCTGACCGCGACCGGCGAGGTGCGCTTCGACGACGAGCCCGCCGCCGAGGATCGGCGCGCGCTGGCACGCCGCATCGCCTACGTGCCGCAGATCGCGCCGCGCCTCGCCGCGCCGGTGCGCGACGTCGTACGTGCGGTCGCCGGTCTGCGCGGCAAGTCCTGGCAACAGGTCGCGGACCTCGCCGCCGTGCTCGACCTCGACCTCGCCGTGCTGGCGAAGCGACCGTTCCGCGCGCTGTCCGGCGGCCAACGCCAGAAGGTGCTCGCCTCGCTGGCGCTCGCCGCGGGCGCCGAACTGCTGCTGCTCGACGAGCCGACCGCGAGCATGGACCCGCACAGCCGCGCGGCGTTCTTCCGGTTGGTCGAGGCGCTGCCCGCCAGCACCACGGTGCTGCTCTGTTCGCATCGCCTCGACGAGATCCGCCGTCTCGTCGATCGCGTCGTGGTGTTGGCCGAGGGACGCCTCGCCTGGCACGGGGATGCGGGCGCCTACCTCGACGACCACGCCGAAGCGGTCGTCGAAGTGCACGCCGAAGGCGAACCTGCTGCCGAGTGGCTGCGCGGCCGTGGCTTCACGCAGGGGGC
This sequence comes from Planctomycetota bacterium, assembly GCA_044230075.1. GTDB lineage: Bacteria > Planctomycetota > UBA1135 > UBA1135 > UBA2386 > JAEUHS01. Next base: position 58,558 of record JBGARS010000001.1, on the reverse strand, counting down.
CACCGGCTGGTGGAGCCTGTCGTTGCCGGTCAACGAGCGCGCTGGCCTGATCGGCGAGATCGGCAAGAACCTCAACGGGCAGCTGCACGACGTGATGGCGCGCGACGTCGAACGCCTGCAGCCGCCGACTCCCGGAGGCACGTCATGACGCTCACTTCCCGCTTGGTGCCGTTCGCGTTGCTCGCCGTCGTGGTCAGCACGGTCGGCGCCGCGATCACGTGGTCCGTGCTGGCGTCGGTGAAGCTGCCCGATGGTCCCGTCGACGTCGTCTGGGACAAGGCCGCCTGCGCGGCGTGCGGCATGCACGTCGGCGAACCGCCGTTCGCTGCGCAGCTGACGACCAAGGACGGCCGCACGCAGGCCTTCGACGACCCCGGCTGCCTGTTCCTCTACGTCGAGGAACACCATCCCGAAGTGCACTCGATGTTCTTCCACGATCACGCCAAGGACGGTTGGATCGCCCCCGACCGGGTCGCGTTCGTCGCCGTCGCGCCGACGCCGATGGGCTTCGGCCTCGGCGCGGTCGAGGTCGGCACGCCGGGGGCCATCGGCCTCGACGAGGCGCGCCGGAAGTGTCTCGAACGCAACTCCGGCCACGGAGGCAGGTGATGTCGCTGCGCGCCGAGGTCGCCGTCGTCGCCCGCCTCGACTTCGCCGAGGTCCTGCGCTCGCGCTGGCTGCTGTTCTGCCTGGTCGTGCATGCGATCCTCGCCGGCATGTTCGTGCTGGTGGGGCTGCGCGAGTCGGGCGTGATCGGTTTCACCGGCATGGGCCGCGCGCTGATGTCGTGGAGCCACGCGCTGCTGTTCCTGTTGCCGCTGCTGGCGCTGTCGGCGACCGGCCAGGTCGTCAACGCGGCGCGCGACGACGGCTCGCTGGAGCTGCTGCTCAGCAACCCGGTCAGTCGCGGCGGCTACTTCCTCGGCACCACGCTCGTGCGCGTGCTCGCGTTGGTGGTGCCGCTGCTGGTCGCGATGCCGGTGATGGCGCTGGTCGGTGCGGTGGCGTTCGGCCAGGAGGTGCCGTGGGGCTTCCTGCTGCGCGGCATGGCCGTCAGCACGTCCCTGCTGCTCTGCTTCACGGCCATCGGGCTCCTGGTGTCGACGCTGGTGCGCAACCAGAGCAAGGCGCTGATGCTGACGATCCTGATCTGGGCCGCCGGCGTGGCTCTGATCGACTTCGGCCTGATCGGCCTGATGCTGCAGTGGGAACTGCCGCCGTCCGCGGTGTTCACGCTCGCGGTGCTGAACCCGGTGCAATGCGCGCGCCTGGCGCTGCTGTCGGCGGCACAACCGGAGCTCTCGACCTTCGGGCCGGTGGGCTTCTTCCTGGCGAACCGCGTCGGTTCGACGGGGCTCCTGCTGATCGGCATCGGCTGGCCGCTGCTGCTCGGCGTGACGGCGTGGGTCTGGAGTCTCGGCGCGTTCCGGCGCCGCGACCTCGTGTGACGGAGACAAACGATGCGAACGACTGCCGACAGTTTCTGGGACTTCCTCGACGTGCCGTTGCGTGGCCGTGCTCGCCTGCTGCTGGTGGCGCTGATCGTGCCGCTGCTGCTGAGCTTCGCCTTCCCGCTGTGGCGGATCAGCATGAAGGCGCCGCAGTATCCCGACGGCCTGAAGATGGACATCTACTCCTATCAGGTCGTCGGCGGCAACGACGGCCACGATGTCGCCGAGATCAACGTGCTGAACCACTACATCGGCATGCACACGATCACGCGCGAGGAGCTGCGCGACCTGGACTGGATCCCGTTCGGCCTGGTCGCGATGGCGCTGCTGGCGCTGCGCGCGGCGCTGCTCGGCAACGTGCGCACGATGATCGACCTGTCGATGATCGCCGCCTACATCTCGGTGGTCGCCTTCGGCCGGTTCGTCTACATGCTGTGGGAGTTCGGCCACCAGCTCAACCCGAAGGCGCCGGTGAAGGTCGAGCCGTTCATGCCGGTGGTGTTCGGCAGCAAGCAGATCGCGAACTTCCTGACGCGCAGCATGCCGCAGACCGGCTCGATGCTGCTCGGCGTGTTCACGATGGGCGTCTGGGGCATCACGCTGTGGTACCTGTGGCGGGGGCGGCGCGAGGCGGCGGCGGCGACGGCTGCCGTTACGGCGTGACCGGCTGGCGCCACTCGTCCGCCAGCAGGCCGTAGACGAACTCGTCGCGCCACTGGCCGTCGAGCCGCGAGTGCTCACGCAGGCGCGCTTCGCGCTGCATGCCGAGCTTCGCCATCAGGCGCCACGACGGTTCGTTCTCGACCACGCACAGGGCGATCACCTTGTGCACGTTCCCGACGGCGAACAGGTGCCCGAGCAGGCGTGCACACGCTTCGAACGCGTAGCCGCGGCGGTGCACGTCCGGGTGCAGGCGATAGCCGAGCTCCATCGTGGCGTTGGCGGCGACCGTCACGCGGCACACGACGATGCCGGCCATGATCGGTTGCGCCTTGGGCTCGATCACCAGCGTCAGCCACTCACCGTCCTCGCCGGTCCACGGTGCCTGCATCGCCTCGATGCGCTCCCGCATCGCGGTGACCGGCTGCGGATCGCGGATCCAGCGCATGATGCGGCGATCCTGTTCGTGGACGAGCGCGGTGGCGACGTCGCCGGCACCCAGGCGGCGCAGCACGAGGCGTTTGCTGTCGAGACGCAGGTCGGGGGCGGCGGCGAGCAGCGTCGGCAGGTTCATGGGGGACACGAGGGTGGTTCGCACAGCATGCCGTGCCGGGCCGACCCTGGCTGCGATGCAGAACGGGATCTGCGGGACGGACGCCGCTGGCGCGGGGCAGGGCCGAGTGGCGGCAAGGGCCTGCTCCGGGCGTTCTCAGTTGAGATCCCGTCGCGCAGACGACATCCTGCCGGCCTCCCCTCTCACACTGGAGGTTCCCATGTTCCTCGTCCGCAGTTCCCTGTTGCTCAGTGCGCTCCTGTTCGCCGGCTGTGACAGCAAGGTCACTTCCGGCGGCAACGCCGCGCTGCAGAAGCAGGTCCAGACCATCACCGACTGTTTCCCCGGCCTGTTCGCGAAGGGTCATGACCTGCTCGACCTGGCCGAGCTCTGGCGGTTGAACACGACCGGATCGGTTCCGGATCCAGCGGCGCCCTTCCAGCAGAACGGAACGGGTCCGATCAACGTCTCCCACGTCGTCGACGGGTGCACGATCCTGATGACGATCCGCTTCTTCAGCCCGACGGGCGTCGAGCAGACCGGGATCGCCGACAACTCGACGACGCTGGCCGACAAGATCGGCGAAGCGGCGACCGACCTTCGCGCCATGTTCCCTGTGGGCAAGCCATTCATGGTCGGTGATTGGTCGATCAGCGGCACCAAGAACAACGACACGTTCGCCGGCAGCGGTGCCTTCACCGGCATCATCGGCGGCTCGACGAATGGCAACGAGCTGGAGGAACTGCGCACGACCGAAGCCACTCCGGCCGCCGGACCGCCGCCGATCGCCGTCGCCACGATCACCGAGGGCGCCTGCACGCTGACGTTCACGACCAGCAACCTCGTGACGGACAGCTTCCCGACGCAGCAGTATCCGATCGGTGCGGTGACCGTGACGATCGATGGTGACGACGCGGATTCGCTTGCCGATGTCACCGCGACCGTCACGTTCGACAACACGCCCGTCGTCCAGATCGCCATCGTCGGAGCCGCGGCGGGCAAGTTCGAGTTCAACGTCGAAACCCGTGCTCTCACCTCCGTGCCCTGAGGTCCCACATGCGCCTTCTCTGTCTCGTCGTGGCCGCGCCGTTGCTGGCGCTGCCGTCTTGCACCCAGTTCCAGGTGACCGCGCAGGCGGCCTACGCCCAGCTCTCGCTGGATGGTGACATCGGCTACAAGTCTGCCTCGGACCCGACGGTGGCGGCCTCGATCCAGCAGGACATCGGCAGCGCGTTCGGCCTCGGCGATGCCCAGGACGGGCCCTACGGCCGCGTGATGATCGACATGGGTGTGCCGGTGCTCGCGGTGTCCGGCTTCTCGTTCGAGGAGCGCGGCACGGGCATGCTGCAGGCGAACTTCGGTGACGTGCCGGCGGGCCTCGGCGTCAACACGGACTTCGAGATGCAGAACGCGAAGGCGTCGTATGCCTTCCAGATCGACCTCGGCCCGGTGGCGATCGCGCCGGGCATCGCGGTCGACTACTTCGACCTGCACATCGACGTGCGCGACGTGTTCGGTGCGTTCGAGGAGACGGTCGACCTGGCGGGGCCCGTGCCGATGTTGTTCCTGCGCGCCGAAGCGGATCTCGGTGTCGTCGCTGCGGTCGCCGAGGGCGGCTACATGCAGATCGACATCGAAGACGTCACCGCGTCGCTGCTGGACATCGAGGCGATGATCGAGGTGCGGCCGACCAGTTTGCTCAACCTGTTCGTCGGCTACCGGCTGCTGAACCTCGTCGTCGACGGCACGATCGACAACGACACGATCGATTCCGACTTCACCCTGAGCGGCTTCTTCGTCGGTGGCGGCCTGCGGTTCTAAGCAGACCTGCTGACTCGCCGGGGGGTCGCGGGTGCGACCTGGTCAACCACCGTTCGCCGTCGGTACTGCGGATCGTAAGCAGTGTCCCGCGTGTGCGTTCGGCCCATCGGGCGTCGCACCCGGGTGAGTAGACAGCCCCTCGGGAGTTGCTACAGTCGCCGTTCCTCCGCGCCGCTTCCCAGGTCGCGAGGACGTCTCCACCCTTTCACAGGATCCCATGAAAGCTCTGTCTACTCTCTTCGGACTTGGCCTCGGCCTCGTCTCGGCCCTGTCGGCGCAGTCGCCGCTGATCACCAGCTACGCCGGAGGCAACGGCCTCGCTGGCGCGAACTCGACCGTCTACTTCGACGTGACGGTCAACACCACGATCACGCTGCAGGGGCTCGAGCTGCACCTGAACAACGCGACGATCGTGACCGGCACGATCAACCTCTACATGGCGAACACGCCGTTCACGACCTACGTGTCGCACGAGCTGGTCCCGGGTGATTGGACGCTGATGGCCAGCGGCCCCATCACGTCGAACGGCCTGTTCGGCATCGCCTCGCCGACGTGCTTCACGACGCCGCTCGTCGTGCAGCCTGGCACCTATGGCTGCGCGGTCCACTACGCGACCGTGTTCCCCGCCTACACGAACGGCAACGGCAGCCAGACTCCTGGCACCGGCACGAACCAGACCTTCTCGACCGCCGAGGTGACGCTGCGCGGCGGCGCCGCCCAGGGCGCCCTGTTCGCGGGCACGCCGTTCTCCCCGCGCGTGTTCAACGGTGGCCTGAACTACTACAACGGCGTGCTGACGACGATCCCGTGCTCGGCCGCTCCGGCCGCGAACGACTTCTACGGCGCCGGCTGCTACCGCAAGGTCGGCTCGTGGTACCAGTACTTCGGCACGGCCGCGACGGCCTCGGTCGGTCTGTCCAACAAGAAGGTCTCGATGATCTTCACCGGCACGGGCTACATCGTGCAGCCGGGAACGGCGACCTTCGTGACGCCGACTGGCGCGACCACCCTCTTGGCGGGCGTCGACGACGGTGAGGTCGCAATCACCGGCTCGACCCTGCTCACTGCTCCTGGCCTGCCGACCCCGAGCGGCACCATCAACAGCCTGACCGTGGACAGCAACGGCATCGTCGCCACCGGCCCGATCGACGCCGCGATCGCCCCCAGCTACTGGCCCTTCGTCCCGGACCTGCTCACCACGGCGCCGGTCACGGCCTGGTATGCCTGGCACGACTACAACGTCGCGGATCCGCAGAACACCGGCACGATCTCATGGCACGAGGACACCGGTCTCGGCAAGGTCTACGTGACCTGGAATGCCGTCGAGAGCTACCCGACCAACATCGTCAACCCCTCCACGGTGCAGTTCCAGTTCGACACGAACTCGGGCCAGGTCGACATCGTCTGGGGCGCGGTGACTGCGGTCGGCACCGGTGCGGCAGTCGGCGCCGGCGGTGAGTCGGATCTGACCGCCATCGGCTACTCGCCGGGCGGCCCGAGCCTCGACCACGGCCAGACCAACATCAGCACGTTCACGTCGCTCCTCATCGATGGCCTCGGCGACGCGTTCCCGCTGACCCTGGGCGTCGTCGGCCGGCCGGTGCTGGGCGGCACCTCGAAGTTCACGACTTCGAACCAGACGCCGCTGCAGATCGGCGCGCTGTTCCTGTCGCTGGCGGACCTGCCGCCGTTCTCGCCGACGGGCCTGGACCTCGGCCTCATCGATGCTGCGGGCTGCGTCGCGAACATCGACCCGAACGTCGCGCCGATCGTCGCCGTGATCACCGACCTGTTCGGACCCGCGGGCATGACCTACCCGCTGTTCATCCCGATCGACCTGTCGTTCATCGGCAACGTCTGGTACGGCCAGTCGGTCTGGCTCGACCCGGCAGTGAACGGCTTCGGCATGCTGACCTCGAACGCGGTCAAGCAGACGGTCGGCACCTGGTGATGGTGCTCGACCCGGCGGCCTGATCGGATCGGTGACGATCCGATCGGCAGCCAGGTTCGAATCGTGCGGCCCCGCCCCGTCGACGACGGAGCGGGGCCGTCGCATTTCTGGGCTGCTCGCCGGCGGTCACGCATCGACCGGCAGGACTGCTTCGTAGAGGTTCGCGATGGTCCAACCGCCGTCGGGCTGCGTCACCGGCACCAGGATGCGGCGGTACTGCTCGCCTTCGAAGGCATCCAGCCGGGCCAGATGCGCGGGCAACACATCGCTGCACAACACCCGGACCGCCACCGGTGGCGCCGCCGGATCGAACGTGAACACCGGGTGCTCGCGTTGGCCGCGCCGGCCGGTCACGGTCCCGGCCGACCAGGTCCCACCGCAGCCCGCCAGCTGCTGGTGGTTGGCTTCGCCCGGCAGAAGCGTCCCGTAGACCGCGAGCCGCCGGCTGCAGGCGAACGCCGCCTCGAGCCGCTGTTCTGCCACGGTGTCCAGACTGCCATGGCGCCGGGCCGACGTGGCGCGGGCCAGCAGATCGAGCGCGGTGTCCATGCCGCGAACATAGCGCCGGGCAGAACTTCGCCGCCGGCGCCGTGTCGATCGGGGGAGGCCTCGTATCATCGCCGCCCGATGCAAGCTCGCGCCCGTTGGCTCTGGTTCCTGGCTTTCGTGGTCTCGCTGGTCGCGCCCGTTGCGGCGCAGGGCAGCAGGTTCACGGTCGCCGCGGCGTTCGAGCCGGCGCAGGCGAAGCCGGGAGACACCGTGCAGCTCGTGCTGTCGGCGAAGGTCGCCGCAGGCTGGCACGCCTACGGCACGCAGGAGACGACCAACATCCCGGTGTCGCTGAAGCCGGAGCGGCTGCAGCTCGGCGGGCTCGAGCTGGCGGGGCCGGCGCAGGTGCCGCCCGGTGAGCCGCACGAGAGCGTGATCGGCACCTCGTTCCCGCTGCCGGATGCGTTCGTGGTCCGCCAGGCCGTGCGCGTGCCCGCCGCCGCCAGCGCCGGCGCCATCGAGGTGAAGGGCGCACTCGACTACCAGATCTGCGACGAGAACAAGTGCCTGCTGCCGACCAAGGCGGCGTTCGCGGCGACGCTGCAGGTCACCGGTGGTGGCGACGCGGGCCTGTCGACCGTGCCGGGCCTGACGCTCGAACCGGACCAGAAGCTGACGCTCGTCGCGAGCTTCCGGCCGAAGACCGCACGCGCCGGCGAGACCGTGACGCTGGTGCTCGACGTCACCGTCGACGAGCGTTACCACGCGTACGGCAGCAGCGAGTCGACGAACGTGCCGGTGTCGCTCGACCACGACAAGCTGGAGATCGGCGCGCTCGAAGCGGTCGGCGCCGCCAGGATCCCGCCAGGCGAGCCGAAGCAGCAGTTCGGCATGGCGACGTTCCCGCTGCCGCACCGGTTCGAGGTCACGCAGGTGCTGCGCGTGCCGCCGGGAACGGCGCCGGGCGCGATCGCCGTCAAGGGGAGATTCGACTACCAGCTCTGCGACGAGAACTCGTGCGATCCGCCGGCAGACATCGAGTTCGCGGCGACGCTGACGATCGAAGCCGGCGTCGCGCGCATCGACCCGCCAGCACCCGCACCGCCGACCAACGCCGTCGCCGGCGACAACCCGTTCGGCGGTTCGTGGTGGGCGCTGATCCTGGCGTGCATCGGCGGCGGGCTGTTCGCCCTGGCGATGCCGTGCACCTACCCGATGATCCCGATCACGTTCAGCTTCTTCACCAAGCAGGCGGAGAAGCGGCACGGCAAGGTGCTGCCGCTGGCGCTGGCGTACGGCTTCGGCATCGTCGCGATCTTCGTGCTGGTCGGTGTGCTGCTGTCGGCGGTGATCATCGACGTCGTCAACCACTGGCTGACGAACGCGATCATCGGCGCGATGTTCTTCTTCTTCGCGTTCGTGCTGTTCGGTTGGATCAACCTGACCCCACCGCAGTGGATGAACAAGCTGGCCCACAAGGCGCAGACGACCGCGCAGACACAAGCGTCGGGTTTCGCCGGCGCGATCGGTCCACTGCTGGGCGTGTTCTTCATGGGCGCGACGCTGGTGATCACGTCGTTCACCTGCACGGCGCCGATCGTCGGTTCGCTGATCGCGAACGTCGCCAAGTTCGGCACCGCGCGCGTCGCAATCGGCATGGCGATCTTCGGCCTGACGATGGCGATCCCGTTCATGGCGCTGTCGCTGATGCCGACGAAGGTCAAGGCGATGCCGAAGTCGGGCGAGTGGATGGAGACGCTGAAGATCTCGCTCGGCTTCGTCGAGCTGGCCGCGGCGTTCAAGTTCGTGTCGATGGTCGACTTCTACTTCGGCTGGCAGATCCTGCCGCGCGAGCTGTTCCTGCTCTTGTGGACGGCGATCTTCCTGCTGTGGGCGGGCTACCTGTTCGGCGTGCTGCGCAAGGCGGGCACGACGAACCTGGGCGTCAGCAACGGGCGCATGGCGGGAGGCATGATCGTGACCCTGCTCGCGACCTACTTCCTGTTCGGCGCGCTCGGCTTCAAGGTCGACTTCTACCTGACCAACTTCATCCCCGGCTACTCGGCGCAGAGCGTGATCGCGCGCGGCGGCGGTGGTGGCGACGGTGCGGAGGGCGGCGGCGATCACGTGCTCGGCAAGCACCGCATCGTGCTCGACGACCAGGGCAAGGCGATCGCGCTCGCGAAGGCCGACGACAAGCTGCTGCTCTACAACTTCACCGGCTTCAATTGAGGCAGTTGCCGGGGGATGGAGAACTCCATCTTCCTGCTGCCGGCGGTCGCCGGCCTCATGCAAGCGAACTTCGTCGAGGCGCGTCACCACACCGACACGCAGAACGTGCTGACCGCCGAGCAGTTCGCCGCCAACCGCAAGCTGCAGGCGGAACTGGCGGGCACCAATGCGAACCCGTTCTACGTCGTCGTCGACCCCAAGACCGGCACGGTGCTCGGCAAGCACGAGCTGAGCGGCGGGCCGGGCGCGTGGGAAGGCGGCTGGATCGCCTTCCTGCAGGAGATGCTGCAGGCAGCAGGCCGCAGCGCGGACGGCAACGGCGGCAGGTAGCCGCCGGACGGCGTCAGGCCGCAGCTGCAGGTAGGCTGGTGGGCGTCACCACCGTGCGCAGGATCTCGTTGTGGCGCAGCAGGCGCAGCGAGCATTCGCTGCCGATCGCGCTGCGCGGGAGGCTCGCCATCAGGTCACCGGCGCCACGGATCGTGCGGTCGGCGAGTGACAGCAGCAGGTCGCCCGGCTGCACCCCGGCGGCGGCCGCGGGCGAACCAGGCGTCACGGCGGCAACCGCGAGCGCGCGCGGCGACGGCAGGCCGAGCCGGTGGGCGATGGTCGGCGCGATCTCGACGCCGTGCACGGCGACACCGAGCCAGCCGCGCACGACGCGGCCATGGTCGCGCAGTTCGGGCAGAACTACGCTGGCGGTCGACGCCGGCACCGCGAAGCACAGGCCCTGCGCCATCGGCACGATGGCGGTCGCGATGCCGACCACATGGCCGCGGGTGTCCAGCAGCGGCCCGCCGGAGTTGCCGGGGTTCAGCGGCGCATCGGTCTGGATCACGTCCTCGATGGTGTGGCCACCCGGCCCCGGCAGCGAGCGGCCGAGGCCACTGAGGATGCCGGCGCTCACCGAGTGCGACAGCCCGTGCGGGCAGCCGACCGCCAACACGAACTCGCCGACGCGCAGCTGGTTCGAGTCCTGCAGCGGCAGCGGTTCGGCCGGCGGTTCGGGCACGCGCAGCAGCGCCAGGTCGGTCGTCGGGTCGGTGCCGAGCACGTCGACCAGCGCCGTGCGGCCGTCGTGGAACGTCGCCTCGACCGCGAGCGCACCCTGCACGACGTGGCAGTTCGTCAATGCGAGCCCGTCGGCGCCGCACAGGAAGCCCGAGCCGGTGCCACCGCGGCCCCGGCCCAGCGTGCGCAGGTGCAACACGGCCGGCCGCACGCGCTGCACGACCGCGGCGATCTCGTCCGACAGCGACTGCAGGATGCTCATCGCCCGGCTGTAGGCCGGGCCGCGCACGAACGGAAGGGCGCGGCTATCTGGCCTGCTTCGCCGCCTCGGCCCGCTCGCGCGCTTCGGTCAGGCTCTGCTGCAGGAACGTGATGTCGTCGTCGGTCAGGTGCTGCTTCGCGCTGCGCAGCATGGTCACGAAGTGGGCGATCTCCTCGGGCTTGACGGGGAAGCCGATGTTGCCGTCCGAGGCGTTGCTGTGCGCCAGCTGCTTGCCGTCGGCGTCCAGCAATACGAACCACGGGATGCCGCCCGGCTTCTGGCCGGCGGCTGCGAGCTGCTGCGCGTGCGCCGCCTTGCCGCCGGTCATGCGGTCGGTGTCGATCTTGACGTCGACGAACTCCTTGCCGAGCACGGCCGCGACTTCGGGCTGTGCCATCCAGTCCTCGAGCTTGTGGCACCAGCCGCACCACGGCGCGCCGAAGTGCAGGAACACGCGCTTCTGTTCCTTCGCGGCCGTCGCGAGTCCGGCGGCTAGCACGGCCTTGGCGTCGAGCGGCTTGCTCTCGTGCTCGGTCAGGAACTGCACCAGCAGCTTGCCGTCGTGCCCCGGCTTGCCGTCGACCTTGGTCTCGAACGGCTCCGTGTTCTGCTGCGCGAGCGGCTTGCCTGTGGCGTCGAGGATCGTCAGGAACGGGATCGCCTCGAACTTGGCGCCGAGCTCCTTGGCGAGCTCCAGGTTCTTGTCGAACCGGCCGACGTCGACGTGCACGACCTGGTACTCGTAGCTCAGCTTGCGGCTGAGGTCGCGGTCCGACTGCATCGTGCCGGCGAGCCACTTGCACCAGCCGCACCAGTTCGCGCCCCACTGGATCAGCACGCGCTGGTTCTCCTTGCTGGCCTTCGCCAGCGCCGCGGCGACGACCTGCCGCGCGTCGGCGGCCTCGTCGTAGACCGGCGTCTCGGTCTTCGTGGCGGTGGCCGGTTTGGGTTCCTGCGCTTTGGCGAGCGGGGCCAGCAAGGCGAGAGACGAGCACAGCAGCAATGCGGCGGCGGCGTTCATGGTCGGATCCTGTTTCGGGGAAGGCAGCCACGATACCGGGGTGCGCCCCGGCACGGGTCGGTCGATTGCGTGGGCGGGGGAGGCACGTAGAGTTCTGCCCCGGATGCAGTTCCTGATCACCCTGCTGCTCGTGGTCGCGGTGCATCTGTCGCGGGCCGTGGCCGCATGGACCCAGGTCGGACTGCTGTCCGACGACCGCCACATGGTCGGCGCGGCCGTGTTGCGGCATCGTGGCATCTGGTCGTTCCACAGCATGTTCGTGCCCGACGGCCCGGCGCCGGCGGATGCGGCGACCGCGCTCTACCGGCCGTTCATCGACCTGATGTTCTGGCTCGAGGAGCCGTGGTTTCACGTCGATGCGACCGGCTACCACGTCGTCAACTCGGCGATGCACTGCGGCACGGCGATGCTGTGGTTCCTGCTGGTGCGCCGCCTCAGCGGTTCGGCCGCGGCGGGACTCGCGTGTGCGCTGCTGTTCGTCGGCTGGCCGTCGCACAGCGAGGCCACGCACTGGATCGCCGCGCGCACGAACGTGCAGTCGACCTTCCTGCTGAGCATCGCGCTGCTGCTGCTCGACATCGGTATGTGCCGTGCCGGGCGCGCTGCCAGGTCGCTGCTGTGCGTGGCGGCTGCGCTGGTCGCGACCGTCGCGGTCGGCACCAAGGAATCGGCGGTGTTCGTGTTGCCGCTGGCCGCCTGCATCGTCTGGCTGCGCACGACGCGGCCGACGTTCGTGGCGCGCACGCTCGCTGTCGTGCCGCCGGTGCTGCCGATGGCCCTCGCGCTCGGTGCATGGCTCGCGTGGCGCGCACATGTGATCGGCACGTGGGGCTCGGGCACGCACTACGGCTGGCACGCGTCGCGCGTCGGCTGGCAGGCCTGCGTGGACTGGTTCGAGCTGCTGCTGGCACCCCGGCACCGCGCCTACACCGCGGCCTTCTGGTCGCCGGTGATGTGGCTGCTGCACGGGGCGTTGCTGGTCGTCACGGTGCTGGCGCTGCGGCAGGCCGCGACGCGTCGGGTCGCCGCCGTCGGTGCGCTGCTGCTGCTGCTCGGCTACGTGGCCGGCATCGGCCTCGAGAGCATGGATCCGGCGACGCTCGAGAACGCGCGCTACAGCTACGAGCCGGTGCTCGGCCTCTGCGCGCTGTGTGGCATCGGCATCGCCGCGCTGCCTGGTCGCGCGCGTGGGCTCGCGCTGGCGGTGCTGGTGCTGGTGCACGCGCTGGTGCTCGGTGACAACCGCCAGTCCTGGCTCGGTGCGGCCGCGGTCTACCGGCGCATGGAGCACGACATCGTCGACATCGCGCGCGCGACGCAGCAGCCGATCCGCGTCTTGCAGGCGCCCGGCGTCTACGAGGGCGCGTTCGCGCTGCTGAACGGCTTCACCGAGTTCCGCTTCCTGCAGGAGACCGCGCCGCCGGGCACGGACCTGCGCGGCAAGGTGTCGAGCACGCAGGAATGGCACGAAGTGCTGCACGAACTCGCGGTCGCGGCGGCCGCGCAGCAGGCGCCGGCGAACAGCTACGTGGTGCAGTGGAACGACGGCGCGCTGGTGCGCTTCGAACTGGACCCGCAGTGGCCGCTGTCGCTGTCGTCGGCGTCGCGCATCGACTACGCCTGGCTGGCGCGCACCCGCCCGTTCGCCGGCAGCACCTTGCCGGTGCACGTGCTGGTGACGGCGAAGGAGCCGTTCGAGCTGCAGGTGATCGGCACGGTGGGCGGCCGCCCGCTCTCCGGCCCGGCGGTGCATGTCGCCGCCGCCGAGGGCGCGCAGGCGATCGCTCTGTCACTGCCGCTGCCGGCCGATCTCGCGGTCGATGTGCCGATCGCCGTGCAGCTGCAGGTGCAGGCGGCCCCGCAGGTCCACCTCGCCGAACTCGGCGTCACGGTGCCGGCGGCGCGTTCGACTCACTGACGCTGCGCCATCACCCGCGCGCGCCATTTGGCCTCGATCTCGCGCACGCGCTCGGCGGTCAACGGCACCTGGCGCGGCCGCGCGGTCGCCACGCCGTCCTGCACGGTGACGTTCGGCTCGAACGCCTCGACGTAGCCCGGCGGCGGATGCCGTTCGTGGGCCATCGAGCGGGCGCCGGCCAGCGAGTCGCCGATGCTCTCGGCCTCCGCGAGCGTCAGCACGTGCTCGTGTTCGCGCGCGTAGAAGGTCATCAGCACCAGCACGAGGTAGTCGCCGGCCTCGTCGTCGGCCTTGCCGCCGCCGAGCATGCCGATCGCGGCGCGCAGTTCGGTGGCGTCCAGCAGGCCGTCGTGGTCGACGTCGGCCGCGGCGACCAACGGCCGCAGGATCTCGCTCGAGATCGCCGCGCCGATCGCATGCACCGGCGTGCGCGCGACGACCCAGTCGTTGAGCCCGTGGCGGTCGAGCAGCACGCAGTCCGGCAGGCACCAGCCGCTGCTGCCGACGGCGCCGATCTGGTAGACCGGGAACGGGTCCGGCGGCTCGCTGATCCACATGCGATGCGGGAAGTCGCGCTGGAAGCGCTGCAGCAGCAGCGCGTGGTGGTTGCAGCGCAGGCCGATGTTGCGGAACAGCAGCCACGCCTGTTGGCGGTCGTACCAGTGTGCGAGCGGCCGCACGGCGGCGGGCAACGACGGCGCCACGGGGCGGAAGCCGTGCCCGGGCATGTCGTGCGTGATCGCGAGGTGCAGCCAGCCGACGCCGGATGCGAGCCACAGGCACAGGATCCCCGCCACCGGCACGCGCGTGCCGTTCGCCAGTTGCACCAGCATCGCGGCCGCGGCCAGGAACCCGAGCGGCACGAGCTGGCTGAACACGCGGTACTCGAAGTGGTCGCCGCCGACTTCGAGCACGTAGTAGGCGACCTGGAACAGCACGGTGCCGACGACGGCGAACGCCGGCAGGTGCTGCGCGAACGACACCACGAGCCAGCGCGCGGCGACGAACAGCCACAGCAGTGCCAACGGCAGCCACAGCCAGCAGCCGTGTTCGATCACGAAGCACGCCAGGTAGCGCAGTCCGGCCTCGGGCCACGCGGTGACGACCTTGGCGTAGTAGGTGTTCGGCAGCCATTCGCCGTAGAACGCGTGGCGCCAGGCGAGGTGGGCCGCGACGGCGGTGAGCGGTAGCAGGCCGAGCAGCGCAGCGAGCATCGTGCGCCGCCGCCAGAGCACTTCCGCGACGGTCGCGCTGCCGGTGGCTGCGACCAGCAGCAGCCCGTCCGGGCGCGTCAGCGCGGCACCGACGGCGGCCGTCGACCACAGCAGCAGCCACGCCGTGTGGCGTGCGGCGGCGGTGCGGAAGCCGAGCACCGCCCAGGTGACGAACATCAGGTTGAACAGCGGCGTCTCGAGGCCACTGGTCTGCCACTGCAGGAACGTGCGGTTGCCGACGATCGCCGCGATCGTGACCAGGCCGACGATGCGCGCTGCCGGCCGGCCATCGCGGTGGTGCAGGCGCAGCGCCGCCGCCGCCACGACCGCGAACTGCAGCACACCACAGAGCAGCGACAGCACGTTCGCCGCGTCGGGCGGCTCGACGCCGAACCCGCTCCACGTCGCCCACAGCAGCAGCGCCCACAGGAAGCACGTGTAGCCTTCGACCGGCTGGAACGGCGGCGGGTTCCACACCAGGCCCAGCCCGGCGTGGGCGTTCGACACGTAGCGGAACGTGATGTAGGCGTCGTCGCACAGGAAGCGCATCTGCCACGCGCCGAGCAGCATCGCCGCGAGCAGCACGGCCAGCACGAGCCACGGGGTGCGGCGTGCGCCGACGAGCGGGGCGGGGAGTGCATTCACGGCATCATTCGCTGCGCTGCAGCACGACGGTGGCCAGGCGGAACGGCAGTGGCACGCGGTCCGGCACTTCGACCGCGAGGTCGGCCATGTCGGGGCTGGGGAAGGTCACGGCGAAGCTCACGCCAGCCGGCGCGCCATCGGCATGCGCCGTCCACGTGCCCGCGGCGAGCTGCAGACCGGACAGCACGTGCCGGCCAGGGCGCCGCACTTCGCCGACGACCCGCGCGCTGCTCGCGTCCCACACGCCGACGACCGCGCCGTCCTGCAGCCAGGCAAAGCCCTCGGCGGCGCTGTGCAACGGGTAGCTCTGCCGGAAGCTGCCGAGCAGGTAGCCCGGCACGATCACACGCGCCGCCTCGCGTTGCACACCGATGCGCCCTTCGAGCCGCAGCCAGGGCACGACGGGCACGTTCGCGCGCGTGCCACCGCCGAGTTCCTGCATGCCGGTCTCGCACTGCACGAGCCGGTAGTCGGCGAAGAACGACGGGTCGGCGATCATCTCGACGCCGCTCTTCCAGCGTGGGATCGGATCGATGCCGGGGATCGTGAACAGCACCACGTCCGGTCGGCGCGCCAGCACGTAGGCGCCGTTGCCGCGATTGTGGCCGACGATGAAGACCCGGTCCGTCGCCACCGGCGTGCGCGCGATCGTGGCGTCGCAGAGGCCCATCATGTCGAGGCTCGGCAATCGGCTGAAGAACGGCACGCCGCCGGCGGCGTCGACCGCGACCAGCGGCTGCTGCGCCGCGAACGACTGGCCGAGCCAGGCGCCGATCGCGGCGGCCTGCCATTCCCATGGCGACAGCTGCTGGCGCACGTCGGTGGTCGGCCGTTCGGCGTCGTAGGCGGCCAGACCGAGGCTTGCGAGCGCGACGGCCCAGGCCACCACCTTGCCGGCCCGGCCGAGCGCGGCCAATGCGGCGATGCCGTTGGCGGCCAGCACGCACAGCGGCGCGAACGCGATCACCAGGAAGCGATTGCGCGGGAACACGTCGCCGCCGACGCGCAGCACGTAGAGGCACCAGCCGACGCAGCCGATCGTCGCGAACAGCAGCAGCGGCCGCGCGCGCGGCATTCGCCAGCCCAGCACCGCGCCGATCGCGGCCGGCAGCAGCAGCGAGCGCAGCGACAGGCCGGCAGACAGCAGGTAGTGGTAACCACCTTCGAGGCTGAGCGCGATCGGCGTGGCCTTCGCATGGCCGGTGTTGGGGATCCAGTCGCCGTAGTAGGCGAGGCGGAATCCCAGCTGCGCGAGCACCGCGAGCACCGGCGGCGTCAGCAGCGCCAACAGCAACGGCCACGGGCGCGCGCGCCGGGCACAGCACCACACCGTCGCGGCGGCGACCGCCGACCACAGCGGTCCGTCCGGGCGCGTCCACGCCAGCAGCGCCAGCTGCACGCCCGCGAACACCAGCCAGCGCCGTTGCGGCGCCGCATCCGCCGCGAACCCCCGCTCGATGCCGAGCATGGTCGACGCGACCAGCAGCATCGCCAGCGGCGCCTCGAGGCCGCCGATCGCCCACAGCGCCACGGCACCCTGTGCTGCCAGCAGCACGAGTGCGAGCCGGGCCGGCAGCACCGGCGGCAGCAGCCGCGAGAACGTGAGCACCGCCAACGTCGCCGCGGTCGTCGTCATCGCCAGCACACGCACTGCGGTGACCAGGTCGCAGCCGAGCAGGCCGAGTCCCGCCGACAGCAGCACCCAGAGCAGGTTCGAGTAGCCTTCGACGCGCTCGCCGGGGTTCCACACCAGGCCGTGGCCGTGCAGCAGGTTCTCGCTGTAGCGCAGCGAGATGAACGCGTCGTCGGCGATCCACGGCCAGGCGGTGCGCACGACGGCGAGCATCAGCACGCCGGTGGCCGCCACGAACAGCAGCACGGAGGATGCGGTGCGCGTCATCGCGGTGGCAGCTGAGCGGTGCAGCGTGGCATGGGCGGCCGGCGCAGTGTCTGGCCCGGCGCGAGGCTCGGCAAGCATCGTTCCGCGCCAGCGCGCCAACGCGCGAGCACGTGCCCGCAGCGAATCGTCGATGGGATGGCGGTCTCGCGGCCGCCCGGTGCGGTGCCCGTGATGGCGGCGCGCGGGAATCGGCACCGCACCGCCCGCTCGGCGTCGCCAACGCCATAATGCGGCCTCGCCATGCCCCCCGAGTCCAGCCCTTCCCCGGCGCCCGCGGCGTGGGTCGCGCGTCCTGTCGCCCACGACCCGGCGCTCCGGCGGGGGCGCCGCTGGCTGCTGCTGGCGCTGGTCGTCTATGCGGCCGTGCTCTGGTTCGTCGTCGTGCCGCGCGGCATCGGCTACTCGTGGCGCGAGTGCGACACCCAGGCGATCGCGCGCAACTTCCTGCTCGACGGCTTCGATCCGCTGCGGCCGCGCGTCGACTGGCGCGGCGACACCGATGGCGCGGTCGAGTGCGAGTTCCCGTTCTACCAGCTCGCGATCGCGTCGGTGATGGCGGCCTTCGGCGACGTCGAATGGCCGGGACGCGTGCTGGCCATGCTCTCGATGATGCTGGCGACGCTGTCGTTGCATCGGCTGCTCGAACAACGCAGTGGTGCCGGGCCGGCGCTGGCGGGCGCCCTGGTATTCCTCTGCGGCGGGCACGCCGTGCTGCTCGGCGCGCGCGTGATGCCGGACGGTGCCAGCGCCGCGCTCGGCATCGCCGGTCTGACGACGTTCGTGCGCTACCTGGGCACCGGCAGCGGTCGCTCGCTGTGGCTGGCGATCGCCGCGATCACGCTCGGCTCGCTGCAGAAGCCGACCACGCTGCAGCTCGGCCTGTTGATGTTCGTGTGGACCGTGCTGCTCGCGCGGCACCGGCTGCGGGAACCGCGCCTGTGGCTGGGTCTCCTGCTGGTGCCGGCGGTCGTCGCCGGTTGGATCCTGCACGCGCAGGGTCTGCAGGCGGAGACCGGCCTGACGTTCGGCGTCACCAACGTCGGCGACACCAAGTTCCCGGCGCTCAGCCATCTGCTGACGCCGTTGATCCATGCACAGCTGGCGCGCACCACGCTGCTCTACGGGCTGTCCGCATTCGGCATCGTCGCGCTGCTGGTGCTGTTCGTGCAGCGTCGCGTCGACCGCGCCGACGTGGCACTGCTGGGCGTCACCGCGATCGCCCTGCTGGCGTCGCTGCGCTACAGCTACCACCATCGCATGGGGCCGCACTACCACGTGTTCGCGGCGATGGCAGGGGCCTGGTGCGTTGCGCGCGTCTGGCCGGAACGGGCACCGCGCTGGCTGTGGGGCGGGCTGCTCGCCGCGGTGCTCGCGCACGGGGCGTGGCAGGTGACGATCGAACGCCACAAGTGCGAGATCTGCAGCACGACGCCGCTGCTGGCATTGGCGACTTCGATCCGCGGCCTGTGCGAGCCGGACGAACTGACCGTGGTGCGCGCCGACAAGCCCGAGTTCGACGTCGCCTGGGATCGCCGCAACAACTTCGAGGATCCGCGGCTGCTGTACCACGCGCGGCGCCGTGGTTGGATCGTGCCCGCCGATGGCTTCGACGTGGCGACGCTCGCGGATCTGCAGCAGCGCGGCGCGCGGCTCGTGGTGGACCTGGCGCCGGGAGGCACGGCGCCGGAGGTTACCCGCTGGCTCACCGACCACGGGGACGTCGTGCTGCGCCAGCCGGCGTGGGTCGTTCACCGACTGCATGGCGCGGCCACTGCGCCTACAATCCCGCCACGCGGAACGCCGAGCGTTCGCGGCGGATGAACCTCCCACAGCCCCCCGACGAGACCGGTAGTCTGCAGCTGCTGCGGCAGGTGCGCGCGGGCCGACCCGAGGCGTTCGAAGAGCTGTATCGCCGCCATCGGGACGAGCTGTTGCTGGCGGTGCGCGCCGGCATGGGGGCGGGGCTGCGCGCGGCGATGCAGAGCGAGGACGTGCTGCAGAGCGTCGCGATGGAAGCGCTCGCCGTGCTGCAGCGCATGCCGGAACCACCGGCAGGTGGGTTCACCGGTCTGCTGCGGCGCCTGGTGCGGCACAGGTTGATCGATCGGGCGCGGGCGCTGCGCCGCCGGCGGCGTGCCGGCGGCGTGCCTCTGTCCGATTCGCTCGCGGACGGACTGGGTGCTCCGGTGCCGCCGAGCTACGACGACCCGCGCTACCTGCGGCTCGAACGCGCGCTGCTCGCGCTGCCGGCGGATCTGCGCGACGTCCTGCGGTGGCGCCGCTTCGACGGCCTGTCGAGCCAGGAGATCGCGCACCGCACCGGCCGCAGCGACGAGGCCGTGCGCAAGATGACGTCGCGCGCGATGGCGAAGTTGACCATGCTGCTGCAGGACGCGTCGTGACCGGTGGCCGGATCGAGGATCTGCTGGCCGAGTTCTGGTCGCGCCGCGATGCCGGCGAACTGCTGGCGCCGTCCGAGTTCCTCGCCGAGCACCCCGAGCAGGCGTTGGAGCTGCGGCCGGCGCTGTTGGCGATGCTGGGCGCCGAAGCGATGCTGCCGTCGGCGGAGTTGCCGGCACGCATCGGCGGCTACGAGGTGCAGGGCCGGCTCGGCCGCGGCGCCACCGGGGAGGTGTTCGCGGTCGTCGACGCGCACGGCCGGCGGCTGGCGTTGAAGCGGCTCTTGCCGCACGTCGGCATGGTGCTGCGCGCGCAGCAGCGACTGCAACGCGAGGCGGTGGTGCTGCGGGCGTTGCAGCACCGCGGCATCGTCGAGATCTGCGACGTCGGCGACGACCCGGGTGCTGGCGGGGTGCCCTTCGTGGTGATGGAACGCATCGACGGCGGTTCGCTGGCCGACGCCATCGCCGCGGCGCGCCAGCAGGGTCACGGCGCCGAGATCGTCGGCCTGGCCGGCGAGGGCAATCGCTGGCAGCGCGTGGCCCGATGTGTCGCCGGGCTGGCGGCGGCCATCGCGGCGGCGCACCAGGTCGGGGTGCTGCATCGCGACCTGAAGCCGGGCAACGTGTTGCTGCGGGACGACGGCACGCCGGTGGTGGTCGACTTCGGGCTGGCGGCCGATGCGAATGCCGCGACGCTGACGGGCACCGGCGACATCCTCGGCACGCCGCACTACATGGCGCCCGAGCAGGCGCGGGGCGAGGCGGCCACGGTGCAGAGCGACGTCTACGGGCTCGGCGCGATCCTCTACGAACTGCTGACGCTGCAGCCACCGCGGCGGGGCAGTGACCCGCTGCAGGTGCTCGACCTCGTGCGTTCGGTGGTGCCGTCGGCGCCGCGCCTGCTGGACCCATCGGTGCCGCGAGAACTGGACCTGATCACGCGGCGGGCGATGGCCTTCCGACCCGGGCTCCGCTACCGGTCCGCGGCGGAGCTCGGCCAGGCGCTGGAGCTGGTGGCCATGGGTGGCAGGCCGATCGGCCTCACGCTCGGCCTGCGGCATCGCCTCGACGACGCGTGGCGCCGACGCAAGCGCACGCTGCTCGGTGCGGCCGGCGTGTTGGTGTTCGCGGCGTCGACGTGGGCGTTCGTGAACCTGCGCACGGCGGCCGCCGCGGAACGACTGCGCGACGCGCTGATCACGGCGGCGGAGTGCCATCTCGACGGCGATGCCGACGGTCTCGCGAGAGCAGCCGCCGTGCTGGCCGCCGAGGGCAAGACCACGTTGGCGAACTGGATGCTGGGCGCGCCGGCTGCCGTAGAGCCCGACGACGCATTCGTGCGCGAACTCGCGGCCGGTTCGCGCAGTCTGCCGAACGACGGCAAGGCCGCGATGCGGGCTTTCGAGCGTGCGCTGGCATTGCAGCCACAATCGCCGATCGCAGCGGCGTGGCTCGGTCTCGCCGCCGTCGAAGCCGACGAGGTCGAGGCCGCCGAGCGCGAACTGTCGGCGGCCGTGCGCGTGCTGCCGTCCAGCGTGCGCCTTCGGGTCGAGTACGCGCGCGTGTTGCGCCGGCAGCACAAGACCCACGAGGCGGTCGACCAACTGCAGCATGCGGTGTCGCTGTCGCGTGCTGCAGCAGGCACCTGGCACGAGCTCGCGAAGATGCGCAACTACGACGGCGACAGCGAGGGCGCGCTCGCTGCGGTGCAGACGGCGATCGAACGCAACGGCGGCCCGACGTTGAGCATGCTGCGTACGAAGGCGGTGATCTTCGCCGGTCTGCAGCGGTACGAAGAAGCGGCCCCCATCCTCGCCGAGATCCTCAGGCAGGCGCCGACGCCCAACACCTGGACCAGTTATGGCGCCACGCTCGACAAGCTGCATCGACTGGGGGACGCCGCGGCGGCGTATCGGCAAGCCCTGGCTCTGGACGGCAAGCACGTGCCAGCCCTGCTGAATCTCGTCTACCTGCACGCTGGATCGGACCGCGAGCACTGCGAGCAGTGCCGCGCCTGCTTCGAGTCGCACCCCGAATTGCTGGATGCGCAGCGGGCCGACGAGTACGCGACCAGCATGTTGACCGCGGAGGAGGGGGACTTCGCCACGATCGAACGTGCCGCCCGCATCGTTCGCGGCGTCGGATCCGGCCGACTGCTGCTGGCGGGCATCGATGCACGTCTGGCGGAAGACCTGCCCGCGATCGCCCTCGGCCGCCTGATGCGGGCGCGCAAGGCGTTGCGCGCTGAGTGAGGCTGTCGGCGCTGGCGCCGCAACCGCCGTTCGCCTGCAATGTCGCCATGAGCCAGGACAACCCCCAGGCCCGCAGCTACGACGCCGTCCCGTACGAGAGCAAGCCGTTGCAGCCGACGCACCCCGACCATCTGGCGGTGATGGCGCGGCTCGCCGGGCTCATGCCGCCGGACCCGACCACGTGCCGCGTGCTCGAGATCGGCTGCGCGACCGGCGGCAACCTGATGCCGATGGCACTCTCGCTGCCGCAAGCGACGTTCGTCGGCATCGACGTCTCACCGGAGCAGATTGCCGCCGGCGAACGGGTGCGCGCCGAACTGCGGCTCGACAACGTCGAACTGCTGGCCGGCAGCATCGTCGACGCCACGTTCGCCGCCGGCAGCTTCGACTACGTCGTCTGCCACGGCGTCTATTCGTGGGTGCCGGAGTTCGTGCAGCAGAGCATCCTCGCCACGTCAGCGCGCGTGCTGTCGCCGCGCGGCGTCGCCTACGTCAGCTACAACACGTACCCGGGCTGGCACCTGCGCAGCATGATGCGCGACATGCTGCTGTTCCACGCGCGGCGCACCGAGGACCCGCAGCAGCGCATCCAGCAGAGCCGCGAGTTCGTCGACTTCCTGCAGCGCACCAGCGGCGCCGACGACTCGGCGTTCGCGCGCTTCCTCGGCGAGGAGACGCGGCTGCTGGCGAAGGCGTCCGACACCTACGTGTTCCACGAGCACCTCGAAGCCGACAACCGGCCGGTGCACTTCCGCGAGTTCGTCGCGCGGGCGACCGGGCATGGCCTGCGCTTCCTCGCCGAAGCGGTCGACGACGACCACATCGCGCGCCGCGAGCAGGTGGCGACGTTCCTGGACCGGAACGCCGCGGACCCGATCGAGCGCGGTCAGTACATCGACTTCCTGCAGAACCGCACGTTCCGTCGCAGCATGCTGTGCCACGCGGCAGCGCCGGTCGACGCCGATGGCGCCGCCACGGTCGTCGAATCGTCGTGGCTCGGCAGCGCGATGCGACCCGAGCGTGCCGATGCGGACTGTCATGGCGAGGGCATCGAGGCCTTCGTCGGACCGGGTGGCCAGAGGCTGTCGATCGGTCACCCCTGGCTGAAGCTGGCGTTCTCGTCGCTGGGGCGTCGGTGGCCGGAGTTCGTGCCGTTCGCGCAGCTGGCGGCCGAGATCGCCAGCGAGCGCGGCACCGAGCCGGCCGCCGACGAGTTGCAGGAGATCGAGGCGGCGTTGCGCGAATGCCACCGTGGCGGTGTGCTGAAGCTGCAGCTCCACGCCGGCGTGGCGCGTCGGCTGCCGGGGACCCGGCCGCTGGCGAGTCCGCTGGCCCGCTGGATGGCGTCGGACACGAACCGGGTCAGCAGCCTGCGCCACGAACTGGTCGAGCTGCGCGAGGTCGATCGCATCGTGCTGACGCTGCTCGACGGCACCCGGGACCGTGGCGCCCTGGCCGTCGCGTTGCGGCGCGCGGCGGAGGCGCGGGGCCTGCCGCTGCCGAACGGACCCGAGGCCGAGCTGACGCAGAGCCTCGGTGTGCTCGGCGTTGCGGGCATGCTGTTGCCGTCGCCGTGACCGGTCAGACCATCACTTCTTGGCGGTCTTCTTCGCGGTCTTCTGCGTGGCCACGGCCTTCTTGGCCGCGCCCTTCTTGGCGGGGGCCTTCGGCTTCGCTGCCGGGGCCTTCGCGCCACCCGCTTTCAGTTTCTTGCCGTCGAGGCCCCTGCCCGACGCCGCGAGGTTCTGCGCGTAGTAGCCGATGTACTTCTTGGCGGGCAGCCGGCGCACCGACTCGCCGACGACGTCGAGCGCGATGTCCTCGAGCTTCTTGAAGCGCACGCAGCACTTGCCCATGTCGAGCTTCTTGCCGGTCTTCGCCCAGGCCTTGCGGAACCACTGCGACTCGGTGTCTTCGCCGTCGACGTAGACGCCCATCAGGTAGACCGCCATGTGGTTCTTCTGCGACGCGAGCGCGGCGAACGGCAATGGCTGGTCGGGGGAGCAGTGGTAGCCGGGCGGGAACACGCGGTGCGGCACGTAGTAGCCGATCATTCCGTACTGCATGCCCTCCTCGTAGTCGGCGTCGAGGTTGCGCAGGATCACCTTGCGCACCGCCTCGATCGCGGCGCGCCGGTCGGTGGGGAGGGACGCCAGGTACTCGGCGACGGTGCGGGCCTTCGACTGCATGTCGGCAATCTAGCGCGCATGCCCGGCGTCGGCGAGAAGTGCCGAAACCCCGCATTCCCGGCTGCCCAGGCACGTTGGCGAGCCGAAGCGGGCTTTCGCCCGCCTCCTCATGAGCAGTCCAGGTCAGGTCGCGAGGCCGAGACCGTCGAGCTGCGCCGCGATCGCACGCAGCCGCACGCGACACTCGACGTGCGCCGCGTCGTCGATGGCGACCGCGAACCGATGCACCTTGGTGAACGGCAGCGGCGCGCGGGTGCCGGTCCAACGCCGCAGTTCGGCTTCGGCGGCTGCGACCAGCATGGCGTCGTCGGCGTCGGCGATCGGTGTCGCCAGTTCCATGCGCAGCAGGAACCTGCCGGGCAGGGCGCGCTGCGCGAACACCTGCGTGCAGAAGATCACTTCGCTGCACGGCGTCTCGACCGACGGTGCCGGCACGATGCCGTAGCCGCGCAGTTCGGGCGCGTCGCTGCCGTGGCCGCCGAAGAACACGAACGCACGCTGCTCCGTGCCGAGCCGGCGAGCGGTGTCGGGCAGGGCGGGGTCGAACTCGGCGAGCAGCGTCGCGGTGGCCGTGGTCGGCAGGGCGAGCGTCACCTGGTCGGCCGCCACCCGGCTCGGTGTCTCACCGCCCAGTTCCACCTCGAAGCCGGTTGCCTTCGGTTGCAATCGGGTCGCCGCGCGACCGAGGCGCAGGGCACCACCGAGTGCGCGCCGGCATGCCTGCACCAGTTCCTCGTTGCCGGTGGCGAACGAGAGCGGTGTCGGCTCGACGTCGATGGCCAGAAGGCCCGAGCCGTCGAACAGGCTGCCCTGGCGGCCCGAGGCGAGCGGTTCGATCGGCCGCGGTGGCTGCGGCAACAGCGCGAGCAGCGGCGCCAGTTCCCCGGCCGCGAACGCGAACGGCCCCAGCTCGCAGACGAAGCCGTTGCTGCGCTGCGTCTGCACCCGACCGCCGGCGCGCGGTGCCCGATCGACGACCAGCAGCGTCGCGGCCGGGTGGTCGCGCCGGATCTGCAGTGCGGCGCCGAGCCCGCGCAGGCCCGCACCCAGCACGACATGGTCGAAGCGCTCGCCGTCCATGGTGTCACGCTACCGTCCGTACATGCGCGGAGGCGGGATCATCCCGCCTCCGTGTGGGTCGGTCGCCGGGCGCCGGTGGCGCCCTTCGCTCACAGTTCGACCTGGAAGCCGACCCGGACCAGGTTGTTGGAGCTGTCGCCGGCGGAGCCGCCGTTGAGGTCCACTTCCTGCCGCGTGTACTCGATCTGCGTCTTGCAGTTGTGGCCGTGGTAGAAGGCGTTGAGGACGACGCTGTACTCGCGCACGGTGCCGAGGCCGGAGCCGATGCCCTGCGCGCCGGTCAGGAAGTCCACGCCGCCGTTGTTGCCGTTGTCGGTCTCGATCTCGTTGACGCGTACGCCGAGACCCCACTGGACCGTGCTGTCGCCGCTCTTCGGCAGCAGGTAGCCGAGCGACACCGCCCAGCCATCCGGCTTCTCCTTGTTGTTCGCGCCCTGTGGGTCATCGGTGCGCGTGAAGTACTCGCCGAGCAGGCTGAGGTTGCTGACGGCCCACGCGGTGTTGAAGTTGAGCGACGTGCTCTCGACGGTCGTGGCGCCCACGGTGGTGGGGCTGTTGCCCAGTGCCAGCCCGACGCCGACGGTGCCCTTCAGGTCGTTGTCGTCCGTGCGCCAGTCACCCTGGCGGTAGGACTCGCGCGTCTGCTTGCCGCCGAAGAAGTCGCCGAGCGGATCGAAGTTGGCGGCGAGCACGTAGCTCAGCTGGTCGTCCGAGTTCGCCGTCTCTTCACCGCGGTCGGTGATGCCGGAGCCGACGCCACCGGCCGCATCGGTGTTCATGGCGCCAGCCGACCAGCGGACCTTGTGGTCCAGCATGACGCCGTTCAGCCATGCGCCGCGGCTGCGTGCATCGGAGAAGGCGCGGGACGCCGACGAGCGCTCGACGAACCACAGGCCACCGGAGCTCGCGGTGCCTTCGAGACCGAACTGCGTCTTGCCCTGACCGACGCGCAGACCGATCTCGCCGTCCTCGCAGTTGCAGAAGTTCCACTGCGCCCAGCCGTCTTTGATGTTGCCGTCCCCTGCCGGACCGCTGTCGACGGCGTCGTAGTTGATGAAGTACGTCAGGCGCCGGTTGAAGACGTGGCCCGACAGCGTCGTCCGCAGGCGGCGGATGTTGAAGGTGCTGACGTCGGCGGTGTTCTCGTTGTTCGTGTAGGTCCAGTGGACCTGCAACCGGTTCTGCCACTTCAGTCCGAAGGCGTCACCGCCGTCGTACGTCAGACCGGAACCGGGCTTCATGCTCCAGCCGCCCGGAGCTGGGGCTGGGGCCTGGGCCAGAGCGAGGGACGAAGTGGCGGCAAGGGCCAGAAGGCACGGGATCGTCTTGGTCATGCTTGTGGATAACTCCTCCCAATCGGGATGCCCTGAGCCAGGTTGAGGCTGCCAGCCGACATGTACGGTTTGGGTTGGGTCGGCAGGCGTTGCCCCTGGCTCGTTGGGTCGGGAGCGTAGGCAGGAAGCGGCGCGCCGGTCAAAGGCCAAGCTGGAGATTCCGCCCATGCCACCGCAGCTTTGTTGATGGGGAGAGTCGCAGGCTCCATCGGCATACCAGCAGTCTGGAGGCCAACTTCGAGCCTGGAAAGATGTGTACAGACCGGCTTGGAATCGCATTGGCGACCAGCGTCTGGGCCATGCCAAGGGCCCGCGGCCCCGGGCGGAATGCCACGATGTGCCCGTGCCCACTCAAGCCATCAGCCCTGGCTGGCAGCGCCGGTCTTGCGGATACAAACAACTTCCAGTTAGCGTGTTACGACGAAATCATCGAGCACATTGCCTCAGCGGATGGTGCCGCCGAGCACCGGTGCCAGCTGCACCGGCAGGTCCACCGCCGACCAGCCGCAGAACCACAGCTGCAGGTCCTGCAGGAACGGCAGGTTGGGGATCACGACCGAGTAGGGGGCGAGGCCTTGGGCGTCGGCGACGATGCCGGCAAGGAAGATCGAGTTGGGCACGAAGCCCCAGTCGGGTTGGGTCAGGAGCGGGTGCGGCGCCGGCGCCTGCAGGAAGAACGTCGCGTGCACGAACACCGGGAAGCCCGGCCGGGTGTGGAAGTCCATCGCGAACGGCTGGCCGATCTGGATCTGGCTGGTCGACGTGATGCCGAGCACCAGGCTGTTCTGCACGGCGCCCTGGAAGGAGTTGGGGTTGCCGAGGGCGTCCAGCGCCGCACCGCGCTCGAAGGCCACCGGCTCGGTCGACGTGTTCACCACCGCCACGCACGGCAGGACGTTCTGCGACCACGCCGAGACGTTGGTGTCGACGAACCAGGCGCGGGCGGAGCCGGACAGGACCGCGCCGTCGCCGACCGACGTGATGCCGTGGAAGCCGTTGGTGCCGCCGCGCACCTGGCAGCTGCCCAGGTGCAGGGTGGCGGTGCCGCCGGCCTTCACGCCGCATGGATTCGGCAGCCAGGATGCCTGCCGGCCGAAGAACGAGCACTGCACCGCGGTGACCGCGGCGGCGCCGGTGAGTTCGAGTGCGGTGCTGAAGCCGTTGACCACGCAGTTGCGCAGCACCAGGTGCGCATCCTGCACGGTCACGCCCCACTCCACGTTGGTGCCGGTGAAGGCCAAAGCGCCGGCCGTCGTGGCGCCGCTCGGCGGGCGCACGACCACGAGCGTCTGCAGGTTCAAACCCTCGACCGCCCCCGTCTGCCCGGCGGGCAGTTCGAAGATGCAGGTGTCGAGGCCCGCCGGGCCCGTCACGACTACCGCGGCGCCGTAGGGATCCGCGCGCACCGTGACACCCTTGTTCAGCGTGAACTGCGCATAGGTCCCCGCCGCGACCTTGAGGATGTCACCGGGTGACGATGCCGCGATCGCCGCGGCGATGTCCGGGTAGCTCTGGCCCGGACCGACGGTGCGGATCGCCTGGGCGACGGCGGGGGCGGCGAGCAGGATGGCGAACAGGCTGGTTGGGTGCATGGGGCTCCATCGCGCGGGTCAGGTTCCCCGTCCGCGTCCAGGCCATGCTAGCGGGGCTCCGGTGGGCACGCAGGCCCGTCGGCTCGACCGATGCCGACGAGCAGGCCTTCCGCGGCCCGGGCTGGCGTTCGACCTCGCCCCGTCTAACCTCCAGACCGCCACCATGCCCCCGGCCACCCACCGTACGACGTGCAGCCGCGACTGTCCCGACGCGTGCGGCATCCTGGCCGAAGTGCAAGACGGTGTGGTCACCGCACTGCGCGGCGATCCCGACCATCCGGTCACGCGCGGCTTCCTGTGCTTCCGCACGAGCCGTTTCCTGGAGGTCCAGAATGGGCCCGCGCGCCTTCGCCACCCACTCGTGCGGCGCAACGGGCAGCTCGAACCCGCGAGCTGGGACGAAGTGCTGGACCTGATCGCCAGCAAGCTGCTCGCGGTGCGCGCCGAGTCCGGGCCGGCGGCCATCTTCCACTACCGGTCCGGCGGTTCGCTCGGGATCCTGAAGCACCTGACGGACCTGTTCTTCGACCAGTTCGGTCCGTGCACGACGAAGATCGGCGACATCTGTTCCGGCGCCGGCGAAGCGGCGCAGATCCAGGACCTCGGCACCAGCGACAGCAACGACCTGTTCGACCTGCTGCGCGCGCGGCACATCGTGCTGTGGGGCAAGAACCCGATGGTCAGCAACGTGCACCTGGTGCCGGTGCTGAAGGATGCGCAGCAGCGCGGCGCCGAGGTCGTGCTGATCGATCCGATCCACCACAAGAGTGTCGCGCTCGCCACCGCGACGCATCGACCCGCGCCCGGCCGCGACTTCGAGCTGGCGATGGGCATCGCGCGCGCGCTGTTCGACGGTGGCCATGTCGACCCGCGCGCGGGGCAGTTCTGTGACCACCTGCCTGCCTTCCGCGCGCTCTGCGAGACCCGAACGGTCGCCGGGTGGGCGCAGCTCGCCGACCTCGACACCGCCGAAGTCGAGGCGCTCGCGCAGCGGTTCGCGAACGGTCCCACTGCGATCCTCGTCGGTTGGGGCATGCAGCGGCGCCAGCGTGGTGGCGCCATCGTGCGCGCGCTCGATGCGCTGGCCGCGATCTCCGGCAACCTGTTCCGCCCGGGCGGCGGCGTGTCGTTCTACTTCAAGCGCCGCAAGCCATTCCGGCCGTTCGGTCCGGAGGTGCGCCACCCGCGCGTGATCCGCGAGCCCCTGCTCGGCCAGGATCTGCTGGCGGCGAAGGATCCGCTGGTGCGCTTCCTCTGGGTCACCGCCGGCAACCCGGTTGCGATGCTGCCCGATGCACCGCAGGTCGCGCGGGCGATCGAGGGCGTCGAGTTCGTCGTGGTCGCCGACTGCATCCTGTCCGACACCGCGCAGCGGGCGGACGTCGTGCTGCCGGTGCCGACGCTGCTCGAGGACAGCGATCTCGTCGGCGCCTATGGCCACCACTGGATCGGCGAATCGCAGCCGGTCGTGCCGATGCCCGACGGCGTGCGCCACGAGGTGAGTGTGTTCCAGGAACTGGCGCGCCGCGTGGGCCTCGCCGACTACCCGCAGGAGTCGCTCGACCAGCTGAAGCGCTCCGCCCTCGGCAACATCGCCGGCCAGGCGGCGGGGCTGGAGTACCTGCGCGAGCACGGCACCGTGCGCAGCCCCGTCGCCGACAAGCTGTTGTTCGCCAACGGTCGCGTGCTGACGCCGAACGGCAAGGTGCAGCTGCTGCACGAGGCGCCGCCCGAAGCCGAGGTCTCTGTGCCGCCGACCCGGCCGGGAGCCAGCGCGCCGCTGTGGCTGTTCTCGAACTCGACCGAGAAGAGCCAGGCTTCGGTGTGGGCCGGGCAGGGGCTCGGCGAACGCACGTGGGTCGCGGTGCATCCCGACGTCGTGCCGGGGCTCGCCGCGGGGTCGCGCGTGCAGGTGTGCAGCGTGCTCGGCACGGTCGACGCCGATCTGCGCCTCGATCCGGCGCAACGCAAGGACGTCGCGATCCTGCCGAAGGGCGGCCACTTCGATCGTGGCCAGAGTGCCAATGCGCTGATCCCGGCGCGGGCGACGGATCTCGGCCTTGGCGCTGCCTACCTCGACTGCATGGTGCGTATCGTGCCGACATGAGGCGTCTGACCGGCACGCACGTCTACTCCTACGTGAAGTGCCCGCGCCTCGCCGCGCTCGATCTGCACGTGCCGCGCAGCGAGCGCCGCGACCCGCACCCGTGGGAAGAGTTCGCCGCGCGCCGCGGCCGCGACTTCGAGGCGGTCTACGTGGCCGGGCTCGACGCGGTGGCGCCCGCGTATCCCGAACGCGACTTCGAGGCCGGCGCGGCGGCGACGCTGGCGCTGCTGCGCGCCGGCGTGCCGTGCATCCACCAGGCCGTGCTCGCCGACGACGATCGGCTCGGTCTGCCCGACCTGCTGCGCAGGCTGCCGGGCAAGAGCGACCTCGGCGACCACCACTACGAAGTCATCGACGTGAAGACGTCCGGCCGCTCGCGCAGCGACCAGATCCTGCAGGTCGTGTTCTACGCCGACCTGTTGGCGGCCGTGCAGGGCCGCATGCCGGAGCATGGCGCGTTGGTGCTGAAGGACGGGCGCGAGCAGCGCTTCGTGATCGCCGACTTCCTGGCCGCCGAACGCGAAGTGCTGATGGAGCTGCGCCGGCTGCGCGCGGCGCCGGAGCTGGCGCGGCCGTTCCTGCAGATGGCCTGTGCGAGCTGCTACCACGACCATCGTTGCCTGCCGGAGCTGGAACGCTGCGGCGACCTGTCGCTGGTGGCTGGCATGAGCCATGGCGCGCAGGCGATCCTCGAACAGCTCGGCTGCCGCACCGTGCAGGACCTGGCGGTGTTCCATCCGGAGGGCGCGCGCGCGCGCGGCAACCTCGACGGCACGCTGCTGCGGCGGCTGCGGCGCGCGGCGCAGGCGCGCCTGCTCGGGGCGCCGGTCGTCGAACAGCGCCCGCGCGGCGCGCCGCTCGAGCCGTCGGCGATCGTGCACCTGCTGAGCGATCCATTCGCGGACCGCGTGCTGGCGTTCGGGCTGCTGCAGCCGGCGACCGAAGACGGCGTCTTCACGTGGGCTGCCGCCGATGCCGCCGACGCCGAGTGGCCCAAGTTCCGCGCGTTGGTCGCCGAACTGCCGCCGCGCACGCTGCTGCTGCACTTCGGCGAAGCGCTGCCGCGCTGGCACGAGCAGCACGCGTTCGCGCGCGAGGCCGACCCGGCGCTCGAGGCGCGCTTCGTCGACCTCGGCAAACGGCTGCGCACCGCGGCGGTGTATCCGGCCCCGGTGTTCGGGCTCGCCGACCTGGTGCGCACGGCGCTCGGCCGCGATCCGCTGCGCGCCGGCCATCCCGGCGCGGCGGCGAGCTGGCTGGCGCTGCCCGACGCTGCGGCCCGCATGCAGAAGAAGCTGCACAGCGACCTGTGCGATCTCGCCGCGCTGAAGGCGACGATCCTCGACGCGGCGCCGAGCGAGCTGTTGCCGGCCGGTGACGGGGTGTCGGAGCAGGCCGGAGACGCGTCGTGCTGATCTGGCACCTGCCGACCCGCTACGTCGTCGGTGTCGCCATCTGGTCCGGGCTGATGCTCGGCGCGCTGGTCGGACTCGTGATGCTGCGCCGCGCCGGCAAACGCCGCCGCGGGCTCGTGCTGGCGACCAACGCCGGGCTGTCGCTGTGGCTGCTGCTGTCGTTCCTGACCGCGCTCGAGCTCGGGTTCGCGGTGCTCTACTCGGAGTCCGACGCGCTGAACTTCACCAACGTCGCGCGCCGGTGGTACGCGATGCACATCGCGCCGCAGGTCAACGAGCTGGGCCTGCGCAGCCGGCATTCGCCCGTCGAGACGCTGGCCGCCGGCCCGCAGCACATCGCGTTCGTCGGCGACAGCTTCACGTTCGGCCATGGCGTGCCGCGCATGGCGGATCGCTTCAGCGATCGCATCGAGGCCGGACTCGAGGTCGCGCACCCCGGCCGCTACCAGGTCGACAACTTCGGCGTGCCGGGCGAGGACGTCACCGCGGTCGCCGAGCAGGTCAAGGCGCTGCTCGAGAACGGCTATCGACCGGACGTCGTCGTCTACGTCTGGCAGGTCAACGACCTCGAACGCCTCGACGAGCGCACCTGGGCGGCCGCGAACGGACTCTCGGGCGCGCGCAGCGACAGCTGGCTGATCCGCGACACCTACTTCTTCAACTGGCTCTACTACCGCATCCGGCTCGGCAGCAGTGCGGTGTCGACCTACTTCGACGACCTGCGCGCTGCCTACGAAGGGCCGGCGTTCGCCCGCGCCGCCGACGTGCTCGACGGCATGCGCGCGCTGTGCGCGGCCTACGGGGCCGACCTGCGGCTGGTGGTGTTCCCGTTCGTGCACGAGCTGGGTGACGGCTACCGCTTCCGCAGTGCGCACCAGCACCTCGCCGACTACGCGAAGGAGCGGGGCATGCGACTCGTCGACCTCGAACCGGTGCTGTCGCCGCATGCCGCCGAAGGCCTGATCGTGAATCCGCGCGACACGCATCCGAACGAACGCGCCCACGAGCTGGCGGCGACCGCGATCCGCACGGGCCTGCTCGACGACCTGTTCGCGCCCGACGGCAGACGCTGAGGCTGGATCCGCGGGCCGCTGCCGCGATGATCGCAGCGTGCAGCTGAACCTGGAACAACGCCTGCTGCGCTTCCTCGCCCGCGAGGAGCGCGACGAACAGCGGGCGCACCGGGAGCTGCGCGCGCAGCCGGCCGAGCTGCGCGCCATCGAGGGCGAGTGCATCCAGGGTGCGCGCTACCTCGGCTGTGACGGCAGCTCGTTCGCGTTCGCGGTCGCCGACAACGCCTCGAAGTTCCGGCCCGGCGACACGCTGCAGGTCGGCGATGGCATCGACCTCGACGCCGGCGTGCCACTGGTGTGCGGCGAGTACGACGCGACCGCCGGCGAACTGCGGCTCGAGCGCGATCCGTTCCTGCGCGACGGCGAGATGGCGCTGCGGCCCGGCAGCGTCTACGTGATCGATCGCCGGCCGCTGGGGCTGCAGGGACGGCTGCGCGACGCGGTGCGCGCGGGCTTCCATCTGCCGCTGCTGGCCTCGGTGTTGACCGGCGACCATCGCCTGTCGCGCGACGACGGTCGCCACGAACGCGCCGCGAAGAGCCTGGCCGCCGCGGGACTCAATCCGGCACAGGTCGCGGCCGGCGCGGCGGCGATCGCGACGCAGAGCCTGGCCCTGGTGCAGGGCCCACCGGGCACCGGCAAGACGCGGCTGTTGGCCGAGGTCGTGGCGGCGCTGTGCGGCGCCGGCTGTCGCATCGCCGTGTGCGCCTACACCCATCGCGCCGTCGACAACGCGCTGCTGGCGATCCGCCGCGCGGCGCCGCAGCTCGCGACCGTGAAGCTCGAGTCGTCGTCGAGCGACGGCCGCGACGACCTGCGTGCGGCCGGCGTGCAGCTGATGGATGCACGGCGTGCCCGGCTGCCGGACAAGGGCGTCGTGGTCGGCGGCACGTGCTTCCAGCTCGCCAAGCTGCACGATTCGTATCGCTTCCACTACACGGTGTTCGACGAGGCGGGGCAGCTGCCGATCCCGCACGCGTTGCCCGGCATGCTGCGCGCGCAGCGGTGGTTGTTCTTCGGCGACCATCACCAGCTGCCGCCGGTGGTCAGCACCGCGCAGGCCGATCGTGAGGCCGCGGCGTCGATCTTCGCGCACCTGCACGAGCGCTACGGCTCGCACCTGCTCGACACGACCTACCGCATGAACGACGCTGTCTGCGAGGTCGTCAGCCGCACGTTCTACCAGTCGCGCCTGAAGCCGGAACCGATCGCGGGTGCGCGGCGCATGCCGTTCGTGCCGGGCGGCCGGCTCGACGAAGTGCTCGATCCGGCGCACGGCGTGGTCTGGTTGCGGCTCGACCACCGGCAGCCGGGCCAGCGCTCGGTCGAAGAGGCGCACGCGATCGCCGATCTGGTCGAGGACCTCGTGCGCCGCCATGGTGTGCCGCCGGCCGAGATCGCCGTGATCGCGCCGTTCCGCGCCCAGGTGCGCCTGCTGCGCACGGCGATCCAGCACAAGTTGCTGCCCGGCATCGAGGCGCTGGTGGTCGACACCGTCGAACGCATCCAGGGTCAGGAACGCGAGGTCGTGCTGGTGTCGCTGACCGCCGGCGATCCGCGCGAGACGAAGGGCCGCGGTGCGTTCCATCTGTCGACCAACCGGCTCAACGTCGCGCTGTCGCGTGCGCGCACGAAGGCGGTGCTGGTCGCGAGTGCGCATGCGTTCCGCGCCTTGCCACACGACACCGAAGGTCTGCGCATGGCGTCGTGCTGCATGGGCCTGCGCGACCGCCTTACCACCGTCGACCTGTCGCGCCTCTACGTCGTCAGCTGATCCCCACCGCGGATCCCCCACCGAACATGCGATTCCTCTCCGCCGACGAAGCAGTGCAGTCGATCCAGTCGCGCCAGAGCGTGTTCGTACACGCCGGTGCAGCGACGCCGATGGTGCTGTTGCACGCGCTGGCCCGACGCGCCCCCGACCTGCGCGACGTACAGCTCGTGCACCTGCACACCGAAGGGGACGCACCGTGCGCGGCACCGGAGCTGGCTGCCAGCTTCCACACGAACGCGCTGTTCCTCGGCGCGAACATGCGCGATGCGGTGGCGCGCGGCGACGCCGACTACGTGCCGGCGTTCCTCAGCGAGATGCCGGCGCTGTTCCGGCAGCGGGTGCTGCCGCTCGACGCGGCGCTGGTGCACGTCTCGCCGCCGGACAAGCACGGCTACTGTTCGCTCGGTGTGTCGGTCGACATCGCGCGCGCCGCCATCGACAGCGCGGACGTCGTGATCGCGCAGGTGAATCCGCGCATGCCGCGTTCGCACGGCGACGGCCTCGTGCACCACAGCCGGTTCACGGCTGCGGTCGCTGTCGACGAAGAACTGCCGGCCCCGCAGCCGGCGCCGCTCGGCGACATCGAACGCGCGATCGGGCGGCACTGTGCGGCCCTGATCGACAACGGCGCGACCCTGCAGATGGGCATCGGTGCGATCCCCGATGCCGTGCTGGCTGCGCTCGACAACCACACCGACCTCGGCGTGCACACCGAGATGTTCGCCGACGGCGTGTTGCGCCTGGTCGAGAAGGGCGTGATCACGGGTCGCATGAAGGCGGTGCACCCGGGCAAGCTGGTCGCCGGCTTCGTCGTCGGCACGCGGCGCGTCTACGACTTCCTCGACGACAACCCGCAGGTCGCGATGCTCGACATCGGCTACGTCAACGATCCGAACGTCATCCGCCGCAACCCGAAGGTCACGGCGATCAACAGCGCGATCGAGATCGACCTGACCGGCCAGGTCTGCGCCGATTCGATCGGCACCAGGATGTGGTCGGGCGTCGGTGGCCAGATGGACTTCCTGCGCGGCGCGGCGCTGTCGCCGGGCGGCAAGCCGATCATCGCCATGCGTTCGGTCACCACGCGCGGTGCGACCCGCATCGTGCCGATGCTGAAGCCGGGTGCGGGCGTCGTCACGACGCGCGCCCACGTGCACTGGGTCGTCACCGAGCACGGCGCCGTCGATCTGCGTGGCAAGAACCTGCGCCAACGCGGCAAGGCGCTGATCTCGATCGCGCACCCGGACCACCGCGAAGCCCTCGAGCGCGCGGCGATGGAACGTTTCCACCGGCTGCCCTGACGGAGCGGCGGCCGCCGCGGGCTCAGCGGGGCCGGTCCGCGCGGAGCTGCCGCAACAGGGCAGCGGCCTGCGCATGCGTGGGTTCGAGGCGCAGGGCGTCTTCGAGCAGCTGCATCGCCGCCGCGACGTCGCCGTGTGCCCGCTCGACCTCGGCGAGCTGGTAGCGCAGTCCGGCGTCGCGCGGGCGGGCCGGCAACCAGCGCGCCAGCAGCGGCGCGGCCTCGTTCGGGCGACCCAGTCGGTAGAGCAGATCGACGTGCAGGCTCAACGCGCCCGCGCTCGCGGTCGGCAGACCGGTCGCCTGACGGCAGGCGGTTTCGGCGTCGGCGAGTCGACCGCTGGCGGCAAACACATAGGCCAACGAGGTCCAGAACTGCGCCTGCGTCGGCACCGCGGCCACCGCGCGCTGCAGTGCGGCCTCCGCCTCGACGAGTCGCACGTCGTCGGCTCTGCCGTGCTCGTGCTCGTGCCATCCGGCGAGCGCCAGGCCGAGACTGCCCCACAGGCGGCCATTGCCGGGTTCCTCCTGCACCAGCTGCCGCAACAGCACGATCGCATCCGCGTAGCGACCACGTTGGGTGAGCGACAGCGACGCGGTGAGGCGGTGCAACACGCTCGGCTGCTCGCACTCGAGCACCTGGTCGAAGCAGCGGAACGACTCCGCCATGCGACCCTGCTTCGACAGCTCGATGCCATGGCTGGCGAGCAGCGTCGCGGCGAGATGGGAACGACTGGCCGGATCCCGCTTCGCGAACGCATCGGCCCAGAAGGTCCTCTCGTCGCCGTAGATCGCGACGCGCTCCCGAGTGGCCAGACCGAGTGGCACGGTGACCGCGGCCGCCACCACGATCGTCAGCCAGGAACTGGAACGTGGCCACGCCCGCGCCAGCAGCCGCTGGAGCACGACGACGAGGGGCACCAGCACGGCCAGCATCGGCAGATAGGCACGGCGTTCGGCGACGATCTCGGTGACGATCGGCAGCACCGTCGACGTCGGTGCCAGCAACAGGAAGAACAGGGCGCCGAGCCATGCCCACCACGGCCGGCGGCGCCACGCCACGACGACGGCAGCCAGCAGGCCACACACCAGCAGGCCGGGCAGCGCGGCATCGCCGAAGGACTGCACGATGGGCCAGTCGTAGGCGCCGCGCAGCGGCTGCGGCCAGACGGCGAGTCGCAGGTAGTGCAGTACGACGCCGGCCTGGGTCATCGACCACTGCCGGGCGGTCACCGGCGGCACGGTGTCGTAGCCGACGGTCGCATTGTGCGGTCCGAGCGCCATGCACACGATCAGCACGGACCACGTCGCCGCCATGGCCGCATACCAGCCGATGCGAGCGCGCAGCGCGGACCAGTGCGGCAACAGGAACGCGCGTTCGAACAGCAGCAGCAGCACCGGCGCGACCACGAAGTCCTCCTTGCTCGCCATGCCGCCGCACAGCGCGAGCAGGACCAGCATCCGCCAGGCCATCGGCCGCGGCGACGCATGGGCCCGCAGCGTCGCCAGCAGGGCCAGCAACAGGCAGCCGCTACCGAGCAGCGTCGAGCGCTGGGTCGCATAGGCGACGGCGTCGGCGCCGAGCGGATGTGCGACCCACAGCACGGCAACCGCCACGGCGATCGCGTTCGCGGCGGCCGGCGTCAGGCGGCCAGCGAGATTCGGCGCCAGCAGCGCGCGGCGCAGCGTCGCCAGCAGCAGCAGCGCATTGCCCAGGTGCAGCAGCAGGTTGGTCAGGTGCGGCCCGAATGGCCCGGGTCCGAACAGCACGAAGTCGGCTACCAGCGACAGACACGTCAGCGGTCGGTTCGCCAGCGGTTGGTGTTCGGCGCCGAACGCGGCCTGCCACCAGTCGCCGCGCAGCAGCGCCTGGTTGTCGACGATCGCCGGGTGGTCGTCGAACACGAAACCGCCGCGCCACGTGCCCTGCCAGGCGAACAGTCCCGCTGCCAGCACCAGCACGACCGCCAGCAGCGACCGCCAGCGCGCTGGGGTCACGAGCGCACGAGTTCGATGTCGACGAAGCTGGCGAAGCGCGGGCTCAGCCACAGCAGCGCGCGGTCCAACCAGGTCGCCGGCACGAACAGCAGGTTCGGCAGCAGGCTCCAGCGCTTCAGGCCGCCGGCCAGCCAGTAGCGCAATGGCGTGTGGCGCGCGAATGCCGCCAGCTGCAGCGCCGGGTGTTGTTGTTCGAAGCGCGCGCGGTCGCGTTCGAACACGATCCACGCCAGCGCCCCGTTCGCGTCCGACAGCGGACCCTTGCTCGGGAAGCGCCACTCGGTCGCGTGCTCGTCGAACGGCTCGTGGTGCAGGTGCTTGAACACGGTCTTGCCGATCCAGCCGGGATACTGGTCGGCGATCAAGACGCGGCCACCGGGGCGCAGGACACGCTCGCACTCGCGCAGGAACGCCTGCACGTCGGGGATGTGGTGCAGCACGTTCAGCAGCAGCAGCGCACGCACCGAGCCGTCGGCGAACGGCATCTTGGTGCCGTCGACGACGGCCTCGACGTCGGGGTACGCGATGACGTCCGAGGTGATCACGTCCGGCAGCACGTCCTTGACGAAGCCGCCGCCGGAGCCGAGTTCGACCACGAGTCCTTCGCCGGGGCAGCGCTGCAGGCAGGCGGCGTAGCGGGCGTAGGTCTCGAGGTAGAGACGGCGCAGGGCCGGCTTGCCCTGGATGATGCGCTTCAGTTCGCCGGCGCGCGACGGATCGTCGAGGTGGGCTGTGGCAGCGGCGGTGTCGGTCGGCGCCATCGGTCGCCTACACCCAGCGGCCGGCACGCACGCGCAGCAGCCCGATCAGCGTCATCTTCAGCAGCATGAAGCCGTGGCGGAAGCGCTGGATGTTGGTGCTGCCGTAGGTGCGCGCGCGGTAGGCGATCGGCACGTCGACGGTGCCGAGGCCGAGCGTCGCCGCCGGGAACAGCAGTTCGAAGTCGCCGAACGGATCGAAGTCGCCGAAGTCGGAGCGCCAGCGGATCATGCGCTCGTAGTCGATACGCGTGACCAGCTTGGTGCCGCACAGCGTGTCGCCGAGGCGCGCGTCGAGCACAGCGCTGACCGCGCGGGCGAAGAAGATGTTGCCGAGGCGGTTCAGGAACCGCATCGCTTCGCCCTCCATCGGATACAGCAGGCGCGAGCCGTTGACGAAGTCGGCCTTGCCCTCACACCACGCGTCGTAGAAGCGATGCAGCTGCTCGGGCGGCATCGTCAGGTCGGCGTCGAGGATCGTCAGCAGGTCGCCGGTCGCGTGCTGGAAGCCGAGCCGCACCGCGTCGCTCTTGCCCTTGCCGGTCTGCTGGAACGCGCGCACCGAGAACTTCTGCGCGTACAGCGGCAGCACGCGCTGGATCTCCTCCCAGGTGCCATCCCTGCTGTGGCCTTCGACGAAGATCACGTCCAGCGCAGCGCCGCCGAGGTCCGGCATGCGCTGCAGTGCGGCTTCGATGTTGCCCTTCTCGTTGCGCGCCGGGATCACGATCGAGAGCGACGGCTGCTTCGTCGACGGCTTGATCGGCCGCATCACGACCACCGACACCAGCGCGAGCCAGCGCAGCAGCGGCACCATCGCCAGCAGCCAGTTGACCACCGAGCCGATGCCCAGCAGGCGGAACGGGCAGAAGCCGACCGGCCGCAGCCGAACGACTTCGAACTGCGACAGCTTGGCGAGGTTGTCGAGCGCGGTGCGGGTCAGGAACGTGGTCGGCAGCGCGCCGCGGCGCAGGCCGGTCGCGTTCGCCAGCTTGTAGAGCCACTGCAGGTACGGGTTGTAGCAGACCGACACGAGCCGATCGCCGCGCTGCAGCCGCGGGTGCAGGTCGAGCAGGAAGCGCTGGATGTCGTTGCTGAAGTTGAACGTGCCGTTGCACAGCACGACGGCCCGCGAGGCGTCGTCGCGACCCTGCGGCACGTCGTCGATCGCGGTGGCGGTCGTCTTCGCGTCGGCCTGCACCTGCTCCAGCAGGTAGCCGCTGTCGAACGGTTGCGGCTGCCACTGCACGACGCGGTCGCCGTAGCGCGTCACGGTCGAGATCTCGCCGGCGATCAGCCGGTAGAGGTACGTCGTCCAGTGGGGTTGGCCGTGCAGCAGGGGCCCCGGCCCTGGGGTCGGGGGCGAGGACTTCACGTCCGTGTCGGGTGCGCGGGTGGCCAACATCGGCCGCAGGCTAACCACGGCACAGCGTCCTGCCAAACATCGCGTGTGGGCGGCGGCGCAACTCTTGCGCCGTCTCGTGCTCGCACCGATCATGCGTCGCGCCGCAGGCCGCGCACGGGCGTACATGCTGAACGGAAGACTCCTCGCCCCATTGCGTCGCCCGTTGCCGGTCGCCGCGCTGTTGCTCGTGGCCCTGGTCCTCGGCGCCATGGCCGTCTTGCTGCACCGGCACGCGCGTGGTCGGCTCGATCTCGGCCAGGAGACGCGTCTGCTCGACCCCGCCGCGATGCACCGCGAGAACGGCCTCGCCTGGACCGTGGATCTCGGCACGGCGTGGATGAGTTCGGAGCATCGGCCGACTCCTGCGCGTTTGTTGGAGGACGGCAAGGAGCTCGGGCCGGCGACACCCGCCCACGAGGTGATCCGCCGCGAAGGTGGTGGCAGGTTCTCGTTCTGGGGCAAGAATCTGTACTTCTCGACCAGCGACGGCAGTGATCCCTCGCGCAGCGGCCGCCGCTACGAAGTGGTCTGGCCGCGGCCGGTGCCTGCTCCGATGCAGTACGGCATCGATCTCGCCGCCATCGCGTTCGCCGTGCTGGGGTTCCTGGCGGCGATCCGCCTCTGGGGCGCGGGGCCACATCGCTGTTTGCTGCGGGTGACGCCGCGGCTGCAGCGCGGCATCGACTGGTTCTCCCGGCAAGGCCAGGCTGGGCAGTGGCGCATTTGCGTGGCGATTGCGGTGGTCGCCGTGCTGATGCGAAGTGCGGCGGTATGGGCGGTGTTCGCCGACCCCGTCGGGCACAT
Source organism: Planctomycetota bacterium (assembly GCA_044230075.1). Taxonomy (GTDB): domain Bacteria; phylum Planctomycetota; class UBA1135; order UBA1135; family UBA2386; genus JAEUHS01. The sequence continues at coordinate 17,948 of JBGARS010000001.1, read as the reverse complement.
CTCCGGATCGATCATCATGACCGTGCCGTTCTCGGACGCGATGATGTGGGACGCGCTCGGCGAGAGTGTGATGCGCGGCGATGGGTTGGCCGGCGCCTGGTCGGCGCGGCGCCCGTTCTACGCGTTCTTCGTCGGGGGCATCTACGCCCTGACCGGGCCCTTCCCGTGGTGTGTCGTGGCCGTGCAGGTGCTGCTCAGCAGCATCACTGCTGCCCTGATCTGCCGCATAGGCCAGCACACCGTCAGTCCCGCGGCCGGGCTCGTCGCCGGACTCGCGTTCGCGCTCGACCCGATCAGCATCGAGTACTCGTACTTCGTGCAGACCGAGACCCTGGGCACGTTCCTGTTCGTGCTCAGTGTCTGGCAGCTGATCACTGGCGTGCAGAACGGCCGCGCCGGCACGATCTGGTGGTCGGGTCTCAACTTCGCGCTGTCCAACCTGACCCGCACGCTGACGCTGCTGGCGGCGCCGCTGATGGCGCTGTCGGCGCTCTGGTTCGGCTGGCGTCGCGCCGCGAACTGGCGCCGGGGCGTACTACTGGCGGTGGTCTTCGCCCTTGGCGTCAGCCTGCCGATCGGCGTCTGGGTTGCGCGCCAGAAGTGCGTGTACGACCTGACGACGATCAGCGACAACACCGCCTCGGGGCTGTACGCCGCGGCATCGCCGAAATACCGGGTATGGGACTCCGCCGTCGATCGCGAGGCCGACGAAGCCCACGTACCGGGCGACATCAAGTCGCGCTACGATTGGTTCATGCGCCGGTTCGGCGAGGAGTTGGCCGCGCATCCTGGGTTCTATGCCGAGAACGCTCTGCGGTCGGCCACCGATGCCGCCAACACGTTCGGCGACGTCGCGCCGGCCGTACGCTGGTTGGTGTTGGCGATCCTGGTCTTCGCCTGGTCGGCGCGGTTGCCGAGAGTCGCCGCGGATCTTTGGCGCACGGCGCTCTGGTGTCTGGTGTTGGTCGGTTGCGTCTTCGGCGCGACGATGCTGTCGCGGCACGGGGTGCTCGCCGTCAGCGCACTCGGCTGTGCACTCGCGGCGTGGCGGCGGGAGCAACGCCTCAGCCTGGTGTTGCTGTTCGGCTTCGTGGCGACGGTCGTGGCTGCATCGCTGTTCGCGCTGGCCGGCGACCCTCGACTGCTGATGATGGTTTCGTGGTTGGTGCCGATGTGGCTGGCACATGGAGCCCTGTCACTCGTGCGAGGGGCTGCTCGCCTGCTCGGCGAGCGTTCCGGTGAATCGACGCTGACCCTCGCCTCGACCGAACCTTGGCGCGGTCCCGCCTGGTGGCGGTGGTCGGCGCGCGTGGCGACCGTGGTGCTGGTGGTGTTGACGTCGCTGCTCGCTGTGCGCAACTACGTGGCACCCATGGCGCCGGAGGCACCGTTCCGCTCACCGTCGCTGGCCGAGGCGAAGGCTGCCGTCGAATGGGTCGAACGCGCGCGTCCCGGCACCGTGGACGCCGTTGAACTCGCCGATCCGACGCTCTGGTACCAGAACCCCGATTCGCTGGCTGACAAGGAGCGCTACCACGGCCGGCTGGTCGTCGCCCACCTGCGCCTCGACCGGCACCGCTACCCGCTGCTCGGGGGCGTCGAGGTTGCCCACTACTCGCGCATGTTCGTGCCGCGCACCTACGACCACATGCTGGCCTATGCCCCGTTGAGCCGGTTGCCGGAGTCGGGCGTCGGTCCGGGTGCCGTGATCTTCACTGCACCGCTGCCGCCGGCGTCGCTCGCCGATGTGCTCGTGGTCGGGCGCGCCAATGTCGATCGTCGCTACCACTACGAAGAGAACTACCTCGAAGTGATTGCCTGGGCCCCGTTCGATGCCGTTGGTCCAGACGACCTCACGCAGCTGCAGCTGACCAGCGTGCCGGCACACGAAGAACTGGTGCGCAAGCTGCGCCGATGATGCGTGCCGCATGAGCGCCGTCGCCAGCTTGCGCCAGCACGGCGAGTGCGCACGGTTGCGGGTCGCTGCCGCCTTCCGATCCATCGCCACTGCCGACGACCACCGCGCGCGCCGCTTCGCCTACGTCGTCGCGGTGGTCGCCCTCGTGGTGCGCGTGGTCGGCTACGTGCGCCTGCAGAACGACCTCGCCGGCCACTGTTCGGACTACCTGGTGATGGGCGTGCCGTATTCGGATGCCCAGGGCTGGGACGCGCTCGGCGAGAGCGTGATGCGCGGCCACGGCCTCGCGGGCGGTTGGTCCGCGCGGCGACCGTTCTTCGCCCTGGCGATCGGCGCGCTGTATGGCTTCACCGGGCCGGAGCCACAGGCGGTCGTGTGCGTGCAGATCGTACTGTGTGCGCTGACGGCGGCGTTGATCTGCCGGATCGGGCAACGTGTGTTCGCGCCGGTCGTCGGTCTGATCGGTGGGCTCGCCTTCGCGTGCGACGCGACGAGCATCCAATACACCTACACCACCAGCACCGAGACCCTGGGCACGTTCCTGTTCGTGCTGAGTCTGCGCCAGCTGCTGGTGGCGCTGGAGCAAGGCAGCCGCGGCGCGAGCTGGTGGGCGGGCGTCACCTTCGCGCTGTCGAACCTGACGCGCACACTGACGCTGCTGGCGGCGCCGTTGTTCGCCGCGGCGTTGCTGCGGATGGGCAGGGTCGCCAATCCGACCTGGCGTGCCCGCAGCGTGCTGCTGTTCGTGTTCGCGCTCGGCATGGCGCTGCCGATGGGTGCGTGGATCGTGCGGCAGAAGGTCGTGCACGATCTGACGACGATCTCCGACAACACCGCGTCGGCGCTGTACGCGGCCGCGTCGCCGCGGCATCGCACGTGGAACGCCGAGGTCGATCGCGATGCGGCGGCGGCGGGCGTGCCGGACGCGATCAAGCCGCGTTATGAGTGGTTCCTGCAGCGCTTCCGCGAGCAGCTCGCCGCGGATCCCGGGTTCTACGTGCGCAACGCGGCCGGCGCGGCATGGGGGGCGATGACGCACCTCGCCAGACCGTCGCACACCGTGCGACTGCTGCTGGTCCTGCTGCTGTTGGGGCTGTGGTCGTGCGCGCTGCCGCGCGCGCGCGGGTTGTCCGGCAGTATCGTCAGCGTGTCGTTCGTCGGCGCATTGCTGGCCTGGCCGGCGATCGTCGCGCCCGCGTTCGCGGTCGTGGGGTTCGTCGCCGTCGTGACCTCGACGCGCAATCGGCTGCCGCTGCTGCTCGTGGCCGCCTTCGTCGCCGTGATCGCGGCGCTCGGCCTGTTCGGCATCGGTCACGAACCGCGCCTGCTGCTCACGATCGCCTGGGTCGTGCCGCTGGCGACGGCGCACGGCACCGTACAAGCACACGCGCGGTTGCTGCGCGTCGAGGTGCTGGGTGCCCCGGTCGCGGTCGCGCCGACGCCGGGCTGGCAGCGATGGCTGGTGGGAGCTGCCTTCGCCGTGTTCGCCGTCGGCCTCTCGCTGGCCACCTACCGTAACTTCGTGGCGCCGCTACCGCCGGATCCGGCGCTGCCCAGGCTGACGATCGCCATGGCGAACGAGGCGCTCGAACACCTGGCGCGCACGCTGCCCGCGGCCGCGGCGGCGACCGAACTGCAGCCGGCATCGTCACCGGCGGCCGAACACGGGCGGCTGGTGGTCGCCATCGGCCGGCTCGACCGCCACCGCTTCCGCGTGCCCGCGCGCCTCGAGCAGCCGCACAACTCGCGCATGTTCGAACCACGTTCGTACGAGCGGGAATACGCCGATGTCTCGTACGGCGACAGCGAGCTGCTGGCCGGACCGGCTGGTGCGGTGTTCGCGGCGCCGATGCCCTTGCGCGCGGACCGCGACCTGTTGCTGATCGGACGCTGCAACGTCGACCGCACCTTCGTCTACCACGAGGCGCAGCTCGAAGTGCTGGCTTGGGCGGCGCTGCGGGCCGACGGCAGCATCGACTTCGAGCGGTGGCACGTCACCGACGAACCGGCGCATCGCCAGGTGGTCGAGGCGCTGCGGCGCTGAGATCAGGCCTCGGCAGCGTGTTCGCCGGGCATGGCGCCGTGCTCCAGATACCAACGATATGTGCGTTCGATGCCGTCGCGCAGCGCGACCTTGGGCCGCCAGCCGGACGCGAAGATGCGCGTGCTGTCGACCATCTTCTTCGGCATGCCGTCGGGCTTGCTCGCGTCGTGCACGAACTGGCCGCGGTAGCCGACGACGTCGGCGCAGAGGCGCGCCAGCTCGCCGATCGTCAGGTCCTCGCCGCAGCCGATGTTCCAGAACGCGTCGCCGTCGTAGTGCTGCATCAGGTGCAGGCACGCGTCGGCGCAGTCGTCGACATAGAGGAACTCACGCCGCGGCTTGCCGCTGCCCCACAGCGTCACGGTCTCTGCGCCCTTCACCTTCGCCTCGTGCACCTTGCGCAGCAGTGCTGGCAGCACGTGCGAGGTCTGCAGGTCGAAGTTGTCGCCGGGGCCGTAGAGGTTGGTCGGCATGCCGGCGATGAAGTTGCAGCCGTGCTGCTTGCGGTAGGCCTGGCACAGCTTGATGCCGGCGATCTTCGCCACCGCGTACCACTCGTTGGTCGGTTCCAGCGGACCGGTCAGCAGCGCTTCTTCGGTGATCGGCTGCGGCGCCAGGCGCGGGTAGATGCAGCTGCTGCCGAGCAGCAGCAGCTTCTTCACCCCGGTGCGGAACGCCGCCTCGACGACGTTGCACTCGATCATCAGGTTGTCGTAGAGGAAGTCGGCCGGATAGGTGTCGTTGGCGAGGATGCCGCCGACCTTGGCCGCGGCGAGGAACACGTAGGCCGGCTTCTGCTCGGCGAAGAAGCGTCGCGCGGCTGTCTGGTCGCGCAGGTCGACGTCGGCGCGGGTCGCGGTGATCAGATTGCGGCAGCCTTTGGCCTGCAGCGCGCGCAGGATCGCGCCGCCGACCAGGCCGCGGTGGCCGGCAACGAAGATGCGTTCGGTCTCGTTCATGCCCGGCTATTCATGCCCATCTACTCGTGGTTGTCGAAGGTCTTGTAGCCCTTCGTCTTGACCAGCACGTCGCGCTTCGCGAGCTGCAGGTCCTCGCGCACCATCTCCTTGACCAGCTCCGCGAACGTGATGCGCGGCGTCCAGCCGAGCTGCTCGCGTGCCTTGGTCGGATCGCCCAGCAGCGTCTCGACCTCGGTGGGGCGGTGGTAGCGCGGGTCGATGCGCACGATCACGTTGCCGGTGACGAGGTCGACGCCCTCTTCCTTGGCCCCCTTGCCGCGGAACTTGATGCGCATGCCGAGTTCCTGCGCGGCGGCGTTGACGAAGTCGCGCACCGCGTGCTGTTCGCCGGTGGCGATCACGTAGTCGTCGGCGGTCGCCTGCTGCAGCATCAGCCACTGCATCTCGATGTAGTCGCGTGCGTGGCCCCAGTCGCGGCGTGCGTCGAGGTTGCCGAGGTAGAGGCAGTCCTGCAGGCCGAGCTTGATGCGCGCCATGGCGCGCGTGATCTTGCGGGTCACGAACGTCTCGCCGCGCAGTGGGGACTCGTGGTTGAACAGGATCCCGTTGCACGCGTACATGCCGTACGCCTCGCGGTAGTTGACCGTGATCCAGTAGGCGTAGAGCTTGGCGACGCCGTACGGCGAGCGCGGGTAGAACGGCGTCTTCTCGGTCTGCGGCGTCTCGAGCACCTTGCCGTACAGCTCCGACGTCGAGGCCTGGTAGAAGCGGGCCTTCTGCTCGAGGCCGAGGATGCGGATCGCCTCGAGCAGGCGCAGGGTGCCGAGCCCGTCCGCGTTCGCGGTGTATTCGGGCGTCTCGAACGAGACCTTGACGTGGCTCTGCGCCGCGAGATTGTAGATCTCGTCGGGCATCGTCTGCTGCACGATGCGGATCAGGCCGGTGGCATCGGTCAGGTCGCCGTAGTGCAGCGTCAGCCGCCGGTCCTGCTCGTGCGGGTCCTGGTAGAGGTGGTCGATGCGCTCGGTGTTGAACGACGACGCGCGGCGCTTGACGCCGTGCACGATGTAGCCCTTCTGCAGCAGGAACTCGGCCAGGTAGGCGCCGTCCTGCCCGGTGATGCCGGTGATCAACGCGACCCTTGGCCGTTGCGCCGAGGCCTGGGGGGATGTCTTCGGCGCGGACGTGGGGCGCGGCTTGGGCGCAGGTTTGGGCATGACTCCCGCGCGATCATCAGAACGGCGCCCGTGCCGGTCAAGCAAGCTCGCCGCCGCGGCGCCGGGCTCGGGGCACGAGCTCGAGTCGTGACGTCGCTGCCATGGGGACTGCGTCGCGCCTCGTCGCGGCGGCCGGCGAAGGGAGCCGCGCGGCGGTTCCGGAACGAGAAAACCCGACAGTGCGCTGGCCGAGGGCGGAACCGCCTGCCGATAGCGCCGAGGTCCCCTTCACGGATCCACGACCATGCTTGGAATGTCACCGGAAACCCAGCTGCGCGCGTATGCCAGCCTCCGCTCACTCGAGACGCGGACGGTCGCCATCGAAGAACTGATCGGCAGCATCAAGCGGGCCTGTCTTCATGGTGGTGCAGGTGCGATCACCGAGCTGATTTCTTCTGCGGCGGAGCTGCGCTGGCAACTGAACAAGCTCGGCCAGCTGACCACCGCGCTGGAGTCGAGTCTCGGCGTGCGGCATGCCGGCGACCCCGTGCCGGAGAAGCGGCGCGATGGACCGCAGGTGCCGGAGGCGAGCGGCATGCGCGGCACGACCGACGTGATCGGTGTGCCGGACCTCGTCAATCTGCTGAGCTCGCTGAACAAGACCGGAACGCTGGCGCTGCACGCCGGCGAGGCGATGTTCGTGTTCGAGTTCCAGGAAGGCCGCATCGTGCACGCGGTCACCAACACGCAGGATCCCGGGCTGCGGCTCGGCACGATCCTCGTGGCCCAGAACAAGCTGACCGAGGACCAGCTGCAGGAGTGCCTCGACGCGAGCGTGGAGGCCAAGGCGATGCTCGGCACGCACCTCGTGCACAGCGCGACGGTCAGCGAGTCCGACCTGCGGGCGGCGCTGGACGTGCAAGTGCGCCGGATCTTCGACCTGGCGTTCGCGCTGCCGTTTGCGCGCTACACGTTCGTCGACGGCAGCATCAGCAACATCGCCCAGCGCACCGCGTTGAACACCACCCAGCTGCTGCTGGAGGCGGCGCGGCAGCAGGACCAGAACGTGCGCGACGGCTTGCTCCAGGCGGCGGACGGCGAGACCAAGGACGCGCTGGACTCGATCCTCAGCGGCTGAGGCGGTCCAACAGTCCGGCCAGCAGCGTTGGCACGATCGAGTCGACGGCGTGGCGGCCGTCGATCGGCACGATCGGGAGGCCTTCGCCGGCGGCGGGCTCGACGAAGTGTGCGCGCAGTTCCGCAGCCACGCTCGCGCCGGCATCGCTGATGCTCGTGGCGTCGAGTTCGCGGGCGGCGGCGCGTGCGGTTGCGGTGGCCGCGTCGACGTCGACGAACACGACCAGCAGCCGGACGCCGGCCGCACGCGCGGCCTCGGCAGCCGCGGCGCGGTGTGAGGGCGTCGGGAAGTTGCCGTCGAGCAGCACGACCGGCGCGCCGCGGCGCGTGGCGGCGGCGGCGCGGCCGAGCACTTCGGAATACGTGCGCCGCGAGAATTCCGGCGTGTAGTGTTCGGCGCGCGCGTGGCTCGTCGGCTGCAGGCCGGCCAGTTCCTTGCGCACACGGTCGGTGGCCAGGTGGGGCCAGTCGCCGATCGCCGCGAGCGCGCGGCACAGCGAACTCTTGCCGCTGGCCGGCGGGCCGCAACAGACCAGCCACGCCGGGCCGAACCCTTCGATCGTGGCCGCGGCGGCGAGCAGCACGTGCCGCTGGGCGGACTGGCGGGCGCCGGCACGATCGGCGGCGGCCAGTTCGGGTTCGGCCGCGGCGAGCGCAGCGACCTTCGCGCGCACCATCGCGCGGTAGGCGATCAGCGGCGGCAGGAGGCCCGGCAGCTCGTGGTCGCCGCTCGCAGCGACGTAGGCGTCGAGGAACGCCGCCGCCAGCCCGGGTGCGCCGCGGTAGCGCAGGTCCATCACCAGGAACGCGTTCTCGGTGGCGACGTCGCCGCAGCGGAACGCCGGCTCGAACTCGATGCAGTCGTAGATCGCCGGCGGCTCGACCATGCAGATGTTGCGCGTGTGCAGGTCGCCGTGGCCGTCGACGACGCGGCCGGCGGCGGCGCGGCGCTGCAGCGCTGGCTGCAGGCGGGCGAAGGCAGCGGCGCTGGCGAGCGCCAGTCGGTCCAGCAGCTCGCGCGGCAGCAGGTGGTCCTGCATCGCACCCAGCTCGCGGAAGTTGGCGGCCGCGAACGCGACGAGCCGCGTCGGGTCGCCGGCGGCCCGCACCGCGGGGCCACGTTCGGCGCGTGCATGGAATGCGGCGGTCAGCTGCGCCAGGCGTTCGAGTTCGGCCGTCGTGGTGCGGGCTTCGTGCACCATCACGTCGAGCATGCGATCGGCCGGCAGTCGCCGCATCACCACCGCGACGTCGAGGTCGTCGGGAGCTTCGTCGTCGCCCACCTGTGCGAAGTGCAGCGCGCCATCGCGCCGCCGCAACGAAGCGGTGCCGAGGTAGACGTCGGGGCACAGACGCCGGTTGAGGCGCACCTCGTCGCGGCAGGTCGCACGCCGCGCCGCCAACGTCGAGAAGTCGACGAAAGGCAGCTTGCGCGCCTTCTTCAGCTTGTAGACCAGCTCGCCGGCGAGGCAGACGACCGACAGGTGCGTCTGCACCAGTTGCACGTCGGTCGGCGCCTGCGGGAAGCAGGCCGGGGACTGCAGTTCGGCGAGCAGCGCTTCGGCGCTCACGGCAGCATGCCCTTGGCGAGGTAGCCCAGGTAGAGCACCAGGCCGAGCAGCAGCCCCAGGGCCACGACGCGCAGCGCGTGTTTGCCGCCGGACTTCACGTCGCCGCCAGCAGCGCTGCGAACGCCGCCTCGTCGAGGATGCGGATGCCGAGCTTCTGTGCCTTCTCGAGCTTGCTACCGGCGTCGGCGCCGGCGACCACGTCGGTGACCTTCTTGCCGATGCCCGCGGCCGTGCGCGCGCCGAGCGCTTCGACACGCAGCTTCGCCTCGTCGCGCGTCATCGTCGTCAGGCCGCCGGTGAACACGAACGTGCGTCCCGCCAGCGGGCCGGTGGGGACGCCCGCGGATTCCTGCGGGGCGACGCCCGCCGCGGCGAGGGCGCAGAGCGTCGCCCGGTTGCGCGGCGACACGAAGAAGTCGACCACGGCCGAAGCGACCTCCTCGCCGACGCCGTCGACCTCCATCAGCTGCGCCGCGTTCGCCGCGCGCAGCCGATCGAGCGTGCCGAAGTGCGCGGCGAGGTCCTTCGCGGTCTGTTCGCCGACGTGGTGGATGCCGATGCCGTGCAGGAAGCGCGCCAGGGTCGGGGTCCTGCTGCGTTCGATCTGCGCGACGAGGTTGTCGAAACTGCGTTCGCCCCAGCGATCGAGCTGCAGCACCTCGTCGCGCCTGCCGGCCAACGCGAACACGTCCTCCAGCGAGCGCACGATGCCGGCCTGCGCCAGCTGCTCGACCTGCTTCGGTCCGAGGCCCTCGATGTCGAATGCGCGCCGGCCGGCGAGGTGCACGATGCGGCCGCGCAACTGGTCCTTGCAGTCGAGGTCGATGCAGTAGAGGAACTTGCCTTCGGCGTGCAGCTCGCCGCCGCAGGTCGGGCAGCGAGACGGCGGTTGCGCCGGCTTGGAGCCGGCCGGGCGTTGGTCGGTGAACACGCGCACGATGTCGGGGATCACGTCGCCGGCGCGTTGGATCTCGACCAGGTCGCCGACGCGCACGTCGCGTTCGGCGAGCAGCGCCCAGTTGTGCAGCGACGCGTTGCGCACCGTGACGCCGGCCAGCTCGACCGGTTCGACGTGCGCGACGGGGGTCACGGCGCCGGTGCGGCCGACCTGCGCGCCGATCTGCAGCACGCGTGTGGTCGCGAGGCGCGCCGCGAACTTGAACGCCAGCGCCCAGCGCGGCGTGCGCGCCGTGCGGCCGAGCTTCTGCTGCAGTTCGAGCTGGTCGACCTTGGCGACGATGCCGTCCAGTTCGTACGGCAGCTCGTCGCGGCGGCGTTCGACGGCGTCGTGGAACGCGATCACGGCGTCGAGGTCCGCGGCCGGCTCGGCGGGCTCCGCGACCTCGAAGCCCCAGCGCGCCAGCTGGCGGCGCAGCGCGCCGTGCGTCGCGAACTCGATGCCCTCGGCGAAGCCGATGCCGAAGGCCAGGAAATCGAGCGGCCGCCGTTTGACGAGCCGCGGATCGAGCAGCTTCAGCGTGCCGGCGACCGTGTTGCGCGCGTTGCGGAACGTGCCCTCGCTGCTGGTCTCCTCACGCGCCTGCAGCCGCGCGAAGCCCTGCTTGCTGATGATGACCTCGCCGCGGACCTCGATGCGGGCCGGGAACGGCCCCTTGCCGTGCAGCTGCAGCGGCAGGTTGCGGATCGTGCGCAGGCTCTGCGTCAGGTCCTCGCCCTTCTCGCCGTCGCCGCGCGACAGACCGCGCACCAGCAGGCCGTCCTGGTAGAGCAGGTTGGCGCTGGTGCCGTCGAGCTTCGGTTCGCAGAACCAGGCCAGCTCGGTGTCGGCGTCGAGACCGAGCACCTTGCGCGCCCGCTGGCCGAACTCGCGCACCTCGTCGGCGGTCATCAGCGACTCGATGCTGCCCATCGGCAACAGGTGTTCGGCGGTCGCGAACGAGCCGCCCTTGGGCAGCGGTGCGCCGACGCGTTGCGTGGGCGAATCGGCGCTGATCAGCTCGGGGTGCGCGGCCTCGAGCTCGCGCAGCGCCGTGAACAGCCGGTCGTACTCCGCGTCACTGAGGTCGCTGTGGCCGCGGTTGTAGTACTGGTCGTCGGCGGCACGGATCGCGGCGCGCAGCTTGTCGATGTCCTGTCGAGCGGTCACGGATCGTCCTCGCACGGACGGTCCTAGTGGCGCTGCCTGCAGCGGTCAAGCGCGGCGCGGCGGCGCGGCGCCCGTCGGTCAGCGGCCGCCGCGACCCGGCTCGAACGACAGCTCGACCGGCGTGATGCGGATGCGGCCGTCGCCTGGCAGGCGCTTGCCTTCGTCGAACTCGTAGGCCGCCTCCGGGTTGGTGCAGACGCGCTGGAACCGGCGCCGCACCTGCGTCTCCAGGGCTTCGAGCACCTGGCCGTTGCTGACCAGCCGTGCTTCGACGACGAGGTGGCCGAGGCGGTGTGCGGACGAGACGCCCACCTTGGCGAGGATCGGCGCCAGCGTCTGGCGCGAGCAGAAGCCGAGTTCGACCAGCAGTTCGCCGAGACGTTCGCCGACCGGGCAGCGGTCGCTGGCGGTGAACTCGATGCAGCCGTTGACGAACTCGAACGCGAGCGTCTCTTCCTGGATGTAGACGTGCACCGTGCCGCTCTTGCGCATGCGGCCCAGGAACTGGAACACCGACAGCAGCGGCATCGACTTGTTGGTGCCGCGCAGGGTCTCCGTGCGGGCTGTGCGTGGCGTCGTGGCGGAGGCCTGGACCGGCGCACTGCCGGCGCCCCGGGCGGTCGGCGGTGCGGGCTGTGCCGTGCGGGTCGGCGACGAGGCGCTGAGCGAGCGTGGGGCGGCGGGCTGCTCGCTGGCAGCCGGCCGCGGCGATGCCGATGGCAGGGTGGTCGCGCGTTTCGGCGCCGCAGCCTGGCCCGGCAAGCTCGTCGGTCGCGGCCGTGGGCCGACGGCGGGACCGGTGGGACTGGCGGCCGGCCGCTGCGGCGAAGGTGCGTCGGCCGCGTCGCTCGGCTTGCGGCCCAGCACGGTCGCGAACTCGTTCGACACCGAGCCGCGTTCGAGCAGTTCGTGGATCGCAGCGGCCAGTTCGTGCATGCCGTGTTCGATGCGCTGCAGGGATTCACGGCTGGACTCGAAGTTGATGCCGCGCATCGCCACCTGTTCGAGCGTCTGCGCAAGCATCGCGGCCAGCGACACGAAGTCGTCGCAGTAGCCATCGATCAGCGAGCTGGCAGCCGATGCCGGGAATTGACCGACCTGCATGAGGGCTACATCGGCACGGCGGGTGGGTCGACTGTGACGCTTGGCGGCTCGGCGCCAGGCGGCGGTGCGACCGGCAGTTCCGATCGCGCCGCCCGGCACGCCCGGGGCGTCACTTGGTCTTCTTCTTCTTCTTGCTCTTGATGCCGAGCTCCTTCTCCGCCGCAGCGATCCACGCTGCCGGACCGCCTTCGACGTAGCCCGATTGTCCGACATTCTTGCCCTTGGCGTCGAGGAACAGGATGGTCGGGAAGCCCTCGATGGCGAACTCCTTCTGCAGCTCCTGGTTCTGCTTCTTGAGTTCGTCGCTCTGTGGCGTGTGCTTCGGGAAGTCCAGCTCGAGCAGTACGACGTTGTCGGCCGCCCACGCCTGGAACTCCGGCTTGCTGAAGACCTCGTCCTTGAGCTTGATGCACCAGCCGCACCAGTCGCTGCCGGTGAAGTCGGCGAGCACGACCTTCTTCTCCTTCTTTGCCTTGGCGAGCGCCGCCTTGTAGTCGGTCATCCACGCGCCTTCGGCCGCCTTCGGCGTCATCTGCGCTTCCGCTGCCTCGATCCACTTCGTCGGCCCGCCCTTCAGGTAGCCGAGTTGGCCGACCTGCTTGCCGTCGGCGTCCAGGAACAGGATCGTCGGGAAACCCTTGATGCCGAACTGCTTGGAGAGCGTTTCGTTCTGCTCCTTCAATTCGGCCGGCAGCTCCGTGTCGTGTGGGAAGTCGAGTTCGAGCAGCACGACCTTCTTGTCGGCCCACGCCTGGAACTCGGGCTTGCTGAAGACCTCCTCCTCGAGCTTGATGCACCAGCTGCACCAGTCGCTGCCGGTGAAGTCGGCGAGGATGAGCTTCTGGTCCTTCTTGGCGGCGGCCTTGGCGGCCTCGAAATCGGTGAGCCAACTGCTCCCCTTGGCCTCTTGTTGGGCCAGGAGCGGGGTCACGATGGTTGCGAACAAGAGTGCGGCGATGCGCATGACATGCTTCTCCATTGGTTGGGGGTTGCAGGCCGCGACGATACGACGGTCCATGTGGTTTGGCTCGTTCGGCCGGCAGGATCAGGGCTCCGAGCGTGTCTTGCGGCCGGCTGCTCGTGAGTAGTCCTGGCTAGAACGGGACCGTGTCGTCGTCGAGCCGGTTCGCGGCGCCGCGCTTGCCGCCGGATCGCTTCGTGCCGTCCGGCGGCGCCGCGGTTGCGGTCTCGGCCTGCGAACGGGTCGGCAGTTCGTCCGCGGGCACGGCACGAAAGCCGTCGTATGGCACCTCGTTGCGGCGCACGACCTCGCCGGACGGACCCTGGTACTCGGCCGGTCGCACCTCGACCAGCGCGGTGCGGCCCTCGAGGTCCGCCGGTTCGAGTTGCACCTTGCCCGCCGCCGGCAGGCCCAGTGCCTGCAGCACCGAGCGAGCCCGCGCGCGGCCCCGGGTGCTGAAGACGAGGCTGTCCCACGCCGCCTGCTTGCCTGTGTGTTGGCCTTCGGCGACGACGAGGCGCATCGACCAGCGTTCGTCGCCAGCGCGCGTCGCGCCGGTGCGGATCTCGGCGACCCGGCACAGATAGGTGCCGGCGGGAACGGTCACGAAATCGGACACGCGGTCCGAGGCGTCGAAGTCGATCTCCATGGTCTTGCTCCTTCTGGTTGCTGCACCGGCTGCGAGAGCCCGAGGGGGAATCCCTGCGCGGGCGCTCCGGTTCTCACTGGCGGCTGCCGACGCGGCCGCGCCGAGGGTTCGAACCAACTCTCAGCGGGTAAGTGGCGCGAGTCGGTCCGCGGTGGCACGGATCTCACGAATCGGCCGCAGAAAGTCGGTAGGCTGCGCAGCGACCGCGTGTCTGCGGCATCCGTTCGTGGCCACCCCTTCGCCCGCATCCACCGACCGCTCCGCGCTCGTGCCGGGCCAGTACCTCACGCTGGCGGCCCGCCACTACGAGAACTTCCCGGTCGGTTCGTGGCTGCTGCCGCCAGATGCGCGCCTGCACCTGCGCCGCATCTACGCGTTCGCTCGTACCGCCGACGATCTCGCCGACGAAGCGCGCGACGCCGCGGCGCTGGCTGCCTACCACCGGGACTTCCTGCAGCACGTCGAAGGCAAGGCCAGCGACGTGCCGCTGTTCGTCGACCTCTGCGAGTCGATGCAGACGCAGCAGCTCGAGCTGCACCTGTTCACCGACCTGCTGGATGCGTTCGCGCAGGACCTCGAACAGAACCGCTACGACGAACCCGGCCTGTTCGACTACTGCAGCCGTTCCGCGGACCCGGTCGGCCGGCTGGTGCTGCGTGTCTGCGGCCACCGCGACGACGGGCTCGACGCGCTGTCGGACCGCATCTGCACCGGTCTGCAGCTGCTGAACCACCTGCAGGACCTCGGCGCCGACCTGCGCGACCGCGACCGCATCTACTTCCCGCAAGAGGACCTGCGCCGCTTCTCGGTCACCGAGTCGCAGCTGCGCGCCGCATCCGCCGACGCGAACGTGCGCGCGCTGGTGCGGCACTGGGCCGACCGCATCGGCGGCGAGTTCGCGGCCGGCTGGCCGCTCTGCGACGCGGTCGGCGGCCGGCTGCGGCTCGAGCTGCGGGCGATCCTGCGCGGTGCCGCCGCCGTGCTGCGCCGCATCCGCGCCGTCGACGGCGACGTGCTAGGCCAGTCGACGAAGCTCGGCAAGCTGACCCGCCTCGGCACCGTGCTCGGCGGCCTGTGCCGAAGCCGCGCGCCGCGCTTCGTCGGAGGCAGCCGATGAACTGGCCCGCCGCCGGCGCGCCGCCCGCCGCCACGCTGCAACCGGCCGCGATCGCCGCGCAGTCGCGGTCGAACTTCCTGACCGGCTTCTTGTGCCTCGACGCGGCGCGCCGCAGCGGCATGACCGCGATCTACGCCTTCTGCCGGGTCGCCGACGACGCGGTCGACGACGCGCCCGATGCGGCGACCGCCAGCGCGCACCTGCAGTTCTGGCGCCACGAACTCGACGCCGCCACGCGCGGCACGGCCGCGACGCCGGTCGGCCAGGCGCTGCAGACGACGATGCAGCACTTCGGTCTCGGCCCGCCACCGCTGCGCGACCTGCTCGACGGCGTGGCGATGGACCTGGCGCCGAAGACATATGCCGACGAGAACGAACTGCGGCTCTACTGCCGGCGCGTGGCGTCGGCGGTCGGCCTCGCCTGCCTGCCGGTGCTCGGCGTGCGCGAGGCTGCCGGCGTGGTGTTCGCCGATCACCTCGGTCTGGCGCTGCAGTTCACCAACATCCTGCGCGACCTGCGCGCCGACGCCGCGATCGGCCGCGTCTACGTGCCGCGCATTTGGCTCGCCGAGACCGGCGTCGACCCGGCGTGGCTCGGCGGCGACGGGCCCACGACGGCCTATGCCGCGAACGGCCCGGTCGAAGCGCTGCGGCAGCGTTTGGTGCACGTGGCCCGGCAGGAGTTCGCCGCCGCGCGCGCGGCGCTGCGCACGCTGCCGCTGCGATCGCGGCGCGCGTTGGTGCCGGCGCGCATCATGGGTGCGGTCTACGGCGAACTGCTGCGCAGGCTCGCGCGCAGCGGCGCCGATTTGCGCGCTCCGCGCGTTCGCGTGCCGCGGTTGCAGAAGACGTGGTTGGCGCTGCAGGTGTTCGCCGGAGTGCGCGCATGACGGCAGCGGCGCCCGGGCCGCGGCGCGCGTTCGTTCTCGGCGGCGGCATCGCCGGCATCACCGCTGCGTTCGGCCTGCGTGACCGCGGCTTTGGCGTCACGCTGCTCGAATCGCGCCGCTGGCTCGGCGGCCGCGCGTTCTCGTCGCCGGATCCGGCCACCGGCTGGCAGCTCGACAACGGTCCGCACGTGATGCTCGGCTGCTACCGCGCGATGCGAACGCTGCTGCGCCGCCTCGGCAGCGAGCACGCGTTCCAACAGGATCGTTGCCTGGCGATGACGTCGCGCGACACCCGCGGCACGGTCGCACGCCTGTCGCTGTCCCGCCTGCCGGTGCCGCTGGCGATGCCGTGCGCGCTGCTCGGCCTGCCGTTGCCGTTCGCCGCGCGGCTGCGGGCGCTGCGCGGCATGGTGTCGTCGCTGCGCGGCGCGCCGGCGCACTGGACGCTCGCCGACTGGTTTGCCCGCCGCGGCCAGGAAGGGGTGCCCGCCGCCTGGCTGTGGCGCCCGCTGTGCTGCGCGATCATGAACGTGCAACCCGAACTCGCGTCGGCCGCCGACTTCCTGGCGACGCTGCGCGAAGCGTTCTCCGGCCGGGCGGCATCGGCCGCGTTCTGGCTGCCGAAGCGGCCATGGAGCGAGATCGTCGGTGAGCCCGCGCTGCGCACGCTGCGCGCCGAGGGTGTCGACGTTCGCACCGGTGTCCGCGTGACCCGCCTGGTGCTCGGCACCGACCGCATCACCGCGATCGAGACCTCCCCCGGCGAAGCGATCGGGCCGGCGCCCGGCGATCTCGTCGTGTCCGCGCTGCCGTGGTTTGCCCTGCGCGACCTGCTGCCTGGCCTGCTGCCGCAGCTCGCTGGCATGGCGTCGTCGCCGATCGTCTCCGCCTTCTTCGCGACCGCGCGCGAGGCGATGCCGTTGCCCGACGAAGGGCCGGTCGTCGCGCTCGTCGACGGCGACCCGTTCCATTTCGTGTTGCGAACGCCAGGTGCAGACGTGCGCCGATTCGCGCTGCTGTCGGGTGGTGGGCGCGTGTTCGACGGCATGCCGGTCGAAGCGATCGCCGACCTCGCGCGCGTGCAGGTGGAACGCCACTACCAGGGGTGGACGGGCGCTGCGTCCGCCACCGTGCGCGTGCGCAAGGAACAGCACGCGACGTTCGTCGCGGGTCCCGGCAGTCGCGCGCACCGCCCCGCGCCCGGTCGGCTCGCCGGTGGCCCGGGCAACCTGCGTGTCTGTGGTGACTGGACGGACACCGGTCTGCCGGCCACGCTAGAAGGTGCTGCGCGGTCCGCGGAGAAGATGGTGCAGCGTGAGGGGGCGTCGTGAGGTCGGCGGCGCGCATTGCGCGTGTGCAGGACGGTCTCGGAGGCGGTGCGCAGCGTGGGATTGGACTGACCTGCTCAACGACGCCGCTCACGTGCGCACGCCACAAGTGCCGCGAGTTCTGCCGTGTGTGCAGGGCTTGCGAGGCCCGCGGTGCGCGATAGCCTGCGAGCCGAGTCGACGGGATGGGCCCGGTCGGCTGGAGACTAGAGTTGGGCGCACTCCCCCGCATCATGACCGATCCCACACAGTCGCCGCTTCCCTTCGAGATCCCGCCCGGCGGCATTCCCCTCGGCACATTCAACTTCGCCGGCAAGGGGCCGGGCACCTACCTGGGTGGCGTCGTCAAGATCATCGGCAAGCCGGACGCGGATCTCCTGGATGCGGCCAACAGCTTCCTCAAGGCCGCCGATCGCTGTCTCAACGGCAACCGTGTAGAGCAGGGCGTGGAGCTGCTGATCGTGCCGGGGGCCGTCTGTGCCGCGTTCTCATGCGAGCTGTTTCTGAAGTACATCGTCATGCGCGAGACTGGCCAAGCCCCACGGAGGCATGCACTGGACGACCTGTTTCAGAAGTGCAGCGCCCAGTCCAGAGACGAGCTTGCACGGGAGTGCCCGGACATCCTGCAGATGCTGCAGCGCAACAGCGAGCAGTTCGTCGAGGCGAGGTACCACCATGAGGAGGCGCTGTTCTCGTTCCGCCAGCAGGAGATGCTCCAGATCGCCGAGATGCTCTCACGGTTCGTGCGATCGAAGTTCGGGGCCGTGGCGCCTAACCAGGCATAGGAGCCGACGAGCGCCCCACGCGGCGCTCGCGGCTCAACGCCAAAGACGTTGGACAGTCCATGAATGACGCGGAGACCGAGGAGCCCGACTACGGGGGCATGACCGTGAATGAACGGCTGTTTGCCGCCGGTCTGCTCGACGAGTTCGACGACGCGGCGCGTGCTCGTGACCGCGCGCGGATGATCGCGCTCCTCTCCCAGGTCGAGGTCGCTGATCCCGACCGGTCTGTGAACACGATCCTCAGCAACCCCAGCAAGTAT
>JBGARS010000019.1:0-60123 GCA_044230075.1 Planctomycetota bacterium | reverse complement strand
GCTGGCCGCCCGAGAGCGCCTCCGGCATGTGGTGCCCGCGATCCTCGAGGCCGAGGTACGCGAGGAGATCGGTCGCGCGGCGGCGCGCCACGGCGCCGCGCACGCCGTTGATCTCGAAGGCGACGAGGACGTTGTCGAGCGCGTTCAGGAACGGGATGAGGTTCGCCTTCTGGAACACGAAGCCGACGCTGGTGCGCCGCACCGCCGCGAGGTCGGCGAACAGTCGCCGTTCCTCGGCGTCGTCGGTCCACAGTTGCCACGTTGCGCGCACGGCGCGCAGCCTACCGCGTCGTGCTTGCCGCACCGCGTGTGTCGTCGCATGATCGCCCCATGCCGAAGCCGCTGCTCACGCGTGACCTGATCGAGCGCCTGCCGAAGTCCGACCTGCATCTGCACCTCGACGGCAGCCTGCGCCTCGACACGCTGATCGAGCTGGCGAAGGCGCGCAACGTCAAGCTGCCGAGCGCCTCGCCCGAGGGCCTGCTCGAGCTGGTGTTCAAGCGCGCCTACAAGAACCTGCCCGAGTACCTGAAGGGTTTCGAGTTCACGGTCGCGTGCCTGCAGGACGCCGAAGCGCTCGAGCGCGCGGCCTACGAGCTGTGCTGGGACTGTCGACGCGAGAACGTGTTCTACATCGAGATGCGCTTCGCGCCGCAGCTGCACGTGCGCGGCGAGTTCGGCGTGCGCGACGTGCTGAAGGCGGTCTGCCGCGGCATCGAGCGCGCGAAGAAGGAGATCAACAGCACAGCCGAGGTGAAGCAGGCCAAGGTGCCGGCGTTCGAGGCCGGCGTGATCGTCTGCGCGCTGCGGTTCTTCCTGCCGGTGTTCAGCGAACACTACCGCGCCTACTTCGAAGCGCTGCCGTCGGCGGCGCCGAGCGAGATCTACGCGCTGGCGTCGCTGGAGCTGGCGCGCGCGGCGGTGCGCGCGGCCGAGGAGGACGGGCTGCCGGTGGTGGGCTTCGATCTCGCCGGCCAGGAGCGCGGCTTCCCGGCCAAGGACCACCAGGCGGCGTTCCAGCTCGCGCACGAGCACTTCCTCGGCAAGACGGTGCATGCGGGTGAGGACTACGGGCCCGAGTCGATCTTCCAGGCGATCACCGATTGCCACGCCGACCGCATCGGCCACGGCACGTGGCTGTTCAGCAAGAAGCACATCCGCGACCGCCGCATCGTCGACAAGGACCGCTTCGTCGAGAAGATCGTGCGCTTCGTCGCCGAACGTCGCATCACGCTGGAAGTGTGTCTGACGTCGAACCAGCAGACGATCCCGGAGCTGCGCGACAACCTGAAGAAGCACCCGTTCCGCAAGATGCGCGAGGCGCGCTGCAGCGTGACGCTGTGCACCGACAACCGGCTGGTGTCGCGCACGACGATGACCGACGAGGTCGAGAAGGCCGTGGATGCGTTCGGGCTCGATCCGCGCGCGCTGAAGGACGTGCTGATCTACGGCTTCAAGCGCTCGTTCTTCCCGGGGCCCTATCCGGCGAAACGCGACTGGGTGCGCTCGGTGCTGAACCACATGGAGGACGTGTTCCTGCAGTCGGGCATCGACGTACGGGCGGGGCGGCGGGCGTAGCGCTCAGGCTGTCCAGGCCCCGACGCGCTCAGTGGTGGTGCCCGCCCGGCCCATGCACGTGGCCGTGCTTCTTCTCGTCGTTGGTCGCGCGGCGCACATCGACGACCTCGATCTTGAAGTTCAGCTGCTGGCCGGCCAACGGGTGGTTCGCCGTGACGATCACCTGGTCGTCCTTCACCGAGCGGATCCAGACCGGCATGGGCTGGCCGTTCCGGCCCTTGGTCTGGAACGACATGCCGACCGTCAGCGCGACGTTGGGCGGGAACGCGGTCTTCGGCACCGTCTGCTCCGCGGCGGGGTCGTACTCGCCGTAGCCCTCGTTCGCCGGCACGGTGACTTCGAGGGTCTCCCCGACCTTCTTGCCGGCGAGCTGCCGCTCGAGTCCCGGCACGATGTTCTGCGCGCCCTGCAGGTAGACGAGCGGGTCACCGCCGAACGAATCGTCGGCGATCGAGCCGTCGTCGAGCGTGAGGCGGTAGTGGATGGTCACGGCGTGACCGTCGGCGATCGCGGGTTTCATGGGGCGAAGATGCTAGGGAGGCAGGGCGTCCGGCGACAGCCCGAACCGGCCTGCCGCGATGGTCTGAGCCAGCCCCTTTCCCCGGCGCGCCGGATCTTGCATAACTGCGCGCCCCCTCTCCCCGCCGCGCCGATCCGTTGAGTTCCGAGACCTTCCGCCGCCTGTTGCTCGAGGCGAACGTGCTGGACGCCGAGCGTCTCGCCAAGGCCGAGTCCGCGGCGTCGTCGCGCGGCACGCCGCTGGAACGCACGATCGTGCAGCTGCAGCTCGCCGACGAGACCGCCGTATGGCGTGTGCTGGCGAAGGCGCACGGGCTGAAGTTCGTCGATCCGGCGAAGTTCGTGCCGCAGCCCGACGCGCTGAAGAAGGTGCCGAAGGAGCAGATCGAGCAGAACGAGGCGCTGCCCGTGCTGCTGAAGGACGGCGTCTTGTGGGTCGCGATCGACGATCCGTGGAAGACGTTCGTCGCCGACAACCTCGCGTTCCTGGCCGGCTGCACGGTGCAGTGTGCGCTGATGCCGCCCGCGGCGTTGAAGCAGGCGCTGCGCAAGCATGCCGGCGGCGAAGCGTCCGGGCCGGTGGCGAAGGGCGCGGCCGGTGCCGCCGCGGCCGAAGGGGAGGACGCGCCGATCATCCGCCTGGTCGGCAAGACGATCGACGAAGCGCTGCAGCAGCGCGCCAGCGACATCCACATCGAGCCGTTCCAGCAACGCCTGCGCATCCGCTACCGCATCGACGGCGTGCTGAAGGAGATCGCGTCGGTCGAGATCGGCCTGCTCGCACCGATGACGTCGCGCCTGAAGATCATGGCCGGGCTCGACATCGCCGAGAAGCGCAAGCCGCAGGACGGTCGCATCTCGTTCCGCGCCCACGACGCGCAGGGAGTCGGCCGCGACATCGACATCCGCACCTCGGTGCTGCCGTCGAGCCACGGCGAGACGATCGTCATGCGCCTGCTCGACAAGGAAAAGGGCCTGATGAGCCTCGAAGGCCTCGGCTTCGAGGGCAACGACCGCGACCGCTTCCAGTCGCTGATCGCGCGGCCGAACGGCATCGTGCTGGTGACCGGGCCGACCGGTTCGGGCAAGACGACGACGCTGTATGCCGCGCTGCAGCAGCTCAATCGCTCCGACGTCAAGATCATCACCGCCGAGGATCCGGTCGAGTTCAACATCGCCGGCATCAACCAGTGCCAGGTGAAGGCGCGCATCGGCCTGACGTTCGCGCGCATCCTGCGCGCGATGTTGCGCCAGGCGCCCAACGTGATCCTGGTCGGTGAGATTCGCGACAAGGAGACCGCCGAGATCGCGGTGCAGGCGGCGCTGACGGGTCACCTGGTGTTCTCGACGCTGCACACCAACGACTCCGCGTCGGCGATCACGCGCCTTTGCGACATGGGCGTCAAGCCGTTCCTGGTCGCCGCGTCGGTGCAGGCGGTGCTGGCGCAGCGGCTCGTGCGCGTGGTGTGCAAGCAGTGCCGCCAGCCGTACGAAGCGTCGGCAACCGAACTGCGCAGCATCGGCGTGGATCCGGGTTCGATGGGGGATGCCAAGCTCTACCGCGCCGACGGCTGCGACGCGTGCGAGCACAGCGGCTACCGCGGACGGCTCGGCATCTACGAGCTGCTGCAGATGGACACGACGCTGCGCGAGATGACGTTCCGCGGCGAACCGATGGTGCGGCTGCGCGAATACGCCTGGCACTCGGGCGGCATGTCGACGCTGCTGCAGGACGGCGTGCGCAAGGTGCTGCAAGGCGAGACCACGATCCCCGAACTGCTGCGCGTCGTCGCGGCGGTCTGACCCGGAGACACCACCATGGACATCGTCGCGTTGATGGACACCGCCTTCGAGCGCGGCGCCTCGGACCTGCACCTTTCGGTCGGCCGGCGGCCCGTGCTGCGCGTCGGCGGCCACCTGGTCGAGATCGACGGTACGCCGATCACCGCGGCCGACACCGAGGGCATGGCGAAGGTGATCGCGCCGGCGCGCAACTGGGAAGAGCTGGAGAAGGGCGGCACCACGGACTTCGGCTACCCGCACAAGGACAAGTGCCGCTTCCGCGTCAGCATCCTGACGCAGAAGGGCTCCCGCGGCATCGTCATGCGGCAGATCCCGCAGAAGCTGCTGTCGTTCGAGCAGATCGGCCTGCCGGAGTCGGTGCACCAGCTGCTGAGCCTGCACCGCGGCCTCGTGCTGGTGACCGGCCCGACCGGCTCCGGCAAGACGACGACGCTGGCGACGATGCTCGACTGGGTCAACACGAACCGCGACGTGCACATCATCACGATCGAGGACCCGGTCGAGTACTACCACCAGCACAAGAAGTCGCAGGTCACGCAACGGGAGGTCGGCACCGACGTGCCATCGTTCGCGGAGGCGATGCGCCGCGCGCTCCGCCAGGACCCGGACGTGATCCTGCTCGGCGAGATGCGCGATCTCGACACCACGTCGGCGGCGATCACCGCGGCCGAGACGGGTCACCTCGTGTTCGGCACGCTGCACACCACCGGTGCGGCGCGCACCGTCGATCGCATCATCGACCAGTATCCGCGCGAGCAGCAGGAGCAGATCCGTTCGCAGCTGGCCGTGTCGTTGGTGGCCGTGATCTCGCAGATCCTGATCCCCGACGCCAACGGCAAGCGCGTGGCGGCGTTCGAGGTGATGCTGAGCACGCCGGCGATCGAGAACCACATCCGCAAGTGCGAGACGTTCAAGATCCCATCGGTGATCCAGACCAGCCGCCGCCAGGGCATGGTGCTGATGGACGATTCGCTGCTGGAGCTGTGGCGGTCGGGTCGCATCCAGAAGGAGATCGCGCTCGAGCACTGCTTCGACCGCAAGGCGATGACGCTGCGCATGGGCGGCGGGGCGGCGGAGTAGGCGATGGCACCAAGGCGCTTGCTCGGCCAGATCCTCAAGGAGTCCGGCGCCATCCACGAGGGCATGGTGCAGGAGGCGTTGGCGGCGCAGCGCGAGAAGGGTGGCCGCATCGGCGAGATCCTGATCGGCATGAAGTGCATCACGCCGGCCGACCTGGCGAAGGCGCTCGGCGAGCAGGCGGGTCTCGGCTACCACGACCTCGCGGCGGTGCCGCCGCAGCAGGACGCGATCAACAAGGTCGACCTCGCCACCGCGCGCGCGTTCGGCATCCTGCCGGTCGTGCTGCAGGGCAAGGTGCTGAAGGTCGCGCTCGCGGATCCCGCGAACGTCGCGATGCTGCACGACCTCGGTTTCACGACCGGCTGCGAGATCCAGGGCGTGATCGCCGACCAGGCGCTGATCCAGGCGGGCCTCGACAAGCACTACCGCGACGATGCCAAGGAGAGCAAGCAGCGGTTGCACCAGTTGGTGCAGGAGCTGCAGCAGCAGGGCGGCAAGATCGACCTCGAGGACAAGACGGCGATGGCGCAGGCGGCGCCGGTCGTCAAGCTGCTGAACTACATCCTCTACCAGGCGATCCGCGACCAGGCGTCGGACATCCACCTGGAGCCGTTCGAAGGCGACTTCAAGATCCGCTACCGCGTCGACGGTTCGCTGTTCGAGCTCGAGGCGCCGCCGCCGCACCTGGCCGAGGCGCTGATCGCGCGCATCAAGGTGATGTCGGACCTCGACATCGCCGAGACCCGGCTGCCACAGGACGGCCGCATCGAACTGACCGTCGGCGGCCGTTCGGTCGACCTGCGCGTCTCGACGCTGCCGACGATGTTCGGCGAGTCGACCGTGATGCGCATCCTCGACCGTTCGGTCGTTTCGCTGAGCCTGGACAACCTCGGCCTGCTGCCGGCCGTGCGGGCGCACCTGCGCCGCTTCACCGACCTGCCGCACGGCATCGTGCTGGTCACCGGGCCGACGGGCTCGGGCAAGACGACCACGCTCTACGCGATGCTGAACGAGGCGAACAAGGAAGACACCAAGGTCATCACCGTCGAGGACCCGGTCGAGTACGACCTCGAAGGCATCATCCAGATCCCGGTCAACGAGGACATCGACGTCACCTATGCCAAGGTGCTGCGCACGATCCTGCGTCAGGACCCCGACGTGATCCTGGTCGGTGAGATCCGCGACCGCGAGACCGCGCAGACGGCGATCGAGGCGAGTCTGACGGGCCACCTGGTGTTCTCGACGCTGCACACCAACGATGCCGCGTCGGCGATCACCCGCCTGGTCGACATCGGCATCGAGCCGTTCCTGTTGACCGCGACCGTGCAGGGCATCCTGGCGCAGCGGTTGGTGCGCCGCGTGTGCAGCGAGTGCAAGTCGTTCTACGAACCCGGCGACGAGGTCATGCGGCGCCTCGAACTCACCGCCGAGCAGGTGGTCGGCAAGAAGTTCGCCCACGGCAAGGGCTGCCAGAACTGCAACTTCACCGGCTACCGCGGCCGCATGGCGATCACCGAGATCCTCGACATCGACGACCGCCTGCGCGAACTGATCCTCACCGGCTCGAGCACCAGCACACTGCAGGCGGCGGCGGTCGAGGCGGGGCTGGTCACCCTGCGGGAGACCGGCCTGCAGGCGGTGTTCGATGGCCACACGACCGTCGAGGAACTGCTGCGCGAAACCGGGCATGGCTAGGCGGGGCTTCGCGGCGGGCGGTTGCGGCCCGGACCGCCGATGCACTACAAGGGGCGTCGCATGAGCGGTCGCGAGCATCAGCCGGCCACGCCGGACCCGTCGTTCCAGCAGGCCGTGCAGACCATGCTCGGCGCACTCGATCCGGAGCCCCTGCGCGAGGGATTGCTCGACACGCCGCGGCGCGTCGAGAAGGCGTTCCGCTTCTACACGTCCGGCTACCAGCAGAACCCGAAGAAGGTGATCGGCGACGCGCTGTTCGAGGCCGAGACCGACGAGATGGTGGTGGTCAAGGACATCGAGGTCTACTCGCTGTGCGAACACCACCTGGCGCCGTTCTTCGGCAAGGCGCATGTGGCCTACATCCCGTCGAACAAGATCGTCGGCCTGTCGAAGCTGGCGCGCGTGGTCGAGATCTACGCCCGCCGATTGCAGGTGCAGGAGCGGCTGACCATGCAGGTCGCCAAAGCGATCGAGGACGTGCTGAAGCCGCGCGGGGTCGCCGTCGTCATCGAGGCGCAGCACCTGTGCATGATGATGCGCGGGGTCGAGAAACAGAACAGCAGCACGATCACGTCCTGCCTGCTCGGACTGTTCCGCAAGGACGAACGCACCCGCGCCGAGTTCTTGCAGCTGGTGCGCGACTGACGCCCACGAACTGCGGGAAGTGGTAGCAGGAGCCGGACTTGAACCGGCGACCTACGGCTTATGAAGCCGTCGCTCTAACCAGCTGAGCTATCCTGCCACGCCGCCTGCAAGGGGCGGAGACGAAAGCAGAAGGGGCGCGGCGACTCAAGGCCGAACCCGAACTTCGCGGCGATCACGAGGCCGGTGGCGGCCGGGGAGAAAGTGCCGGATTCGGGGCCGATCGCCCGGTTCGTGGGGGCCGGGGACAGGGGGAGTGTAACTTTCTGGTTGGCCGTGCTTAGATGGTGGTGCGGGTGGCATGGACCCGCAAACGAGACGAGGTGGGCTCCCTGGCTGGATTCTTCCTCCCGTTCGACTGCCTTCTCCTCCTGACAACATTCTGAATCGAACCCCCAGCCAGGGAGCCTTTTTTTCCCGCGCCGTTGGCGCCGGCTACCGAGTTTCCTTGCCGCGCCGCCCCGGCAGGCTGTAGGGGAAACGCGCATGGCGCCCTTCGACCCCAACGCCGCCGCCGCCCCGGACAGCGGCATCTTCGGCCTCTCATGCCCTGAGGCGGAATCCGCGATCGTGCTGATGCCGGTGCCGTTCGCCGCCACCGTCTCGTATGGCGGCGGTGCCGAGTGCGGCCCCGAGGCCATGCTCGCCGGCAGCCGCCAGGTCGACCTGTTCGACGTGCAGTTCGGCCGCATCTACGAGCGTGGCATCCATCTGCTCGCCGCCGACCCAGCCATCCTGGCGAGCCACCTAAGGGCCCGGACCCAGGCGTCGGCTCTGATCGAGCGCGGTGGTGCGACGGCGGCCGACGCAGCGGTCGTCGCGGCGATCGATGCCGCCGGCGCCCAGGTGAATGACCTGGTCTATGCGACGACGCAGCGTCTGCTCGCCGCCGGCCGCATCCCCGGCATCGTCGGCGGCGACCATTCGGTGCCGTTCGGCGCGATCCGCGCCTGCGCCGAGCGGCATCCCGGACTCGGCATCCTGCACATCGACGCCCACGCCGACCTGCGCTGTGCCTACGAAGGCTTCCGCTGGAGCCACGCGTCGATCATGGACAACGTGCTGCGCGAGATCCCGCAGGTGGCGCGGTTGGTCCAGATCGGCATCCGCGACATCTGCGAACAGGAGTTCGATGCCGTGCAGCGCAGCGAAGGCCGCGTCGTCACGCACTTCGACCTCGAGTGGCAGCGGCGGCGGTTCCACGGCACGACGTTCGACGCCTTGTGCCGCGAGGCGATCGACGCGCTGCCGCGCGACGTCTACGTCAGCTTCGACGTCGACGGCCTCGATCCGGCCCTGTGCCCACACACCGGCACGCCGGTGCCGGGTGGGCTGTCGTTCGCCGAGGCCGCGCACCTGCTGCGCACGCTGGTCGAACACGACCGCCGCGTCGTCGGCTTCGACCTGGTCGAGGTCGCACCGGGGGCCGACGAATGGGACGCCAACGTCGGCGCGCGGCTGCTCTACAAGCTGTGCGGCGCCGCGCTGCACACGGCCTCGTAGGCGCGGCTCCCGCGTCGGCACGATTCCGCGCACGAGCGCCTTGCGCCGCGACGCGCGCAGCGGGAAGGTGCCAGCCGATGTCGAAGGCCCTTTCCCTGCTCGATGCTCGCAAGCTGGTGCTGGAGCATGCGCGCGTCTCGCCGGCGGTCGAAGAAGTGCTGCTCGCCGAGGCGCTCGGTCGGGTGCTCGCCGCGCCGGTGCACGCGAGCGGACCGTGGCCGGCGACAGACCGTTCGGCGATGGATGGCTTCGCGGTGCACGCGGGCCCCGCCGGCCTGCCGGCGGCCACGCGGCTGCCGGTGGTCGGCGAGAGCCTTGCTGGGCGGCCGTTCGCCGGCACGCTGGCGAGCGGCGCGGCGATCCGCATCATGACCGGCGCGGTGGTGCCAGCCGGCGCCGACGCGGTCGTGCCGGTCGAACAGACCAGCGGCTTCGCCGGCGGCGAGGTCACGTTGTCGACGCCGGTGGGCGCCGGCCAGAACGTGCGGCCGCAGGGCAGCGAACTGTCGGCGCATGCCCTCGTGCTCGCGTCGGGGCGGCGACTCGGCCCGGCCGAGATCGGCGCGCTCGCGGTGCTCGGCCACGGCAGGGTGCAGGTGGCGCGGCGGCCCGTCGTCTCGATCGTCGCCACCGGGGACGAAGTCGTGCCGGTCGAGGCGACCCCGCTGCCGCACCAGGTGCGCGAGAGCAACTCGTGGGCGCTCGCGGCGCAGGTCGCCTGTTGCGGCGCCGTGCCGCAGCGGCTCGGCATCGCTGCCGACGAACCGCAGGCCCTGCGCAACATGCTGCAGCGGGGCCTCGATGTGGCCGACGTGCTGGTCACGATCGGCGGCGTCAGCAGGGGCACGCACGACCTCGTGCACGGCACGCTGGCTGAACTCGGCGTGCGGCAGGTGTTCCACGGCCTCGACCTGAAGCCGGGCAAGCCGACCTTCTTCGGCACCCGCGATGCCGGCAGCGGCGCGCGCTTCGTGTTCGGCCTGCCGGGCAACCCGGCGTCGAGCTTCACGGTGTTCGACCTGCTGGTGCAGCCCCTGCTGCGCCGGTTGCTCGGCGAACCGGTCACCTTGTCGCTGCCGGTCGCGGTGCCCGTGGGGGCGCCCTGGCAGCCGAACGCACGCCTGCAGGCGGTGCCCGTGCGGTTGCGCCCCGGTGCCGGCGGCGAACTGTGTGCGGAGTTGGCGCCGCCGTCGCCGAGCGGGGATCCGTTCGGGCTGGTGCGCCAGGATGCGTACGTGTTGGTGCCGCCGCAGCAGCGACCCGGCGAAGTGGCGACCCTCCCGATCCTCGTCGGCTCGGCCGGGGCCCGCCTGTCGTGACGCGCGCGCCGCGCGGCCCCGGGTTCGCCGTCGCGTTGCTCGGCGGCCTCGCGCTCGCGGTCGCGACGCCGCCGGCGGTGATCCCCGGCGCCGAGTTCCTGGTGGTCGCTGGCCTCGCCGCCTGGTTCGTGCTGGCGCGCGACGAACGGCGCTCGTGCTGGTTCAGCTACCTGCTCGGCTGCGTGCACATGGCCTGGTTCTCGTGGTCGGTGCACCACGTGCTGTTGCCGGCCTATCTCGCGATCGTCGTGCTCGGCGGCGGCTACTTCGTGCTCGGCACCGCCGCGTTGCGTGCGGTCGCACGGCGCTGGCAGGTGCCGGCCTTCGCCGTCGTGGTGGCGGCGAGCTTCTGGCTGCGCGCGAACGTGCCGGCGATCCACTATCCCCACGGCCAGCCCTGCCATTGCCTGTGGCAGTGGCCGGTCCTGCTCGGCAGCGTCACGCTGGGCGGTGAGCCGCTGGCGAATGCGCTGCTCGGTGCGCTGGCCGCAAGCCTCACCGGGTTGTGGCAGGGCTGGCGCGTCGGCGTGCCGGCCTGGTCCCATGCGCGGCGCGGGTTCGTGGGGATCGCCACCCTCGGTGTCGCCGCGACGGTCATGGGCCGCGTGATCGCGCTGCCCGCGATGGCGACGGAGTCCCAGTCGGTGGGCGGCAGCCGCATTGCGATCGCGCTGGTCGAACCCGGCATCCATCCGTTCGACTACCTGCGCGGCCTGCCTGGTACGTTCGAGCAACGGCTGCTGCAGCCGACCCGCGCGCTGCTGGCCGAGAGTCCGGCACCCGATCTCGTGCTCTGGCCCGAGAGCAGCGTGCTGGTGCCCCCGCTCGACGTCGACGACATCGCCGCGCAGAAGGTGTTCCTGCTCGCGGGAATGTTGCCGCGCACCCAGCTGCTGTTGGGCACCAACGTCGCTCGCGGCGAACGCGAGACTCCGGCCGCCGTGCTCGTGCAACTGCCCGAGGGCCGCGTGCTGGCACACCAGGAGAAGCAGGAACTCGTGCCAGGTGGCGAGTTCATTCCGCTGTTGGATCTGTTGCCGACGCGCGTCGTCGACGCCGTGCGCGACATCTTCGAGCAGGCTCTCGGTTCGATGCCGGACCAGCAGCCGGGGCGCAGCCTGCCGCCGCTCGCGACCACCGACGGCGTGCGGTTCGGCGCGCTGCTGTGCTACGACAATGCGTTCCCGGGTCCCGCCGCCGACCAGGTGGCCGCCGGCGCGCGCTTCCTCTGCGTGCTGTCGAACGAGGCCTGGTACCGCGGCGGTGCCGAATTGGCGCAGCTGATGGCGATGACCGTCTGCCGGGCGCTCGAGGTAGGCACCCCGATCGTGCGCTGCACCACCGATGGCTGGAGCGGCGTGGTGGGTGCCGATGGGCGCCTGCACGACCAGCTGCCGATCCTGCCGTCGCCGACCCCGGCTGCGCGAAATCTGCGGGTCAGCGTCGTGCCGGGCCCCGGGCGGCTACCGCCGTTGGCATCGCTGCGAACCGCGACCGGTCCGCTGGCCGCGCTGCTGTTGGGTCTCGCGCTCCTGCACCGGGCCGCACGATGGGCTAGACTCCGTGTAGCTCGGACGGCTCCCAGAGCCTCGGGTGGTCCCGGTGACCCGGTCCCGCCTGCGGCAAGTGGTTCTTGACGGTTCCGGGCATGGAGTTAGGATTCCGCAGCCCCCTGGCCCCTCTCGCTTTGGGATGCAATCCCCATGCTCGTTCGTCACCCGCATGGGAGCCGCCCGCTGATCGTCTTCTCAACCCCTCTGTGAACTAGCCCTACCGGCCGACTCGACCTCCTGCTGTCCCGCAGGGTCGCGAGTGCCGAGCAGACCGCAAGTTAGGAGTCACCTGGTCATCATGAGTCCCATTGGTCGCGTGTTCATCGTCCTCAACCTCGTGCTTGCCGGTGTGTTCGTCGGGTTCGGCGGCACCTACTTGCAGAAGCAGCACGACTTCAAGAGCCAACTCACCGCCGAGCAGAAGGCTCACGCCGAGGAGGCCAGCCGCCTGCAAGGTGACATCACCAGGCTCGAACAGGAGCGCAACACCTTCGAGGTCTCGACTTCGCGCCGCGAGGCCGAGCTCGACTCGATGAAGAACAAGGTCGCCCAGGTCGAAGACGAGAACAAGCGCCTGCACCAGCAGAACGCCTCGTTCGAAGGCGACATCAAGAAGCTGACCTCGCTGGCCGAAGCTGCGAACACGCAGATGAAGGCGGCGTTCGATCAGTCGGATGCGGCCTTCAAGATGGCCAATGCCGACCAGAAGGTGAAGGACGACGCGGTGCGCGCCAAGGACACCGCCGAAGCCGAGAACCGCACCCTGAAGACGACGATCGCGTCGCTGCAGGAGACGATCACGGGCAAGGACCTGGAGATCGCTGGTCTGAACAAGGACGTCAGCGAGAAGAACCTGCTGGTGTCGGTCGCCAAGCAGAAGGGCTTCCTCGAGGGCATGGCGGCACCGAGCCTC
Organism: Planctomycetota bacterium; assembly: GCA_044230075.1. Lineage (GTDB taxonomy): Bacteria > Planctomycetota > UBA1135 > UBA1135 > UBA2386 > JAEUHS01. Next base: position 47,518 of record JBGARS010000019.1, on the reverse strand, counting down.
GCCGGCATGGTGACGAACGCCAGCGGCCGCCTGTGCACGATCCAGGTCACCGACAACCCCGGTGACGTCGACATCAGCGACATGATCGCCAAGATGCCGTTCAGCTTCGCGATCTACGATGCCTCGGGCTACAAGGGCGAAGCGACCGCGACGCACTACGAGCCGACCGCCAAGGCCGTGCTCTGCAACCTCACTCTGGTGAAGGGCAACATCAAGGAAGGCGACCGCGCGGCGACCAAGACGCCGTGATCCGGACCCTCCCGTTCCACCCAACCAACTGACGGAGATACCAACATGGCCAGAACAGTCGCCAAGGCAGCCGCCACCTCGGACGTGGAAGTCGTCAGCAAGCCGGGTCTCGGCCTCGATGAAGGCATCGTGCTGACCACGTTCTTCCTGCTCGCCGCCGCGATCGCGCTCGTCGTGATCGCCTCGAAGTCCTACAGCTGACCCCGTCGCTGAGGCTGGGTCCGGGCCGGAGCGCCCGCGGCGCCGCCTCCGCAACCGACGCAGGGACCACACGGCCCCGGCCGCGCATCGCGCCGCCGGGCCGTGTTGCGTACCGCGGTCGCCGTGTTGCGTACCGCGGTCTGGGCGCCCGCTGCGAAGGCGAAGAATCCGTTGCTACCGGAGCCGAGCCCGCTACGTTGCGGTCCGCGTCGTTTGGTCCACGGCGCTGTGTCTGCTGGTCACAGGTTGCACCGATTCGCCGGTGCGGGGCCGTGTTCGCGCGGCCCGAGGGATTCCATGTTCAAACCGTTCGAGTGGCTGTTGAGCGGGTTCTCCGTCGATCTCGGCATCGACCTTGGAACCGCCAACACGCTGGTGTTCGTGCGCGACAAAGGCATCGTGCTCGACGAACCGTCCGTGGTCGCGGTGCGCAAGGGCACCAGCGACGTGCTGCTCGACGGCATGGCCGTCGGTGACGCGGCGCTCGAGTACCTGGGGCGCACGCCGCCGGGCTTCCAGGCCGTGCGGCCGATGAAGAGCGGCGTCATCGCCGACTTCGAGATCACCGAGAAGATGCTGCGCTACTTCATGGCGAAGGCATGCGGTGGCAAGAAGCTCGTCAAGCCGCGCCTGGTCATCGCCGTGCCGTGGGGCATCACGATGGTCGAGAAGCGCGCCGTGATCGGCAGCGCCGAACGCGCCGGTGCGCGGCGGGTGTTCCTGGTCGACGAGCCGACGGCCGCGGCGATCGGCGCCGGCCTGCCGGTGCACGAACCGCGCGGCTCGATGATCGTCGACATCGGCGGCGGCACCAGCGAGGTCGCGGTGATCTCGCTGGCGAACGTCGTCATGGCCGAGTGTCTGCGCGTCGCCGGCGACGACTTCAACGAGGCGATCGCCCAGTACATCCGCGCCAAGTACAACCTGCTGATCGGTGAGATCACCGCCGAACGGCTGAAGATCGCCGCCGCGAGCTGCATCCCGCTCGAGGAGGAGATCCAGGTCGAGATCCGCGGCCGCGACTCGCTGGTCAACCTGCCGCGCCGCGCGGTGATCAGCTCCGCCGACGTGCGCGAGGCGCTGATGGAGCCGGTGCGCAAGGTGATCGGCGCGATCAAGACCGTGCTGGAGCGTACGCCGCCCGAGCTGGCATCCGACCTGATGGACACCGGCATCACGTTGTGCGGCGGCGGTGCGCTGCTGCGCGGCCTGCCGGAGTTGATCGCGCGCGAGACCGAACTCGACGTGCGCGTCGCGGAGCGGCCGCTCGAAGCGGTCGCCCGCGGCACCGGCATCTTCCTCGAGAACCTCGAGCTCTACTCGCAGTTCCTCGAGGGCGGCGAAGACCTCGGCTGATCGCGCGCGGTGGGCCGGGCGTGGATCTGTCTTGGTGGGCTCTGTTGTTGGTGGGTGGGCCTGGCGGCGGAGGATCGTAGGTGCGGCAGCAACCGACAGCGTTTCCGGTGGGCCTCTACGGCATGCTGCTGTTCGCGCTGTGCTGGCTGACGTTGCCGGCCGTGTTCGCGCCGATCGAGCGACTGCTGCTCGGTTCCACCTGTCTCGTGCCGCGGCTCGTCGGCAGCTGGTCGGGAACGCCCGCATCCGCCGCGGCGCCGCGCGATCGGCAGCGTCTGGCCGAACTCGGCGCGGAACTGGCGGCGCGGCTGCAGCGCCACGACATCGACGGCGGCCGCACGCTGCTGCCCGGCTACTACGAGCCGATCTTCTGCACCGTGCGCGAGGTGCTCGGCGATGGCCCGCGGCGCGGTGGCGGCGGCCAGCCGGCGGAGCTGCGGCTGCAGCAGACGCATGGCGAACTGGACGACTGCGCCGCGTTCGTGACCAAGGGCGATGCGCTGCTCGGGTTCCTGGTGCGTGCCGGCACCGGTGCCGCTGCCGACGACACGGCGGACGAACCGGCGCGCGTGCAGCTGTTGCACCATCGCGCGGCGCCGCCGATCTACGCGACGATGCCGCTCGACGACGGCGGCGAGTTGCGCCTCGTGGTGCGCGCCGCAGCCACGGTCGATCCGGCACCGTTGCGCGCCGACCTCTGGGACGATCCCTACCGCGCCGCACGGCTCGATCGCGGCGGCCAGGTCGTGCGTACGCTCGCCATCGACGATGGTGCCGTGCCGGTGCCACCCGGCCTGCAACTGGGGCGCACCCGCATCTGGGGCTACGAACGCAGCGGCAACGAAGAGGGGCTGACGATCGGTGTGTTCGTGGTGCCGCCGGACGAACCGCGCGCGCTGTCGCACGTGGTGGTGTGGCGTGACACGCGTGCCGCCGGTGGTGGGGCGACGCCGCGGGGGACTGCGGGATTGCCGCTGCAAAGGCATCCGGCGATCGTGCGCGACCTGCCGGGGGCGGTGCATGGCCGCCACCTGCTGATCGCCGTCATGCCGGTGCCGGACGGTGCCGCTGTGGTGCAGGACGGTCTGTTCCTCGGCACCGCGCGCGCGCTGTCGTTCGGCATGGGGTTGGTGACGTCGTTCCCGGCGTCGCGGCATCGTTGGAGTCTGCTGCTGTTGCCCGACGACCCCGCCGCGCGGCCGCGCGAACTCGATGGTGAGATCGTGCAGACCGACGGCAGCGAGTCGTGGCTGCAATGGCACCACGACGCGGTCGGCGGCGACGTCGAACGGCTGCCGGCCGGCCATCTGTTCACGGGCAGCAACGGGCCCAACTGTCCCGCCGGTCTGTGGATCGGCAGTGCCGAGCCGCATCCGTACGACCGTTCGCTGCTGGTCGTGCGCACGTTGACCCTGCCTGGGCCGCGCGCGGCCGAGGTCGTGGTCGCCGGAGGTGCGCGATGATGCGCTGGCTGCTCTGGTTCGTGCTGCTGCCGCAGACGTTCCTGCTGGCCGGGTTCTGGCGCGATGCCGGACTGCCGCCGCTCGACGTCGCGGTGCTGCTGTGCCTGTTCCTGGCGTTCTTCGCCGAACGAGCCGCGCTGCCGTGGCTGCTGCTCGGCGCGGCGCTGGGGCGGGCGATGGTGGACGAGGCGTCGCTGCCGGTGCAACTCCTCGTGCTCGGGGTGCCGATCGCGGCGCTGCTGCCGCTGCGCAGCCTGTTTTTCGGCCAGCGCTGGCTGTGGCAGGCGATCGCCGCCGCCGCCTGCGCCGTCGCGGTGCCGCGGCTCGCCGGCTTCTGTGGTCGCCTGTTCGACCAGCCGTCCGCCAGCGCGCACCTCGAAGGCCTGTCGGTGCTGTGGGCGGCGCTGCTGCTGCCGCCGCTGCTTGCCATCGTGCGCCGGCTGCCGCCGTTCCTCGCCTTCGAGGAATCGACGTGAGTTCGACCCGCGCGCGCATCGGCGTGGTCGGTGGCTGCATCGCCGCCGGCTTCTGCGTCGTGCTGCTGCACCTGTGGTTCGTGATGGTCCAGCAACACGACGTCTGGGCGCGCCGCAGTCGCGACAACCGCTGGGCATTCCGCTCGGTGCCGGGTCAGCGCGGGGCGCTGCTCGATCGCCGCGGCCGCGTGCTGGCCCACGACGAGCCGACGATGCAGCTGTCGCTGTACTACCTGCGGTTCCGCCTGCGCCATCCGGTGGGCGCTGCCGTGCACGGCGCCACCAACTGGGCGGCGCAGCAGCCAGGCCGCGAAGGTACCCGCTACGACTACGGCGATGGCGCGCTCGGACCGATCGCCGCCGCCGAGGCGCTGCTCGCAATGCCGGTGCGCGCGCTGCGGCCGGGCGTGTTGCCGAAGGAGGTCGCCACCGAACTCCGTGACTCCGTGACCACGGTGCTGTCGGCATGCAGCGAACTGTCGCGCAAGCGCGTGTTCGCCGCGCTGCGGCTTGCGGCCGCCGCGGACGGGCTGGCCGCGTGCGGCGACGTGCTGCCGATACCGCGCGATCGGTTGCTGCGTGCCTTCGTCCGGAACCTCGATTCGCTGCACGGCTACGACGCCGAGCTGACCGCGCTGCGCCGCCAACGCTACGCCGAGGTCGGCCTGCCGCCCGCCGAGGTCGAGGGGCTGATGACGAAGCTGGACACGCTGCGCCGCCAGAGCCTCGACAAGGTGCACGTCTCGTGGGTCGAGAAGGACGCCGATGGCAAGGACGAGGTGAAGGAAGGCAGCCTGGTCGAGACCGTGCGCCGCGTGTTCGACGACCACGTGCCGTTCGAGTTCGCCGCGCGGCTGAGGGTCGGCGCGGAACAGCATCCAGGCCTCGAGGTGTACCCCTCGATCCGCCGCGTCGTCGGGCCCGAGCACGACACCGCGCTGAACGTGCTGGTCGGCGACGTCGCCAACCTCGACCGCGCGCAGCCGGATGAGGGCTGGGTCGATCGATTCCTGGCCCGCGAGATGCCGTCGGACTGGCTCGAGGAGTTTGCGCCCGAGGCGATGGCGGCGACCGGCACCGAACGTGTGAACCTGCAGCAGGAGGCCCGCGAACGCTATACGGATGCGCTGCTGCGCCGCGAGCGCAAGGGCACCCGCGGCTGCGAGGCGGCGTTCGACGACGTGCTGATGGGGCGGCTCGGCATGCGGCTCGTGGAGCGCGACAGCCGCCACCGCGAGCAGTTGTTGTGGAGCCATCTGCGCGTCGAGGCCGGCGCCGACGTGCGGATCACGATCGATCAGGACCTGCAGGTGATCGCGGAGCGGTTGGTCGCCGCGACGCAGACGTCGATGGCGGCGTTGCACGCGGACGATGCCGATCGCGTGCGGGTCGAAGCGGCGCTGGCGGTGGTCGACGCGGTGTCCGGCGACGTCCTGGTCTACGCCGGCGCCCCGATCGTCAGTGGGGCCGTGCGCCACATTCCTGGCGTCTTCTGGTTCGGCAACGGCTCGCTCGGTTCGGTTGCGAAGCCGCTGATGCTCGTCGAGCAACTCGAACGCGAGGCGCTGGCGCTGCCGCACCGCTCGCTGGCGGAGTTCGCGCCGTGTGCCGGCAAGTACACGTTCGGCGGCCACCAGGTGGGCTGCGGTCATGCGCACGGCGAACGCGGACGCGACCCGGTCGACGCGCTCGCACTGTCGTGCAACTCGTTCTTCTTCCAGTGCGCCGAGGGCTTCGGCGGCGACGGCGTCCAGCACGCGTTGCGGCGCTTCGGCCTGGTGCCGCCGGCGGACCCTGTGGACCCGTTGGCGGCGTGCTGGCAGCCTGTAGTGCCTGGCCTCGCCATTGCCCGCCCGCGCATGTACCCGTGCGAGGAGCGCGAGATGCCGATGCGCGCCATCGGCTACGGCGTGGCCGCTTCGCCTCTGTCGGTTGCGCGCGCCTACAGCGCCTTGGCGACGGGCGGCTTGCCGACGTTGAGCCTGCGCGCCGACGAGGTCCGGGCACGCGTGGAGCTGCCCGGTATCGCGGCGGAACTGGAAGTCGTACGCGAAGGCATGCGCGCCTGTGTCGACTCCGGCACCGCGAAGGACATCCCGTTGCTGCGGCACTTCGGCGTGCTCGGCAAGACCGGCACGGCGGAAGTCGGCACCGACGGACAGAACAACGCCTGGTTCGCCGGCTACCTGCCGTCGCGCGGCTCCGAGGGCATGCAGCTGTGCTTCTGCGCCGTCGTCTACTGGGTCAAGGACAAGGTGCACGGCGACGCGGCGGCGGGCGAGCTGGTGGCGCAGTGGCTAGGCGAGGTGGAGGCGAATCCGGAACTGGCGCTGCGCTACCTGCAGCCGGAGAGCGGCCGATGAACGATCTCGCCGCGTCCAGGGCCCGGCGGCGGTTCGAGGTGCTGCGGCACGTCGACGGTTGGCTCTTGTTGTGCACCGCGGCACTGGCGCTTTGCGGGCTGGTGTTCATCGGCTCGGCGACCAGCGACGACGCATTGTTCGCCGCCCAGCAGACCCGGCAGGCGCTGTTCCTCGCCTGCGGTGCCGGCGTCGGCTTCTTCCTGATCCTGCCGCACTACGTGCACCTGCTGCGCGGCTCGTGGCTGCTCTATGGTGGCATCGTGCTGGCGCTGCTGGGGCTGCCGTTCTTCGCGCCGGAGATCAACGGCGCGAGGCGCTGGTATGCGTTCCCCGGCTTCTCGATCCAGCCGAGCGAGTTCGCCAAGCTCGCCGTGGTGATGGCACTGGCCGCGCTGCTGCGCTTCAAGAGCCGGGCGCGCACCTTCGATGGCTTGCTGGTGCCGATGCTCGTCGCCGCCGTGCCGGCGCTGTTGATCCTGCGCCAGCCGGACCTGGGCAGCGCGTTGGTGTTCGGCCCGGTGCTGCTGGCGATGTGTTATGCCGCCGGCGCGCCGGCGCGCAGCATCCTGTTGGTCGTCGGCATCAGTGTCGCCCTCGGTGTCGTCGCCTACCTGACCGTGCTGCACCCGTACCAGAAGGAGCGCGTCGCGGTGTGGCTGCAGCACTGGACCTGGACCGAGACCAAGGTGGCTACCCCCGAGGTGCGCGATGTGCTGCGCAAGTCCGGCTACCAGCCGTGGCAGGCGCTGATCGCGCTCGGCGGCGGTGGCCTCACCGGCTTCGGCATCGGCGAAGGGCCGCAGAACCGCTACGACTTCCTGCCCTACCGCAGCGAAGACTACGTGTTCGCGGTCGTCGGCGAGGAGGTCGGTTGGGTCGGCGCCGCCGTCGTGCTCGCTCTCGTGGCGGCGCTGGTGTTCGGCATCCTCGCGATCGCGATGCGGACGCGCGAACGTTTCGGTCGCCTTTGCTGTGTCGGCATCGCCACCTGGATCGGCGTGCAGTCGGTCTGCCACGTCGCCGTCTGCGGTTGGCTCGCGCCGGCCACCGGCCTGCCGATGCCGTTGCTCAGCTACGGCGGTAGCTCGACCCTGGCGACGTTGCTCGGGGTAGCACTGTGCCTGAACATCGGCGCGCGGCGGGAGCCGATCCTGGCCGGTGACGGATTTCGGTAGGCGCCGCTGGCTGGTTGCCGGGATGCCAGCTTGATCGATGTTCTCAGCGTGAGTAGGGTCGCGCTCCCCCGGAGCCACGGCACCGGCGCACCTGTCATGGATATCGAACGGACCCGGAGCCGCCGCGTCATTCCGTCGGTGGTCGAGGGCGGGGTCGCGCTTGGCGTCGCACTGCTGGCCCATGGTCTCTCGTGCCTGCTCGTCTGGCCAGGACCGGTCGTCCAGGGCTCCGGTGGCGAATGGGAGGCGATGTCGCTCGATCCGTTCGGGCTGAAGGGAATCCCGTCGCAATGAACGTGCGGATGATGAACATCCTGGCGGCGCCGGGCGTCGGCATGCGGCTCACTCGACTGTGGCGCAGCAGCGCCTTGGCCGGGTTGCTGCCCACGACCTTCGCGGCACCCGCGATGCCCCCGGTCGCAGTCGCGGACCAGCCGTTCGCGCCCGTTCGCCCTGCGCATCTTCAAGATCCTGCGCGACCAATCGCAGCAGCGAGGGCAGCTGTTCGTGCTCGCCCTGTTGCCCGTCATCGAGGAGGTCCCGCAACCCAGGCTCGAGATCATCGACGACTGGCTACGGCCGGCGCTCGCGGAGCTGGGTATCCCGTTCCTGGACTTGCGCTCGGCGTTCCAGCAGGTGCCGGGAACGGAGTTGGCGGCGTACTTCGCGCTCGGCCACTACTCGCGGCGGGGCAACCTGGTCGCGGCAACGGCGCTGCTGGACGGGAGCCGCGCGCTCGACCCCAAGTGCCCGCGATAGGGCTCTCGCAGGGCGGTCGCTGCCGGAGTGGTTACCGCCCGCCGCCCTGCTTGTTCTTCAGATAAGCCTCCCAGTACTTCCGGTACTTCTCCGGCACCTTCGGCGCCGAGCCCCGGTTCTTCAGGAAGTTGACGTAGGGCTGCAGTTCGCCCCACGTGCCATCGCCTTCGCCGGCCTGCGCGGGACCGGTCTCGGACTCGGGCGGCCGGTTGCCGCGCCGGTTCTGCGGATCTGCCTGGCTCTGTTCGCCGCCCTGCGGCTGGCCCTCGCCGGGCTTCTCCTGGCCAGGCTTCGGTTCCTGACCCTCCGGCTTCGGTTGCTGCACGAAGTCCGGCGTCTGGTTCTCGCGGCGGTTCTGCGGCTGGCCCTGGGGCTTTGGCTGCTGGCCCTGGCCCTGCTGTGGCTGCGGCTCGCCGTCGGACGAACCCTCGCCGCCCTGGTTCTTCATCTCGGTGAGTTTCTCGATCAGCTTCTCGATGCCGGTCTCGACCGTGGCGCTGTGCTCGCTGGCCTGCTCGAGCAGTTCCTTGGGCCGCGTGCGCGCCTGGCTCTGCTTGCCGGACTCGAGCAACAGGCGGTCGATCTCCTGCAGCTGTTCGTCGACGCTGCGCGCGATCTCCTGGATCTCGTGCATCGGATCGCGGCCTTGCGCCGGCAGCGATGCCGCCGTGAACACCGAGAGGGCCGCCCAAGCGAGAAGGTGAAGTCGCATCATCGTGTCCTCAGCGGCCGGTGCCGCCTCCCTGGTCGTCCTGTCCCTGCATCGCCTGCAGCGTCTGTTCGACGTTCTGCTTGATCTGCTGGAACAGCTTGGTGATCTCGCCGTGTCGGTGGGCGAGCCGTTGGATCAGCGCGACCTCGGCCTCGGTGATCGTGTCGTCGCCGCGGGCCTCGACCAGCGCCCGCAGGTTGTCGGTCGATCGCCGCGTGTCCGTGCCGAGCTTCTTCAGCATCTCGAGCTCGGCGATCAGGGACACCAGGCGCTGGCGCTGCGGGTTGAACTTGTTCTGGCCCTGCTGCTGTTGTTGCTGTTGCTGCTGTTGTTGCTGGCGCCGCTGCCGTTCGCGTTCGAGCGCCGCGAGCAACTCCTCGGTGCGCCGTTCGACGTCCTGTTGCAGCAGGGTCGTGTAGTTGCCGGGGTCCGGCGCGCGGCCGGCCAGTCGGCGCGAGATCTCGCGCAGGTCGTCGACGCTCGCCTGCAGCACGGTCTGGTAGACGAGGTTGCCCTCCTCGGTCAGCGCACCGACCAGGAACTGCTGCCGGCCGGCCAGTTCCTGTTCTTCGTCGCCGAGCTGGTTCAGCTTGCGGCGGGCGGGGCGCGACAGGCCGTCGCCAGCGGCTTCCTTCTGGGCCTCCAGCGTTTGCGCCGTGATTGGCCGCTGCCGCTCGAGGAACGCCGTCAACTCGTCCTTCATCCGGAACAGCAGTTCCTCCTGCCGCAGGTCCTGGTAGCGGTCGGCCTCCTCCTCGAGGTCCTGCGCCGCCTCTTCGAGCTTCTGGCGCGCCTGCTCCTGCTGCTGTTCGGCTTCCTCGGCGTCGCCCTGCTCCATCGCCCGCTTGGCCTTCTGCGCGGCACTGGCAGCCTGCTCTGCGGCGCGTTCGGCGGCCTTGTTCTGCCGTTCCTTCAGCTCCTGCGCCAGGCGAACGATGTCCTCGGCCAGCTCCTGTTGCCGCTGCGCCTGATCGGCCAATGCCTGCTTCTGCTGGTCGTCGAGCTGGCGGTGCTGCTGCATCTGCTCGGCCGCCTGCTGCAACGCTTCGGCTGCCTTCTGCTGCGCGTTGGCGGCGTTGGCCTGCTTGCCGTCTTGCAGGCGTTGCTGGGCCTGCTGCATCTGCTGCGCGGCCTGCTGCACCTTCGCCGCCGCCTGCTTCTGCTGCTCCGGCGTGATCGCGCCTGACTGTGCCGCCTGCTGCATGGCTTCGGCGGCTTTGGCCGCCTGCTGCGCCAACTGCTGCTGGCGTTCGGCCGCGGCCGCGAGTTCTTCGGCACCACCCTGGTTGGCCGCGTTCAGGGCCTGCTCGAGCTGCTGCTGGGCTTGCTCCAGTCCCTGGCGCGAGGCCTTGGCGGCCGCGCCGACGTCGGGCTTGGTGCCGCGGTCGCGTGCGGCTTCGAGCCCGGTCTCGGCCTGTCGCTGGGCTTCGGCCGCTGCGCGCAGGCTCTCGCCCGCCGTCTGCTCGGTCGCCTCCGCGTTCGGCGTGTTCTGTAGTTCCTGGGCCGTCGCCGCGGACTCTGCCGCCATGCGCGCGGCCTGGCGGCTGGCGTCGGGGTTCTGCTGGTCGTGGCGGGCGCGGGCCTGCTCGAGGGCAGACAGGGCGCGGTCGACGTCCTCGCGCGCGGTCGGCAGGTCGCCGTCGCGCAGCGCCTGTTCGGCGGCTGCGAGCCGCTGTGCGGCCTCCTTCGTGGCAGCGGCGGCGCTGGTCTCCGGTTGCTTCGGTTGCGGGCCGTCGCCGAGGCGCTCCGCGAGCTGGTTCGCGTCCTTGCCGAGTTGCTCGCCCTGTTGGGTGTTGGTGGCGGCGGCGGCTGCGGCGCGCTGCTCGGCGAGGGTTTCGCCGCGCTCGGCCAGCTGCTGCAACGCCTCGCGTTCGCTCGGCGTGCCACCGTCGGGTGCGGCCCGCAGTTGCTCGCGCAGGGCTTCCCATTCGCGATCGCGCGTCGGGCCATCGGGGCCGCCCGGCTGGCGCGGCGCATCCTGCACTTTGGCCTCGAACTGGTCGCGGGCCTCGCGCACGGCGCCGGGGTCGTTGCCCTTCGCCTGCTCGCGCAGTTCGCGCGCGGCGTCCCCGAGCTCTCCCTGCCGCGCCTGGTCGCGCAGGCTCGCGGCGAGCTCGCGCGTGCGTTGCGTCAGGTTGCCGAGGTCGAACTCGTTGGTCCGGCTCGCGCCGGCGCGGCCGGCGGCCTCCTCGTCGATGCTCGATTCGAGGCGCTCCTGCTGCCGCAGCAGTTCCTGCACGCGTTCGAGCGCGCTCTCGAGGAACGGTCGGCGCGTGCCGGCGTCGACGGCGTTGCGCTCGGCCTCGCGGCGTTCGGCCGCCGCCAGCTGCTGCAGCTGATCGACCAGTTTCTGTTCGGTGGGTGAGGTCTCCCCGCGCGTGGCCTGCCGCGTCTCCTGCTGCAGTTCCCGCTGTCGGCGCTCGAGTTCGCGCGCGGACTTCGCCTGCTCGCTGGCGACCCGCAGCTGCTCGTCGAGCTGCTCGACCGACTTCCGCTCCAGCAGGATGTTCAACAGGCGCTCGAGATCGTCGACAACCTCCTTCTGCTTGCGCAGCGCCTCGGTCAAGGCGGTGGCGGCGAGGTCGTCGCGGATGCTGGCGACCTCGCGCAGCAGGCCGGACCGTTCGAGGTGCAGCTGGCCCTGCTGCAGCAGTGCGACTTGCTCCTGCTTGCCCTCCCGTTCGTAGCGCTGCTGCAGGCGCTGCATCAGACCTTGCAGCCGTTCGGCCTTGCGCAGGATCTCGTCCTGGTCGCGGCGTAGCTGCGCCAGCCGTTCGGGATCGGCCGGCCGGTCGGGAGTGACCTGCGCGCGCAGCTCTGGCGTGGTCCAGAGACTCGTGCCGAGGCAGAACAAGGTCACCGCGACCATGGAACGGATGGAGTGCATCACTTGCCTCGCGCCTCTTCGGTGCGGCCCTGCACGTCGCGCTGGCGGTCGCGCAGGGCCCGGGTTTCCTGGATCAGATCCTGGTAGTCGTTCCACTCTTCGAGCCGCAGCAGCAACTGCTGGAGGGACTGTTCGATCTCCTGCTGCAGGGCGGTGGCCTGGGCCATTGCCTGCTGCTTGTCGGCGGGGCTCCGAGCCACCTGCGCCACCGTGAGCAGCCGCGCCAGCTCCGGGGTCGCCTGGGTCGCCAACCGATCGGCGATGCCGACCATCGCCAGGATCGGATCGAGCGTGGTCTCCATGGCGCCGAGCGTACCCGCTCGCCGCCTCGCCTGCAGGTCGCGGTAGAAGCCCGGGTCGAGCGCCAGGGCGTTCTCGGGGTCCTGGCTGCGCTGTCGGTAGATCTCGATCACCTCGGCGGCGTGCTGGCTGGTCTCCAGGCGGTTCCAGAGGTGCAGGTCGAACGCACGCATCAGACCGGTGTGAAGGCGACCACAGGCGGCGGCGATGCGGCTCTGGCCGACTTCGATGCCGGTCAGCGCGTGCGAGCCGTCGGCCGTGCCAGCCGGCGGCTTGTCGGCGAGTTCCTGCAGGCGGGCGTGCCGGTCGGTCTGCAGTTCGAGGGCCTGCGCCGTCTCTTCGCGCAGCAGGCGGAAGGCCTTCGCGATCGCCGCGGCGAGCTGCGGTTCGTCGACGACCTGCACGATGCGGCGCGGCAGTTCGGTGCGGTTGGCGTCGGGCCGGCGGTTGTCGACCAGCGTGACCTGCAGCAACAGGCCGTCGCCGGTGGCCTGTGCGTCGCCCAACAGATCGTGCACCTCGAAGAAGTCGGTGCGGATGGTGGTCTTCGTGGTGGTGGCCTGCTCCGCCGGCAGCAGGGCCTGGTCGCGCACGCGCGCACCGGCGTGGTCGATGCCGAGGTCGATCGAGGTGAGCCCGAAGTCGTCGTGGGCATCGACGCGTACGCACAGCAGGGCTTTGGGCAGCAGCAGCAGCGCCTCGTCGTCCGGCAGCAGCCAGCGGCCGACGGGTGCATAGTCCTGCAGCGCCGCGATCGGGTAGGTGCCTGGGTTCGGGTTGCGCAGGCCGTTGTCGGTGAACAGCTCGATCTGGTAGCGGTCGGAGGTCTCGACGGCGAAGCGCGCGTCGTAGACCGTCGCCTTGGCGCTGTCGTCCTGCAGCGTCGTGGGTTGGAGGTCGAGCCGTCGGCCGCTCTCGAGGAACACCATGGTCGCCTTCTGCACCGGCGCCGTCGTCGTCAGCGACAGGGCCACGTTGCTGCCGATCAGCGCCTCGATTGCGCCGCCGGTCTGCACCACGGGTGCGGCGCCGGTGTAGGCCGGCGCTTCGACCGTCGCCTGCAGGGTCGCCACCTGTGGCGGGTGCAGGGTGCGCACCACGACCGTGCGGTCGCCGTATTCGTCGTCGCCACCGCGGGCGTGGAAGCGGAAGGCGCCGGCGAGGCGGCGGAACACCAGGCGGAAGCGGCTGCCGGGCCGCGGCGTCATCACGATGCTGCGCGCCGGCAAGGTGCCATCGGCGGCGTCGCCATCGGGCTGCACGTCGAGGTAGACGTCCTTCGGCACGTCGCCGTCGGCGAACACCGATACGTGCAGGTCGGCGCCCGCCGGCAGCAGCAGTTCGGTGACGCCGTCCCGATCCTGGCGCTGCAGTTCGGGCCCGGCGGGCGGCAGTTCGACGATCAGGTGCGTGCGGCGCGGATAGTCGGCGGCGAAGCCCAGGTGGCGCAGCACGAACACGCGCGCCGTCGCCGGGGAAAGCACGACGCCGGTGCCGAGCACCAGCAGCAGCACCGCCGCCGCGGCGCCCAGACGCCGGATGCGCCGGCCGTCGAACAGTCGCTCGAGTGGCAGCGCGCGTGCTGCGGTGGCGGTCTCCTCCAGCAGTCGCTCGATCATCGGCCGCGACTGGTTGCGCAGGTCGTCGCCGGCGAGGTCGTGCAGTTGCAGCGCCGACACCAGCCGCTGGTGCAGTTCGGGGAACGAGCGCTCGACCCAGGTGGCGAGGTCGACGTCGGTGAACCGGCGCTGCAGCGGGTAGCGCAGGTAGCGAAAGGCCGCGGCGGCGCCCAGCAGCAGCACGACCGTCGAGTGCAGCAGGCGGACGGGCAGCGGCAACCGTAGCGCGTGGTCGAGCGTGAAGAACAGCAGCACCGCGGCGCACGGCGCGGCGACCGCGATCAGCAGGCCGTGCCACAGATAGCGGCGGCGCAGGCTGCGCAGCTGGGCCGCCAGCAGCGGCCGCAGCGTCGCGGCCACGGGATCCAGCGGTGCCGGCGCAGAGGGCGGATCGGGCAGGTTGCTCAAGAGGTCGCCATGCGAGAGGTCATCAGCAGCGCCGTCATCGCTGGAAGATCGGCAGGTACTGCAGCGGGATCTGCAGGATCAGCGTCGCCACCGCGGTGCCGAACGCGTCGCCGGGACCGACCGCGCAGAGCCATCTGCCGTCGCGCTGTTGCTGGCGCAGCAGCAGGTCCTTGATGGTGCGGAAGTACTTGGTCCACTTCGGGTCGCCGGTGATGTAGTAGGCCTGCACCGCATAGTAGTGGCCGTAGTAGAAGAAGTAGTGGCCCTGCCAGTCGTTGCTGAAGGCGTCGACCTGGCGGTCCATGTAGTCGAGCGCGTCGCGGATGATCGGGCTGTCGTATTCGCCGGCTGCGTAGAGCGTGGTGACGCCGGCCGCGGTCAGCGGGAAGGTCGCCCGCGTGTTCTCGCGGTTCTGGTAGCGGAACGAACCGCCGTCGTCGCCGAAGCCGCCGTGGCCGCGGAAGCGGAAGTTGCGGTCGTTGCTGCGCACGGCGCTGCGGTAGACGTAGTTCTGCGCGTTGCGGATGGTCGAGACCGGCACGTGGATGCCGACGTTGCGCGCCGAGCGCAGCGCCAGCACCTGGCACACCGTGATCGACATGTCCGACTCGCGGGCGAACGGGCGGTAGCGCCAGCCGCCCTCGGCGTTCTGCGAGTCGACGATCAGGTCGACCGAGCGCTGCAGCACCTGCTTGACGTCGGGCCGATCGACCATGCCGTAGATCTCGGCCAGGAACAGCGTCGCGAACGCATGGCTGTACATGCGCGTGCCGTTGGCGGTGATCTGGCCGTCGTCCTGCGAGCAGCTCAACACGAAGTCCAGGCCGCGGTGCAGCACGTCGCCGTACTTGCCGCGATCCGGCAGGTGGCCGCCGGCGAGGAAGCTGATCAGCGCGAGCGACGTGACGCCGACGTGTGGCAGCGGGCGTTCGTCGAGCGCTTCGTAGCCGGTGTTCAGCTTGTAGCCGACCAGCTCCGACCAGTAGCCGTCCTTGTGCTGGTGCGCCTGCAGCCAGTCGAGGCCGCGGCCGACCGACTCGCGCAGCCGGTCGTCGATCAGGCCGACGTTGCTGGTGCCGCGGCGCAGGACTTCCTGGGCGCCGAGGGTGGCGGCGGGGGCGAGCGCGAGGCCGAGCAGCAGCATGCTCGCGGACCGGAGATGGGTGGACAGCTTCATTTGGTATCGCGGTTGGGACCGAGCAGCACGAGGCCCTCGCTGCCGGAGACGACAGTGTAGGGGCCGAACGCCGCGACCCCATACTGGGCCGAACGAAGGTCGACCTTCTGGTACTTGGAACCCGACGGCAGGGCGCCGGAGCGGTCCTTCAGGCGCAGCGAATACAGCCGGAAGGTGCCGCGGCGCGCCGACCGGACGCCGAAGGTGACGAAGTCCTCCCCGAACACCGGCTGCGCCTCGACATCGCCGTCGTCGTTGGCGAGGCGCACCTCGAAGGTGGGCTGGTCGTCGTCGACGGCGAAGGCGACGAAGCGGCGCTGCGGCGCGGTCGCGTCGGGTCGATCGGACAGCGCGAGGATCGCCGGGGCCGGATTCTGCAGCCAGCTGCGCTGCCAGTTCAGCACCGTGGGATCGATGCCCAGTTGGGCCTGCCGCAGCACGCTGCCGTCGGCGGCCGCCAGCAGCAGGATGCGGCCGGGGCGGCGTTCGTGGCCCTCGATGACCACCAACCGGTCGCCGCGTTGGGCCAGCTTCACCTGGCTGCCGGGGTTGCCCTGCCAATGCCAGCGGATGGCGCCGCCGCGGTCGATTGCGATCACGCGCGGGGCATCGTTGGGCGAGGTGGCGTCGATCGGCAGGAACACCCGTTCGCCGTCGGCCGTCAGGCTCTGCGGGAACATCCACGTCGACGGACCGCCCGGCTGCAGCTGCACGTGCTCCTGCAGCGCCGCGGCGGCGACGTCGATCGTGCCGGTCACGGTGCCGGTGACCGGGTCGATGTCGTGCAGTCGGGCGCCACCGTCGCTGGTGGTCTCCATGGCGATCAGGCGGTCGCCGATCGCCTTCGGGGTCGGCTGGGCGAGGTCCCCCGGCAACGGGCGGCGGAACAGCACGCAGCCCGACGACGGCTCGATGCCGACCAGTTCGGCGTCGCCCGGCGCTGTGCCCGAGCGCGCCATCACGTGCACGATGCCGTTCTGCACGCCGAGGCTGTCGAACTGCTGCCCGGTCTCGTTGGGCAGTTCCCAGCGGATCACGCCACTGTTGGCGTCGACGCCGAACACGTGCTGCAGGTCGGGCACGACGACGGTCGGCCCGCAGACGAGCACGTGATCGAGGAACTCGATCGGCAGGCTGTAGAGCAGCTGGTTCTGGCCGCGCGGGGCGAAGGGGTCGAAGGCCAGCAACTCGGAGCCGGTGCTCAGCAGCAGCGGTGCGCCGGCCGCAGGCGGGAAACCCTCGGCGACCACCAGCGGCAGAAGGCGCCTCGCTTCGCGCGGCGAACGGGCCGGCACGCGCGCCAGTTCGGCCTCCGGCAGCGCGGCGGTGATCGGCAGCGGCTGGGCCAGCTGCGGCGCTGTGCGCTGCATCACGGTGCCGTAGGTCGCGCCGGCGTCGTCGGCCCAATCGGAGCGCTCGGTCGCGTACGGTTGCAGCCGCGCGAGCATCGCCGCGGCCAGACCACGATTGCCGCGCTGCAGCGCCGCGACGCTGACGCGGCGCAGGATGCCGGGTGCGACGGCGCCGCTGCGCAGGCCCTGGGCGAGCACTTCGCAGGCGAGCGTCAGGTCGCCGTCGCGCACCGAGTGGTCGAGCAGGCGCAGCCGGGCCGTGGCCGCTGCGGCGGCGTTGGGGAAGCGACTGCCGACCTCGCGCAGTTGCTGCGGGTCGTCACCGGCCGCTGCCAGGGCGGCGTCGGCACGCGCCGCGATGGGGGCATACACGGCGGCGCCGTGGGCCGCGACGAGTCGCTGGATGGCGCTTTCGGCTGTCGCTGCTGCGGTGTCGTTGCCGAGCACGGTGGCGCCGTGCCGTTCCAGCAGTTCCTGCCAGGCGGCGGTGGCCGCGGTCGGCGTCAGGTCGGTGAGCAGCGCGCGCTGCCATGCGACGTAGGCCGGCACCGGAATGCCCGGCCCGAGCGGGAACAGTTCGTCGGGGGCCGTCTGCTCCAGCCGGTCGAGTTCGGCGCGGCGCGGTTGCGGGCGATCGCCGCAGGCGTCGAGCACCAGCGCCTGCACGCGCACGAACTCGCGCGGGTCGGGTACGGCGTCGCGCGCGGCCAGCAGGCGGTCCATCGCGTCCGGGGTGTTGCGCTGGCGTGCGGCTTCGGCCTCGGCGAGCAGGTGCTCGAACAGTTCCCGCTGCAACGCCAGCCGCAGCGGGTGCTGCGCCGGCATGCCCTGCCGCACGCAGGCGTCGAGGCCGCGGCGGTAGAGAGCGGTCAACGCGTCGCGCGCGCCGGCCGTCTGGCCCTCGGCGGCGCCGGCCAGGGCGGTGCGCAGCCGCGCCAGGCGCAGGATCGCCGCCGGGTCGTCGGCGGCGGCGGTGAGCCGGCTCTCGACCCGGTCGACCAGCGCGGCGGGATCGAGCAGCACGTCGAACGCGCGCTGGCGCAGCGACACGACGATGCCGTCGACGAACAGCAGGTTGCCGGCCTGGTGGTGGGGCAGCGGGATCTGCCGGTCGCCGTCGACCGGGTTGCCGGCGCGGTCGAAGCCGAGGATGCGGTCGCCGGCAGCGAACCAGACGTGGTCGGCAGTGATCGCCGGTCGCGCGCTGCCGGTCATGTCGCCGCGCAGGCGCAGGACCTCCGGTCGCACCAGTTGCCGCACCCGCGGCTGGCCTGCCGCGTCGGGGCGCGCGGCCACGGCGACGGCGCCGCGCCCGGACAGCACGAACTCGTCGTCGAGCACACCGGCGAGCCAGCGCACGCGGTTCTCGGTGCCGGCGATCGTGGCGTCGGTGGACAGGCGCCACAGCGGCGTGCCGGTCTCGGTGTCGAGCCCCAGTACGTACTGCGAATCGAGCGGCGTGCAGCAGACCACGCCATCGGTGACCGCAGGTGGGCTGTTGGCGAAGAAGACCGGGCGGTCGGCTTGCCCCTGCAGCATCGTGCGCGGCATGCGCACGACCTCGTAGGAGGTGATCCAGCGGATGCGGCCGCTCGCCAGTTCGATCGCGTAGGCGACGCCGAGGTTCGAGGCGCCGAACAGCACGCCGTCGGCGGCCGCCAGCGGCGAGGCCGCGAACTCCGAGAGCGCGTTGCCGAACATGTTGACGTCCTGCTGGCTGCTGCAGACCAGCCGCCGCCAGCGCAGTTCGCCGGTGTGCAGGTCGTAGGCGGCGACCGAGAACGCGATCGCGCCCGACCGGTCGTGCACCGGCACATAGACCGTGTCGCCGAGCACCAGCGGCGGCCCGCAGGCATCGTGGCCGCGGAAGCGCCGCGTGCGCGGTCCGTCGAGCTGGTCGAAGTGCGACCAGAGCAGGTCGCCGGTCCGGCGCGAGAACGCGAACAGGCGCCGCTGCGGGATCTTGCTGATGATGCGGAAGCTCGCCTGGAAGTCGACGTTCACCGAGTTGTCCGGCACCTGCAGAGCCGCTGTGACGACGTCGTCGCCGAGCGCCGCGGCCAGGACCATGCCGGCATTGACGTGCTCGCCGGGGTCGTCGCCGTTGCGCGCCGCCTCCTGCAGCGGCGAGCGGGACACCCAGGCGATGCCGCGGCGCAGCGGGTCGAAGGCGACCACTTCGCGGCCGGTGTGCACGTAGATGCCGTCGAGGTCGCCGACCGGGAACATTGCGTACTGGCCGATCTCGCGGCGATCGAAGCCCGGTGCCTCGATGTCCTCGCTCAGCACCGGCCGCGGCTGGCCCGCGGGTTCGGCCATCGGCGTGCGGCCGTCGACGTTGCCGATGCCCGTGCAGCTGGTGCCGTCGGCCGCCGGCGGCAGCACCGTGAGCACGTCGTCGCCGCTGGCCGACAGGCGCTTCGCGGCGGCTGCTGCGCGTGCCGTGACCGGATGCAGCAGCACGTCCGCACACTGCAGCCGGTCGGCGAGCCGGCGTTCGTCCTGGCTGCCGATCGCGGCGGCGTCGAGTGCGAGGCGGTAGTGCTCGGCCGCGTGCAGTCCGTCGCCGGCCGCGAACGCCAGATCACCGAGCCGCAGACGGGCCCGGCGGCCCAGCGTCGCGGTCGGGAAGCGATCCGCCAGCAGCTGCAGCTGGTCGGTGTCGAGTCCGGTCAGCGGGCGTTCGCCGAGGCTGCCGGCCTCGCGCTGCACCAGCGTCTCGTAGGCGGCGGCCGCCGCCGGCGGCAGGTTGGCCATCGTCGTCAGCACGGCGAGGCGCAGGCCGAGGAAGCGGCCCGGGGCGATCGGCACGACGCCGCCGGTGTCGTGCTGCAGGAGCCGATGCAGGCGTTCGACGGCGGCGGCGAACTCGCCGGACTCCAGCTCCCGCAGGCCGAGCTCCCAGGCGTGGATGTCTTCCTGCGAGCGCGTCAGCGAGAACAGGTTGTCCTCTTCGCCGGTCGCGAACTCGATCGGCCGCGACGGGACGCGCGCGGGGATGCGCGGCGCCGGTGTCTGCGGGGGCGTCTGCGCCGCGAGGCAGGGCGCGATCGTCAGCACCGCGAGCACGAGGCCGATGCCACCGCGCGCCGGCCTTGCCCACTCGTGCGCTGCTTTGCTCATGGTCACATTCTGCATCGGAAGAACCAGGGGTAGGACTGGCGCGGGCCAGTGGCCATGGCCCGATCAGACGAGCCTTGCGCGTTTGCGCAGCAGCCACTCGGTGGCCAGCACGGCCAGCAGCAGCAGCAAGGACCAGACGTTGTCCCAGGCCGGACGGGTGCGGGTGTCTTCGCGGTTCTCGACGCTCTTGCGGTTGGCGAACTCGGCCAACAGGCTCTGCGCAGCGGCGAGGAAGACGTAGCGACCGGCACCTTCCGAGCCCTGGCTGGCCTCGGCGATGCGGCGCAGGGTGTCGGCATCCTGGCTGGAGTCGGCCATCTCGCGGTCGGGCACCTTCACCAGCACGTCCTCGCGCGCCAGCACCGAGTCGGCCGGGTTCTGGTTGGCAAACACCAGGAAGCTGAAGGCGCCGGGGTCCGCGAGCGTGAAGCTCGCCTGGTAGGTGCCCGGCTCCGCCGGCACGGCGCGCAGCAGGCGCTTCTCGACGTTGCCAGCCTGGTCGCGCAGGAACACGGGCTGTTCGGCCGCGACCGCCGGCTGCAGTTCGGCGTCGTGCACCATCAGCTGCACGCGCACCTTGTCGCCGGTCTCGAGCAGGTTCTTGTCGACCGTCAGCTCGAGCAGGTCGTTGCGGCGCTGCAGCCGGCCCTGCGCCAGGTGGCGTACGACGTTGCGCCAGAACGCGTCCATGTAGGTCTCGGCGTAGGGGTCGCGCCAGCGCCAGGTCTCGTCGGTGGCGATGAAGAACGTCGTGCCCCGCGGGTACGGCGCGACGACCGCGATCGGTCGCTTGCCGTAGCTGTTGCCATCGGTCGGATGGCGCAGCAGCACCGTTGCGCCCGGCTTGGCGCGCTGCACCGGGTAGTAGACCGTGAAGCCGGGCAGGCCTTCTTCCCACAGCCGTCGGTTCAGCCCCGGGTCTCGCTGCAGCAGCAGGATGTCGTGCGGTTGCAGCGGGTTGTCCAGCACCGGCCGGAACGTGCGGTCGCGCGGCGGTCGGTTCTGCTGCACCCAGGTGCGGTCCTCGAGCACCACCGGCAGCAGGTCCTGCAGCGGCGTGTTGCGATAGCGTTCCGGCATCGCCGCGTCGCCGAACAGGAACCCGACACCGCCGCCGAACTCGACGTAGCGCACCAGCATCTCCAGCCAGCTGCGGATGCCCTCCTCGGTCGACGCGATGCGCTCCGGCGAGACGTCGCCGATCAGGATGCAGTGGTACTGCATCATCTCCTTCTCGGTGCGCGGGATGTCCTGCAGCGGCTGCAGGTCGGGGCTGTGCTCCTGGGGGAAGCGCGGGCTGGCCTCGAACAGGAACGCCTGCATCTCGATGCTCGGGTCGACGCGCTTCAGGCACGCCTGTACGCGGCGGTATTCCCAGCGCGGCTTCTCCTCGATGTAGAGCACGCGGATCTTCTCGTCGTTGACGCGTAGGAAGCGGGTGTCCTCGTTGTCGTCGACCTGGCTCTCCTCCGGCAGCGGCGCCAACGAGAACCGCAGCGTCCAGTCGCCCGCCTCGGGGAAGGCGTGGAACACCCGCACGCGCGTGCTTTCGCCGTCCGCCGGCAGTTCGGCGACGGTGGTCGCCAACGGCACGAACGGGCCGCCGTCGCGCGAGCCGTGCAGCTCGACGCGCGAGGCCTGGCCGCGCAGCCCTTCGGCGCGCACGGTGACGTCGAAGCCGACCTCTTCGTCGCGCAGCGATTCCTTGGGGCCGGGCGGGCCGATGATCCACGCGTTGCGCGGTGGCTCCGGGTCGCCGACGCCGATGGTGTGGATCGTGATGCCGCGCAGGCCGTACTCGCGCGCGACCTCGACCGGATCGAGGCCGGCGTTGTTGCGCCCGTCGGACACCAGGATCACGGCGTCGACGTTGCTGCCGGCCACGGCGGCGCGGTGCAGGTCGAGTGCGTCACCCAGCGTCGTGCGGTTGCCGCGCGCGGTCAGTTCTGCCAGCGAGCGGATCGGCACCGGCTTGCGCTGCACGCGGAACAGGCGCACGTCGTGCTCCTTCTGCAGTGCCGCCAGCAGGCCGTCGGGCCGCTCCAGCACGGTCTGCACGAGTTCCATGCGGCTGCGGGCCGACAGCGCCTCGGCGCCGACCAACTCCTGCAGTGCCTGCTGTTGATCGGCGGCCGGATAGCGGTCCTTGCGCTGCATGCTGGCGCTGTCGTCGACCAGCACGTGCACCTGGTTCTTCGTCTTGCGGTAGGTCGTCGTCTCGAACGCCGGCTGGAACAGCAGGAGGCAGCAGAGCACCACGGCGAGCCAGCGCAGCACCGACAGCACGATGCGCGTCGGCCGTTCGAGCCGGGAAAGGCCGCTGTAGGACCACCAGGCGAAGGCGATCGTCGCCGGCAGGACGACCAGCGCCAGCACCCAGGTCGGCGGCAGGTGCAGGAAGCGGAACGTCTCCTCGACGTAGGTCTGCGCGGTCGGATCGGTCGCGGCGGCGCCACCGGTCGTGGGCTCCTGCGGCGACGATCGCAGCACCGCCGTGGCGAGATCGGACAGCGGGCGGGAGACCAGCAGGTGCGAGGGGGGGATCACCATCACATCAGCTCCGTCGCACCGCGACCAGCCGCGCCAGTGCCGCTTCGCCGAGCACGAACAACAGCGTCAGCAGCAGCAGGGTCGGGCCCAGTTCGTTCTGCCGCGGATCCTCGCTCGCGCTGGTGAGCGCCGGCAGGTTGTCGAGCACGCGTTCGAGGCCGAGCGCCTGGCGCACCTCGTCGTGCGCGGCGTAGTGCAGGTCGCCTTCGTCCGGGTCGACGTTGACGGCGAACGGCAGCGTCAGCGGTTCCTTGCCGGCTTCCTGGTCGAGCACCATGTCGAGCACGTAGAAGCCTGCGTAGACGGTGTCGCTGACCGGCGGCAGGCGGAAGCGACCGCCCGGCAGCGGCAGCGCATCTTCGCCGATCGGCGCACGGCTGCGCCCGTCGCGCTCCGGTCGCTGCACCTGCACGTCCTCGGGCCGCACCGGCAGCGTGCACGACAGCTCGCCGCCGACCGGCACCAGGAACGGATCCACCGCCGGCAGCGCCAGCCACTTGATCAGCCCGTGCAGCAGCGGGAACGCGACCATCGGATCGTCGAGGCGGTTCCAGCGGTCGGCACGGTACTCGGAGCCGATCGCCGAGGTCAGGAACACGGCGTTGCCGTCGCCGAAGGCCTTGGCGACCAACAGCGGGCTCTGTTCCGCATCGGTGATGCGCGCCAGCACCGTGGCGTCCTGGTGCAACGAGTCGCCGGCGATCGTGTGCCAGCGCCAGATCGGGATCGCCTGGAACACCTCGCGGTAGATCGGCTCCTCGAACTCGGCGAACGCCGGATGGTCCGGCGCGGTGATCACCGGCGCGCGCACGATCGAACTGCCGGCGCTGCCGCCGGTCGCTTGCAGCAGGCGGAACGGCTGCGGCCCGTCGCCGGCGGCGTGCAGCTGCAGGTTGAAGCTCTCGGCATCGGTGTGTTCGCCGAAGGCGACCAAGAGGCCGCGGCCGGCGCGCAGCGCGGTCAGGATCGCCTGGGTCGCGCGTTGGTTCAGCCGGTCGACGTCGGCCAGCACCGTGACGTCGTAGTCGCGCGGCAACCGCTGGCCGCTGAGCAACGCCAACGTGTCGACCGCCTCGACCGCAAACGTCGGCAGCGCGTCCGGATCGGGATCGAGCACCATGCGCCACAGATACTGGTAGGCGCGCAGCGGGTCCTCGTCGGCGGCGCCGTCGACGAGCAGCACACGGATGCGGTCGCGGACGTCGACCGTCAGGAAGCGTTCGTCGTCGGCCGCAAGGCCGTCGTTCTGGATCGTCGCGCGCACCCGCCGCCGACCCGGTTCGCGGAACGAGTACTGGAAGTCGGCTTCCCCCTCGGCGCCGGCCGGCACCACGACGACGCGGCGCGTCGGCTCGCCGCCGTCGACCTCGAGGGTCACCTCGAAGGTCGCCGCGGCCTGGCCCCGGTTCTTCAACTGCGCCGTGAAGTTGACCGGCGTGCGCAGCACGGCCGCCGGCTGCTCGATGCGCAGGTCGGTGATCTGCTGGTTGTCGGCGGTGCCGCCGAGCCGCTGGTCCGCATAGGGGCCGACGTCGATCCAGTGCAGCCGCGTGCCGTCGCGTTGTTGCAGCTGCTGCACGAGGTCGTGCAGGGTGTCGGTCAGTTCGGCCGTCGGGGCCGCACCCGGCGCCTGCAGCGCCTTGCCGAACGAGCGCACCTGCAGGTCCGACAGCACGTAGATCTCGACCGCCGGGTCACCACCTTCGTCGAGCAGGTTGCCTATCTGATGCAGCGCGTCGCCGAGATCGCCGGCGGCGTCCTCGGGCTTCTGCACCAGCAGCCATTGGTTGCGCGCCGAAGCGAGGTCGAGGTCGCCGCGCACCAGGAAGCGCGGCCGCACGCCCGCCGTGACCAGCGTCACCTTGTCGTTGCGGCCCGGGTCCTGTTCGAGGCGATCGAGCAGCCGGCCGACCAGCGCGCGCCCGCGTTCGAACGGACTCTGCGCGCCGTCGGCGCGCAGGCCCATGCTGTAGCTGGCGTCGAGCACGACGATGTGGTGCACGGTGCCCGCGCCCGACAGCAGCCCGGCGGCCTGCTGCAGCAGCGGCCGCGCGATCGCCAGCGCCAGCAGGACCGGCACCAGGCACCGCAGCAGCAGCAGCAGCAGGTTCTCGTTGCGCAGCCGGTTCTTCTGCTTCTGGAACGCCCGCAGCAGGAACTCCATCGCCGCCCACTGGCGCTGCTTGTGCCGCTGGCGGTTCAGCAGGTGGATGATCAGCGGGACCGCGAACAGGGCGGTGCCGGCGAGCAGGGCTGGGTTGAGGAACTGCACTACGTCACTTGCGGCGCTTGGTGCGCGAGGCGCGGGCGCTCAGGTAGGAGGTCAGGACGACGTCGAGCGGGTGGTCGTTCACGACCCGTACGTAGTCGATGCGCTGCGCGAGGCAGCCCTTGCGGATCTGTTCGGCGAAGCCCTCGATCTCGGCGAGATACGCCTCACGCAGCGACTTCGGGTCGCACAGCAATTCGGGCATCTGCTCCAGGCCCTTGAACAGCGTCATGCGTTCGAACGGGAACTCGACCTCGTCGCGGTCGAGCACGTGGAAGACGACGATGTCGTGGCCGCGGCTCTGGATCTCGCGCAGTCCCTTCAGCACGGCGTCGGGTTCGTCGAACAGGTCGCTGAAGATCATCACCATGCCGCGCTGCCGCAGCTGGTTGGCCAGCTCGTGCAGCACCGCGCCGACCTTGGTCTTCTGCTGGCGCGACTTCGCCTGCTCCAGCGCCGTGAACAGGTTGCCGAGGTTCTGGCGCGTGTTCGACGGCGGCACCTGGCGCGCGACCTTCTCGTCGAACAGCGTCAGGCCGACCGCGTCGGCCTGTTGCTGGATCAGGAACGCCAGCGACGCGCACGCGGTCGCCGCGTAGTCGAACTTCGACATGCCGCCGTCGTGCGCGTAGTTCATCGACTCGCTCTGGTCGAGGAACAGGTGCGCCCGCAGGTTGGTCTCCTCTTCGTACTGCTTGACGACGAAGCGGTCCGCCTTGCCGAAGATCTTCCAGTCGATGTGGCGCAGGTCGTCGCCCGGCACGTACTCGCGGTGCTGCGCGAACTCGACCGAGAAGCCGCGGTACGGCGACTTGTGCATGCCGGTCACGAAGCCCTCGACCACGAGCCGCGCCCGCAGCTCGAGCCGCCCGACCTTGTTGAGCACGCGCGGATCGAGGTAGTTGGTCGGGATCTCGGTCATGGCAGGAGCAGGAAGTCGGAACCGATCAGGGACACACAGCAGACAGAGCGAGCAGGAGCAGGACCTACCGAGGTTTCGCTGGCTGCGTCATGCAACCACTCCCGCCGACCGGCAGCCGCCTGTTGCGTTCTCTGGGCGTTGTTGTCGTTCGGCCCGGTCGGCGGACCCGCAATGCTCGGGCAAGGTCGTAGCACAAGAGGCTCTCAGCCCTGAGCCACGACCTTGGGCAACTTCCCATCGTTGAGCACGGCGCTGGCGTTCGGGTCGACTTCGCTGAGCAGCCGATCGATGACCTTGTCGGTGGTGATGCCTTCGGCCTCGGCGGCGAAGCTGGTGATCAGGCGGTGGCGCAGCACGGGCTTGGCCACGGCCTTGACGTCCTCGGCGGCGACGTAGAAGCGGCCCTGCAGCAGCGCGTGCGCCTTGGCGCCGAGCACCAGGTTCTGGCTGGCGCGCGGTCCGGCGCCCCACTGCAGCATCTCGTTGATCCAGTCCGGCGCCTCGCCGGTGGTGAGCCGCGTGATGCGCGTCAGGCGCAGCGCGTAGTCGAGCACGGCGTCGGCGATCGGCACCCGGCGCACGATCGCCTGGAGCGCGAAGATCTCGTCGGCCGACAGCACGGCCTTGATCTCGGTGGTGCGGTCCTCGGTGGTGCGGCGCAGGATCTCGCGCTCCTCGGCAGCCGACGGGTAGTCGACCTTGACCATGAACATGAAGCGGTCGAGCTGCGCCTCCGGCAGCGGGTAGGTGCCTTCCTGTTCGATCGGGTTCTGCGTCGCCAGCACGAAGAACGGCTTCTGCAGCTCGTGCCGCTGGCCGCCGATCGTGACCTGGTACTCCTGCATCGCCTCGAGCAGTGCTGCCTGCGTCTTCGGCGGCGTGCGGTTGATCTCGTCGGCGAGCACCACGTTCGCGAACACCGGGCCGGGCAGGAACTTGAACTCGCGCTTGCCGGTGCCCTTGTCCTCCTGGATCACCTCGGTGCCGGTGATGTCGCTCGGCATCAGGTCCGGCGTGAACTGGATGCGCTTGAACGACAGCGACAGCACCTTGGCCAGCGTCGAGATCAGCAGCGTCTTGGCGAGGCCGGGCACGCCGATCAGCAGGCAGTGGCCGCGACAGAACAGCGCCATGAACAGCTCGTCGACGACGTGATCCTGGCCGACGATGACCTTCTGGATCTCGGTCTTCATCGCCGCATAGGCCTGGCGCAGCTTCTCGACCTGTTCGATGTCCTTCGGGGAGGTCGGGGATGCTTGTGGGTTGCTCATGTTCTCGTTCGGGCGCGCGGCGGCTGCCGGCGCTGCGGATAGGACTGGGTGGAAGGAAAACGCGCCGGCTGGCAACGGGGCAGGCGACACCTACGTTCGCCGCGCGCCGGAAGTTGGTGGGGATCGCGCCTGGGACGGAGCGGCATCAAGGAAACTTCTTCCTCGGTGCGCGGCCGGCCGTCGGGGCTGCCTCGGGTTCGGCGGGCGGCGGCTCGGGATGCAGCGTGCACAGCTCGGCCGGAGTCAGGCCGAGCCGGTCGATCGCGACCAACAGGCTCTGCAGGTCCGGGTGGTTGCTCCCGCCGCCCTGCAGCCGCGCCTCGTGGATCGCGGTGTCGTAGCTCTGCCGCAGCTGCTCCAGGTCGCCGCTCAGCGTCTCGAGTTCGGCGCGTTCGCGCACCGCCGGTACCGCGTTGGCGAAGAACAGCCACAGCGCGAGGCCGAGGCTCGCCAGGGCGACCCATCTGGGGAACGAAGTGGAGCTGTCCTGGGCCTCTCGAGTCATGAGCGGACGAAGGCCGGATGCTAGCCGGCGGGAGGCGCCGGTGGTAGCCGCGGATCCGCGTCAGGGCCGGGCGACCGCGGCGATCCGAACGGCGAGGTCGCGGGCGAAGGCGGCCAGCTCCGCCGCCGCCGCCGCGTCGAGCCCGTTGGCCGTGGCCTGGCGTTCGACCGGGAACTGGTGCAGCAGATGGCCGACCATCAGCGGCGAGAAGCCGAGGTCCTTGTTGGCGGCCTCGCGCAGGCCAAGGGTGAGGTCGCAGCCGAGTGCCAGCAGCGCGCGGATGTCGACCAGGTCGCGCAACTCGGCGCGGTGCAGCAGTGCGCCGAGCTTGTTGGCGAGGATCTCCTGGGCGGTGTCGACCTGGATGGTGCCTCCGTCGGTGGCGGCGGTCTGCGGCGGCGATCCCGCGGCCACTGGTTCGGCGACGAGGTCCACGACGACGGCCTCTTGCTCCGCGAGGACCCGCAGGCGGACGAAGCCGGGCGTTCGCTGCAGCACGTCGGCCTGCATGCCGGCAACCTGCAGGGCGGCGATGCAGTGCTCTGGCTCGCCGGCGAATGTCGACAGGCCGTGCCAGAACAGATCCAGATCGCGCGTGGCGCGATGTCGCAGGTGGAAGCCCGCCAACGCCGCACCTCCGGTCAGCGTCCACGCCGGGCGGATCGGCGCGAGCACCGCCAGCACGCGCCGCTGCAGGGTGGTCAGCGGGTCGGCCGTCACGGCAGCCTCCACGCTTCCATCAACCAGTGCCAGAACGCGCGGGTCTTGCCTAGATACGGTTGCACGTCCGACCACAGTTCGCAGACGGTGGCGAGGGGAACGAACGTGAACAGGTCGTCGGGCTTGCCCTGCCGCATCAGCTTGCCGACGAAGTAGGCGCGCGTCGGCCGGTCCGGCGACTGCAGTTGGCGCCGGAACTCGTCGAGGGTCATGTCCATGTCCCAGAGGAAGTAGGGACGCCCGGCTGCATCGACGAGGCGGTCGGCGGTGGTGGGATGCAGCAGCGACATGACGCCGGCAGGTTACCGATCCGTCGCTGTGCGCGCACCGGGTCGGTGCGTTCGGGCCACGTCTTCGTCGACTGGCGATGGGGATTGCGCGCTCATGCCGTCGCGTCGGGATCCCAGCCGTAGCAGCGCAGCATCGTCGCGCGGTCCAGCCGGCGGGCGACGCGGTGCAGGAACACCTCGCGCGCATCCGCCTGCGGGTAGCGCAACCGGATGCCCGCTTCCGCCAGGTCGATCGCCGTCTGCTGCAGGTCGAGGAACGCGGCGAACTTCTCGGCCGGCGTCATGCGGCGCCAGATCGCGAACTGCGCGCGTTCAGCGACCAGGGACGTGTCGCTGGCCAGGGTGCGTTCCTCACTCACGCCCGGATCGTAGCGCTGGCGTGGCCGCGCGTTCAGGTGCCGATCGGGAACTCGATCGCGTGCGTCAGGCCGAGGCCACCCTGCGGGCAGAGCGTGATCGCCTGCACGGTGAGGAACAGGCCGAACAGCGGTGGCGTCGGCACCAGCGGCAGCAGGATCGAGCCGGCGCCGTCGCAGGTCCCGGAGCCGGGTAGCAGTGTGGCGCCGACGTCGAAGAACGCAGTCTGCAGCGGCAGCAGCACCGAGCCGCAGAACAGCGGGATGGGGAAGGGCGACGCGGAGCCGAGGCCGACGTAGAAGCCGGCGGCGCCGTTGGCGGGACCGTTCGTGATGCCGAGGCCGAACGTCAGGTTGCCTTCGAGCGCGTCGCCGATCGGGGCGAGCGTCGTGGTCGGGCACGAGGCGCAGACGGCATCGCTGCAGGAGCTGCCGATGGCGCGCCACGTCACGGGCGTCATCGTGAAGTCCGCGGTGGGCGTGTTGAACGCGAGCTGCACCGGGAAGGCTTCGACGTTCGTCGCGTCCACGGCCGGGTCGATGCCGACGATGCGGAACGCGGGCACGCCGTTGCCGAGCAGCTGCACGAAGTTCACGCGCGTGCCTTCCGCGAACTGGCCGAGCGACTGATTGCCGACAAGCACCTCGAACATCCCGTCACCGTCGATGCCGACAGGCAGGGTCAGGATGTCGGTGAACAGCGAGCTGCCGGACTGCTGGAAGTCGTAGCCGAGCGCGAGCGGCGGGTCGAACCAGTTGCCGCTTGCGCCGCCGCAGAAGCCGTTGGTGCCTGGAACCGGAAGCTGCGGTAGTGCCTGCCCGCCGCCGCGGACCAGGCAGACCCCGCTCGTGGTGCCTTGGATGACGGCGGGCCCCGGCGGAGCATCGGCCCAGGCTTGACTCCCGACCCAGGCCACGAAGGGAGGATGTGCCGTGCCGCACGGGGCCGACACGTCTGCCACAGCCCAGGAGATACCGGCGACCGTCGTTGCACTGAGGTGAACCGTCGCACCCGGCACTCCAGGCAGAGCTTGTTGCAGGTCGAAGTTGTTGGTCGTGATCGTGCCGCCGAGGATCGGGAACCCGGTGACTTCGATGCCCCAATCGATCTTGCTCCCGCTTGCAGCCGAACCCAGGATGGTGCGGCTCCACGAGCCAGCATTGAGATCACTGACACGCGCAATTGCCGACGACCCGACCCGACCAACCAGGGAGCCGAGCAACCAGTTGCCGTTGGAACCAGTTGCCGTTGGCAAGGACAGGCTCAGGGGTCATGGGATTCGTGTCCGCAAGGAGCCACGTCGAAGAGCCGCCGAAGCTGGTGGCAGACATCCAGACCTGGGCCACCGTTTGGCTACGCAGGCCAGCATCTGACAGGAGCGGAAGAAGGAGGCATGACAGCAGACTGCGGGACCAAATCGTGAGCATGTCGTTCGTTCTCTCGTGAGTTACCGGACTCTAGGGGCTCTTCGTGCCGGGGCAATCAGGCGTGGTCGAGGGGGTACACCGTGCGGAAGCTGTGTCGCGTGCGCCGTGGTCAGGGCATGCCGCGCCGAATCAGATCCCGTACACCGCCGCATCCCCCAACTGCTCCTCGATGCGCAGCAGCTGGTTGTACTTCGCCACCCGGTCACTGCGGCACGGCGCCCCGGTCTTGATCTGACCCGTCGCACACGCCACCGCGAGATCCGCGATCGTGCTGTCCTCGCTCTCGCCCGAGCGATGCGACATCACCGCCCGCATACCCGCCCGGTGCGCCATGTCGATCGCCTGCAGCGTCTCGGTCAGCGTGCCGATCTGGTTGACCTTGATCAGGATCGCGTTCGCCGACTTCTCCTTGATGCCGCGCGCGAGGCGCTCGGTGTTGGTGACGAACAGGTCGTCGCCGACCAGCTGCACCTTCTGGCCGACCTTTGCGGTCAACGCCGCCCAGCCCTTCCAGTCGTCCTCGGCCATGCCGTCCTCGATCGAGAAGATCGGGAACTCGCTGCACCAGCCGGCCAGGAAGTCGACCATGCCGTTGCTGTCGAACGACTTGCCTTCGCCTTCGAGCGTGTACTTGCCCTTGTTGAACAGCTCGGTCACCGCGGCGTCGAGCGCGAGCACGATGTCGCTGCCGGCCTTGTAGCCGGCCTTCTTGATCGCCGAGAGAATGATCTCGAACGCGGCGCCGTTGGACGCGAGGTTCGGCGCGAAGCCACCCTCGTCGCCGACGGCGGTCATCAGCTTCTTCGCTTTCAGCTCGGCCTTCAGCGCGTGGAACACCTCGACGCCCATGCGCAGGCCTTCGCGGAAGGACTCGGCGCCGATCGGCATCACCATGAACTCCTGGAAGTCGACGTTGTTGTCGGCGTGCGCGCCGCCGTTGAGGATGTTCATCATCGGCACCGGCAGGCGGTTGGCCTTGCTGCCGCCGACGTAGCGCCACAGCGGCATGCCGAGCTCGTTGGCGACCGCCTTGGCGACGGCCAGGCTGCAGCCGAGGATCGCGTTGGCGCCGAGCGTCGCCTTGTTGTCGGTGCCGTCGACCTCGCACAGCAGCGTGTCGCACAGGTGCTGGTCCTCGGCCGGTTGCCCGAGCAGGGCTTCGGCGAGCACGGTGTCGACGTTCTCGACCGCCTGCCGCACGCCCTTGCCGAGGTAGCGCTTCTTGTCGCCGTCGCGCAGCTCGACCGCCTCGTGCGCGCCGGTCGACGCCCCCGAGGGCACGATCGCGCTGCCGTGCGCCCCGGATTCGAGTTCGACGTCTACTTCGACGGTGGGGTTGCCGCGGGAGTCGAGGACTTCGCGGCCCTGCACGTGGACGATGGTGCTCATGTCTCCGCTAGGGATAGCGGGCGCGGCGGTGTCGGGGCAAGCGCGGTGTCGGCGAACGTGCCTGGGCACGGCGCGGTGCGCGGCTCAGCGCGGCATCGTCGTCGAACTGGCGGCAGGCATCGCAGCCGGACTCGGCACACCAGGCCGGCAGGTCGGGAACGTCGTCGGTGCCGACGCCGGCCAGATGCCAGGCGTGGTGCGGTGGGGTCGGTCGTGGGGGCATGGGCGCGAGTTGGTCCGGGCCAGGTGTGGCCACCAGGGCAGTGGTGCGCAGCCACCTGATTCGCGGGGAAAATGCCGGTTTCGTTGCGTCCTGCCGCGTTTGCGCCGCCCGCGAATGCGCCGTCGCCGCTGCCGCATGCGGCCCGGCGCTACACCCAGCTGTTCGTCAGCAGCTCGCCCATGCCGCCAGCACCGGGCACGATGTACTGCACGTCGTTGAGGCCGCGCTCCTCCTGGGCGAAGGCGCCCGGCGGGCAACGCAGGGCGCGCTCGCTGGACAGGCCGCGGTCGACGCGGCCGCCGTAGACGCGCACGCCGGGGTGGGCTGCGGTGACGCGGGCGATGGCTTCGGGCGTGACCATCAGGTGGGCGGCGACCAGCCGGTGCGGCTTGCCGCCGGTCAGGCCCTGGTAGACGTCGACCGCGCGGCAGACCGTGCCACCGGTCGCACCCATGGGATCGGGGATCAGCACCACGGCGTCGTCGACCGGGCCGCCGATCTTGCTGCCGTCGAGCCGCACGCCGGTCACGTGGTGCGCGGCGTCGGTGGTGCGCGACATGTTGAGGAAGTCGAGGCGCACGTTCGCGGACGGCAGCACTTCGACAGCGGCTTCGTAGCAGGCTTGCGCCGGCAGCAGCCCGGCGCGGATCACGGCGCAGATCACGAGCCTGGTCTCGCGGCACAACTGCGGCCCGCGTACGAAGGCGCGCGGCTCGATCGCCGTCATGCGGGTCGCGACCTGCTGTTCGCGCACCGGGAACTCGCGCGCCAGGATCTCCTGCAAGAGCCGGCGGTAGGCCGAGCGCACCAGTCCCGGCAGTTGCGCCGTGCCGGTATCCGGACTGCCGATGGTCGCCAGCAAGGTGGCGAAGTAGGGGTCGTCGAACAAGAGGACGTCGGGACCGTAGTGGTGGGTCAGCATGGGCGGCGGCGGTCGCGGCACGATAGCCGCCACGGAAGTTGACGCCTCCGCCGCGGCAGTTGCTATCGTCCGCGCATGCTTGCCGCGCTGTTCCTCGGGTTCGTCGCCACCGTTGTACCCCAGGGGGGGCAGGCCGATGCGCCGGTCGGGCTCACGGTCGTGATCGTCGACGTCGGCCAAGGCGACGGCATCGTCGTCAAGGCCCCGGACGGCACCGTGCACGTGATCGACGCGGGGCCACCCGGCGAGGGCACGGCCGCGATGCTGCCGGTGATCAACAGCCTGCAGCCGACCGGCTACGGCTTCACGTTCCTGTCGCACTTCCACATCGACCACCTCGGCGGCCTCGACGAAGTGCTGAACAGCGAGCCGTTCACGATCGCCTACGACCGCGGCGACGTCAACCGGCCGTCGAACGGTGACGTCAACAACTACCTGTCGGCCGCCGGTGCGCGCCGCGCGACGATCGTGGTGGGCGCGGTCTATCCGCTCGGTGGGGGCGCGACCGTGACCTGCGTCGCCGCGAACGGCTACGTCGCCGGCGGCGCCTACGTCGACCCGACGCCCTCGGCGCAGGAAGAGAACTCGCGCTCGATCGCGCTGCGGCTCGACTACGGCATGTTCTCGATGTGGCTCGGCGGCGACCTGACCGGCGGCGCCAGCAGCACGTCGGACATCGAGAGCCCGGCCACGCTCGCCTGCGGCGACATCGACGTCTACAAGTGCAACCACCATGGCTCGACCACGTCGACGAACCTGAACCTGATGGCGCGCCTGCAGCCCGAGCTGGCGGTGGTCAGTTGCGGCGCGGGCAACTCGTACGGCCATCCGAACTCGGCGGTGGTCAACCGCATCAACCAGGCCGCGGCGGCGCGCCTGCTGTTGTCGACGACGAACGGCAGTGCGAACACGATCGGTTTCGGCGTCACCGGCAACACCCGCATCGACAGCGACGGCCGCCGCTACCGTGCGACGGCGCAGAACGGCAACTTCCTCGACTTCTACTGCGACGAGGTCGTGCTGCCGGCCCTCGCGGCCGGCTCGGTGCGCATCAGTGAAGTGCAGCGCAACCCGAACCTGGTGCCGGACACCAACGGCGAGTACGTCGAGGTCGTCAACATCGGTTCGCGGCCGGTGTCGCTGCGCGGCATGCAGCTGAGCGACAACGCCGGCACGGTGACCATCGCCAGCAACTTCGCGCTGCTGCCGGGACGGCCGATGATCTTCGCGGTCGACGGCGCGCCGACCCGCAACGGTGGCCTGCCGCTGGGCATGACGCTGCCCTACAACTCGCTCTCGCTCGCCGACACGACCGATTCGGTGGCGCTGAGCCAGAACGCGGTGACCGTCGACTCGGTGGCCTACACGACAGGCTTCCCCGGCGGCTCCGGCGTTGCCGCCGAGCGGCGCAATCTGTTCGGCAGCACGGCGGCCGCGAACTGGACCGCCGCAACGGCGCCGTACGGCAGCGGCGACCTCGGCTCGCCCGGGCGCAGGAACGACGCCGACACGACGGTGCACCCGGTGCAGGTCGACATGACGCTCGAGGGCGACACGTTCACGCTGCACGGCACCGCGCTGGCGAACGGGTTCTCGATCAGCATCCTCGGGCTCGCCTACGGCGATACGCCGGGCTTCCCGTTCCTGAACGTGCACGTGCCGTTGAACCTCGATCCGCTGCTCGATGCCGCGCTGTCGGTCGGCGGCTGCATCGCGCTGCTGCCGCTAGAGGGCTACCGGTCGTGGTCGATCCCGCTCGGCACGCCGAACCCGCTGGCCGGCATCCCGATCCACGCCGCCCATCTGCTGCTCGACTTCAGCCTCAGCAACTCGCCCGGCGTTTCGTCGGCCATCTCCTTCGTGCTGCCGTGAGCCATCCACCTGCCCATCCACCGTTCCGCATCCTGATCTCCCGCGACCAGATCCTGCGCCGCACGCACGAACTGGCGCGCCAGATCGTG
The DNA here is from genome assembly GCA_044230075.1 of Planctomycetota bacterium. Classification (GTDB taxonomy): domain Bacteria; phylum Planctomycetota; class UBA1135; order UBA1135; family UBA2386; genus JAEUHS01. Next base: position 13,092 of record JBGARS010000019.1, on the reverse strand, counting down.
GCCGACGCCGGCGACAACCCGCTGTGCCTGGTGGTCGTGATCGAAGGCGCACGCACGTTCGCGCGCCAGTTGCAGAAGGTGCTGCCGGGTCACCTGCCGCTGCACGAGGTGCGGGCGTCGTCGTACGGAGCCAGCACCGTCAGTTCGGGGCGGGTGACGCTGACGATCGCGGCCGACCTGCCGTTCCGCGGCCGCGACGTGCTGCTGCTCGAGGACATCGTCGACACCGGCCGCACGATCGCCTCGCTGCGTGAGCACTTCCTCGGCCAGGGCGCGCGCTCGTGCCGCACCGCGACGTTGCTGAGCAAGCCATCGCGGCGCGTCGTCGAACTCGAACTCGAGTACGTCGGCTTCGAGATCCCCGACGAGTTCGTGCTCGGCTTCGGCATGGACCTCGACGGCCGCTACCGCGAACTGCCCGACGTCGTCGTCTACGAGGCCGAGGTCGAGCGCGCGTTCCAGCAGGCGTCGGCGGCCAGCTGAGACCGGCGCTACTGCATCAGCTCCGCGACGCGCCGGTTCCTGGCCTGCAACGCCCGCAGGCGCTGGTCGAAGCGGTGGATGCGCACGGTGGCATGCACCATCAGCCAGGCACCGAAGACGAACAGCAGCACGCAGGCCACCAGCAGCGGCGCCAGCAGGTGTGCCATGCTCGCCGGGTCGTACATGCGCGAGGTCGCGATCAGGATGCTGACGATCGACAGGGGCAGCGCCGCCACCGCGATGCCGGTGCGGATCGTCGACAGCGACGTGCGCTTCTCGGCCAGCAGCAGCTGGGCCTCGGCGACCAGCAGCGTCTCGTCGGTGGTGTCCGCCGGGCTCGGGGTGGCATCCATCACGTGCGGCGTCAGGCGCCGAGTTCGTGCAGCAGGCTCGGGCTCGGGAACACGCTCTCGATCACCCACAAGACGTAGCGGATGTCGCAGACGACGTTGCGCGAGCGCTCGGCGTTCCAGCCGAAGTCGCCGGCGACGTTCTCGAACACGCGGTCGAAGTTGAGCCCGGTCAGCCGGCCCCGACCGTCGATCACCGGCGAGCCGGAGTTGCCGCCGGTGGTGTCGCCGTTGGTAAGGAAGCACACCGGCACGTCGCCGAGCCGCTTGTCCACCCAGCGGCTCGTGCCGCGCACCTTCGCCGCTTCGAGCAGCGCCTGCGGGCTGGCGAACGGCTCCTTGCCGGTCTCCTTCTGCACGATGCCGGCGACCGTCGTGTGCGGCGTGTAGAGCACGCCGTCGCGCGGCACGTAGCCTCTGACCTCGGCGATCGACACGCGCAGGGTGCTGTTGGCGTCCGGATAGAACGACTTGCCGCGGAACGCCTCCTGCGCCGCGATCCAGCGGCGGCCGACGTCGAGCGTCTTGCCGGCGCGTTGCCGCCCGCGCTGCTGCGCCTGGGTGCGTTCGGCGGCGAGGCCGCGCGCCAGCACCAGCAGCGGGTCTCTGCTCTTGTCGATGCCCGCGGCGCCGTCGGCGAATGCCTGCACGCGGGCCTCGGGGTCGGTCATCTTCGTGTCGCGCCACAGCGTCGCGGCATCGAGGCCCTCGGTGCCGGCGAGCCGTTGCGCCGCCGAGACACCGGCCAGTTCGGCGCAGTAGATCGCGGTCACGGGCTGCTGCAGCAGATCGAGGTCGGCGGTCAGCACCGGGTCGGCGAGCACGCGGCGCATGCGGCCGGGCACCTTGCCCTCGGGGTCGGCGGCCGTGGCGCTGCAGATCTCGACCAGCACCGCCAGCAGCCGCATGTCCTCGCCGAGCATGCCGAGCAGCGTCATCATCGTGTCCTGCTCGATCGTCGCCGCCTCGGCCTCGTCCATCGCCAGCAGCTCGTCGAGCACCGTGCCCCACTTCGCCTGCCGCTCGGGATCGGCCGCGACCCACTCGCGAAACTGCGCCTCTTCGCGCAGCTTGCGCGCGACGACGGCGTTGCGGGCGAGGCCGAACACCATGCCTTCGGCGTTCTTCTGCACGTTCGCCAGCGACTTGATGCGCTCGGCGACCTCGAGCGCCTTCGCCGCGCTGGTCGCCGAGGCGGCGTTCAGCACCGCGAGCGTCTCGGTGAGCACATGGTTGCGGCGCGGGTAGACGTAGCCCTGCTGCACCGCGACGCTGCGGCTCGACTCGTAGCGCTGCGTGCGTCCCGGGTAGCCCATGATGATCGTCAGGTCGCCAGCTGTGACGCCCTCGGTCGAGACCGGCAGGAAGTGCTCGGGCACGTAGGGCACGTTCGCGGGGTCGTGGTCGCGCACGCTACCGTCCGGCGCCACGTAGGCGCGGAAGAACGAGAAGTCGCCGGTGTGGCGCGGCCACTCCCAGTTGTCGACCTCGCCGCCGAACTCGCCGATCGCGCGCGGCGGCGCGTAGACCAGCCGCACGTCGCGGATCTGCGTGCGGTAGTAGAGGTGGTACTCCTTGCCCTCGAGGAAGCTCGCCACCGAGCACTTGGTGTTCGGCTCCTTGCTTTCGCCCTCGGCGATCAGGCGCGCGAGCGTGCGTTGGGTGATGCTCCAGCGGTCGAGGTCGCTCTCGGCCTTGTCCTGCGCCTCGTGCACGACCGCGGTGACGTCCTCGATGCGCTTGAGCACCGAGGCGACCATGTCCGGGGCGGGCAGTTCGGCGGCGCGGTCGGCGGCGGCGAAGCCGTCGCGCAGGTAGTTCGTGGTCTCGCTGCTCAGCGCGGCGACGGCGCCGAAGCCGCAGTGGTGGTTGGTCACCAACAGGCCGTCCTTGGACACGAACGACGCCGTGCAGCCGTTGATCTGCACCGTCGCCGACAGCACGCCACCCTTCTCCGGGTGCCAGAACTCGTCGCGCGTCAGCTGCATGCCGCGCTTCTGCAGCGCCGCCCAGTCCATGTCGCGGACCTGTTGTGGCAGCCATTGTCCCTCGTCGGGCAGCAGGCACACGGCGGCGAGGGAGAGCAGGAGCGAGCGCAGCATCATGGCACCCGTATACGCAGGCGGCGCCGGGATGCGAAGTGCGCGCCCGGCTTTGACCGCGCCGGCAGCGGCGGGCACGCTTGCCGGACCATGTCGACAAGCACCGTGCGTCGGGTCTGGCCGGGAATCGCGTTGCTGATGGCGGCGGCCGCGTTGCCGGCGCAGAACTCGACCCGGAAGATCCGCCAGGAGCCGTCGGAGCTGGCCGCGCGCGCCGGCAGCGCGGTGCCGTGGCGCGAGGACTTCGAGTCGGCGATCGCCGACGCGAAGAAGAGCGGCAAGCTGGTGTTCTGGTACATCCCGACGGTCGTCGGGTCGCCGATGGACCGCAAGGAGGAGATCGACCGCTACATGATGGGCGGCCCGTTCTCGTGGCCGTCGACGATCGCGCTGCTGAAGGACCACTTCGTACCGATCAAGGAGAACGCCGGCGGCGCGCGCGCCAAGGCGATGGGCATCGCGCGCGGCACCTTCATCGAGCCGGGCTACCTGGTGCTCGACGGCGAGGGCCGCATGGTCGCGAAGCTCGACCAGATCACGACGTTCCAGCCGCAGTGGTTCGAGGCGCCGCTGCGGCGGCTGGTGGGGCAGCCGATCGAGCGGTTTCCGTGCAGCGTTGCGCTCACCGACGCGTGGGCCGCCTTCCAGCACGGCGACCATGCGGGCGCGGCGGAACGAGCCGGACTGGCGGCGTTGGAGCGTGGCGACGACGCGCTGTTCAGCGAGGGCATGTGGCTGCTCGGGGCGGCGAAGTTCCGCCTCGGTCGCCGCAAGGAGGCGCTCGAACTGTGGCGTGGCATCGCTGCGCACGCGCAGGGGAACGAGGAGTCGGACCAACCCTTCGTGCAGAAGGCCGCGCTCGAAGCCGAAGGCCATGGCCCGTTCGTGCACGGCTTCGAGGTCTACGGCGAGCTGCCGGCCGCGGTGCTGACGACCACGCCGAGCGACGGTTCGCGCGCGCCGGAAGGCACCTACACCGAGCCCGAACTGTGGCAACGCAGCGTCGCCTACCTCAGCGGCATGGCCGACGACGACGGCGTCTACCGCGACAGCATCTACGACTTCGGCGGCACCGATGGCCTGCCGAACGTGCATGCGGCGGTGACATGTCTGGCCGGTGAGGCGCTGCTGGCGGCGCGCGCGCGCGTCGATGCCGGCACGCTGAAGTTGCCCGAGGCGCTCACCGCGCGCGTGGAGACGCTGCTGCAGCAGATGCGAAGCAACGCGCTGGCCGAAGGCTGGCTGTCGCTGTCGGATCGCGACGAGATCCTCTGGGCGCGCGCCTACGCGCTGCGCTTCCTGCTGGCGTGGCAGCAGCACCGCAAGGCCGACGCCGAGACCGTGGATCCCGGCATCCACAGTGCGATCGCCGCGCTGATCGCCTTGCAGCCCGAGACCGGCGTCTGGTGCCACGAGTACGGCAACCCGTTCGCGATCGCGACGGCGCTGCAGGCGCTCGCGTTCGCCAAGGCGCAGGGGTTCGAGGTGCCGCAGGACCACATCGACAAGGGACTGCGCGCGCTCGCCTTCAACCGCACCGACAAGGGCGCTTTCACCTACGGCCAGACCCGCGAGGGCCGCACGCCGCGCGAGAGTGTCGAAGCCGCGGCCGGCCGCATGCCGCTGTGCGAACTCGGGCTCTACCTGCATGGCGCCTCGGACCAGACGAAGTTGCTGGCGTCGGTCGAGGCGGGCCTTCTGCACCACGGTTTCCTCGCCGCGGTGCGCAAGTACGACGACCACGCCGACAAGCTGCACTACGGCGGCTTCTTCTTCTGGTTCGACATGCTCGGCCGCACCGAGGCGATCGCGGAGCTCGCCGCCGCCGACGCGCGCCACCGTCTGGCGGCGCAGCAGCATGAGCTGGTCCTGAAGCTGCCGGAGTTCGACGGCTGCTTCGTCGACAGCCACGAACTGGGCCGCTGCTACGGCACGGCGATGGCGCTGCTCTGCCTCGACACGCTGGCGCGCGCCGCCCAGTAGGAGCCCGGCTACGAACGGCGGCCGAGCAGGCCGTCGATCCAATCGGCGAGCGGGTGGCGCAGTTCCCAGGCGAGGCGCGCGAGTCGTTCCGTCGCATCGCTGCCGAGCTGCATCACCAGCGTCAGCAGGTCGAGCAGCTGTTCGCGCGAGGCGCTGGCGAACAAGGCCCGCAGCCGCGCTTCGTCGCAGTGCTCGCAGGCCAGGGACTGCATCGCGCCGACGATGTCGGCCGGCACGTCGGCGCGGTGCTGCACCTGTTCGAGCAGCCAGGCCGCGGTGGCGACGTCGCCGCGCTGCAGCAGCGTCGCGAACAACGGCTGCAGCGAGCCGGTCGGACCGACGCCGTGTTCGTCGAGGTCGGCGATCAGCTGCCGCGCACAGCGCGCCGGCAGGTTGTCGTGCAGGGCCCGTTCGATGGTCGCCTGCAGCCGCGCAGCGACCGGCGACGGCGGCGGCAGCAGCCACCAGTCCGCGCGCGGCGTGGCGTCGGTGGTCGCATCGTCGGCGGTGGCCGCGCGCAGTTGGACCTCGGGCGCGCGGTCGCGCAGGGTGGCCACCGCGTCGTGCTCCGGATCGTCGCTCCAGGTCGCGGCGGCGAGCGCGTGCAGCAGGCGTTCGACGGCGGCGGCGTGCATGCCGCGCGGCAGCACCAGTTCGCCGATGCCGGCCGCACGCAGCGCGCCGAACGGCGCCTCGTGCGGCCCGAACGGGAACACGCATTCGCCGTCGACGCTGGCCGCGCCGTCCGCGAGCCGCAGGCGCAGCGTGCCGTCGGCGGTGGCCGCCAGCACCGCGTCGACGCCGCGGCGCACTGCGCTGCGGCACAGCACCGCGTGGTGCGGATGCTGGCGCAGGGTCTGCAGCCCGTGGTGCAGCCGCTGCGCCGCATCGCGGGCGCGCTGGCGGCGGGTCTCGTCGGTCGTCACCACACGGTTGCTATCGGCAGCCTTCGGCCTACGTCTGCACGCACCATGGCCCGCAGGTGTGGGTTCGGCCGAACGCCCGCTGCCAACCGAGGCCCGCACCTGCTAAACCATTGCACCGTGTCGAAGCATCTGTTGGGGTTCTGGGTCCTGTTCGCGCTCGTCCTGGCCGCCGCCTGCGGCGGGCCGCTGCAGCGTGTCGACTCCGGTTCCCCGCAGGCTGCCGGCATCGCGCCCCAGGTCCTGGTCGTCACGCTGACCGGCAAGCTCGGCACCCAGGAACTGGCGCGCTGCACCCGCGCGCTGCGCGAGGCCGAGTCGCACGGCGTGCGCCACGTCGTGTTCCGGCTGCAGGACGCCGGCAGCCAGGGTGAAGACACCGACGACATCGAGAGCCTGCTGGACCGCGTGCAGGGCTCGCCGGTCGACACCGTGGTGCTGGTCCAGGGCCGGGTGACGCAGGGTGCGGCGCACCTCGCGGTCTGCGTCGATCACCTCTACTTCCTCGCCAAGGCCGAGCTCGGTGAGATCACCAAGCCCGAACAGGAATGGAGCGACGTGTTCGCGGCGGCACCCGAGGCGGCGCAGGCGCAGCGCTTCGACGCCGTGCGCGAGGCGCTGGCCGGGCGGCTCGCGCGCCGCGACAGCAAGTTGCGGCCGGAGGCCGAGAAGCTGGTGCTGGCGATGGCCGATCCGCGCACGCAGCTGTTCGAGGCGACCGTACGCGAGGGGGGCTTCGAGCGCATGCGCCTGCTGGACACCGGCGAACTGACGGCGCTGCAGGGCAGTGGCGCGACCGTGATCGCACCCGACAAGCTGCCGCGGCCGGCGATGATCGGCGCCCAGCGCGCCGAGGACTACGGCCTGTCGAGCGGCACGCTGCAGGGCTTCGACCAGCTCGCCGAGGTGCTGAACGTCGACCGCGGCGCGGTGGCGGAGCTGGTCACCGACTGGGCCGAGCACATGGTCGGCTGGCTCGAACTGCTGCAGCCGTTCCTGCTGGTCGCCGGCTTCGTGCTGATCCTGTTCGAGGTGAAGACGCCCGGCGTCGGCTTGCCGGGGCTGCTCGGCACGGCGTTCCTGGCGCTGGCGATGTTCCACAGCTACCTCGTCGGCCTGGCGGAGGTCACCGAGATCCTGGTGTTCTTCCTCGGCCTCGCCGCGATCGCGGTCGAGATCTTCCTGCTGCCCGGCACGGTGATCTTCGGCGCCGTCGGGTTCCTGTGCCTGGTGCTCTCGCTGGTGCTGAGCCAGCAGTCGTTCGTGCTGCCGCAGAACGCGATCGAAGAGGGCATCCTGCTGCACAACCTGACCCGCCTGACGCTGCTGTTCGTGATGGTGCTGGTGGTCGGCTTCGCGACCTGGCGCATCCTGCCGAAGGTGCCGTGGTTCAACCGCGTGTTCCTGAACCCGCCGGAGCCGGCGCCGGCCGGCGGTGGCCACAGCGGCCTCGGCCTGCCGAACGAGAACCTGACCGCGCTGGTCGGCCGCACCGGCAAGGCGGCGACGGTGCTGCGACCGACCGGCACGATGGAACTCGATGGCGAGCCCTACGACGTCGTCACCGAAGGTGAGTTCGTCGAGCGCGGCACACCGGTGCAGGTGCTCTACGTGCAGGGCAACCGCGTCGTCGTCGCCGCGCCGGCGGCGCCGCGCCCTGGCGAATCGGGCAGCACCGGCATCGTGCTGCTGCTGGCGATCGTCGGCCTCGCGCTGATCGTCGCCGAGGTGATCTTCGTCTCGTTCGGCATCATCGCGATCCTGTCCGGTGTCTCGCTGCTCAGCGCCGTGTTCGTGGCCTTCCAGGAGTCGACGTCGTTCGGCGTCATCGTGCTGGTCGGCGAGGCGATCGCCGCGCCGGCGGTGCTGACCCTGGCGTTCAAGCTGCTGCCGCGCACGCCGTTCGGCCGCGCGCTGATCCTCGCCGGCCCTGGCACGCAGGGTTCGGCGGCCGCGGCGGATCCCGGCGTGCCGGCCCTGCTGCACAAGACCGGCGTGACGCTCTCGGCGCTGCGCCCGGCCGGCTTCGCCCGCATCGACGGCAAGAAGATCGACGTCGTCACGCGCGGCGAGATGCTCGGCGCCGACGAGAAGATCGTCGTCGTCGCGGTGACCGGCAACCGCGTCGTCGTCGCGCGCCACGACTGACCGGCCGGACCCACCGGCCACAACCCGCTTTCCCAAACCCCCAGATCCAAATGCTCCTGCAAGGCACCTCGTCCGATCTCTGGAAGTACATCGTCGGCGGACTGCTCATCCTGCTGGTCCTGTTGGTCATCGTGCTCCTCAAGTTCATCAACTTGTGGATCCAGGCCTACATGTCGGGCACCAAGATCGGCCTGCTCCAGCTGGTCGGCATGTCGCTGCGCAAGGTCAACCCGACGGTGATCGTGCGCGGCGCGATCTCGGCGACGCAGGCCGGCCTGCCGCTGAACGTGCGCGACCTCGAAGCGCACTACCTCGCCGGCGGCAACGTGATCAACGTCGTGCGCGCGCTGATCGCTGCCGACCGCGCCAACCTCGGCCTCGACTTCCGCCAGGCGGCGGCGATCGATCTCGCCGGCCGCGACGTGCTCGACGCGGTGCAGACGTCGGTGACCCCGAAGGTCATCGACTGCCCGCCGGACGGCAAGGTCGCGGCGATGGCCAAGAACGGCATCCAGGTGCTGGCCAAGGCGCGCGTGACCGTGCGCACCAACATCAAGCGGCTGGTCGGCGGCGCCACCGAGGAGACGATCATCGCGCGCGTCGGCGAAGGCATCGTCTCGACGATCGGTTCGTCGGCCACGCACAAGGACGTGCTCGAGAATCCCGACCGCATCAGCAAGGGAGTCCTGAGCAAGGGCCTCGATGCCGGCACCGCGTTCGAGATCCTGTCGATCGACATCGCCGACGTCGACATCGGCGACAACATCGGCGCCCGGCTGCAGGCCGACCAGGCCGAGGCCGACAAGCGCGTCGCCCAGGCTGCGGCCGAGAGCCGCCGGGCGATGGCGGTCGCCGCCGAACAGGAGAACGTCGCCGAGATCGCGGCGAACCGCGCCAAGCTGGTGCTCGCGGAGGCCGAAGTGCCGCAGGCGATGGCGGACGCGTTCCGTTCCGGCCACCTCGGCATCATGGACTACCAGCGCATCAAGAACCTGGAGTCCGACACCCGTATGCGGTCGGGCATCGCCGCCGGCGAAGAGGCGCACCTGTCGACCGAGAGCAACAAGAAGAAGATGCCGGGGCAGGAGTAGCCGATGCGCCGCTTGTACGAGCTGCTGCTGCAGAACCCGATCCTGATCTTCATCGTGCTCGCGTGGGTCGCGGGCATGGTCGGCAACGTCGTCAAGTCGGCGCGCAAGAGCCGGGAGCGGGCGGAGCAGCAGCGGCGCATGCCGCAGGCGGGGCGGCCGCCGGTGAGTTCGACGGTGCAGCCCGGCGCGCCCGCCCCGCCGCGTGCCACGCGGACGGCGCCGCTGGCGAAGCCACCGATGAAACCGCCGGCGCCGAAGCCGAAGCTGCGGCGCCTGGTGGAGCCGGAGCGTGCACCGACACCGGTGCAGCCGACGACGCAGCAGCGCCGGCTCGAGCTCCACATCGACCCGCACGTAGGCGAGCAGATCGGCAAGCACGAGGTGACGTCGCAGCCGCGCGCCGAGGCCGAGGCCATCGGCTCACTCGGCGGGCGCGTGCAGCGCCGGCACCGCGCACAGAGGGTCGCGGAGCGTTACCCGCGCACCAATCTGCGGCAGGCGCTGGTGCTCAGTGAGATCCTCGGTCCACCTTCGGCTCTGCGCCCGCCGGATCCGTCGCGCCTTCGGTGACCCGCATCGGCGCCGCCGGCTGGCCACCCTTGGCGCCGCGGTAGGTGCGCCACAGGTCGGGATCGATCTCCGGCCGGCCGGGCTGCGTCGCCAGATCGAAGGCGATGTCGTAGACGTAGCGGGCGACGCGCAGCAGCTTCTCGTAGTGGATCTTGTCCGGCGTGTCGCTCGGCTTGTGGTAGTCGCGGTGCAGGCCGGTGAAGAAGAAGGCGATCGGCACGCCCATGCGCGCGAAGTTGGCGTGGTCGCTGCGGCCGAACATGCCTTCCTGGTCGTACTCGATGTCGAAGCCGGCCCGTTCGTTCTTGGCCAGACAGAGTTCGTGCAGGGCCGGCGCCAGCTTGCGCGTGCCGACGAGGTGCAGCGAGTTCAGATTGTCCTCCGCCTTCTCGCCCTTGTTGCCCTCCGCGTTCTCCTCCTCGTCGCGGCCGATCATGTCCATCTGCAGTTCGCCGGTGATCGACGCCAAGGGGATCGGGCAGTTGTCGACGAAGTACTGCGAGCCGATCAGGCCGCGCTCCTCGCCGCAGAAGCAGACGAACAGCACGCTGCGCGCGGGCGGCACCCGGTTCTTCGCGAACATCTTCGCCGTCGCCATCACGCCCGTCGTGCCGGAACCGTCGTCGTCGGCGCCGGGGTAGTAGGTCGTGCCGCGTTTGCCGAGGTGGTCGAGGTGGCTGCCGATCACGACGTACTCGTCGCGGAGTTTCGGGTCGCTGCCCGGCAGCACCGCCCAGACGTTCATCGCCGGTGCCGAGGCTTCGTCGACCGCGACCGACACCGTGGCGCGCAGCGGTAGCGGGGTCGCCAGCACCTTGCCGTCCAGCACCACCGGGTCCTGGCCGGCGGTCTTCAGCATCGCCTGCAGATCGTCGCCACCGAACGTCACGTCGAGCGGCGCGCGGCGCGCGGCGGCGGCCGCGGGATTTGCGCGGCGGTTGGCGCCGCTGCGGCCGCGCAGGCTGCCGGTCACCGGCTCGGTGTCGGCGAACAGCACGGCCGCCGCGTGCTTGCCCTGCAGACCCTGCAGCACCGCGTAGCGCGCCATCGCCAGCGCCCCGCGGTTGTCGCCACCGGCGCGCACGACGGCGACGACGACCTTGTCGGTCGCGTCGACGGCCTCGAGCCCCGGGACGGATGGCGCCGCGGCGCCGCGCTGTGGCGTGTCGGCGGCCGGCGCGTCGAGCACCAGCAGCAGCACTTCCCCGGTCGTCTGCATGCCGATCGATGCACTGCCGGTCAGGCGGTCGGCGGGGATGCGGATGGCGCTGTTCGCCGCACCTTGGAACTCGACGAACGTCTTGGCGGCGTCGACCCTCGCGTCCGCCCACGGCACGTGTTGGAAGTAGCTGCCGTTGTCGCCCCGGGCCTCGAGTCCGAGCTGCCGGAAGTGCGCGGCGACGTAGTCGGCGGCCTTCTGGAAGCCATCCTGGCCGGTGCCGCGGCCCTCGAACTCCGGCGATGCCAGCGTGCCGAGCCACTGCTTGCACTGGGCGAGGTCGACGGTCGCTGCGCCGGCGTTTCGATCCGGCGGCAGCGGGTCCTGGGCCCGCAGGGGCAACAGACCGAGCAGCAGGGCGGGAACGGCAGCGCGCAGCAAGGGCGGGATCGAGGGCACGGGCGGAGTCCTGGGTGGGGGACGCTGTCTACGAGCGGCGGAGGTGCAGTGCTAGAGGCGAAGACGGCGCGCGATGCGCTGCCACAGGCTGGCCTCGGGGTGGTCGTCGTCGGGGTCGGTGCGGTGGCGGCGGTCGTCGATCTCGCCGAGCGGCGCCTCGTCGATGCCGAGCAGCTGCGCCGCAGCGGCGACATGGTGGTCGTGGTCACTGGCCGGTGCGGCGACCTGCCACAGCATCATGCGGGCGTCGTGGTGCAGTTGCCCGGCGCGGTTCGTTTCCCGGTGCAGCAGGCCGGCGGCCGCCGCGGGCAGCGCCGAGGCGCGCCGCAGTTCGCTGCCCAGCGCCCGCGCCGGCACCGGCGCGGCATCGGCGGCGCGGCCCGGTTCCTGGGTCAGCTGGCGCCATGCCCAGCCGAGGTGCCGGCCGCGCGCCGCGAACGCCGCCGTCGTGAAGTCCGGCTCCAGCGGTCGCAGCAGCACCTGCACCGGCGTGCGCGGTCGACCCGGTTCGGGGGCCGACCAGCAGGCGCTCAGCAGCTGTGCGCCGCAGGCGATGGCTAGGCTGACTCGCACGGCGGCGAGCGTAGCGCCTCAGCTGCCGCGCAGCGAGACCAGCGGGTCGTGGCGGGCTGCACGCCAGGCCGGCCAGGCCGAGACCACGGCGCCGACCAGAAGGGCCATCGCTGCCACCTGCAGCAGCCACAGCGGGTCGAGCGCGCACGGCACGCGGTCGAGGTTGTAGACCTTCAGCGGGAACAGGTCGATCGAGGTCAGCCACAGCACGAACTGGCGGATCTCCTCGAGGTAGATCGCCGTCACCGTGCCGGCCAGCAGCCCGAGTGCGGTGCCGGCGGCGGTGATCGTCAGGCCGCAGGCCAGGAACACCTGCAGCACGCCCATCGGCGTGCCGCCCATCGCCGTCAGGATGCCGATGTCGGACGTCTTCTCGGTGACCATCATCGACAGCGTCGCCAGCATCAGGAACGCGGCCGTGATCATGATCACGATCAGCACGATCTTCAGCAGGCCGCGTTGGTGTTCGACCGACTGCAGGAACTGCCCGTTCTTCTCGCGCCAGGTCTGCACCACGCCGTAGGCACGATCGTCATCATGGTCGAGCACGCGGGCGACGGCTCGCTGCAGGCGATCGGCGGTGGCGATCAGCGTCGCCTCGTCGTGCACGCGCACGGCGATCTCCTGCACGCCGTCGGGGTCGTCCGGGAACAGCGCCGCGCGCAGCGTCTCGTGGTCGAGGAAGACGTTGTTGCCGTCGAAGCCGCCGTGGTGCGTCTTGAAGGCGCCGGCGACCACCATGGTGATCGGGATCTGCTGCATGGTCTTGGTGCCGTCCGGCGCGCGGTGCAGCCGCCCCGACGTCAGCACCACCGTGTCGCCGCGGCGCAGCCCTTCGCGCCGCATGCGCTCGAGGCCGACGAGCAGCGTCGGTTGGCCATCGATCGGGCGCAGCGGATCGCCCGCAGAGGCGACGCGCATCTCGGCGGGGATCGCCGGGTCGCCGATCCATGCGGCGAAGCCGGTCACGGACGCCTCGGCGGCGGGCTCGATGCCGAGCACGAACAGGAACGGCTGGTCGCCGCCGTGCAGCGCGCCGCGCCCCGGCAGCAGGGGCGGCGGCGGTCGCACGCCCGGACGATGCAGCATGCCGTAGTGCACGAGCCGGGGCGCCAGACCCTGCACGTTGGGATCGTCGGCGATCACCTTCTGCACCTTCTGCCAGTCGCTCCACGGCGGCAGGCTGCTCACGGAGATGTCCGAGGTGGCCGAGTGCACGTGGTCCTCGACCACCGCGATCACGCCGGAGAA
>JBGARS010000018.1:0-61739 GCA_044230075.1 Planctomycetota bacterium | reverse complement strand
GTTGTGCTGGCTGCGCCAACGCGCGCGGGATGCCGGGGACGATGCCACCAGCCTGGACGTGCTGGCGGTCGCCGACCCGAGCGACCTCGATGCCGAACCCGAAGTACCCGCCGACGGAGCGTTCGTGACGGCGGTGATGGACGGCGGCCTGGGGGCGGGGGTAGGCCTGCGGGCCGGCGACGTGATCGTGCGCTACGACGGCGAGCCGCTCGTCGACGACGCGACGCTGCGAGACGTGCGGGCGCGGACCGAAGCCGCCATCGAGGACGGTCACCGACCCGACGAACCGATCCCGCTCGAGGTCTGGCGCCGCGGCGAGATGCAGCGGTTGCAGGTCAAGAAGGGCATGCTCGGCATCCAGGCGGGCCGGGGCAGGGCCCGGGTCGCGTTCGAAGCGTCGCTCGGCGGCGACGAGAAGCTGGAACGCGTGACCCGCAGCGGGGACCTGGAACGCTTGCGCCGCCTGCCGCCGCTCGCGGGCGCGCGTGCCGAAGCGGCCGCCATCGAGCGCGTGTTCACGGACCGGAAGGCCGTCGGCCGGCGCTTGCTCGGTGCCGACGCGACCGAGCCCGCCGTGTTCGACCTCGCGGCGAAGGCAAAGTACCTGCACTTCGCCTGCCACGGCATCGCGGAGGAGTACGCGGGCCAGAGTCTCAGCATGCTCGTGCTGTCGCAACCGCCCCGGGTGCTGCCCGGCGACGACGGGATGCTGAAGCTCGGCGATCTGCTCGATCGCTGGCGCGGCCGCCTGTCGTCCTGTCGCCTCGTCGTGCTGTCGGCCTGTCGCACCAACGTCGGCCCCACGCTGCGGGACGACGCGCCGCAGGCATTACCGATCGGCTTCCTGTTCGCCGGCGTGCCGGCCGTGCTCTCGACGTTGTGGGCCGTGGACGATGCATCGACGCGCGAGCTGATGGTCGACTTCTACAACCGCCTGCTCGCGGCCGAGACCGATAAGCTCGCCGCGTTCACCGCCGCCAGGAAGGCGCTGCGCGCGAAGTACCCCGATCCGTTCCACTGGGCGCCATTCCTGTTCCTGGGCGACCCGGACTGACGCGCGGCGTGCATGCGTCGGCGACGCTCGCTGCGTGCGGCGGCTTGCGTGATGGTTCCTTCGGGTGCTGCCAAGGGTCCTGTGGCTGGACGGGGCGTCGGCGGTGCCGACCTCGGTGTACACCGAGCACGAACGACGTCGGCGCTGCGACACAGACCGCGAACGCATCCGCAGGCGCGTTGCCGAGCGCGCAACGATTGTGGCCGGTCGGGATGCCGTCCACTCGGCGGATCCCGATCGTAGGTTGCGTGGTCGACGAACAACCCCACCAAGCCCTCGCCCTGCGCACAACCGCCCAGCCGAACCCGCCCTCGCATCGCCCAGCACCCGCGGAAGTTCTGCCGTCCGCGGCCACACACCTCTAGGCTGTCCGCCCGAATGACCGCCGAGTCGATCTACCTCGCCGTCGTACTCGCGCTCGCGCTGGTGTCGTTCTACCTGCAGCGCCTGCGGCCCGACGTGACCGCGCTGCTGGTGATGCTGTCGCTGCTGGTGCCGTGGCGGCCGACGCCCAACGGCCTCGACTCCATCCTGGACCCGAAGGAAGCGTTCCACGGCTTCGGCAGTCCCGCGTTGATCATGGTCGCGGCGATGTTCGTGCTGTCGGCGGCGATGGTGCGCACCGGCGCCGCGCAGCTGCTCGGCGGCCGCCTGCTCGCCGCCGGTGCGACCAGCGAACGGCGCTTCCAGCTGACCGTGCTGTGCCTCGTGACCGCGTTCAGCGCCGTCGTCAACGACACCACCACCGTGCTGGTGTGGATGCCGCCGGTGATGGCGATCTGCCGCGAACGCGGCTTCTCGCCGTCGCGCGTGCTGATCCTGCTGGCATTCGGCTCGCTGCTCGGCGGCCAGTGGACCCTGATCGGCACCCGCAGCAACGTGATCCTGTCCGACTACCTGCGCGAACGGACCGGCGAAGGCCTGCCGTTCTTCGCCTTCACCCCGGTCGCGCTGTGCGTGTTCGCCGCGTGCGCGCTGTGGTTCCTGCTGATCGGCCGGCGCATGCTGCCGCAGGCGGAAGCGCGCCCGACGCTGGAGAGCCGCTACGAGGTCGCCGAGTTCCTGACCGAGACCATGGCCGAGCCCGGTTCGCAGCTGGTCGGCAGGACGCTGGCCGAACTGGATCTGCCGGGCAAGGACGTCACCCTGCTGCAGGTGATCCGCGGCAAGGAGTTCCTGCCGCCGAGCCCGTGGCTGAAGATCCAGCCGCACGACGTGCTGGTGATCCAGGGCCGCATCACCGCGATCACCGAGGCGCTGAACACCGGCCTCAGCGTCAAGGAGGAACTGCGCGTCGACGACAAGACGCTGCGCTCCGCCGACCTGCGCATGGTCGAGGCGATCCTGCCGCCGGACAGCGAACTGCTGGGCCACAGCCTGCGCGACCTCGACTTCCACCACCGCTACGGCGTCAGCCCGCTGGCGATCAGTCGCGCCGGCCGGTCGCTGCGCGAACGACCGCTGGCCGAACCCCTGCGGAGCGGCGACTCGCTGCTGCTCGTCGGCCACGAGGCCGAGCTGAAGCGCTTGCGGCTCAACCGCAACCTGCTGTTGCTCGAGTCGCAGGCGATGCCCGGCACCGGCCGCGGCAAGGGCGTGCTGATGCTCGTCGTGATGGCGGCCATGGTGCTGGTCAGTGCGACCGGCCTGCTGCCGCCCGCGACCGCGATCCCTGCCGCGGCGATGGTCGCCATCCTGACCGGTTGCGTCGGCATGCTCGGCTCGTACGAGAAGCTCGACCTGCAGGCGCTGGTGATCGTCGGCGCGATGATCCCGTTCGGCGATGCGCTGCAGAAGACCGGCACGGCCCATCTGGCGGCCGAAGCGATCGTGCACGTGTTCGCCGGCAGCTCGCCGGTGGTGCTGCTCGCCGTCGTCATGGCGTTCGCGTTGCTGCTGACGCAACTGATCGAGAACGCGGCGGTCGCGGTCGTGATGGCGCCGTTGGCCGTCGCCGTGGCGCGCGCCGGCGACTGCCAGCCGGGCCCGTTCCTGCTCGGTGTCGCGATGTGCATCTCGGCAGCGTTCGTCACGCCGATCGCGCACGAGTCGACGATCCTGGTCATGGGGCCGGGGCGCTACCGGTTCCGCGACTACGTGGTGCTCGGCCTGCCGTTCGCCCTGCTGACGTGGCTGGTGACGACGCTGGTGCTGCCGCTGTTCTGGCCGCTGCGAGGATGACGATGCGTCGGGGCGGCCGGCTCAGGCTACCAGTGCCCGATGACCGCCTCGGCAGCATCGCTGACCACTGCTCCGAAGCCGTTGCCCGCGGCAGAATCGAACACCAGAGCCTGGTTGTAGAACCGGGTGCCAACCCAGCTCGGACTGTTGGGGATCGGCAACTCCCACTTCGCTTGGTGGTTCGCCCCGACCAACGGCGCGATCGCGTCGAGCGAGACGTTCAGTTCGCAGCCCGGCATGCCGACGAACGCCAGGTCGATGCCGGGCAACTGCTGCCAGCCGAAGACCAGGAACGCGATGTCCTGCGGCAGGTCGAACAGCGTGACCTCGAGGGTCTCGCCGATGCGCGGGGTATCGCGTGGGATCAGCCGCGCCGTAGGGCGTGAGCCTGGGCAACCCTGGGCAAAGGAGACATATGTGGAGGTCGGGCCGACGCGGCCAACGACGATCTCCCCGGACGCCGAGATCTCGACGTAGCAAGTGCCGGGATCCAAGGGGGGCACGACGTTCTGGTAGAGGTCGGTGACGCCACAGGTAACCACCTCGCCGTCAGAACGACGCAGGGCGAAGAACCGATAGGCACCCTCAACCTGCACGTACACGACGCCGGCGGGCAGCGAAGGCAAGGACTGCCAGAGGGACGACTGACTACCCCAGATCTCCACCTCGCCATCTGACCGCAGGCCTGCCGTGTTCCACCGGCTCGTGCAGATGTCGACGTAGCGCACGTCGGCAGGCAGAGGGGTCACCATCTGCTGGCCCGTCGATGTGTCGCCGAGGCATATGACCGCTCCATCCGATCGGAGCAGCACCGTCCTCATGTACTCGGTATCGACATCGGTGTATCTCAAGCCGGGTGGTAGCGGCGGGACGACTCCCTCGCCCGCATACGTCGTACCGAAGACAACCGCGTTGCCGTCCGATCGCACCGCAACCGAATGGGAGGCGGTGGCCGAGAACGCTCGGGTGTAGGTGATCCCCGGCGGTAGGGCCGGCACATTGAGCTGCCCGAAGGTGTTGTCACCCCAACCATGGAGTTGGCCCTGCGCATCCAACACCAGATTGTGCGCGTAGGCGGACTCCGACCTCAGCCAGCGCATCCTCGGCAGGCTAGCTGGGACTTGGGACAGGGAAAGGTACGTGCTCCCCCACCCGAGGATTCCCGAGTCGGATGTCAATCCGAGAACGTGGTAGCTACCCGAGCTGATGCCCGTGAAGCGAAGCGGGGTTGGCCGCGATGGCAGTGTCGGGATGAAAGCCTGCTGAAAGTCGTTGTAGCCCCAGGCCAGCACTTCGCCGGTGGACAGAAGGGCAACGGCATGGTGGATGCCGCAGGAGAGATGGACGACCCGTGCGCCTGGCGGGACCGTCGAGACGTTGCCCTGTCCGAGCGCCAAGCTCCCCCAGGGCACAATGACACCGTCGGAGCGCACGGCCTGGCTGTGGCTGTCGCCGGCAGCGGCAAGCAGGTAGCTCGTTCCCGGCGGCAGCGGCGGCACATTGCACTGACCAGCGCTGTTCTGCCCCCAGGCCACGACCTGACCATCCGAGCGTACCGCCACCGCGTGATGACGGCCCGCGTTGATCGACGTGTACTGCAGGCCCAGTGGCAACGGCGGCACCGTCGTCTGCCCGTTCGCGCCGTCACCCCAGGCGAGGACCGAGCCGTCGGCAAGCCGCGCCAGGGAGAAGTTGGTGCCTGCGGAAACGTCCGCCCACGCATTCCACATCGGCAGCGGCGGCACGCTGCACTGGCCTTCGAGATTCCGGCCCCAGGCCATGAGCACGCCATCGGACCGCAACGCAAGCGCATGGGCGCCACCGTTGGCGATCTTCTCGTAGCGCACCCCTGCCGGAAGGGGCGGGACCGGGACCGGCGACTCGAACGAAGTGCCCCAGACCGCGATCGTGCCGTCGGAGAGCAGCCCCATGCCGCTGATGTTGATCGCGACATCGATGTAGTGCAACCCCACCGGAGCTGGCGGCACGATGCAGTTGCGGAAGTAGTTCTGGCCTTGGGCGAAGACCCGTCCGTCGGATCGCAGCACCGCGGTCGCATCCCAGCCCGCAGACACGCGCACGAACTTCCCCTCGCGCGCCTCGGTGTCGCTGCAAAACTTGCCCCAGCACCGCACCGAACTGGGATGCCCAAGCACTCCTTGGGCCGACACGTAGCCCATTGCGAGCAGTGCAACGAGTCCGACCCGCGCGACTTGCCTTGACAGGCATGTGATGGCGTCCATGACAACCTCCAGCGAAGGCCCCGCCGAAACTCGTTCAGCGGGGAGAAGAACGGATCAGTAGGGCAGCCAGATGGCCGGCGACGCAGTCAGCGACGCGGAGGACGGGCTACAGGCTCCAGGCGCACCGCCGGTCACCGGCACCGCGATCAGACAGACGAGTTGGATCGTCAGCGGTCCGCTGGTGCCCGAGGGGAAGATGAGGTCCTGTCGGTACTCTTCGTTCGGCCCCACGTACAACGGTGAGAGGATGTTCAAGGTTGGATGCGTCACCCAGAACTCGATGCCATCGGGGAGCCACAGGATCGGTGGCGAGCCAGTTGCGTTCGGCATCGCGGCCTGGAAGAACGCGGCCATCAGCGAACTCGGCACGCCCCCCGGCAGGATCGGCGCCGTTGGACGACTCACGACGATCGACGCGTCGGTCACTCCGACTGCTGGTGCCGAACCAACGTAGTCGACCAACATCCGCTTGAGCTCCGGTCGGCTGTCGCCGATCCGCCAACCGAACGGCGACAAGGCACACTCGGGAGTCGTGCCGCCGCTGAAGCCCGAGACCGGCGTGAACCCGGTCTGGTCGCCGCTCTGATCCGTCCGGCCGATGCCGGTGCCAAACGGCAGCAT
This sequence comes from Planctomycetota bacterium, assembly GCA_044230075.1. GTDB lineage: Bacteria > Planctomycetota > UBA1135 > UBA1135 > UBA2386 > JAEUHS01. The sequence goes on along the minus strand of JBGARS010000018.1, from coordinate 55,640 downwards.
GTCGACCACCGTGCGGATCGCATCGGCCGGCACATCGACCGGGCGACTAGGTGTCGTGACCGAATAGGCCGACAAGTAGTCGGTGCTGAGGGTCTGGCCAACCGCATTGACCCGTGCGCGCTGGTCGACCGCGATGCCGCCGCCTGCCGGCTCGCCGAGCAGCATCGAGTCCGAGCCAGGTCCCGTCGCAAACGCCAACCCGGTGTTCGTCGCGTGAACAGCCCCCATCGCGGTCGGCCGATCGACCGAACTGCCACCGAGCACGTCGGCTCGGACGCTGTGTAGTTGCCCGTAGGTCGCGATAGATACCGGCGTGTCGAGACCAAGATGGTAGCTCGCCACGAGGATGTCCTGGTTGGACTGGGACTGCCGGAATCCGACGACGCTCACCTGGTCCGAGAATTCGCTCCACCCTTGCGCTCCGGTCAAGCCGTCGCGATCCGGCCCACCATGGAGCGCAATCTGGTAGGTGCTGGGAGCACCCACGACATCGAGGATGGTCGCAAGAAAGCCATCCGTGTCGCCCTGAAGCACGGAATGCGCCGGGGCCGAAGGCCACACGGCGAAGAAGGGCAGCAGGGGACTGTTGGTCGATCCCGCGACAGCAACCAGATCGACTGACTGAGCCGTACCGGGCAGACCATCCTTCAGCGTCACGACGTCCCGGGCGAGGGTGAAGTAGTCCTCGGTCTCCGTGCTGAACTGCCCGAGTGGCAGAACGCTCTCGAGCACGAGATCGCCCATCGGCAAATGCGTCGGCGCAGCGTCGAAAAACAGTACGGTGCCAATGTAGTACCGGCCGGCGATCCCGACGAATCCGGGATGGGCGAACCCGGTGGGCGGCGCCGCCGACGACGTCAAGCGCGTGGCACCGACCACGACAAAACGATCGAGTTCGTGTTCGGGATCGAACACGATCTCCGCCAAGCCCCACAAGCCGTCTTGGTCTGGCCCACCAACGATCGAGTGGAACTCCGGCGCCACGCCCGTGGCGGCACTCTGGGACACGCGCCCAACGATGCCGTCCCATTGCCCTGACCCTTGGTTCGTCGAGCCGCCGCTCGACGCGGGCATGCCCAGCGCCGCGAAGTCCTTCTTCGGCGACAGCGGCAGGCCAGCGCCTGGATTGCCGTGGGAGCTGATTCCACAGTAGGTGACGACTTCGAGGGCGCTCACCGCCTCGACCCGGATACTGAGATCCGTGATCGCGCAGGACTGTTCCGCGTCGACGCCGTAGACGTGATGCGTCCACAACAGGTCGCCAGCGCCGTTGAAGACGGCGATGAAGCCTGTCGGAGCAGTCGTCGTCGCTGCGGCGAAAGCGCCTGTGCTCGCCGGCAGTGCGGTGTCGTAGGTCTCACCACAGATCGCCACGCGCGTCGTAGCAGGATCCCCCGTGGGCCACACCGACACGGCGCGGGCGTTGCTCGCGCGCGTCTCATCGTTGGTCGTGATCCCGTAGAAGTACCGCTGCCAGATGATGTTCTGCGTCGTGGCATCGGTGCACTGCAGCATCACGACCTGACGCCGCGCGCCCGGAACCGAAAACGAGAACGGAGTCAGGCCCGTCGCCGGCTCCGCAGACGCCTGCGAGAAGAACGCGGGGAACGTAGTCGTCTTCACCTCGATGGTGCCGACGGTGTATTGGCGCTTGTCGCCAGGCGACTTCACGTCGGCCCAGGCCTCAGGGAACACGTCGATCGGCTCCGGCCCAGTGGCGCTGACCGTCCAATCGTGCGTTGAATAGGGGATCTGGACCTGCTGCTGCGCGATCGCTGCCGCGCCGAGCAACACGCTCAAGCCAGAGACGCGCGCGAGCGCTCCCGCGCTACAGAAGCGGAGAAGCGGAGAAGCGGAGAAGCGGAGAAGCGGAGATACGAATCGGACCTCATAGCCACCTCGTGGGCTCAGGATCGCGCCGGCCGTCCCCGCAGAAGCAAAGGCTCCTGCGAACCCAAGACTCTACCTTCTCGCTCCCCTGAGTTGTGCGAGACTGTGCCACTCGCCAGACGAATCCGTCAAGCCCCCGTACCATGAATCGCAGGCAACCAGGAAGAGCACCCACCCACGCGTGGCGAGCGGGACAATGCCGATCGATCCGCACCGGGATCCAGCCCAGCGCGTCCCCTGCTGCAGCTTCACCTCTCGCTCGCCCGGCGGGCTGCGCCGCCGCCGCGACCGCCCTGCTGCTCGGCAGCTGCAGCTACCTCGACCAGCGCCTGACCGACCTGCACGACTGCTTCCTCTACCGCTGGCACGAAGACGCACTCGGCCTCGCGGCGGTCGCCAAGCTCGGCCCCGCCGAAGTCGCGCTCGGCGGCTGGTACGGCGAATGGGGCTGGGGCAAGGACACCTGGTGGCAGCAACCAGGTTACGTGCTGACGTGCCACGGCACCGGCGTGCCCTTCACGACGCTCGGCCCGCTCGCCTACGGCCAGTCCTGGTCGCGCCTGCTCGCCACCAGCTCGGGCGGCAACCACCCCGGTTCGCCGGAGGCGTTCGACGACGTGCGGTCGTGGCTCGGCATCAGCGACGTGTTCGACTTCGACGACGGCCTGCCGTTCCGGCTGACGCCGCAGCAGCGCATCGCCGACCTGTTCGGCGTCGAGGTCGGCGTCGCGCCGCTGTTCGTCTCGCTGCACGTCGGCTTCAATGTGGCGGAGTTCACCGACTTCGTGCTCGGCTTCGTCGGCATCGACATCTTCGCCGACGACGGCGTGCCACGGCCGCCGACGGTGCCGTTCCTGCCGGTGCCACCGAAGGCCCCTGGACCCACCACCGGCCGGCGCTAGTGTGCCCGCTGCGCCGCGGTCAGGCGGCGCACCACCCGGAGGGACACTCGTGACCGACAGCATCGCCGTCCGCATCGCCAGGGAACTGAACGTCCGCGAAGAGCAGGTCGCCGCCACCGTGGCACTGCTCGACGAGGGTTCGACCGTTCCGTTCGTCGCCCGCTACCGGAAGGAGGCCACCGGCGGCCTCGACGACACGCAGCTGCGCACGCTCGCCGAGCGGCTCACCTACCTGCGCGAACTCGACGAACGCCGCGTCTCGATCCTCGCCAGCATCGAGGAGCAGGGCAAGCTGACCGACGAACTGCGCCGCGCGATCGCGGGCGCCGACACCAAGCAGGTGCTCGAGGACCTCTACCTGCCCTACAAGCAGAAGCGCCGCACCAAGGCGATGATCGCGCGCGAGGCCGGGCTGCAACCGCTCGCCTTGCTGCTGCTGACCGACGCGACGCAGGACCCGCGCACAGCGGCCGCCGCGTTCGTCTCGGCCGAGAAGAACGTCGCCGACGTCGACGCCGCGCTGGAAGGCGCACGCTTCATCCTGATCGAGCAGTTCGCCGAGGACGCGACGCTGATCGGCAACGTGCGCAAGTGGCTGCAGGACGAGTCGCTGGTGGTGACCAAGGTGCAGAAGGGCAAGGACGCCGATCCCGAGGCGCAGCGCTACCGCGACTACTTCCAGTACGACGAGCCGCTGTGCCGCGTGCCGAGCCACCGCGCGCTGGCGATCCTGCGTGCGCGCAAGGAAGGCTACGTCGACGCGTTCCTCGGCTTTGCCGGCGAGAACGACGAAGAGCGCATCGCGATCGGCGACGCGCCGCGCGGCCAGCAGTTCGTGATGGAACGCTTCGGCCTGCGCGAACAGAACCGCCCCGCCGATGCCTGGCTGGCGAGCACCGCGCGCCTGGCGTGGAAGGCGAAGATCGCGCTGCACGTCGAGACCGACCTCTTGGGCAGTCTGCGCGAGCGCGCCGACAAGGCCGCGATCGAGGTGTTCGCCAACAACCTGCGCGACCTGCTGCTCGCCGCGCCGGCCGGGCAAAAGGCGATCCTCGGCCTCGACCCGGGCCTGCGCACCGGCTGCAAGGTCGCCGTCGTCGACCGCACCGGCAAGGTGCTGGCAACCCACACGATCTACCCGCATGTGCCGAAGGAGGACTGGGAGGGTTCGCTCAAGGTGCTCGCCGCGCTGTGCAAGCAGTTCGCGGTAGCGCTGCTGTCGATCGGCAACGGCACGGGGTCGCGCGAGACCGACAAGCTGGCGACGGACCTGATCAAGCGCCACCCGGAGCTGGGCTTGCAGAAGCTGGTCGTCAGCGAGGCCGGCGCGTCGGTGTACTCCGCCAGCGAACTGGCGGCGCGCGAGTTCCCCGAACTCGACGTGACGCTGCGCGGCGCGGTGTCGATCGCGCGGCGTTTGCAGGACCCGTTGGCCGAGCTGGTCAAGATCGATCCCAAGGCGATCGGCGTCGGCCAGTACCAGCACGACGTCGACCAGACGCAGCTCGCGCGTTCGCTCGACGCCACCGTCGAGGACTGCGTCAACCACGTCGGCGTCGACCTCAACACCGCCAGCGAAGCGCTGCTGACACGCGTCGCCGGCCTGTCGACCACGCTGGCGAAGAACATCGTCGCCCACCGCGACGCGAATGGTCCGTTCCTGACCCGGAAGGAACTGCTGAAGGTCACGCGGCTGGGCCCGAAGGCGTTCGAGCAGTGCGCCGGCTTCCTGCGCGTATCCGGCGGCGACAACCCGCTCGACGCCAGCTCCGTGCACCCCGAGGCCTATCCGGTGGTCGAACGCATCCTGCACAAGACCGGCAAGGACGTGAAGGCGCTGATGGGCGACCACGCGCTGCTGCGCTCGCTACGGCCGCAGGACTTCACCGACGAACGCTTCGGGGTGCCGACCGTGACCGACATCCTCGCCGAACTGGAGAAACCCGGGCGCGACCCGCGGCCGGAGTTCCAGACCGCGTCGTTCCAGGAGGGTGTCGAGGAACTGAAGGACCTGACCTGTGGCATGGTGCTCGAGGGTGTCGTGTCGAACGTGACCGCGTTCGGCGCGTTCGTCGACATCGGCGTGCACCAGGACGGCCTCGTGCACATCAGCCAGCTCAGCGACACGTTCGTCGACGACCCGCGGCAGGTCGTCAAGGCCGGCCAGGTAGTCAAGGTCAGGGTGCTGAGTGTGGACCTGGCGCGGCAGCGCGTCGCGCTGACGATGAAGCTGCACGCCAGGGTCGAAGCCGGCGGCGCGCCGCGCGGTTCGGATGGCGGCGGCGGTGCGCCGCAGCGCGGCGGCGGCGGTGGCCGTCCCGGCGCGCGCCCGGGCGCCCCGGCGCCACGCGACTACGGCCCGAAGCAGGACGCGCCGGCGAGCAACCCGTTCGCCGCGCAGCTGGCGAAGCTGAAGCTGAAGGAAAGCTGACGCTACTCGGCGACGGGGCCCGCCGTGAACTCACCGTGGCCGAGCGGCTTCAGGCCGCGCTCGGCGAACAGTTCGCGTCGCCAACCCCGACTGGGTGATCGTGAAGCACGACCGGGTGACGCTCCATGCAGTGCGGGAGACGAAGGGCACGAGGGACTTCCGCAAGCGACGCAGCATCGAGAACGACAAGGTGCGTGCGGCGAGCGGCACTTCGATGCCTGGGCATTCCGTCTCGACCGGCCCGGGGCGCGCAACGCATACGGCACGATGCTGTGCCAGCTCCTGGGCGCGCTCGGCGGCCGATCGGCTATGCGATCGCGCGCGCGACCGCCGCGGTGTCGACCAGCTCCTGGAAGCGCACCGCCTTGCCGCCGCGCAGCCACCAGAGATGCACGCACTGCGCATCGAGCCTCTGCCCGGTCGCCTTGCAGGTGCCCTGCAGACGGCCGAGCATCGTCACGACCTCGGGGCCGCCGGCGATCTCACCCAGCACGACGCGGAAGTCGGCCCAGTCCTCGGCCAGGCGCGCGAACACGCCGGCCATCAGCGCCTCGACGCCGACGTAGGGATTGCGATCCGCGTACGGAAAGCCCTCGGCCTCGTTCCAGACGATGCCGGGATCGAGGTGGCCGAGGAACGTCGGCACGTCGCCTTTGGCGAACGCGGCGTAGATGGCATTCACGACTTGCTGGCTGTTCGACATGCGCGATGCACCTGCTACTTCGGGGTGATGTTCTCGTAGAGCCAGACGAACGAACGGCGCTTGCTGCCGGGCAGCAGCGGCTCGAGTTCCTGGCTGAGCGCCTGGCGCTGCTTGCCGGCCGCCTGCAGCTCGGTGCGACGGGCGGCGAGCAGTTCCTGGAACTTCGCCTCGCGCTCGGCTTCGGCGAGGCCCTCGGTCGCCTTGTCGATCGCTGCGTAGATCGCCTGCGTCTGCTGGTCGAGCGCGGCCAGCTCGGCCTGCAGCTCCTCGACGCGCCGCTGCTGCGCGGCCGACAGATCCGGCGCCGCCGGCGTCCAGTGCGAATAGCCGCCGACGACCAGGTCGAGATCGCCGTCACCATCCTGGTCGAGCAAGTCCATGTAGAGGCCGCTGTCGGGGCGCATCGGCTCGGCCGTGTCCTTGCGGCTCGGTTCGATCCAGACGATCGCCTGGCCCAACTCGCGCGCCTTGCCGGTGCCGACATCGGGGTAGACGTAGACTCCGCCGCCGGCGCCGTCGCCGTAGGCATCGCCCATGCTGCCGACGATCAGGTCCTCTCGGCCATCGCCGGTGACGTCCAGCAGGCGCAGCGTCGTGACCGTACCGGGCACCACCAGCGGCGCGCCCGCGGCCAGCACCAGCGTGTTCCTGGGCGCAAACGAGGGCTTCTGGCTGGTGCCCTCGTCGAGCCGCACCATCACCTGGCCCTTGTCATGGTCACCGAGCAGCAGGTCGAGATCGCCGTCGTGGTCCCAATCACAGGCCCACGCCGACGTCAGGTGGCCGTGCTGGGCGCCGTCCGGATCGCAGCGCGTCGTCTCGTCCCACTTCTTCTGGTCGAAGTTCCAGAACATGTTCATGACGATGCGCGCGCCGTCGCGATCGAGCACGTGCACGGGCTGCAGGAAGCCCTTCGCCGTGCCGCGCGCGACCTTCGGCGAGCCGTCGAAGGTGCCGGCGACGATGTCGAGGTGGCCGTCCGCGTCGAAGTCCACGAACTGTGGACTCATGCCGATGCATCACCAGTTGTGGAAGTCGATGTCCTTGCCGTTCTCGTCCTGCAGCGGCTTCTCGGCCGCGTAGCCCGCCGGCGCGGTGCCCGCCGTGCACAGCGCGACGGTCAGCCGGCCGCGCAGGTCGCCGACCACGAGGTCCAGCCGACCGTCGCCGTCGACGTCGTGCGCCATCGGCGACGGATACAGACGATCGACGCCGAGCAGCTTCTCGCCGGCCAGCAGACGAACGGGCGCCGCGAACTGCGGCGCCTGCTGCGCGCACACGGGCGCAGCACACGAGACGAACACCCACGAACAGGTCGACACGAACGACATGGCAGCCTCCTTGGCAGTGGACCGCAGTGTAGCCGCGTCCGCGCGCCCCCCCGAAGCCGATGACCTCGATCCGGCCCCGCCAGCAGCACTGCAGTGCCCCGCAGCCACCGCCGGCGCCGACGGCGCGGCTTCACGGCGCCTCACCTTGGCAGCTGGCGACGCCACCACGTGGGCGTCGGGGTCGAGCGAGTAGGCGACCGTGTGCCCCCAGTCGCGACGCTGCAGCGGGCTCAGTTCGCGCGCGCCGGCCGCCAGCGCGCCCGCACGGCAGGGTGCCGCCGTACGGCCTGCCGACCCCTCTCGACCGGGTCACGATGCGAGGTCGCCGCTGGCCCGGTGTCGGCTCCGGGACGCCGCCAGCTGCTCGGCAGATGGCGGGAAGGTCTCCAGACGCAAGTGTTCGCCCGGGTCCCGTTTGGCCGCGTACATCACCGCGTCGGCACGCGCCACCAGTTCGTCGACGTCCTTGGGCGCCTCGTGCACGGTCAGGCAGCCGACGCTGCAGCCGACCCGGAACGTCGCCTGCAGGCCGGTCGCGAGCTGGTCGCGCAGTTTGCGCAACAGCACGCCGGCGCCGAGCGCGTCGGTGCCCGGCAGCAACAGGCCGAACTCGTCGCCGCCGAGGCGCGCGGCGAGGTCGACGCGGCGCACGCCGAGCCGCAGGGTGTTGCCGATGGCCTGCAGCAACTCGTCGCCGACGCGATGGCCGAACCGGTCGTTGACACCCTTGAAGTCGTCGACGTCGATGTAGGCGACCGAGAACGGCTGCCGGAAACGGCGGCAACGCTCGAGCTCCTGCTGGGCGGCGTCCCAGAACGCGCGGCGGTTGCAGAGGCCGGTCAGCACATCGGTCTGCGCCAACTCCTGCGCCGCACCGAGCGTGTGGCGCAGGATCGCGAGCAGGAAGCCGAAGAACAGGAAGGTGCCGAGTTCGAACGTCACGTTGACGAACTCGATGCCCGGATGCAGGGCAAACGAGTGGCTCGCCGCATCGACCAACAGCCAGGTGCCGGCGCAGAGGATGGTCACGGCCACCATCGCCGTCCGCGACAGCATCCAGGCCGCCAGCGAGATCGGCAGCAGGTAGATCGCGGTGAACGCGATGTCGTTGCCGCTGTACCAGTCGGCCGCGCCGGCCCCAGCGATCGACAGCAGCGCCAGGCAGGCAATGGCCCAGGTGGGTGCCGCCTGCAGCCGGCGCAACAACGGGGATCGCTCGACCGCCTGCACGCCGGCATTGGATCGGACCGCGCGCTCAGCGACAAGAACGCATTCGTACGCAGGCGGTCACGCGGCAGCCATCAGCGCTCGCCACCACGCGGCGGCGGCGGGAACGGCGGCGGACCTCGGCGACCACCGGGGCGACGACCGGGCGGCGGTCCGTCGTGGCCTTCCGGTCCACCACGCGCATCCACGCCGCGCGGGCCCGGCCCGATGCCAGGATCCGTGACCGGTATCGCGGTCTGCCAGTGGATGCCCTTCCGGTTGCCTTCGCGGATGTGCGCCCCGGTGTCCTGCTTCGCAGGCGGGTGGTAGCTCGCCAACGCCTGGCTGAGCCGCGCGACGATCTGTGCGTCGCTCTGGCCGCCGTCGATCTGCACGAGCACCTTGCCGCTCTGCCCGAACGAGTCGGGCACCACCAGCGACACACCGTTGTCGGCCGCCAGCTCCACGCGCTCGACATCGGCCGGATCCGCACCCGGCACGACGCGCACGCAACGTACACGCGCCGGCAGGTTGGCCTGCCAGAGCGCCGGCGCCAGCCGCTGCTCCAGCGCCGTCACCGCGGCGGCATCCTTGCCGTGCAGCACGAGCAACAACACCGCATCGCAGGCGGCGACGTTCAGCCCATGGCGCAGGTCAGGCTGGAAGGGGAGCGCGAGCGACTTCTCGGCGGACGTGGCCCGCTCCTGCGCGATCGCATGCATCTCGGCGGCGAGACCATCGGCGTCACCGAACACCATCTGCGGCGCCCTTCCGGCCCGCGACAACCTCGTCGTGCCATCGCTGTCGAGCAGCACGAAGACCGTGTTCTCGAGCTTGCCGCTGCGGCCGCGGAAGAAGTTCTCCAGCACCTTGCCTTCCTCGGCCGACTCGTAGGTGTTGGGCCGGATGCAGACGAACGCGCGGCTCGCCTCGATCACCTGGGTGGTCGACAGGACACGCCTGTCGGTGTCTTGGTAACCGGGTCACCAGACGCCGGGTACGCCGTGGCACTGCGGGGTCGCCGACATCAGGAGGATCGGCTTGCCGGTGCGCTTCGCCTCGGCGAGGCCCTGCTGCCAGGTTCCGAACCAGGCGATGCCACCGCGGTCGGCGGCGCGTTCGGTCTTGGGTTCGCTGCCAGCCGGGGGCGCCTGGGCGCTGAGTGCATGGCTGGCAAGCAGGAGAAGGGTCGCGGCAAGGCATGGTCGCATGGCGTCTTTGGCGGTCGGTCCGATCGTGGCGCGCCAGAACGGTGCGCCATCGTCCCGCCCACAGAATGGGCGGAATGTACCCCACGCCGGATCGTCGCTGGCGCGGCCAGCGCGCTATTGCCCGCGCGCGCCCGCCGCGAAGTCGAGCGTGAGCACACAGGCGGCCGGCACCGTGACCGAGATGGCGACGCGCCGACGGCCCCGGAGATCGACCAGCACGGTCGCCGGACCGGGCGTCAGCTGCACACGTCGAAGACGCCGTTGCGCCGCGTCCGCCGCCGTCACGCGGCCGCGCAAGGCACCCGCGGCGACCTTGCCTCGACCGGATCGCGCCTCACCGTCTTCCCCCGCGACCGGCTATCCCGCACGGATGCAGGACGATGCCGCCGCCCCACGTTCGACGACGCTTGGGCATCGCGCATCGAGGTGGGCTGGAACGGTTGCCGCGTGGCGTTCCTCGGGCTCGACGATCTGCTGCGCAACAAGCGAGCATCGGCCGCGCCAAGGACCTGCTCGACGTCGAGGCACGCGAGCGTCGACGGAGCGACGATCACTCGTAGCGCAGCGCCTCCACCGGATCGAGGCTCGCGGCCTTCCATGCCGGCCACAGGCCGAAGAACAGGCCGACGCTGGCCGAGCCCACGAACGCGAAGCCGCGCGCCCACCACGGCGTCTGCGACGCCAGGTCCGGCAGCAGCCGGCCGACCAGCAGCAACAGGCCTTCGGCACACAGCAGGCCGAGGCCCCCGCCGATCGTGCACAGCACCACCGCCTCGATCAGGAACTGGCCCATGATGTCGCGCCGCCGCGCGCCGAGCGCCTTGCGCACACCGATCTCGCGGGTGCGCTCCTTCACCGACACCAGCATGATGTTCATCACGCCGACGCCGCCGACCAGGAACCCCACCGTCGACAGCAGGAACATCACCGCCAGCGCGGCGAACACGATGTCGTCGAAGGCGGCGATCAGGGTGTCGGCGGTGCCGAGTTCGAAGTTGTTGTCCTCGTCCCAGCGCACCTGCCGCTGCCGCCGCAGCACCTGCGCGATCTCGTCCATCGCCGGCTCCATCTTGCCGCTGACGGCACGCGCGACGAGGAAGTGGTCGTCGATGCCAGGATAGAAGCGCCGCACGGTGTAGTAGGGCGCGAGGAACAGCGTATCCTCCTCGTTCTGCGCGCCGAACGGACCTTCCTTGCGCGGTTCGAGCGTGCCGAGCACCGTGTACTTGCGTCCCGCGATCAGCACGTCCTTGCCGAGTGCGCCACCGGCCGGGAACAGCGCCTCGGCGACCGCAGCGCCCAGCACGACCACCGGCACACGGTGCAGGTTCTCCTGATCGGTGAAGAAGCGGCCCGTCGCGAGCACGCGGTTGGCGACCTCGGCGTTGTCCGGGAACACGCCGCGCAGCCGCGGGGAGTCGACCTCCTCGCCGCGGTAGGTGGCGCGCTTCAGGAACCCCGGTGCCGAGATGCCCGGCGTCACCAGTTCGACCGACGGGCAGTGGTCGCGGATCGCCCAGGCATCCTCGAGCCGCAGCGGCTTGCGCAACCGCATCTCGCGCGACAGCGGGCCGAGGTTCACGAACGGCATCCGGTAGACGTAGATGTTGTTGGTGCCGAACTGCTCGACCTGGTCGACGACCGTCTGCCGGAAGCCGTTCAGCACCGAAGCGACAGTGACCACCAGCAGCACGCCGATGAAGATGCCGAGCACCGTCAGGAACGAGCGGAAGCGGTGCGTGACCAGCGTGTCCCACGCCAGCTTCACGTTCTCCCACAGCATCACGAGACGGGCGCGCATGTCACTCCGAACGCAGGGCCTCGATGGGATCCAGCCGCGCCGCGCGCCGCGCCGGATGGATGCCGAAGAAGATGCCGATCGCGGTGCAGATGCCGAAGGCGGTCGGCGGCGCCCACGGTGGGAACTCGGCCGGCAACGGCGTGTAGGTCGCCAGCAGCTGTGAGGCGCCATAGGCGATCGACACGCCGATCGCGCCGCCGAGGCACGACAGCAGCACCGATTCGACCAGGAACTGCTGCACGATGTCGCTCTGGTTGGCGCCGACCGCCTTGCGCACGCCGATCTCGCGCGTCCGTTCGACGACCGACACCAGCATGATGTTCATGATGACGATGCCGCCGACGACCAGCGAGATGCCGACCACGAACAGAGCGACGCTGAAGATCGTCTGCGTCAGGTTGCGCCACAGGTCGTTGATGCCCTCCGAAGTCAGCATGCCGAAGTCGTCGGGCTCCGCCGGCCGTAGGTGATGGCGGGCGCGCAGCACCGCGCGCACTTCGTCCATCGTCTCCCACATGCGGGCCGCGTCGGCCGACTGCACGCTGATGTTGATCGAGCGCGTCGAGCCGAACAGCTTGCGGTGCAGGCTGAACGGGATCTTGACGTAGTTGTCCTGCGAGAAGCCGAGGAACGAGCCCTTCTTGGCGGCCACGCCGACCACCGTGAGGCCCGTGCCGCCGATGCGCAGCTGCTTGCCGACCGGGTCGGTGTTGGGGAACAGCCGCTCGGCGACGTCGTGGCCGACGAACACGACCGGTGCCGCGCGGTCCTCCTCGTGCTGCATCAGCACCCGACCCAGGGCGACCTCGTACGGCTCGATCTCGAGCACAGAAGGCGTGATGCCGCCGACGTCGGTGTCCTGGACCTCGTGTGCCGCGCGCTTCAGGTCGCTGGTCGCGTGCACTTCCCAACCGACCACCGAGGCACCCGGCACCCGCTGGGCGATCACGCGCGCATCGGCCGGCAGCAGGCGCTTGTTGCGCCGCGCGGCGTCGAGGAAGTCCTGGCGGTTGGTGATGATGCCGAACCGCTGGACGACGAACACACCCTTGCCGAGGTTCGACAGCTTCTCGGACACGTAGCGGTTCAGGCCGTGGATCACCGCCGCGGTGGCGACGATCGAGGCGATACCGATGATCACGCCGAGCAGGGTCAGGAACGACCGCAGCCGATTGGCCCAGATCGACTCGAGCGCCAACCGTGCCGACTCGATCGCCTTCACGGCGTCGCCGCCCGGGCGTGCCGCTCGTCGCTGGCGACCATGCCGTCGCGGATCGTGACGATGCGCCCGGCGCGGTCGGCGATCTCGCGCTCGTGCGTGACGACGACGATCGTGTGCCCGGCCCGATGCAACACGTCGAACAGCGCCATGATCTCACCCGAGGTCTTGCTGTCGAGGTTGCCGGTCGGCTCGTCGGCGAGCAGCAGGGCCGGATTGGTCACCAGCGCGCGCGCGATGCTGACGCGCTGGCGCTGGCCGCCCGACAGCTCGTTCGGCCGGTGGTCCATGCGATCGGCGAGGTCGACCTGGCGCAGCGCCTCGATCGCGCGCGCGCGGCGCTCGGCCGGCGACACCTGCGCGTAGATCAGCGGCAGCTCGACGTTGCGCAGCGCCGACGCGCGCGGCAGCAGGTTGAAGGTCTGGAACACGAAGCCGATCTCGCGGTTGCGGATGCGCGCCAGCTCGCGCTCGCCGAGCTGCGCGGTCGCCTGCCCTTCGAGCCAGTACTCGCCGGCCGTCGGCGTGTCGAGGCAGCCGATCAGGTTGAGCAGCGTCGACTTGCCGGAGCCCGACGGCCCCATGATCGCGACGTACTCGCCGCGCTGGATCACCAGGTCGATGCCGCGCAGCGCGTGCACGGTGGTGCTGCCCATCGCGAACGAGCGCGTCAGGCCGCGCGTGCGGATGACCTCGCCGTCGGTGCGCGTGTTCATCGCGAACGGCGCGTGCGCACGTCGAGGTCGGCCTGCCGTTCCTGGTCGATCGTGATGCGGTCCCATTCCTTCAGCGTGCGCAGCGCCTGGTAGGGTCCGCTGACGACGACGTCGCCGGCGGCGAGACCGCCGAGGACCTCGATGTCCATCTCGCCGGTGATGCCCGTGGTCACCGGCCGGAACCGCGCGCGGCCGTCCTGCAGCAGGAACACTCCCTCGACCTCCTTGCGGCGTTGGCGGCGTTCGGCCGACAGCGGCGTGGTCGCGGCCTCGCCGTGCTCGGGCGGCGCGACGTAGCCACCTTCGGCGTCGAACTCGACCTCGCGCGCGGTCAACGCCTGCAACGGCACGACCAGACAGTCGGCGCGCACCGCGGTGACGATCTCGGCCGTCGCCGTGAAGCCGGGACGCAGCTGCGGTGACGGTGCCTGCAGCCGCACGACCACCTTGAAGTCCTTGCCTTCCTGGTTCTGGCTGCCGCCGGTGCCGGACGACGCAGTCTGGATCGGGCTGTGGCCGATCTCGGTGACGACGCCGGCGAACTTGACGTCGCGCATCGCATCGACCTCGACCTCGGCAGGTGCGTCGAGCGTGACGTGCACGATGTCGGCCTCGTCGACCTGGATCTCGGCCTCGATCACGGACATGTCGGCGATCGTCATCAACGTCGCGATCGGGTTGCTCTGGATGCCGGGCACCGCGCGCTCGCCCTTCTCGACGTTCAGCTTGGTGATCAGGCCGGTGATCGGTGCGCGCAGCACGGTCTTGGTCACCAGGTCGGCCGAACGCGCCAGCTGGGCCATCGCCGCATCGACGCGGCTGCGGGCCGCGTCCTTCTGCGCCTTCGCGGCGTCGACGCGTGTTGCCACCGCGTGCAGGTTGGCCTCGGCCTGCTGGATGCGCGCCTCGTTGTACTCCAACCGCTGCTGCGCCAGCCGTGCCTCCGCCGTCGCGATCTCGTACTCCTCGCCGCCGATCAGGTTGGACTGGAACAGCTCCTCCTTGCGGCGGAACGACGCCTGGGCGCGGTCGCGCGAGATGCGCGCCTGTTCGACCTCGACCTTGACGTTCGCCAGCGCCGTGCGCTCACCGGCGAGGTTGGCCTCCGCGGTGGCGATACCGACCTCCGCGTTCTTGGCATCCGCTTCGCTGGCGCCGACCTGCGCCTTGGCCGCGTTCTCCTCGGCCTTGAGCTGCAGGTCCTCGAGCCGCAGCAGCACGTCCCCGGCCTGCACCGTGTCGCCTTCGCGCACCAGCACCTCGATGATCACGCCGGCGACCTCGGCCTGGATGTCGACGAACTCCTTGGCCCGGATCTCGCCGGTGGCCGTGACGAGGTGGCGCAGGTTGCCGACCGTCTCGGCGCGCGCCGTGACGACCTTCTTCGGCGGCGTCGGCTTCACGGCCTGCCAGGTGATCGCACCGGCTGCGGTGATGCCGCAGAGGAGCAGGACGACGTACTTGCGTTTCATGTCGGGGAGAACCGGTGGGCGCGGTGCGGGCCTGACGTGGCCGATCGGGCGCCCAAACCGCCGCGCGAGCGAACGGCGAGATGCGGGGGCGAACATGATCGGGCATGCGGCCCCGGATTCCAACGACGGTCGGTCCGCAGCGAGCTGCGGATTCTTGCCACCGTCGCGCCGGCGCCCCCACTCTGCACCGGAGCCGATCCAGGTGCCCAACCGACCATCCTCCCAGAACCCGCACGACGCACTGTTCCGCGCCGTGTTCGCCGACCCGGTGCGCGCGGCGGAGCTGCTGCAGAGCGCGCTGCCGCGCGCCATCGCCCGAGCCGTGCAGTGGGACTCGCTGTGCCGCGTCGACGCGACCTTCGTCGACGACGAACTGCGCGACCAGCAGGCGGACCTGTTGTTCACGGCGCAGAGCCGCGGCCGACCGGTGTTGCTGTACGTGCTGCTCGAACACAAGTCCGGCGCCGACCGCCGCGCCACGCGGCAGCTGCTCGGCTACGTACTTCGCATCTGGGATGCCTGGGAGGCCGAACACGCCGCCGGCGCCCTGCTGCCCCCCGTGGTGCCGTTCGTCGTGCACCACGGCCCAAGGCCCTGGCACGCGCCGCGGCACCTGCACGAGCTGATCGACCTGGCCGACCTGCCGCCGGAGCTGGCGGCGATCCAGCCGGCGTTCGCGTTCGTGCTCGACGACCTCGCTGCCAGCGACCAGGCGGACCTGCAGCAGCGCCGCCTCGGCATCCAGTCGCTGTTGGTGCTGCTGCACCTGCAGCAACTGCGCCGGCATGCGGCCACGGCCGCGCTGCTGCTCGCCTGGCGCCATCTGCACCTGCGCCTGCTGGCCCAACCGGGCGGACAGGCGATCCTCGATCGGCTAGTCTCCTATGTCGCCGCCGTCAGCGACGACGAGCGGCAACAACTGACCGATGCCTATCGCCGCATCCACGCAACCACCGGGAGGGAGTTCATGACCGTCGCCGACCGACTCCGTGAGGAGGGCCGACTGGAGGGCCGCATCGAGACCCTTCTGACCATGCTCGAACAACGCTTCGGTCCGGTGCCGCCCAACATCACGGCGCGCATCCGCACGGCCGACGCACCAACGGTGGATCGCTGGACCAACCGCGTACTGATCGCGCCCACACTGGAAGAACTGCTGGCCTGATCTCGCGCGCCGGAGCAGACCCCCACCCCGAAGCAGAACCCGGCTAGATGTTGCGCAGCCGGATCGCGCCGGTCGGGCAGTTGCGCTCACAGGCCATGTCGCGCGTGCACTCGTAGTTGTGCAGCTTCTTGACCACGTCGCCGATCGGCACCGCGGCGTAGCCTTGCGTCGCGCAGGTCGCGGCGCAGATGCCGCAGTGGATGCAGGCGTTCATGTCGACCTGCAGCAGCACATGGTCGCGCGGCCGTGAGACCATGCGATCCTCCTCGGCGACGACCTCGGGCTGGCACAGGTAGCGCGTCAGCGGGTGCGTGGTCAGCACCTCGAGCGCCTCGCGTTCGCCGAGCCGCACGATCTCCTGCACGTCGGGCATGTCGAGCAGCGGCAGGTGGGAGACCTTCGGCTTGATCACCGCCGTGCGGTCGTCGGCATACCGGTGCAGGTTGTGTTCGTTCAGCGCCTGCCCCATGACCTCGTAGGTCTGGAACAGGATGTGCGGCAGGCTCGCCTTGTAGGGCGTCTGCACGTGCAGGTCGCGGTGCGACAGGTCGACGCCGATGACCAGGTCCGCACTGCGCGCCCGCGCGATGCGCAGCGCCAGCGTCTCCGTCATGCCGCCGTCGACGTAGTGGTCGGTGCCGATCGCCATCGGCTCGAAGATCGTCGGCAGGCAGGCGCTGGCGTAGACCGCGTCGGCGACCGGCATCGCGTCGGAGCCCGGCAGACCGAAGAACCGCGAGGCGCCGGTCGTCAGTGACAACGCATTGCAGAAGAACGGTCGCTCGAGCTCCTCGAACGACTGGAACGGCAACCAGCGCTGCAGCAGTTCGTGGAACGTGCGGCCCTTGTAGACCGACGCGTGACGGAAGCCGCGCACCAGGAACTTCAGCAGGTTGAGCCGGAAGTACTGCTTCAACGAGATCTCGGCGGCGACCTCTTCGATGCGATGGCTGTCGTGGCCGGCCGCGAACAACGCCCCCATGACCGCGCCCATGCTGGTGCCGACGACCTCGTCGACCTGCAGCCCGAGCCGCTCGATGGCACGGATGACGCCGATGTGGCAGAAGCCGCGCATGCCGCCGCCGCCGAGCACCAGCACCGTCTTGCGCGGACGAACAGCGGGCGCCAGTGGCGTCCGGGCCGGACGCTCCGCACCCGAGCCGGTGAACGACCCGTCCTGTGCCAGGCCTTGGTGCGGATGCGGTGTTCTCACGATGGTGCGGACCCGGACCGCAGCGACGGACACGCGCGGCGGCTCCAACTGTCTCTAGATCGACCACTGCACGATGTTGTCTGAAGACCGCAACTCACGCCGGTCGACAAGCTAGAGGAGAAGCGGGAGGGCTGAGCAACGATGACGACCTGGCAACGACTGCAGCGCATGTCGCGCGACGAACAGCGCGCGCTGCAGGGGCAGTTGCTGCAGCGCTACGTGCGGGAGTACCTGTACCCCTTCTCACCGCACTATCGCGACCTGTTCGACCGGGCTGCCGTGCGCCCCGAACAGATCCGGACGGTCGACGACCTGCGGCGGCTGCCGCTGTCGAGCAAGCAGGACCTGCTGCCGACGCCCGACGAACCCCAGCGGTTCAAGCGGTTCATCCTGCAGCCCGATCCGGCCGCGATCCGAGCCGCGTGGCCGCTGCGCCGCAAGCTGCCGCTGCTGTGGGAGAAGTGGACGCATGGCATCGAGGCCGTGCGACGCCGCGTGCGACAGGAGTTCGCGCCGTGCTTCATGACCTTCACCACCGGCCGCTCGGCCGAACCGGTGCCGTTCTTCTACTCGCCGCACGACATCCAGAACCTGCACGTCACCGGCGCGCGGCTGATCGACGTCATGGGGCTCAGCAGCGAGTACCGGGTCGCGAACGTGTTCCCCTATGCGCCGCACCTCGCGTTCTGGCAGGTGTTCTTCGCCGGCCAGGCCGCCGGCATGATGGCCCTGTCGACCGGAGGCGGCAAGGTCATGGGCAGCACGGGCGACCTGCGCGCGATCACCAGGCTGCGCGCCGACGCGCTGATCGGCGTGCCCGGCTACGTCTACCACCTGCTGCGCCGTGCCGCGGCCGAACGGCTCGACCTGTCGTCGATCCGCTGCGTCGTGCTCGGTGCCGAGCGCGTCGCCCCGGGCCTGAAGGCGAAGATCGTCGAACTGCTGACCAGCACCGGCGCCCACGACGTGCGGGTGTTCGGCACCTACGGCTTCACCGAGGCACGCATGGCGTTCGCCGAGTGCCCGACGCCGGACAACGCCTACACCGGCTACCACCTGTATCCGGACCTGGCGATCTTCGAGGTCGTCGACCCGAAGACCGGCGAAGTGCTGCCCGACGGTGAAGACGGCGAACTGGTGTTCACGCCGCTGCAGGCCCGCGCCAGCACGGTGTTCCGCTACCGCACCGGCGACCGCGTGCGCGGCGGCCTGTGCTTCGACCCGTGTCCGCACTGCGGCCGCACCGTGCCGCGCATCAGCAGCGACCTGACGCGCGAATCGAGCGTCGCCGACCTGCAGTTGCTCAAGGTCAAGGGCACGCTGGTCAACCTCGAGGACTGCGCGATGCTGCTCGGCAGCATGCCGGAGATCGAGGAGTGGCAGATCGAACTGCGCAAGAAGGACGGCGACCCGATGGAGGTCGACGAGATGATCGTGCACCTCGCGGTCAAGGACGGCTGCTCGCACGAGAAGGCCACCATGGACCTGCGCGAGCTGTTCAAGAGCCGGCTGGAAGTGCAGCCCAACCACGTCGAGTTCCTCGGCCTCGAAGCGATGCTGCGGAAGATCGGCATGGAGACCGAGATGAAGGAGAAGCGCTTCGTCGACGCGCGCCCCAAGACATGAAGAAGAACGGCACCAAGAAGGCTCGCGAAGCCTCGCGCGACCTCGCGATCGTCACCGGCTACCGCACGCCGTTCTGCAAGGCGGGCGGCGCGCTGCGCTCGGCCGCCGCCGCGGACCTCGCGACGCACGTGTTCCGCGAACTGCTCGACCGCACCGCGATCGATCCTGCCTGCATCGACGAGGTGATCCTCGGCTGCGCTGGCCCCGATGCGCGCGAGGCCAACGTCGCCCGCGTGGCCGCGCTGCGTGCCGGCCTGCCGCAGGCCACGCCGGCGGTCACCGTGATGCGCAACTGCGGCTCGGGCATGGAGGCCGTGCTCGCCGCCCAGAGCCGGCTGCGCGCCGGCGAGGGCGAGGTGTTCCTGGTCGGCGGCGCCGAGTCGATGAGCAACTTCCCGCTGCTGATGGGACCGCAGCTGACCGCGTTCTTCCAGCGCCTGGGCAAGGCGAAGACGCCGCTGCAGCGCCTGCGCGCGCTGGCCTCGTTCCGCTTCCGCACGCTGAAGCCGCGCATCGCCGTCGTCGAGGGCCTGACCGATCCGGTGACCGGCCTGATGATGGGCCACACCGCCGAGAACATCGCCCAACGGTTCGGCATCGACCGCGCGACGATGGACACCTTCGCGCTGCGCAGCCACCAGCTCGCCGCGGCAGCCGCCGAGGCCGGCCGGTTCGCCGCAGAACTGTCGGCACTGGTGCCGCCGCCCGATCACCGCACCGCGGTCGCGGCCGACGACGGCATCCGCACCGAACAGACCTTGTCGGCGCTGGCCAGGCTGCGGCCCGTGTTCGATCGCCAGAACGGCGACGTCACGGTGGGCAACAGCTGCCAGGTCACCGACGGCGCCGTGGCCCTGCTCTGCATGTCGACCAGCAAGGCGAAGAGCCTCGGCCTGCAACCGCTGGCCATCGTGCGCGGCACGGCGACCGCCGGACTCGCACCGGCGACGATGGGCCTCGGGCCGGTGCACGCCACGCCGGCGGCGCTGCAGCACGCGGGGCTCGCGCTCGGCGACATGGACCTGGTGGAGATCAACGAGGCGTTCGCCGCCCAGGTGCTCGGTTGCCTGCGCGCGTTCGCCGACGACGACTACTGCCGGACCGAACTCGGTCTCGACGCAGCGATCGGCGCGATCGATCCCGAGCGCGTCAACGTCAACGGCGGCGCCATCGCCTTGGGCCACCCGATCGCCGCCACCGGCGCGCGGCTGTTGCTGACGCTGGCGCACGAACTGCGCCGCCGCGGCGCCCGCCACGGCCTGGCGACGCTCTGCATCGGCGGCGGACAGGGGCAAGCGGTCGTCCTGGAGGCAGCATGAGTACCATCGAAGAGACGATGCGCGAAGAACCCAAGCCGGCGCCGACCGCTGCCCTGCCAACCGCTGGCGTCGTGCAGTGGACCCTCGGTGACGACGGCATCGCCGAACTGCGCCTGGGCGCCGCGGACGAACACGTGGTGACCCTGACACGCGACCGGCTCGAGTCGCTCGAAGCCGCGCTGCAGCAACTGGCGACGACGCCGAACCTGCGCGGCGTGCTGGTCACCGGCCCGGGCCAGGGCATGTTCTGCGCCGGTGCCGACATCCGCCTGATCCAGGACATCACCGAGGTCGCCGCTGGCGAGGCGGCCGCGCTGCGCGGGCAGGCGATCTTCCGGCGGCTGCAGCAGTTGCCGGTGCCCGTGGTCGCCGCGATCGAGGGCCCCTGCCTCGGCGGCGGCTTCGAACTGGCGCTGTTCTGCGACCTGCGGCTCGCCAGCGACCACAGGAGCACCCAGATCGGCCTGCCCGAGGTGAAGCTCGGCATCCTGCCGGGCTTCGGCGGCACGCAGAACCTGTCGCGCCTGGTCGGCCTGCCGGCGGCACTCGACCTGATCCTGAACGGCAAGCTGCTGCGCGGCCGGCAGGCGAAGAAGCTCGGCGTCGTCGACCGGCTGGTGCCGGCGGCGAAGCTGCAGGCATCCGCCCGCCGCGAACTGGAACGCCTGATCGCCGCCGGCCACAAGGCCCCAGCGCGGCGCCTGCGCGGCCTGGCGCGCTGGCTCAGCCGATCGCCGCTGCGCCGGCTCGTCGTGCGCAAGGCGGAACGCGCCCTGCGCCAGGGCCAGGCGCGCTTCTACCCGGCCCCACGCGCGGCGCTGCACTGCTGCGTGCAGGCGTTCACGTTGCCGCCGGCCGAGGGTTTCGCCAGGGAGGCCAAGGCCCTGGGCGAGTTGATCGTGACACCGGTCAGCAAGGGACTGACGCACCTGTTCTTCCTGACCGAACGCAGCAAGCGGCTCGGCAAGCTCGACGGTGGGCGCGACGTGGAGCGCGCGCTGGTCGTCGGCGGCGGCGTCATGGGCGCGGGCATCGCCGGCCTGTTCGCCGAGAAGGGCCTGCGCGTGCGCCTGTGCGATCTCGACCTCGCCGCGTTGGCCCGCGCCAAGGCACGGCTGCAGAAGGACCTCGGCAAGCAGCTGCAGCGGCGGCGGCTCGAACGGCACGAAGCGCAGGCGATCCAGGATCGCCTGGCGGCCTCGACCGACTGGGGCGCGCTGCAGCAGACGGATCTGTGGCTCGAAGCGGTGGTCGAGGACCTCGGGCTCAAGCAGAAGCTGATGCGCGAGGCGATCGCCCGCGGCCTGCCGAACGACGCCGTGCTGGCGACGAACACCAGCTCACTGCCGGTCACCGACATGGCAGCCGGCCTGCCCGAACCGCAGCGCATCGTCGGCATGCACTTCTTCAACCCGCCCGAGAAGATGCCGCTGGTCGAGGTGATCCGCGGCAAGCAGACCAGCGACGCCGCGGTCGCCACCGTCTGCCGGCTCGCGGTGCGGCTCGGCAAGTTCCCGGTGGTCACCACGGACGCACCGGGCTTCCTGGTCAACCGCTGCCTGTCGCCCTACCTGAACGAGGCCGCGCGGCTCCTGCTCGAGGGCACGTCGCCCGAGGCCGTCGACGCGGCGATGCTCGAGTTCGGCATGCCGATGGGGCCGTGCCGTCTGCTCGACGAGGTCGGCTTCGACGTCGCCGCCAAGGTCAGCGACGTGATGCAGGCCGCGTTCCCCGAACGCATGGTGCCCTGCGAACTGTTCGCGGCGATGGCCACCGCGAAGGCCTTCGGCCAGAAGAGCGGTGGCGGCCTCTACGGCGCCGCGGGCACCGGCAGCGGGCCGGGCCGGGCCGTACTGGCGACGCTGTGCCGGGCACGCGGCACGCCGCCGCGAACCGCCAGCCGCATCGAGATCGTGCAGCGACTGGTCTACCCGCTGATCGACGAGGCCTACCGCTGCCTCGACGACGGCGTGGTCACGGCCGAACAGGACCTCGACCTCGGCCTCGTCATGGGCATCGGCTTCCCCCCGTTCACCGGCGGCATCACGCGCTACGCCCACACGCTCGGCCTCGCCTCCGTCACCGCCACGCTGGACGAACTGTCGCGTTCGTTCGGAGCACGTTTCCAGGCGAGTGATGGCTTGCGGCGCCGCGCAGTGGACACCGGCCCGCAGGAAAATCCGCCGACGTGACGGCGCTGCCATCGGCCTCACGCGAGCCACCGCGAAACCACGCGTGCCGGGCGAGGTATTGTGCTGCTGCACGCGAGTTCCGACTGCAGCACCGCCCACCTGACGGCCGATGCAGACGGCGCATCGTCGCGCGTTCTTTGTCTCGAGGGGTAGCGGTGGAGAAGATCCAGCTCGGCATTCTGGTATGCCTGCTGGCCGGTTGCGTAGGGCAACCGACCATCGCGGATCCCCCATCGGCAGGCAGCCCCGACGGGCACCTCGCGATGCTCGTGGACGGCAGTCCGTTCGTGTTGCGCATCGGCATCGAACACCTGCCGCCGGACCCGGAGACGGCGATCGAGGCGGAGCCGCGCATCGAGGCCCAGCCCCGGCTTGCTCCCGCGGCCCCCGCGCCGACGCTCCGGGCGGAACGCCGCCGCGAACCGGACGCCGCCCACCGCCACACCTGGGCCATGAGCGCCGGTGACCTGACGGCCATCGACGATCCGATCGCGCGCGAGACCCTGTTCTTCGTCCAGGACCTGATCGATGCCGACCTGAACCGGTCCCGCCGCGAGGTGACGATGCCGTTCCTCGGCGTACACGACCAGGATCCCGACGCAGGCCCGCTGCTCGACAGCGAACTGGCGCTGTTGGCAGCCCAGGAGGAGTGGATCCAGCAACGTGGTCCTTCGCTGATGCGGCGACCGCTGCAGCAGATGCTGCGGCGCCTGCCGTTCGTCGAGCAGGTCGAGCTGGAGTTCGACGACTTCCGCTCCGACAACGTGCCACTGACCGGGCCGTACCAGCAGCAGCACGCCGACCGCAGCTCGCTCGGCCACATGTCGGTGCGGGTGCACGTCAGCGACTTCAAGGACCCGGTCGAGATCGCCTACGTGCACTCCGGCATCCGCATCGGCACGAGCCAGGATTACGCCAAGCTGTCGCTGGACTTCGACCTCAGCGATACGCTGCGCCTCGAATTGCGCGCCCGCACCGACTACGCCACCGACGCCCGCCACCTGCGCGCCGACCTCGCCTACCGGCCGTCGTCGACGACGAGCCTGCACGTTTCGGTCGGCGACGACATGGACTTCCTGTCGACCTCGTCGATCTACTCGCTGTTCGAGACGCCGATGGACGGTTCGCCGGGACTGGTGCTCTACGCCGTGCACCTGTTTTGAACTCGACGGCGCTGCGGGCGGTGACCGGGCGGCGTAGGGCGGTGGGCCGGATCGGCGTCGGTGCGGTGATCCTGGTCGCCATGCTGCTGCTGGCGGGTGCCTGCACCTACCTGCCCGCCCCGCGGGTGCCGCGCCCACCGCTGCCGCTGCGGGTGCCGGCCGCGAGCAGAGCACCCGTGCCCGATGCCGTGCTCGTCGAGCACGAAGACCTTGGCGGCGGCAGCATGACCGGCGTGCTGGCCGCCGGCGACGAGACCGTGCGCTTCCAGCTGCGCCGCCGGCAAGCCCAGGCTGCGCCGCGGCCCTTCGTGCTGCTGCTGCCGATCCTGGCCGGGGGCGAAGACCTGCTCGACAGCGTCGCCCAGCGCATGCTCGACCGGGGTTTCGACGTCGCCTTCTGCGCCCGTGTCGGTTCGGCGCTGAAGCCGCCGCAACGCGGCCCCGAACTCGACGATCTGTTCCGCCGTACCGTCCTGCACCAACGCATCCTGCTGCGCTGGTTGCAACACGCCGATGGCGTCGCGCCCAGTGGCTGGTTCGCGCTCGGCATGTCGATGGGCGGCATGGTGGCGAGCGTGCTGGCCGCGCTCGAACCCGGCCTCGACGGCGTCGCCATCTGCCTCGCCGGCGGCGACATGGGCGGCATGATGCTGCGCAGCTCGGAAGGTCGCGTGCGCAAGTGGCTGACGTGGCGGCGCACCACCGATGGCGTCGGCGACGACCACCTGGCGTGGGAGGTGCGGGCCTGGCTGCACCACGAGCCGCTGGACTTCGCCGCCGGCGTGCCCACCGGGAAGGTGTTGTTCGTCAGCGCACGGTTCGACACCGTGGTCCCACGCTGGCACCAGGATCTGCTGTGGGAAGCCCTCGGCCGGCCCGCCCGCATGGACGTTGCGCTCGGCCACTACACGGCGGCGCTGGCCATCGACCCGATCCTGGGCGCCGTGGCCGACCATTTCCGGGCCCTCGCCGGCGTGGCACGCTGAGGCCGGGCACCGCGAGGCGCGGGCCGCGCCATCGGGGGGCGCCGAGGCCCGCCCGACGCCGACGAAGTGGGAGCATTGCCCGCACTTGCGCGTCACGCGCCACCCCGGTTTGATTGTCGCCCCCGTTCCCGCGCCCACCTGGCCCCGCCCTCGCGCCCGCTCATGGACCCTCGCCGTTTCTGCAGCATCTTCTTCCTGTCGACCCTTCCGCTGCTGGCCCAGGGCCAGGATCCGGACCGTCCGGGCCCCAGCCAGACCGAGGAAGTGACCTCGCTGCAGCGGGAGAAGGAGCGCCTGATGCGCGAGATCGACTACGTGAAGGACCGCGTGACGAATGCCAAGGACCTGCTCACCAACAAGTTCGCCAAGCGCAAGTTGTCGGTGCGCGCGATCGACGCCGGCACCAGCAGCATCGCGCAGCCGATGGCCCCGGCCCTGGCTCCCCGCCACGCGCGCCTGATGCAGGAAGACGAGGCCGCCAACTTCCCTGCGGACGTGATGATGCTGGTCAGCGGCACACCGATCTCGCGCACGCTCTTCAACCAGTTGGTGTCGCAGCCGGGCGCCAACGTGGACGCGTCGATGCGCGGCCAGATGGCCCTCTACGAGCTGATCCGGATCGAGGGCACGGCAGCCGAGTTCACCGAGGGCGACCTGGAGAGCTCGGTGCAGGATCTCATGGCCAAGCTCGCAGAAGGCAAGACGATCACGGAGCTGCTCCCCGAGCACAGCACGCTGCCGGGCGCCGAGGCCGACGGCCGCATCGAGATCACGCGCAACTCGCGCTTCGGGCCGCGCCTCGAACAGGTCGCCTTCGATCTCGAGGTCGGCGGCACCTCGCGCCCGTTCCACCACCACGCCGGCATCGTCGTGCTGCACAAGGACAGCGTCGAGAAGGGCGCCACACCGGAGTTGGACAAGGTCGTCGCCCACGTGATCCAGATCCCCTACACGCGCGAGCCCGCCCAGCTGCAGAAGGTGATGGCGTCGATCTCCTCCGCCCAGATCGAACTCGTCGTGCGCGACAAGGACACGATGCTGCTGCTGCCGATGGTCTACCGCGACGCGGAATACCTGCCGAAGCCGCTGCCCGGCGAAGCCGGTGAAGGCGGCGAGACCGGCGAGACCCGGGTCGACGCCACCGTGCTGATGAAGTCACTCGAGACCCTGCAGCAGGAGATGGAACGTGCACGGGCTGCCGACACCGACATCGAGAAGGCCCGGCTGCCGATGCTCGAAGCCCGCTACGAGCGCCTGAAGGCGCAACTCAGCCAGCTGCACCAGAAGCAGGCGGACGGCGACAAGAAGGACGCGAAGGACCCGAAGGACAAGCAGGACTGACCGATCGGGCGCCGCCACGGCGGCGCACAGCATCCGCATCCAGCGCGTCCGGGAGAGTCATGGCAGCAATCCGCAAGAGCGGCGGCGTCGTCGTCTTCTACTGGGACGGTGATGTGCCTCCGCCCGCCGAACCCACGTTCGCGCAGGCGCTGGCCAACCGCCGGTTCCGCACCATCGAGAATGCCGCCTCCGAGGAGGTCTCGGTCGGCTGGGTCACGCCGGCCGACCCGACCGGCGACACGTTCGACACCGAGGACCTCGACGGTGGCATCGGCACGTGGCTGCGGTTCCGCATCGACAAGAAGGTGCTGCCGAAGAAGTGGCTGCAGATCCACCGCGACGCCGCCGAGAAGTCGCGCGGCAAGAAGCTGTCCGCGCGCGAACGCCGCGAACTGAAGGACGACCTCAGTGACAAGCTGCTGCCGCGCGTGCTGCCGACGATCCAGCTGATCGACGCGCTGCTGTTCCACGACCGCCGCACGCTGTTGCTGTTCGCCACCAGCAAGGGCGCGCGCGAGACGTTCGTGAAGCTGTTCTTCGAGACCTTCTCGCTGCCGCTCGACCGCGCCAACCCGCTGCGCTGCGGCCTGCGGGCGAACCTCGGTCGCGACGCCGATGCGGCGCTGGATCGCGTCGAACCGGTGCGCTGGCCACGCGGTGAGGACACCGGTCGTGTGCCGAAGCGGCGGCCGGCCGAGGACACCGCCACCGCACCCGCGCAGGAGGTCGACGCATGAGCACGGCACCCGAAGGCAGCGAGACGCACGGCTTCCTCGGCGAGGAGTTCCTGACCTGGCTGTGGTTCCGCTGGGAGACCGACGGCGGCGAGTTCACGCTGCCCGGCGGACGCGTGATCGGCATCGCGCTGGACGACTTCCTCAGCTTCGCCGCACCGAGCGACGACGACACCGAACAGACCCTGCGCCGCGGCCTGCCGACGCGGACCGCCGAGGCGCGCACGGCCCTGCGGCAGGGCCACCGCCTGCGCCGGGCACGACTCCTGATCGCCGAAGGATCGCGGCAGTGGACGACGACGCTCGACGCACCGACGCTGACCTGCAACGGTGTGCGGCTGCCCGAGGACGCCGAGGAGTGCGAGTCGGACGCCGACCGCACCGCCGACCGCGCGGCGAACTGGTACGCGCTGCACGAGATCGTGCAGGCGCTCTACGCGTCGTTCCTGCGCGAACGACTGCGCCCCGACTACCTGCCGACCGTCGGCGAACAGCACGCGCGCTGGATGGCGAGTTGATCGGGCTCGCCCGCAGGGCGAGCCGGATCGTTGTCCCTCGCGTCGCCGCTGCGCGGTGGCAATACGCCGGCGAGACAGAGCAGCCAGCACCGCGGCGGCGGCGATGGACCTGGCCACGGGCAACCGCGGGGAATCGTGGTGGGCTCAGGCGCGGTCGAGTTCGACGTTCTCGGCGCGGGCGCCGAGGCGTTCGTACAGTTCCCTCAGCCACCGAGCCGCGCGTTCGGCAGGCGTCGCATCGGGTGCGAGCGCGCCCCAGACGATCGCCAGCACGCGCCGGGTCACCCCCGTCGTCTTGGTGCGCTGCGCGTCCTTGACGGCGTTTGCGCAGGGGCCATCGGCATCGAACAGGCAGAGCAGCCCGCCGACGTCGATCTCCTGGCCACCGCGGTTGAAGACGTAGCTGCTGCCCTGGGCCGGCACGTCGACGCGCAGCGGTGCACGGCACAGATCGAGATCGACGATGCTGATCGGCAGACCCGAGTGCAGCGAGACGACGTTGCCGACGTCGACGGCCGCGTTGATCGAGCCGAGCCGGCCATCGCCGACCGCTGCGAGCAGGTATTCCGCCGACGGCTTGCCGCGGCCGGTCGGCCGGTAGCCGTGGCGGCGCAGCAGGTCGCGCACCGCGGTGCGCACACCGTCTTGCCGCTGCACCGGCGCCGGCGCCTCGAGCCGCAACAGCTCGACCAGCCACGGCGGGGACGGCAGTTCGTCGAGAGCGGCCTGCAACTCCACCACCGCGGCATGCAGCAGAAGACCCGGGTAGTCGACGACGCCGAGCTTCATGCCCCGCCCCGCGGCAGCCGTTCCATCGCGTAGCGATGCAGCCAGGCGACGAGATCGGCCGCGTCGCGGAAGTCGGGCTCGCGGTCGCCGAACAGCACCGGTGGCTGGTCCTCGTCGGAGCGCGGGTGCGGATGCACTTCGATCGGCACGCGGCGCTCCCAGTGGCCGTGGTGCGAGAACTGCCACAGCACCGCCCCGGTCGTCGTCGACGTCAGCGCCCACGCGAGATCCCAGTCGGCGCGCTGCAGCCGGTCGCCCTGCACGCGGAAGTCGTGCACGATGAGATGCAGCACCGCGTCGGCCCCGGTCGCCCGGCGCAGTTGCTCGCCGTCGACGCCGTCGACCGGCAGCCCCGCATCACCGAGCACCTGGCGGGCGACCGCCGTCGCCACGACGACGTAGCCGCGCCGACGCACGGCGAGGTCGAGACCGCTGAACAGCACCGGCTGCTGCGCGGCGAACTCCTCGGCCACGGCCGGCCAGACCAGGATCGTCTTCGGTGCCGCGCCGCCGAACGGGATCGGCTCGGCACCACCGATGCGACAGCCGGCAAGCACGGCGAGCAGCAGGCACGGGACACGCAAGGCGGACACGCCCGCATTCTGGCGCTGCCGACGAAGGCTGGCTACGGGAATGCCGTTCCCTGGGCGCTCCCGAGGCGACGCAGCACCACCACCATCTCGCGTTCGTTCGCCACGAACTCGGCGACGTCGAAGCCCGGGAAGCCGGCGCGCTGCTGCAGCGCGCACAGCAGCTGCAGGAAGTCGGTCTGCGACCAGCAGTGGAAGTGGATGCGGAAGTCCTGTGCGGTCAGCTCCTGCACCTTGGTCGCCACCGCCGCTTCGCCCTCGACCTTCATCGCCACCCGCACGACCTCCTCGTAGTGCCCGTGGCGCGAGCCCGCGGGCCCGTGCTCGTGGTCGCGCACCAGATGCTCGTAGGTCGTCGCCGGCCGATCGCGGTCGAAGATGTGCCGCTTGTCGGGCACCGACAGGTAGACCACGCCACCGGGCCGCACGACCCGCAGCAGGTTGCGCAACGTGCCGATCGGGTCCTCGCAGTGCTCGAGGAAGTGGTTCGCGGCGACGAAGTCCTGCGTGCCGTCGTCGACGGTCGCGAGCCGTTCGCCGTCGTCGACGATGTCGACCGGCACCAGGTGGCGCTGCGCCTTCCGCGGATACATGCGCCGCAGGTCCTCGGTCGAGGCGATGTCGACGTAGCGCACCTGCACCCCCGGCCGCAGCCGCAGCGGATCCTGCAGGGCGCCGATCTCGAGGCCACGGCCACGCAGATACCGGTCGGCAACGGTCAGCCGGCCGAGATACTGGCGGAACGGCGTCACCAGGCGTTTCGCGAGCCGCCGCAGGTCGAACATGCCGGTGGCATCGGCGCCAGGGCCCCGACCCCTTGAGGTCGGACGCAGCTTGACTGGCGGCCAGGGCCTGCGCAGAGTCTCAGGCCCGGGTGCCCGACGACCCGATGACACCACGATGCCGCTGCCCCACCCACGCGCCCTGCTGCGAGTCGCCGCCACGGCGGCGCTGCTGGTGCTCGCGTTGGGCCTGCCGCGGCTGCTGGTGCTGTGCCAGCACGCCGGCGGCGCCGCGTCGCTGACCTTCGTGCACGCAGCCGACTCGTGCTGCCACGAACACGAACACGCGCAGAAGGCCGTGGACAGGGACCACGCGGGTCCCTGCGCGCACCCGCACGACCGCTGCGAGCACACCCAGTTGGCGGTCGAGATGGCGCCCGCGCCGCGACCCGACGCCGAGGCCGGCTTCGACCCGTTGCCGCCGTGCGCCTACCTGACGATGCCATCGGGCACCCTGCCACCGCCGCGGGCGCCACCGCCGCACGCGGCTGCGACGGGTCCCCCACGCGTCGACCGCCGCACCGCGCTGCGCGCGACGACGCTGCTGCTGGTCTAGCGGACCGGTTCCCCTGCGCCCCGTGCCCACGGGTTGCGCGCGCCTTTGCAACCCAGGTTGCATTCCCGGCCACCGAACCGTCCGTCGACCCGCATGCACCGACTCTCCCTGCCTGCCTTGCTGTTGGCCGTTTGCGCCAGCAGCGGCTGCCATTCCTACGCCCCGGCCCCGGTCGACCTCGCCGAACACGCGCGTGCGTTCGCAGCGCGGCTGCCGGACGCGGCGGCGCTGCTCGGCAACGCCGAAGCCGGGCCGGGCGCGGCTCGGTTCGACCTCGGCGATGGCATCGACCAGCCGGAGG
This sequence comes from Planctomycetota bacterium, assembly GCA_044230075.1. Taxonomy (GTDB): domain Bacteria; phylum Planctomycetota; class UBA1135; order UBA1135; family UBA2386; genus JAEUHS01. Next base: position 25,483 of record JBGARS010000018.1, on the reverse strand, counting down.
CGCACCTGCTGGCGGTGTGGTTCCACCCCGACTGCCGGCTCGCGCGGCGCCGCGCCGGCGTCGCCGAAGTCGTACGCGAGGGTCCGGTCACTGGGTGGATCCCACGCTCGACGTCGATGTCGTGCGCATCCTCGAGACGGTGCCGCATCCATGGCTGTTGGCGACCCGCATCGGCTTCACGCTGCCGCTGTCCGGTCGCCTGCAGCTCGAACGCGACCTCGCCACCGCCGCGCACGGGACCGCCCTGATCGAAGCGCGCACCGTCGAGGCCGAGGTCGTGCGGCACACCGACGCCGCGTTTGCGCACTGGCGCGCCGATCGCCGCCGCGCCGACCTGCTGCAGGACCTGTGCACCCGCCTGGCGGAACTCGAGGCGATCGCCGCCCGCCTCGCGGCCGCCGGCGAACGCACGCAGCAAGAGGCGCGCGCCTTCACGCTGGAACGACTGCTGCGGCAGGCGGAGCTGGCGCAGAGCGAGGCCGCGGCGGCCGCCGGCGAACTGACGCTGAAGCGCCTGCTCGGCCTGCACCCGAGCGCACCGGTGCAGTTCACGGCAACCGCGCCGCCGCCGCTGCAGGTGCCCGACGCCGCCGAGCGCCAGCGCCAGCTGTTCGCCGGACCGCGGCTCGCCGCTCTCCAGCACGGCTACGAGCAGAGCGAGCGCGCGCTCGCCCTCGAAGTCGGCAGGCAGTGGCCCGACCTCGTGCTGCGCCCGGGCTATGACGAAGAAGACGCACAGCCGCGGCTGGCGCTCGGCCTGTCGTTGCCGCTACCCCTGTTCGCGGGCAACACGCCGGCCATCCGCCGCGCCGAAGCCGAGCGCTCAGTCGCCGCCGAGGCGCTGCGCGGCCGCAGCGAACAGGCCGTGCACGAGCTCGCCGCCGCCGAACTGCAGCTCGCCGCCGCCGAGCGGCAACAGCAACTGGTGCGAGGCGAACTGGTGCCGCTCGCGCAGCAGCAGGTCGCCGACGTGCGCCGTCTCGCCGAACTCGGCCAGCTCGATCCGTTGCTGATGCTCGATGCACTCGTGCGCGCGCACGCAGCCGGCATGCAGGCCATCGCCGCCGACCTGGCCGCCGCCGAGGCTGCGGTCGCCATCGACTCCCTGTTCTGGAACGACGCGCCCACGGCCGCCCGCCACGAGGACCACCGATGAGAACATCCGTCCCCCTCTGCCTGCTGCTCGCCGCAACCATGGGCTGCAGTCGCCCGCCGGCGCCGGCAACCCCGCACGACGACCAGCCACCGCCGCCATCGAACCGCATCGCCGTGCCCGAGGCGGTGCGCAACAACCTCGGCATCGAATTCCTGCGCATCGAACGGCGCCGCGTCGCGGCGACACTGCGGCTGCCGGGCCACTTCGAACTGCTGCCGCAGGCGCGCTACGAACACCGCACGCCGATGGCCGGCCGCGTGACGATCCGCGTGCAGCCGCTGCAGGCCGTGGTCCCCGGCGACGTCGTCTACACGATCGACGCACCGGAGTGGCGCCGCACGCAGCGCGAACTCGGCGAGATCGAGACCGAGCTGCGGGTCACGGCGGCGCGCATCGCGACGATGCAGCCGCTGCTGGCTGCGCACCAGGCGCACGAGGCGAGCCTGCACGACGCCGTGGCCGTGATGCAGGAGCGCATCGGCAGCCTCGAGGACACGCGGCAGAGCGTCGGCGGCCAGGCGCAGGCGATCGCCGACGCCAAGGTGCAGCTGGCGCAGGTGCGTTCGCAGGCGGCCGAGGCCGCCGAGAAGCACACCGAGACCGAGGCGCTGATCGCCGAACTGCAGGCCAATCGCCAGGCGCTCGGCGAACGCACGCAGCTGGTGCTGGCCGGCGCCGCGGCGATGCTCGGCATCGAGGCGGCGGTGCTGGCGGAGCACTGGCGCACGATCGGCACCATCGAGGTGCGGGCGGCCGTCGCCGGCGTCGTCGACCAGCTGCCGATCGCGAGTGGCGCCTGGGTCGAGAGCCACGAGCTGGTGCTGACCGTGACCGATCTGGCGCAGATCCGCTTCCGCGCGCGCGGGCTGCAGACCGACCTGCCGCGGCTGCGACCGGGACTGCCGGTCGTGATCCACCCAGCCGGCCAGGACACCGCCGACTCCCAGCTCACCGGCGAGCTGCAGTTCGGCGCCGAAGCCGACCCGACGCAGCGCACGATCGACCTGTTCGTGCAACCGACGACCGGCGCGGCCTTCGCGCGGCCGGGCGTCGCCGCCTTCGCCGAGATCGAGACCGCCGGCGGCGGCGACGCCGAGCTGGCGATCCCGCTGGCCGCGGTGTTGCCCGATGGCCTCGATCGCGTGTTCTTCCGCCGCGATCCGAACGACCCCGACCAGGTGATCCGTGTCGCCGCCGACCTCGGCATCGACGACGGCCGCTGGGTCGAAGTGAAGAGCGGCCTCGTCGACGGCGACCAGATCGTCACCGCCGGCGCCTACGCGCTGATGCTGGCCAGCTCCGGCGGCGCGGCGAAGGGTGGCCACTTCCACGCCGACGGCACCTGGCACGCGGAGCACAAGTAGCCGCCGATGTTGCAGCAACTGATCACCTTCTCGCTGCGCCGGCCCGGCCTCGTGCTGCTGCTGGCCGCCCTCGTACTCGGCGCCGCCATCTACCAGGTGCCGCGCATGCCGCTCGACGTGTTCCCCGAACTGAACGCGCCGACGGTGGTCGTGCTGACCGAGAGCCCGGGGCTCGCGGCCGACGAGGTCGAGCAGAACGTCACCTTCCCGATCGAGAGCGCGGTCAACGGCCTGCCTGGCCTGCGCGCCGTGCGCAGCTCGAGTTCGATCGGCCTGTCGCTGGTGTGGATCGAGTTCGCCTGGGGCGCGGACATCCACCAGAGCCGCATGCTGGTCAGCGAACGCCTGGCCGCCGCGCGCCAGGCGCTGCCGCCCGGCAGCCACAGCGAGATGACGCCGATCACGTCGATCACAGGCGAGATCATGCTGCTGTCGCTGTCGTCACCCGATGGCAGCCGCACGCCGATGGAGGTGCGCGCCTATGCCGAGTTCGATCTGCGCAACCACCTGCTCGCGGTGCCCGGAGTGGCGCAGATCGCGGTGATCGGCGGCGAACTGCCCGAGTACCAGGTGCTGGTGCGCCAGGAACGGTTGCGCCTGTTCGACCTGACGATCGACGAGGTCGTCACCGCGGCACGCGGCGCCCACAGCACGGCCGGTGCCGGCTACCTGCCCGACACAGGCGGGCTCGAACTGCCGGTGCGCCAGACCGCGCGCGTGCGGTCGACGGCCGACATCGCCGGCACGGTCGTGCGCTTTCGCGACGGCCGCGCGATCACGATCGGCGACGTCGCCGAGGTCGTGCTGGGACCCGCCCCGGCGCGCGGCACCGCCGCCGATGGCGGCCGTCCCGCGGTCGTGCTCGGCGTGCAGAAGGCGCCCGGCACCAACACGCTGGTGCTGACCGAGGCAGTCGACAGCAAGCTCGACCAGATCGCAGCCGGGCTGCCCACGGGCCTGGCACTGAACCGGCACGTCATGCGGCAGGCGGACTTCATCGACGTGTCGCTGCGCAACCTGATCGCGGTGCTGCGCGACGCGGCGATCTTCGTGGCCATCGTGCTGGTGCTGTTCCTGCTCGACCTGCGCACCACGCTGATCACGCTGGCGGCACTGCCGCTGAGCCTCGCCACCGCACTCCTGGTGCTGTGGTCGCTCGGCCTGTCGATCAACGTGATGACGCTCGGCGGTCTCGCGGTCGCGATCGGCGGCCTCGTCGACGACGCGATCATCGACGTCGAGAACGTGTTCCGCCGGCTGCGTGAGAACGCCAACCTGCCCGCGGACTCGCGCAAGGGCACGGTCGCCGTCGTGCTCGCGGCCAGCAACCAGATCCGCGCACCGATGGTGTTCGCCACCGTGCTGATCGTGTTCGTGTTCGTGCCGCTGCTGTTCCTGCAGGGCCTCGAAGGGCGCTTCTTCCGGCCGCTCGGCATCGCCTACATCGTCTCGACCCTGGCGTCGCTGTTCGTGGCGCTGACCGTGACGCCGGTGCTGTGCAGCCTGCTGCTGCGCCGCCTGCGCACAGGCGGCCACGGCGACGGTTTCCTCGTCGGCTGGCTGAAGCGCCGCTACGAACCGTCGCTGCAGTGGGGCCTGCGGCACGGGCGCATCGTGTTCGCCGGCACCGTGCTGGCGCTCGCCGGCAGCATCGGCCTGGCGTCCACCTACGGCACCAGCTTCCTGCCCGAGTTCAACGAGGGCACGTTCACGGTGTTCCTGATGGCCCCGCCCGGCACGTCGCTGGCCGAGAGCAACCGCATGGCGATCGGCATCGAACGGCAGTTGGCGCGCATTCCCGGCGTGCGCACGGTCGTGCGCCGCACCGGCCGCGCCGAACGCGACGAACACGCCGAACCGGTCAGCAGCTCCGAGATCGAAGTGGTCGCGGCGCCCGATCAGGACAAGGCGACCGTGCGCAGCGCCATCGATCAGGTGCTGGCGAGCGTGCCGGGCATCACCACCAGCGTCGGCCAGCCGATCGAACATCGCCTGTCGCACGTGCTGTCCGGAACGCCGGCGGCGATCGCGATCGACGTGCTCGGACCGGACCTCGCCGTGCTGCGGCGGCTGGCGAAGGACATCGAAGGCGTGCTGCACCAGCTGCCAGGCACGCGCGACGTGACCGCGAACCGCGAGGTGCTGATCACGTCGTTGCCGGTGCGCTACCGCCCGGCCGACCTGGCCGCCGTCGGCCTGTCGCCCGCCGCCGCGGCCGCCCAGGTGCAGACCGCGCTGATGGGCGAGACGGTCGCCGAGGTGCACGACGGCGCGCGGCGCACGGAGCTGACCGTGCGCCTGCATCCCGACGAACGCCAGCGCATCGAGAACGTCGAGCAGCTGCTGCTGCGTTCCCCCGCCGGCGCCACCGTGCGCCTGCGCGACGTCGCCGACGTCGGCGTCGAGCGCACGTCGAACCTGATCCTGCGCAGCGGTTCGCAGCGCAAGGCCGTGGTGTCGTGCAACGTCGCCGCCGGCCACAACCTCGGCCAGCTGGTCGCCGCGGTGCGCGAACGCGTCGAGCCGATCGTCGCCGCCGGCGGTTGCACGGTGCGCTTCGGCGGCCAGTTCGAAGCGCAACAGGCCGCGAGCCGCACGATCTGGTGGATGGGCGGTCTCGTCGTCGTCGTGATGCTGATGCTGCTGCACGGCGCGCTCGGCTCACTGCGCGCCGCCATGCTCGTGCTCGTGAACTTGCCGCTGGCGTTGATCGGCGGCCTGGTCGCGATCTACCTGGCCGAGTCGCCACACCTGTGGTGGAACACGCTGGCGCTGTTCGGCCTCGGCGATGCCAGCTACCAGGCGCCGGTGGTGTCGATCGCCAGCATGGTCGGCTTCATCACGTTGTTCGGCATCGCGGTGCGCAACGGCATCCTGCTCGTGCGCCACTACTTCGACCTGCTCGCCGACGGGGTGCCGTTCCGCGAAGCCGTCGTGCGCGGCTCGCTCGAACGGTTGATCCCGATCCTGATGACCGCGCTGACCGCCGCGCTCGGCCTGCTGCCGCTGGTGTTCGCCGCCGGCGAGCCCGGCAGCGAGATCCTGGCGCCGTTGTCGGTCGTCGTGCTCGGCGGCCTGTTGACCTCGACCTTCCTGAACCTGATCGTCGTACCGGTCGGGTTCTACCTGCTGTTCCAGAACCAGCGGTGGCCCGAGCCGACCGCCCATCCCGAAGCGACCACGCCATGACGAAGCTGCTGCCCACCACCATCTCCCTGCTCGTGCTCCTGGCTGCTTGTGGCCACGACGGGCCGGCACCGACCACGGCCCCTGGCCCGAGCGCACCGACGGCGCCGATGGAAGCACACGGCACGCCGCACCCGCTCGGCGAACTGACGCTCGGCGCGCACACGTTCCAGGTCATCCAGGAAGGCCCGGTCACTGCCGGCAAGGAAGCGGCATTGGACCTCGAGTTTCCGGCCGGCAAGCCGCTGCCCGGCACGGTGCGCGCCTGGATCGGCGTCGAGTCCGGCCAGGGCTCGATGAAGGGGCGCCTGACCAAGGAGACCGAGCGCATCGTGCACGGTCACATCGAGGTGCCCGATCCGATCCCCGCCGGCAGCAAGTGCTGGATCGAGATCGAGGCGAACGGCGAGAAGGCGCGCGGCTCGGTCGCATGGCACCAGTGAGGGTCGGCCGATGCGGCGCGGCTCCCCGCCGTCAGTCGACGACGACGAGTGCACAGCCCGCCGGTTGCGGTTCGGATCGCTGGTGAGCATCGCGCCGCCTGGTGCCACCGGTCACTGGCAGACAGCCTGGGCACCGCTACGCTCCGCGCCATGGACGGCAAGCCACCGCGCATCCTCTCCCTGGTCCTGGTCCCAGCAGCGATCACGCTGGTCGTCACCGTGCTGCGACTCGTCGGCGAGTTGCAGGGCTGGAGCCCGACGTTGTTCAGCAAGGAGGGCGGTGGCGGTGGCGCGATCGTCGGCATCGGCTGGCTGATCTTCGTGTTCGGCCTCTGGTTCGGCATCCGCCTGCAGCGTGGTGGTGCTCCCATCCAGAAGCCCGGCAAGGCACTGCTGCTGAGCCTGCTCGCCCTCGGCGTGCTGATGGCGGGCATGATGGCCTGCAAGGCGGCAGACCTGATCGCGATGCCCGATCCGGAACACCCGGTGACCGCGCGCGGGGCGCCGTGGCTGCTGGCCGTGCTGGTGCTCGGGTTGCTGGTGTCGCTGCTCGCGTGGCGGCGCGCGGCGCTGACGTTGTTCGTCTACGCGGTGCTGGCGCGCATCCCGGTGGTGATCCTCACCTGGATCGGACTGCAACGGGGGTGGGAAACGCACTACACGAGGGTCGGCGTCGGCTTCTTGCCGCCGCCGCAAGACGAACTGTTGCCGTTCCTGCTGCTGCCACAGGTCACGTTCTGGCCCGCCATCACCGTCATGCTGGGCACGGTCATGGCCAGCCTCGGCGCGCTGTTCGCGGGCCGGCCGAAGGCATAGCTCGCCAGCCGCCCCGCTACAGCGACGCCACCACCGCCGCCGTCAGGTCCGTGACCTGCATGCCGCGGCTGTCGGCGATGTCGCCGGCGCGCACGACCAGGTCGTTGCCACCGTGGCGCGCGGCCTTGCGGCAGGCGGCCACGACGCGATCGTGCATCGCAGTCTGCAACAAGGAATGCCGCGCGGAGCCTTCGCGCACCCCGTCGCGCTCGATCTCCCGCCGCTCAGGCGTCGCCGCGGTCACCGCATTCTAGTCGATCGTCGCCGGGTGGCTGCAGAACGACGCGCTGCCGAGGTAGGTCCGCGCCCCGGCCTGCAGCACCACCCCGGTACCCCTGCCGGCGCCCGCATTCGGCTCCGGGCCGCTCGCACAGGCAGCCAGGAGGAGCAGACAGAACGACGCGGCAAGACGGTGTGCATGCATGGTGAACCCCTGGAACGACCGCGCCAATGTCACCGCGCTTCGGGCTCGCCGTCAACGAGTGCGGGTGGCACCAGCAGCAGGTCGCACCACGCGAGGCCGAAGTCCGGCTCGGCGACCTCCCCACCGCGCGTCGCGTTCTGGCGCAGCAACTGGCCGAGGAACGACGGCACCGGCAGCTCGCTGCCGCGGCTCGCGGACCACACCGGCGCCGCCGACGTGAACGCCGTGAAGTCGGCGACGTCGACCGTGGCGATCGCCAGGTAACGGTCGACCATCGGCCGCCCTGCGTCCCAGTCGGCGGCCGGCCCGACCAGCACCGGCAGGCGCACGGTCTCGCCGCCGCGCAGGATGCGGTCCGATTCGCCGCGCCGCGGCCAGACCACGTTGACGGCGCGGTCCTCGCTGACCGACAGGATCGTCAGGCGCAGGTCGCGGTCGGCGTCGTTCTGCGCCCACAGCGTCACCAGGCTGCCGCCGGCGGTCGCCGTCAGCGGCACCGCCCGCACGTTGGCGGCATTGCCACCGGCCGGCAGCGGTTCGACGGTCGCGAGCGGGGTGTTCAGCCGTTCGGCGAGCGCGCGGGTCGGCGCATCCGCGGCCTCGACCGCGAGCGCGATCGGCCACGCACCGCGAGTGCCCACCGACTCCCACAGCCCGCGGAAGGTGTACTCGCGGAACAGCGCCTGGCGCATGCCGGCAGGGTCGTCCGGAACCGGCCGCAGCCGCCGCCCCTGCGCATCGCACAGCTCCAGACCGCGTGCCCCTGGCTGCAGCACGTACTCGGCGTCGGGCTGTGCACTCGCCGTGGCCCACGGGAAACCGGCCAACGTGTCCTCGGCGAGATGACCGCCGAACCACACGCGCAACGGCTGGAAGCGCAGCGAGTCGGCGTGTGGCAACGCCCGCAGCGCGCGCCCACGCACTTCTGCAGGTTCGCCTTCGCTCCATGCAGCGAGACACCACGAACTGGCGACCCATGCCGCGCGCGCGGTGCCGAATCGATGGCCATGCTCGAGCCCGACGACGTCGAACAGTGCGCCATCGGCGAGTCCGTGGATGCGCCCGGCGTCGACGCGCAGCCCGTCGGCCATCTGATCGACCCGGAAGCCCGGCGGCGGCGGCGAGATGTCGTCGCCGAACACCGCCCGGTCGAGTTCGCCGGTACCGATCACGGTCTGGTCCGGCCGCGAACCGCAGCCGGCGACACGCGCGCGCACGAGTTCGACCAACTGCCGCCACGACGTGCCCGGCTCGACGTCCTCCAGCGCGTTGCAGAGGAACCACGACAGGGTGCCGTGCACCCGGCCGCCGACGCGCAGTTCACCGGCTTCTTGCTGCTCGCCACACGCGGCGATGTGCACGTACGGAAACACGTCCGGGTCCGGTTCGTCGTCGTCGACCAGCGGCACCTCGGCGGGCCAGAACGCGCGCACGGCGTCGCGCGCGAACCCGCGCCTTCCGGCCACGGCGGCGCGCACGCCGGCCGTCGTCGTGCCACCGCGCACGGCACCGCTCGAGTGGCAGCAGTCGGTGACGACCAGCACCTGGTCGGTGCGCTGCACCAGTGCTCGCAGCAGCGAGTGCAGTTCGTCGTCGACCAGGTCGTAGCTGCCGTCGCAGTCCTGGTCGCGGCTGTCGTAGGCGAGCAGCGTATTGTCGAACGCGCCCGCGCCGGCATCCTCGGTCTTGCTGGTCTCCACGCCGGCGAGGTCGGGCGTGCGCGAACCATGGCCGCTGTACCAGAACACGACCCGCGTGCCGCTGGCGGCGCGCTGCAGTAGGTGCTGATCGAACGCCTGCACGATCGCCGCGTGCGTCGCCGCAGCACCGGTCAGCACCAGCACGTCCTCGGCGCCAAAGCCGAAGCGTTCGACCAGCACCCGCTCCGCCCGGCGCACGTCGTTCTCGCAACCGGCAAGTGCAGGCACGCGGCCGATCAGCGGCTGCGCGTAGGCGTCGATGCCGACCAGCAGGGCGACGCCACGCGCTGGCGGAAACGCCGCCGGTGGGATCGCCCTGCGGCGCGCATCCGGCAACGCGCCACAGCCGGCGAGCAACAGCAGGCAAGCGAGCGGGAGCACACCTTGCACCATGCGCGCATTCCATCGCGCGATTGGTGCCGACCGTGGCGAGTCGTTCGCCGTCGCTGGCTGCCTACGGCCCATAGATGCGCACGTCGACGTTCGACATGCGCACGCCGAGCGCCGGATCGAGCGTGCCCGCCTGCGTGAGGATCGGCACGCCGTAGAGCCCGAGCAGTTGGGCTGGCACGAACGAGAAGGCGAAGGCCGCGTTGGGGTCGAGCACGCCGAACAACCAGCCGCCCGACAGCGGGTCGATCGACAACCACGGATCCAACGGCGGCGCGTAGCCCGACCGGAACCCGATCATCAGGAAGAACGCGGCGTCCGGCACGACGCCGGCAAAGGACAGCGTGGCCGTCGCACTGGCAGCCGTCTCGCCCGATGGCAGTTGGCTGGCGCTGTACGCCAACGAAGGCGCGCGCGGGGCACCGAGCATGACGTTGCCGCTGGTCAACGGCGCGCCGGCCGCGGCGGACTGCAGCACGATGCCGTCGAGCCCGATCGCGGCGCCGGTGGCGGCGAAGATCGCATAGCCGCACTGGGCCGGCAGCGCGCCGGACGGACCGTACGACGTGCCGCCTCGCAACTGCGCCGCGGCGCCGCCACCGATGCGGGCGGTGCCACCCTGCACCCAGACCCCGTGCCCGCCCCACCCCGGCGTGGCGAACAGCGAGTAGGCGCTGGTACCGCCGGTGCAGCGGGTGTTGTTCAAGTTCGCGTCGGCGCCGGCCACGATCAGCCCGCTGCCGCCGAGGTTCGGTGTGCCGGGGACGATCGGCAGGCTGTCGCCACCGAGGAACTGGCAATCGACGGCCGTCAAACGGGACAGCGATCCGAGCAGGATGCCGTTGCCGCCGTACTGCTGGGTGACCGCGATGCCGTTGGCCGAACCACCGCGGAAGGTGCAGCGGGTCGTCTGCAAGGTGACGGCGGCATCGGCGTGCATCGCCGCCATGCCCGTCGGCCCGGACATGCCGAGCACCTGGCAATCGACCAGCATCACGATGCCCGGTCCGTGCACCGTCAAGGTCGGCTGGTTCGACGCGACGATCGGATCGAACGCGACGCCGGCGATCACCAGCTGGCCATTCGTCGGCACGGTGTCGATCGTCAGCGGCCCGATGTGCGTCCACGTCGCGCCCGCACCGCGGATCGTCAGCGCCCGATTGGCGAGCGTTGTGCCGGCATAGATTCCCGGCCGGACCAGCAGCGTGTCGCCGTTGACGGCGGTCGCGACGGCCGACGACAGATCGAGGAAGTTGGTACCCGGACCGTTGGTGGCGTCGACGATCCAGATGGTGGGCAGCAGCAGGGCGGCGAGCAGCATGGCGAGTTCCGTTCGGTGGCGCGGCAGGACCTGGCACGCAGCCGGCATTGCACACGTCTTCGGCCGCGATCACCAGGGGGCAGGCACGGTCGCCGCCGCCAAGGTTGCCCCAAGGCCCTGCCCCCGGTGACACTGCGGCAGATGCGCGCTCTCCGGTTCTTTGGCACGGCGTGGCTGCTGGCCCTCCCCACCGCGGCCCAGACCCTGATCTGGCCCGGCGATGACATCGCCACCATCGACGCCGAGCACCTGCGCGCCTACGTGCCGGCTGCCGCCGCCGACCGCCTGCGGGACGTCGTGGCGCGCGCCGACCAGATCTACGGCCACATGCAGCGCGACGCCGGCTTTCTGCCCGGCGACAAGCTGCGACTGCTGCTGGCGGACTTCGAGGATGCGCACAACGGCTACTCGTTCGTGGTGCCGTTCCCGCTGGTGCAGGTGGTGCTGGCGCCGTCGGAACCCGGGTCGACGATCTTCGCCGGCGGCCTCGACCTCGAACGCACGCTGGTGCACGAGTTCGCGCACCAGCTCAGCAACGACCGCAACCACGGCCTGCGCGGCGGGCTCGAGAGCGTGTTCGGCCGCGTGCTGCCGAACGACATCGTCAGCCTGCTGCTGTGGTACCTGTCGACGCCGGCGCACCAGACGATGCCGCGCTTCTGGCAGGAGGGCCTCGCCGTCTGGGCCGAGACCAGCTACGCCGATCCCGCCAGCGTGTGGGCCGGCCGCGGCCGCGATCCGCTGACGCACATGGTCTGGCGGCTCGACGCCGCGTCCGGCGGCATCCCCGACGTCAGCGAATGGCGCATCACGTACCAGGAGTGGCCGTTCGGCAGCTCGGCCTACCACTACGGCACCGCCTACACGCGCTTCCTCGAAGCGTACCTCGGCGACCGCGCGTCGATGTGGAAGCTGATCCAGAGCCAGGCCGAGATGTGGCCGTTCCTGTTCGATCGTGGGCCGCGGCGGCTGGTCGGCAGCCGGCATGGAGCCTTGCTGGCGCTGGCGCGCGCGGCGCTGCAGAAGGAACAGGAACACGCACTCGCGCTGCTGCACGCGGCGCCGGTGACGAGCTCGCTGCGGCTGACGCCGGATGGCATGCAGGTCGCTGCGCCGGCGTGGCGCGACGACGGCACGCTGGTGTTCGCGGCGAAGCCGGCGCAGGGCCGCGCGCGGCTGCACACGTACGACCCGCACCGCACGGTCGGCTGGCTGTCCGGCTCCTCCGAGCCGATGCTGGCGCTCGGCCCGGTGCGCGCGCTGCCCGATGGCGGCCTCGCCTGGCACGAGTTCAACTGGCGCGGCATCAGCAAGTGCACGGTCGACGGCCACACGTTCGGCTGGCGGCTCCTGCAACCCGACGCGGGCCCGCTCGTCGAAGGCGCCCGCATGGTGGTCGCGATCCAGTTGCGCGACGGCGGCGGCCAGGATCTGGTCGCGCACACGCTGCGCGACGGCGAGATCGATGCGGGCACTACGCTGCCGACGCAGGGCACGCCGTGGACTCCGGCCCTGCGGCCAGGCGATGGCCACAACGGCGAGCTGGCCTGGGTCGAGACCGACACCAACGGCTCGCGTCTGGTGCTCAGCTCGCTCGCCGATGCGAACGCACGCACGGTCCTGTGGCAGGTGCGCGGTCGCATCCTGCATCCGGCGTGGACCGGCGACGGCAGCACGCTCTACTGCTGTTCCGACGTGACGGGCGTCGCCAACGCCTACCGCCTGACCATCGACGGTAGCAGCGCCACGGTGTTGCCCGTGACCAATACGATCGGCGGCATCCTCGCCTGCGTGCCCTCTCGGGACGGCGGCATGATCGCAGTCGTCGACCACGACGCGCACGGCCCGTTTCTCGGCGTCCTCGACGCCGATCCGGCAAAGTTCGATGCGCCGCAGGTGATCCCGCTGCCGTGGCCCGCGCCGGTCGCACCGAGCAGCGCCGCCAATCCGGCCGCGATGCGCCCCGTGCCGCTGCCGCCGCCGGTCGCCGGCGCCGGCGACGCGCTGCACGTCGAGCCGTACCAGGGCCTCGGGGAACTGCGGCCGCTGTTCTGGGCGCCGTCGACGTTCGCGGTGCCCGACGGCGGCTACGGCGTGTTCGGACTGATGGCCGATCCGCTGCTGACCAACGTCGTGCAGGGCGGCGTCGGCGTCGGCTTCAACGAGCAGGAGCCGGTCGCGTTCGCGAGCTTCGACCACCTCGGCTCGGTGCTCCAGTTCGGCGCCTCCGGCGGCCGCAGCGAACGCACGTTCGCTGAGGCCGTGCAGCCCGGCGTCCAGAACCTCGACTACACCGAGACCATCGCCCACGGCGAACTGCGGCTCGGCCGCGGCCTGTTCGCACTGCAACGTACGCTGCTCGCCTACGTCAGCGCCGGCGTCGAGGACCACAGCGAAGTGAATGCGTCCGCGCGCCGCAACGCGCCCATCGTGGCGGTACCGGCGCCGTTCACCGACACCGAACGCTACGTCGAAGTGACGCTCGGCTACGACGACTCGACCTTCTACCCGACCAGCTTCGCCGCCGAGGACGGCTTCCGCGTGCGCGGTGTGTTCCGCCGCTCCGGCTTCGGGGGCGACCTCGATCGCAATCTCGCGTTCGGCGACGCGAGCTACACCTGGAGTCTGTTCCCCACCGTGGGGCATCAGGTCGTCGTGCGCGGCCAGCTCGGCTGGTCCGACGGCGACGACACGCTGCAGGGCAACTTCAGCATCGGCGGCGGTCTGTCGACCGGTCTGCCACGCGGCTACTTCGACGCCGCCGTCGCGACCGGCCGCCACCTGCTGGCCGGCAGCCTCGCGTACCGCTTCCCCGTGTTCCGCCCGTTCACCGCGTCGAGCACGACACCGTTCCGCGGCCGCCAGCTGGTGGTCGAACTGTTCGGCGACACCGCACAGGTCAGCAACGACCACCTCGGCGGCGACGGCGACTGGTTCACCAGCGTCGGCGCCGAAGTGCTGGCCAACGCCGAGTTCTTCGACAGCATGCTGAGCCCCGGCGTCGGCGTCGCGGTGCAGCTCGACGGCAAGCGCGACGTGCGCGCCTACTTCTCGCTCGGCTTCGTCTTTTGATCGAGGGGGCTCACGGTCCGCCGCGCGCCAGCCGCCGCACCGCCTGCTGCACCGCGTCGACGGCGATGCCGAGGTTCCAGTCGCCGCGATCGCGGTCGCCGGTCCAGTTGCTGATCGCCCGCACGTGCAGCAGCGGCACCTCGAACTGCCGGCAGACGTAGGCGACCGCAGCACCTTCCATCGTCTCGATGTCGGCGCCGCAGCGCCGCCACATGCGCGACGAGCTCGCATCGGTGCCGCTGCAGGTGCTGACGGTGACGCCGCGCACGAGCGGTATCTCGAGCAGGGCCGCTGCCTGTTGTGCCATGCGCGGATTGGCCGGGAACGGGCCGCCGTCGCCGATCTTCAGCGCCTGCAGGTCCTGGAAACCACCGGGCGTCTCGACGCCTTCGTCGCCGAACCGGTCGCTGCCGACGATGCAGAGGCCACCGCGCCGCACCGGTGCGGGATTCGTGCGATGCCGACTCGGGAACGCACCGGCGACGCCGAACAGCAGCACGCCGCGCGCCTCGGTCGCCCCGCGCAGCAGCGCCGTCAGGTGCATCGCCGCCGCGGTCTTGCCGACACCCAGCGTCACGATGCGCAGGTCGTCGGTCTGGAAGTCCTCGAGCGACGATGCACAGACGACGACGAAGTCGCCGATCGGTACGCCGCCGTAGGTCGGTCTGCCGTCGCTCACGTCAGTGCCCCGTTCCTCGCGGCGCTCCCGCGACGGCCTTGCCGCGGGCTTCCAACACACCACGGAACGCGTCGTCGTCGGCCACGAACTGCTCGGCGAAGCGGCGCCAACCATCCGCCATCACCTGGAAGCGACAGGTCTCGGCTGGCGTCGGCTCCGCGCCGCTCGCCTCGACGCAAAGGCCGTTCAAGCCGAGCGCCTGACCGAGGAACTGGTGCAGGTTCGCCGCGCGGCGGCATTGCCGCTGGTCGCCGTAGTCGTATTCCTGCAGCCGCGCGATCGCCGCCAGGATCGCCGGCCGGCCGAGCCACTCGAGCTTGCGCGCATGCCCGCTCGAGAACGACGGCGCATCGGCGAGCTGCTGCACCTGTTCGCGGTAGAGCGCGAAGTCGACCGGCAACGCCACCGCGGCGCCATCGAGCGGATGCAGCCGGGGCGGGCGTTGCTGCTGCGCCGCCACCCGCGCCGAGCGCTGCACGCCGGCGACGAACTGCTCGAGGCGAGCCGGCAGGCTGGTACCCTGAACGACCGCACTGGTGCGTACGACGGGCGCCGCGGCATGGCTGCGCACGGTGCGCATTGGCAGCAGCATGGCGATGGCGATCACCGCCACCACCGCGATGCCCAGCAGCATCGTCGCCGGGCTGTTCGCCTTCTTCCGCCGGCGCGGCAACGGTGGCAACGGTGGCGGCGTCGTGCGCGCGATCGACGGCGGCACGCTGGCCGGCAACGGCGGCGGCTGCGGGCGCACAGGGCCCGAGGGTGCGGGCAGCGGCGGCACCACCGTGGTGGCCTGCGCACCGAACGCCGCGATCAGGTCGTGCACGCTCTGGTAGCGCGCCGCCGGGTCCTTCTGCAGGCAGCGCTGCAGCACCGCACGTTCGAGCGCCGACAGGTGGCCTGGCAGCTCCGGCGTCGCCGTCTCGTGCTTCTTCAACACCTCCCACTCGCTGTCGCCGGTGAACGGCACCTTGCCGCACAGGATCTCGTACAGCATCACGCCGAGCGAATAGATGTCGCTGCGCTGGTCGCCGCGCCGCTGCAGCATCTCCGGCGCCATGTAGTACGGCGTGCCGCGCCCCATCGACAGGCTGCCGCGGCTGTGCGTCACCAGCTTGGACAACCCGTAGTCACCGAGCCGCGCCACCGCGCCCTTCAGGAACACGTTCGCCGGCTTGATGTCGAAGTGCACCAGCGAGCGCTCGTGCAGCGCCGAGAGGCCGCGGCAGCACTGCAGGAAGTAGCGCAGCAGTTCGTCGCGTTCGGCCGGCGTCGGCGGCTTGCCATCCGTCGGCATGCGATCGCGCAGCGTGTCGCTGCCGGCGAACGCCATCACCAGGAACGGAATGCCATCGACCTCACCGCGGTCCTCGATCGACACCAGGTTCGGGTGGTCGATCTGCGCGAAGTACTGCACCTGTTCCAGCTCGGCCAGCACCGCGCGGCGCACCTCGCTGTCGTCGACCTGCAGGAACTTGATCGCGTAGTCCTTGCCGATCGACTGCTTCCTGGCGCGGTAGACCAGCCCCGACATGCCGCCGCCGAGCTTCGTCGTGATCTCGAAGCCGGACACGTAGCCGGGCTGCCTGTAGTCGCGGTAGAAGGCCTCCCAATCCGGCAGTGGCCCGGCGGGCAGCGGTCCTTCGGCGAGCGGCGGCATGGTTGGAAATCCTCACCGGTCGTGGTCGGCACGATCGGCATCACGTCGGCCAAGGATGGACATGGGAGCAGGCGACGGCCGGACAGTCTAGCAACGCCGGTCCTCGAGTGGCGGGACCACACGCTGCGAGCAAGGGTTCTCGTTCGCCTCCGCCCGGACGACCGCTCGTGGGCTTGCGCCGGCGACCAACGACGGTGACAGTCGGCGGGCCGTGCTGCGTTCCCACACCCGGTTCCTGTGCCTCCTGGCCACCACGGTGGCGACGGCGGTCGTGGCGCAAGAGCCGACGCTGGCGCAGGTCCTGCAGCAGCACGCCGAGGCGTGCGGCGGACGCCAGGCATGGAGTGCGGCGGGCGACTACATGCTCGATGCGACCGTGCACTCGCAACCCATCGTGCGGCGTCGCACGTTCGTGCGGCGAAGTCCGTTCGCGCTGCGAATGGAGTCGACACGCGAAGGCGACAGCACGACCACCGTGGACCTCTGTGACGGCCGGCTCGCCTTCCGGCTGCAGCCGGACGGCCAACTGGCGTGGCTACGGGGCGAGGAGGCGCGCCACCTGCTCGAAGTCGCGTTGGTCGACGGACGGCGATACCTCGAGGAACCCGCCGCTGGCATGCGCATCTTCCGCGGACCATCGCAGGCCCTGGCGATGCCACCGGGCCTGCCCGACTCGCTGCGGCAAACCACGCCGGTGTGGCCGGTCGCCGTCGCGCTGGCATGCGGCACCGAGGTGCGACTCTACTTCGACGCCGGCGACGGTCGGCTGCGTGGGCTGGCGAACACCAGCTTCCAGCCGCAGCGCAACGTTCGCTTCGGCGACTGGCACGCGTTCGACTCGGTGCGTTTGCCCGCCTCGCGCTGGGAGAACCGCGGCGCCGCCCCATCGGTGCGCGTGCAGATCGACCGAGTCCGCTTCGGGCCCCTCGATGCGGCGCTGTTCGCGGCGATGCCGACCCAGTCGACAGCCGCGCCGGTCGACGTCAGCCCGCTGCTCTTCGTCGCGACCGAAGTGCCGGGTGCCTGCTACCTGCTCGTGCCTGCCGTCGGCATCGATCGCCGCACGCAGGTGACGGCGCTGTTCGACACCGGCGCCGGCCGGACCTACCTCGACGATCGACTCGCCGATGCGCTGCAACTCGACGTGCTGTCGCAGCGACCCGTGCGCGGCATCGTGTCGGGCACGTCGACCACACAACGCTGGTTGGAAGCCCTGGAACTGCCAGGCTACGGGATGCACCAACTCGAAGTCGGCGCGACGCGCCTGCCGCTGACGATCCAGGACGCCGACGGCGGCTGGCCCAGCGTCGTGCTCGGCGGCGAGTTGCTGCACCTGGGACCGGTGTTCGACCGGACCCGCGGCCGGCTGCTGCTGCGTGGCCCGAAGCCCGAGCCCATGGATGGCACCACGACGATCACCGTGCCACTGGTCGGCGATGCCGACCAGGACCTCGAGGAACTGGTCGTGACGATCGACGGCGTGCCGCTCCGGGCCGTGCTCGACAGCGGCATGCCGGTGGCGCTGCGGCTGCGCCCGTCCGGCCTGCGTGCGGCCAATCTCCCCACCGAGGCATCGCCCTGGCTCGCCCGCGGTGCCGTGCCGCTGCAGACGACCGGCGCTGGCGACGGTCACACCACCGACCTGCTGATCCGGTTGGAGTCGTTCCAGCTCGGCCCCGTCACGTTCGAGCGCCCGTGGGTGCAGATCGGTCTTTCCGATCGCGACGACACGGGCGGCATCACGCACCAGGCCTCGGTCGGTGCCGCGGCCCTGGCGTGCTTTCGCCGCGTCGGGCTCGACCGGCGGGGCCGCCGACTCGAACTCGAACCCGGTGGCGATCTCGTCGCGAGCGGTGACGGCTGGCGGGCACCGGCTCCGGCTGCGTTCCTCGGCCTGCGCTTGTACGAGCCGGATCCGGTGGCACGTCAACGCGGCCAGAAGCACCCGGCCGTGGCCGAGGTCTGCCCGGGATCGGCCGCCGCCGCCGCCGGCATCGCCCGCGGCGATCTCCTGCGCACGATCGACGGCACGAGCTGCGAAGTGCCGCTGCCGCGCGACTGGCGCCAGCGCCTGTGGGCGCGTGGCCCGGTGACGCTCGAGATCGAACGGGCCGGCACCGTGCGACGCGTCGTGCTGACGCCCTGACCTACGTGCCGGGTGCCGCGCGCACGAGGCCGGCCGTCATGTGGCGATGCGCGAGCTGCACCACCGCGACGATCTGCTCGGGCGTCGCCGTCAGGCCGTCGAGCGGCGCCGCGAGGTCCTTGCCCTTCGCCAGCTGCGCGAGCTGGCGCGGCCAACGCCCACCGGGGCTGTGCTTCTGCGCTTCCGCCGTGCGATCGACGACCAGTAGCGTGCGCTTGCCGATGCGCACCATGCGCACGCGTACGATGTCGGCCCACGGCACGATGCGAAAGCCCGGCAGTCGCGCGCGCAGGCCGCGGTCGTCGAAGGCGACCATCGGCACGCGCAGCACGAGAGGCAGCAGCAACGCGACCGCGATGCCGAGACCGCAGACCGCGGTGACCCAGCCGACGTTCACCAGCCGGCCGGTGGCAACCGTGCCGATACCGGTCACGACGAGGCCGCCACCGTGGAGCAACGCCGGCCTGGCGCGCGACCACGCATGCGGGAACGACTGCGCCGGAATGCTCGGCATCGCGGAGAGACTGCCGATGCTGCGTGGTGGGCGCAAGGGTCGCGGTAGACTGCGCGCTTGTCCCCCACGCCCACCGACGCGCTGCTGCACTGTCCCCACTTCGGCCGCTGCGGCGGCTGCAGCCTGCTCGACGTGAAGGTCGCCGACCAGCTGGAAGGCAAGTACCGCCGCGCGCGCGAGCTGCTGCTGCCGCTGCTCGATGGGGTCGATCCGGTGACCTCGTTGCCGCCTCGCACGCCGCGCCACGATCGCACGTCGATCCTCTATCCCGCGCGCTGGCAGCACGGCCGGCTCGAACTCGGCATCTACCGGCCCGGAACCCACGACGTCGAGCCGATCGGCGACTGCCGCATCCAGCACAAGACGCTGACCCGGCTCGCCGTGCAGGCCACCGAGGTGATGCGCAACCTGAACCTGCCGGCCTACGACGAGACCACCGGCCGCGGTCTCGTGCGCGCATTCCGCGCCCGCGTGATGCCGGGCAGCAACGAGCTGCTGCTCGGGGTCGTCACGACGCGCGCCGACTTCTCCGAACGCGTTCGCCTCGGCAAGGACCTGTGGGCGATCACCAAGGACCTGCGCGACGAACAGGGCCGGCCGGTCGAGTGCAAAGGCGTGGTCGTGAACATCAACGCCGCGCCCGGCAACGTGCTGCTCGGCGCAGCGACGGAACCGATGCGCGGCGACACCTGGCAGACCGACACGGTCGCCGGCCTGCGCCTGCGCGTGTCGTTCACCAGCTTCTACCAGCAGAACCGCCACGCCGACGCAATCCTGTTCCGGCCGGCGATGGCGATGCTCGGTGACGTCGAGGGCCTGCGCGTCGTCGACGGCTACGGCGGCGTCGGCGCCTTCGGGTTGCGCCTGCTGCGCGCCGGCGCGGCGAAGGTCACGATCGTCGAGAGTTCGCCGAGCGCGTGTGCCGATGCGCGCGAGAACCTGGCCGCGAACGATCTCGCCGCCGCCGGGGAAGTGCGCGAACAGCCGTTCGGCAGCGCCCCGTTGCCCGAGTGCGACCTGCTGGTCGCCGACCCGCCGCGCGCCGGCCTGATGGAGCAGGGCGCCAACGCTGTGCTGGCGGCAGCCCCGCCGCGCGTGCTGCTGGTGTCGTGCGCGCTGGAGTCGTTGGCGCGCGATCTGGCGGCGCTGACCGCGCAGTACCGCGTGACCGCGTTGCGGCTGTGCGACCTGTTCCCGCACACCGAGCACGTCGAAGCGGTGACGCTGCTGGAGCGGCGGTAGGCCCAGCGCAACGGGTACGCCGGCAGGCGCGAGGCCCGCAATGCACAGCGGTGGCAGCGGTCCCGCTGGCTAGCCGCCGAGCTTCTTCTTCACCCGCGCGCGGAACACCTCCATCAGCCGCTTGCCGAGGTCGCACGAGTTGGCGACCCACTCCGCCTTCTCGAACGAACGTGGGCTCGTCGCCTTGCGGATCGCGGCGAGGTACGGCTCGACGCGCACGAACAGCAGCAGGCCTTCGCCGTTGCTGTCGAGCAGGTACTCCGTGTTGACGATGCCGTGCTTGCACAGGCCGTAGACCATCTCCCAGTAGGTCGACACCTGGCGATAGGCGCGGTTCAGCGGATGTTCCGGCTGCAGGATCGCGACGGCCTCGGCTTCGTTGCGCGGCCAGAAGTCGCGGTTGATCGTGTCGCGCGACTCGCGCATCACCGGTTCGCGGCGCAGGTCGTAGACCTTCAGGACCAGTTCGGCGTCATGGTGGTCGGGTGCTTGTTTGCTCATTCCGGCAGCGTAGCGCGAGTCAGGGTCGTAGGCGCAACCACAGGTTCTGTCGCTGTACGAAGACACGATGCTCGCGGGTCGCGGCATCCGCGGCATCCGCGCCCTGCTCGCGGATGACGACCCGGTACTCACCCGGCGGCAGGCAGCCCTGCCAACGCGATCGCCGCAGCACGCCCATCGGCGCCACTTTCTTGCTGCCAAGGAACACCTCCACGCTGGCCTGGGGCGTCTCCATGCCGGTGCTGCCGCAGGCGACGAGTTGGACGAACGCGCGCGGCTGCACGCACAGCGTCAGGCTGTTGTCTCCCGCGGCGAGCACCTCCAGCGTCGGCGACGGCATCGCATCGAACATCAGGAACTGCAGCTCGCCCGCCACTTCGCGGTCTGCCACCGGCCAGGTGGCCGGCCCCACCGGTACGTTGGCGAAACCGAGCACTGCGCCTTCCGCCCGGGGCACCAACGCCTTGGCGACGTCGGTGCAGGCCAGCTCGCTGTCGCCGCTACGCAGCGCCAGGTGGTACGGCTGACCACCGAGATCACGCAGATCGAGGCGGACGACCGCGGAACGGCACCCTGTGATCACGACGTGGTGCACGTCGCCTCCCTGTGCAATCTGCAGCCGCTGCGGCTTGGCGGCGAAGTAGGGCGATCGCGCGGTCACCGTCCACTCACCGGGCGGCAGTTCGTCGAGCCGACCGACGCGTCCGTCGGGTGCGCCGAACTCCCAGCTCGCGATGCCGCCGCCGAATGCTGGCCGGCCATCGACGGCAAACGTCAGATACGGGAACGGGGCATTGCCACCGTCGCTGGCGACGACCTCGAGGGCCGGCGCCGGCACCTCGACCGTGCGCCGCAACGATGCGCACGCCGGGGGAACGACGAGCGGCAACTCGGCGACGAAATAGCCTGCCTCGCGCAGTGGCGCGGTGCGCGCCCCGGCGCCGGAGCCCGCGACACGCAGACGATGGCAGCCGACCGGCGCCGGGAACTGGTACTCACCTTCGCTCGCGGTGAGGAAGTGCTCTTCGCCATCGGCGAACACCAGCTGGATGCGACGGTCCAACAACGGCACGCCACCACGCGTCAACGCCAGCACGACCGCGCAGCGATCGTCGGCGAGCTGCAGGTCGGCGCGCCGCCGTTCACCGGCCGCGAGGTCCACCGCGAGTGGCGGCGCGCCCGAGCCCTCGATCTGCAGCTGGTAGCTGCCGGGCTCGATCGCCTCGAACGCGAACCCGCCCTCCGCGTCGGTCGGCAGCAACTTGCCGCGTGTGTGGAACGAGGATCCGAACGCCGCCGTGTCCCGCCGCCGCAGCAGCTCGACGTGCCAGCCGAGCAACGCCTCGCCACGCGCGTCCGTGGCGCGCCCGAACACCGCCGTGCCGACCGGCTCGGCCGCGCGGCGCTCGACGGCAACTGCTGGCCCGAGCTCGGCAACGGGACTGCTGGCGGCCGCGGCCATCGCGCAGCCCGGCGGTGGCGGGACGGTGTGGAGCAGTACTCCGCCGAGTGCCAGCCACGCAATCACCACGACCGACGCGATGACGAGCCATGCGGACCTCGTGCGCCACCGTGCGGCAGTCGGCGGCGGAGCCTGGTGCACCATCGGCGCAAGCGTAGCCGACGATCACAACCGCAGGCGCAGTTGCAGGCTCCGGTCCTGCACCTGCACCTGCCGCTTCGCGGTGCCACCTGCATGCGCGATGGCACCAGTTCGTCGTGCCCGCCGGCGCCGCGGCCCGTCAGGCACCACTCGGCCTCAACTCGATGCCGCCGAACACGACCGCGCCCGGCGACGACCAACGGAAGATGTGCGCCGAGTGGCCAGTGTGTTCGAGCAGCGCCTTCTTGATGCGCAGCGCCTCGTACCAGACCTTGCCGCGGTCGCCGAGCAGCACCACCGCGCCGCCGCCGCCGTGGCCCATCATCTTGCCGCCGTAGACCGCGGCGCCGCCGGCGCGGCGCTCGCGCACCCGCTCGACCAGGAAGTCGGCGGTCGGCTCGCCGCGCCCGGCCGCAGCGTAGGCGAAATGCTCGGCGAGCAGCACGTCGCCGAGCTGCGCGCGGCGCGCCGGGGTCAGCTCCTGCCCCAGCAGGCCGAGGAAGTGCTCGGCGCGCGCGTTCTCGCCGTTCGCGGTCAGGGGCGGCGCAGCGCCCTGGCGCCGCACGCCGGTGTCGAGGCCGACGAACTCCAGGTCCAACGGCACCTGCAAGCTGTCTTCGACCTGCCAGGGCTGGCAGCGCACGGCGAGCAGTTCGTCGGCCTCGCCCAGCGCGGCGACCGCTTGGGCAATCATGCCGCTCGGGGTGCCCGCGACCTCGGTCTCGACGACCTGACACAGGTGCGCGAGGTCGTAGCCGGTCAGGGACACGCCGTAGGCCGCGGCGAATGCGTGCATCGCCGCGACCTCGACCGCCGCCGACGAGCCGGCGCCGACCTGCTCCGGCACGTCGCTCTGCAGCAGCAACTCGGCGCCGCGCGCGAATTGCACCCCACGCTCGCGCGCCAGCACCAGCAGACAGCCGAGCACATGGGCGGCCCAATGGTCCCGCGGGTCGGCGCCGAGCAGCGCCCGCGCCTCCGGGTAGTCGATCGGTGCATCGGGCAGCCCGAGGTCGCCGAGTTGCATCGACAACAGTTGCGTGCGCGACCCGTCCCGGCACGGCGACCACAGCCGCACCAGCGTGTCGTCGCGCAGCTGCACCGCCACACAGGCGGCCTCGGCGGTGGGCACCTGCAGCACCAGCGCGCCCGCGTCCCCACCGAAGCCACCCAGCACGTCGAGGCGACCCGGCGCCCGCGCGATGTGGATCGTCCGATCGGGTCGGAAGAACGCCGGCACGGCCGCGTCGATCCGCTCGAACAGGAGCATCACGCCGAGGCCCTCGGCCGGTGTCGACGAGGGGACGAAGTGCTTCACGCGCGGGATCCTGCCACGCCAGCGAGCATACGGCAGCACCGTGCCTGCGGCCTTGGGGCCACTGGGCCGATTGCTGGACATGCCGCACCCCCGGCGTATCCTCGCGGCCTCGCCCGTCCGCCGAACCAATGACCACATCTTCCCATTCCGTTCGCGCGCGCCGCGGCCGCTGCAGCGCGATCCTGCTCGGCCTGGCCCTGTGCCTCCCGTGCGCCGGCTGTGGCTCGACCACCTACACGGTCGGCATCGTGATCGATCCACCGACCGCCTCGATCTACATCAACGGCGAGAAGGTCGGCTCCGGCGGTCGCCGCGTGCACGAGATCGACTTCGGTCCCTATGACCGCGTCTGCATCCAGGCGGTGGCGCCGAGCCACGAGCCCTACTTCGAGATGCTGACCCGGCAACAGATCGCCGACCAGGTCCGGAAGTACGGCGATTTCTCGTGGGTGCTGAGGCAGGAGAAGTGATCCCGATGACCACCGTGACCCCGATGATCGCCAAGACCACCCGCACCCGCCGCCGTTCGCTGCTCGCGACCGCCGGCCTCCTGCTGCTCACCGCGTGCGGCAGCATCCCGGTGCGCACGCTCGAGATCCGCGCCATGGACAGCGACGAACGGCCGGTGCCGTGCATCGTCGTCATCGGCGGCCAGGACTGGACCCAGGCGGCACAGCAGAATCAGTTCGTGCACCTGAAGGGCAGCGAACCGCTGCGCCTGCCAGTCGCGTTCGAACGCAGCGCGGTCGACATCATCGTCGCCGCGGTACCGGTCGACGATCAGGGCAACGTGCGGCAGGTGCCGAAGACGCGGCCGGAGTCGACCGAGTTGACCGGCATGCTGGGCGACAACCGCACCGTGCAGCTCAAGGATCCGGGCAACCTGCTGTTCGTGCTGCGGCGCAAGTAGCGCCCAGCCGCCGCCCTGGCTCACCGGCCGTTGGCCAGGCGCCCCGACGGGAAGTCGCTGCCGAGGAACTCGCGCGGCCGCAGGATCGCGCGGAAGCCGAAGCCGTCGAGTGACTTCGTCAGGCTGGCCTCGTGGAAGTCCTCGCCCGCCGCCCGGCGCTTCGCATCGCTGAGCGAGTCCTGGCACCGGCCGCCAGCCAGCTCACCGGAGCTGGCACCCGGCGCGGCCTGCAGCCATTCGGCCGCGTTGCCCGCGAGGTGGTGCACGGCCTTGTTGCCGGTGCTGCGCCACGACAGGCCACCCGACGCCGCCGGCACCAGCCGGTTGCCGATGTTGCGGCAGCTGTCGTCCATCTTCCACTCGCGCCCCCACGGGAACTCGTACTGGTGCTGGTCGCCGAACGCCGCCAACGCCCACTCGGCCTTCGTCGGCAGCGCCAGCCCGTACCAGCGCGCATAGGCGGCCGCCTGCCACCACGTCGTGCGATCGACCGGCAACTCCGGCGACGGCAGCCGGCCGCGACGCCGCAGCATCTCGTCGACCTCGTCGGTCGGCACCACGAGATCGCCGAGCTTCGTCGCCAGCTTCGCCTTGCGTTCGTCGCCGGCAAGCTGGCCGACCAACGCGCCGAGCTCGTCGAGGAAACGCGCATACTCGCCCTGGCTGACCTCGGTGCAGCCGAGGAAGAACGCCGGCACGGGACCGGTCTTCGTGGTGCCGGCCGGCACCGCGATCATCATGCCCGACGCACGGCGCAGATCGCCGAGGCGATCGCTCCACGCGCTGATGCGCACGACCACGGTCGGCGCCAGTCCGCTCTGATCCCGCAGTAGCCCGGCGGCATCCCCGAGCAGCAACACGGCGCGATCCACGTCGAGTTCCGCGTCGAGGACGCGGAACGCCTCGGTGCACTTGCCGACGACGGCGCCGAGTGCACGCAGTTCGTCGCGCCCCTCGCTGCCGATCACGCTGGCGTCGGCGATGCTGCGCGCACCGGCGCGGTGGCGCGCCAGGTCGTGCACCGCCGACAGCATCGGG
>JBGARS010000182.1:0-1006 GCA_044230075.1 Planctomycetota bacterium | reverse complement strand
CACCGCCACCACCGCCGCCACCGCCACCACGACGCGGCCCACCACCACCACCACCAGCCCGCGGCGAGCGCGGGCCCGCAGCCGCCGCCGGCCGCGGCCCGCCCGCCCCCCCCGCCGCCCGCGCGGTCGGCCCCGGGGGCGGCCGCGACGGCGGGTACGGATGATCATCGACCCGCTCGATGTGCTCCCCGAGCAGCCGCTCGATGTCCGCCAGGAACGGCCGCTCCTCGTCGTCACAGAACGACACCGCGATCCCCGACGCGTCCGCCCGCCCCGTGCGACCGATGCGGTGCACATACGTCTCCGGGATGTTCGGCAGGTCGAAGTTGATCACGTGTGTCACCCCGGTCACGTCGATCCCACGCGCCGCGATGTCGGTCGCCACCAGCACCGCCAGCTCGCCCGACTTGAAGCCGTCGAGCGCCCGCGTGCGCGCCCCCTGCGACTTGTTGCCGTGGATCGCCGCCGCCGACACACCCGCCTTGTGCAGGTGCTCGGCCACCCGGTTCGCCCCGTGCTTGGTCCGGCTAAACACCAGCGCCCGCCCGACCTCCGGCGCCTTGAGCACGTGCAGCAGCAGGTTGCGCTTGGCGTCCTTGTCGACGAAGCACACCCGCTGCGCCACCTTCTCCGCCGCCGACGACACCGGCGACACCGCGATGCTCACCGGGTCGCGCAGCAGCGACTCGGCGAGGCCGCGGATCTCGGGCGGCATGGTGGCCGAGAAGAACAGGGTGTGCCGCTTCGCCGGGAGGCGGGCGATCACGCGCTTCACGTCCGGCAGGAAGCCCATGTCGAGCATGCGGTCGGCCTCGTCGAGCACGAAGGCCTCGAGGTCCCCGAACTCGATGTGGCCCTGGCCGATGAGGTCGAGCAGGCGGCCCGGGCAGGCCACCAGCACGTCGACGCCGGTCGCCATCGCCGTGACCTGCGGGTTCTGGCCGACGCCGCCGAAGATGCAGGCGGTGCGCACGCCGAGGTGCTTGCCGTAGTCCCGGAAGCTCTC
>JBGARS010000181.1:0-1018 GCA_044230075.1 Planctomycetota bacterium | reverse complement strand
GGTTGCCGAAGATCTGCCGGCCGACGTCGCCGCCGAGCGAGGCGTCTTCGTCCTCCGAGGCCACGCGCGTCACGACGAGACCCGCCGCCGTCGAGATGAGGAGGGAGGGGATCTGCGAGACCAGCCCGTCGCCGATCGTCAGGAGGCCGTAGAGGCGCAGGCTCTCGCCCGCGGTCATCCCGCGCATGAGCACGCCGATCGCGAGGCCGCCGACGATGTTGACGACCGTGATCACGATGCCGGCGATGGCGTCGCCCTTCACGAACTTCATCGCGCCGTCCATGGAGCCGAAGAGCTGCGACTCGCGGTTGAGGTCGTTGCGCCGGCGGCGCGCCTCGTCCATGTCGAAGGCGCCCGCGCGCAGGTCGGCGTCGATCGACATCTGCTTGCCCGGCATGGCGTCCAGCGTGAAGCGCGCCGCGACCTCGGCCACGCGCTCGGCGCGCAGCTCCTCCGCTTCCTCATTTGCCGCCGACTCCAGCGCCTCTTTCGCCTCGCGCAGCTTCTTGAGTCGCGCCTGCTTCTCAGCGACCCAGTCCGGCATCTCGTCGCCGCGCGCGTCGGCCCCGAGCTCCTTGTCGTCCGCCTTGTCGGCTGCGCCCGAGGCCTTCATCCACTCCTCGACCTGCCCCGCGAGCTTGGGCTCGGTCTCCTTCATCCGCGCGTAGCTCATCGCCTTGTGCTTGCTCGCGTTGGCCTTCACCTTGGTCCCGTCGAGCGCCACATGGCCGAGCTTCGCAAGGCCCGCCTCGCGGCACAGCCGCAGCACCTGCACGAAGAGTCCGGCGAGAGCGTCGCGGTGCACCTTGCGGAAGTCGCTGATCGTGCGGAAGTCCGGCTCCTGCATCCCCGTCAGCGCCATGAAGTCCACGCGCTCCTCGCACGCGATCGCGATCTGGCGCGACGCGTACACGCCGCGGCAGTACGCGTAGAGCAGGAGCGCCGTCATCATCCCCGGGTGGTACGGCGGATTGCCCCGCGGGTCCTTCGAGTACGCCCGCTCGATCGACGAGAGGTC
>JBGARS010000180.1:0-1028 GCA_044230075.1 Planctomycetota bacterium | reverse complement strand
ATCCGCGAGATGAGCACGGTGGCGAGCAATTTTCGCTCGCGCATGACGCTCCCCGAGTATCTCGTCCGACAGAAGGTCGTCGCGATCGAGGGCGTCGACACGCGGCGCCTGACCCGCATCGTGCGCGAGGAAGGCTCGATGCGCGTCTGGGTTTCGACGACGGACTCGAATCACGAGTCGCTCGTCAAGAAGGCCCGCAACGCTCCCGCAACCGACGGCCGCGACCTGACGGTCGGCGTCACGTGCTCGACGCCCTACGCATGGGTCGAAGGCTACGACGCGTCCTATCCGGACTTGATCCCCTCCTCGGCGGGCGAGCGCAAGATCCGCGTCGTCGCGTACGACTTCGGCGCCAAGCGCAACATCCTGCGCAGCCTCGTGCACTGCGGATTCGACGTCACGGTCGTGCCCGCCGGAACGAGCGCGGACGACGTGCTCGGACTCGACGCGGAA
Organism: Planctomycetota bacterium; assembly: GCA_044230075.1. Taxonomy (GTDB): domain Bacteria; phylum Planctomycetota; class UBA1135; order UBA1135; family UBA2386; genus JAEUHS01. Next base: position 575 of record JBGARS010000180.1, on the reverse strand, counting down.
GCGGTGTTCCTCTCGAACGGCCCGGGTGATCCGGCCGCGGTGAAGCCCGCGATCGCCGCCATGGACAAGCTGGTCGGCAAGAAGCCGATTTTCGGCATCTGCCTCGGCCACCAGATCCTGTCGATCGTGCTGGGCGCGAAGACGCACAAGATGCCGTTCGGACACCATGGCGCGAATCATCCCGTGCGCGACATGACGACCGGCAAGGTCGAGATCACCTCGCAGAACCACAGCTACGCCGTCGACCCGAAATCGATGGGCGCGGACCTGGAGCTGACGCACGTGAACCTGAACGACATGACGGTCGAGGGCATGCGCCACAAGAAGGCGCCGGTCTTCAGCGTCCAATACCACCCCGAGGCCGCTCCGGGGCCGCTGGACAGCGCGCACCTGTTCCAGCGTTTTCGCGAGTTGTGCGAGTCGAAGCGCGCGAAGTCCGTGTCGATGCGCTGACCGCTCCGCGCTCAGGCCGTCGTCTTCGTAGCCGCCCGAGCCGGGGTCGTCGGAGGCGTAGACCGTCATCCTCCCCGAGAACGCCTCGTGGCGCGCGGCATCGACTGCGACGACGACCATGT
>JBGARS010000017.1:0-65673 GCA_044230075.1 Planctomycetota bacterium | reverse complement strand
GTCGCCGGAGACTACAGTGCGCACCGTGATCGGCGAGTCACCGCCGGTCCAAAGCTGCAGCTCCCCGTCGTGCTTCGCCCCGGACCCGAACGAGAACTCGAATCGCCCCGTCGCATCCGTCCTCACCGTGAAAGCACGGAAGCTCGAGCCGTCGAAGTGCAGCGCCAGGTCGAAGTCGCGCTGCACGGGCGGTCGTCGGCGTAAAGCACCACGGCGCGCAGGCGCGGCGCAGCGTCCTTCTCCTCGTCCTGCGTCATGCTCCCGATCGTGACTGCCCGCGGCGCGCACGGCAAGGCGGTGGCGCGGCCTACCGCCCGGTATGCGGCACGACGGGCGAAACTGCGGCGGCTGCGTGGCAATCCCAATCGCCCGTTGCACGTTTGTCGGGGCCGCGAGAGGATTCCGCCCATGTTGGAACGACCGAGTTTCGCCGTATCGCCTCACACCTGAGCACGGCCTCGGCGCACCTGCGGAGCGAGCTCCGCGGCGCCGAGGGACCGGAGCCGGTCGGCTTCCACACCATAGGGGATTGGCCTCCCCTTGGGCCCTCGAGAGTGCCGTGGATCTCGCGCCGGGGTGACTCCATGAACCCCTGACCCGAGAACCCGATGCATCGCACTCTCACGTCGGCTGCCATCGTTGCTGCCGCTGCCTCGTTGGCCGGCGCCCTGACGGCGCAGAACTGCTACGACTCACCGCACCAGTGCTTCACCTTCGGCCCGCCGCCGGGCGCAGAGGTAGGCAAGGTCGACACCAGCGGCGCGCTCGACCTGCGGTCGAAGAAGCTGTCGATCGAAGGCGACATCCGGCTGCGCGTGCGCAATGCCGAGACCCGGATGGGCTATCCGTACGCGGCTGCCGACCAGCAGGCGACGCGCGCCCGGATCCGCATGCGCTATCAGGCGACGGAGAAGGTCTCGGCCCTCGCCGAGTTCAACTTCTCGGAGACCTGGGCCGGTTCCGAGAGCTACTCGGATGCGCTCGCCGGCGAGGACTTCAACGGCGTGTCGCAGTTCTACCTCTATGCCGACGACATGTTCGGCTTCGGCGACAAGTGGCGCGTCGGCCGCAGCGAGTTCATCCTCAGCAACGGTCTGATCCTCGGCTCCTGCGACTTCCTGCAACGCCCCGGCACGTTCACCGGCGTCTGGTTCGGCCACAAGATCGCCGACCACGACATCGAGCTGTTCGCGTTCGACGACTACGGCCCGCTGCAGTCGGTGCACCCTGGCACCCGCTATGCCGGTGGTTCGGCGAACCTCGTCGCCAGCAATCTGTGTGGCGACCTGCTGCAGGCGGTGAAGCCTTACTACATGGCGGGCACCGGCGATGGCGACCTGGCCAGCAACGACCAGTGGTTCGGCGTGGACGGTGTGGGGCAGCTCCCCGGCGAGTTGCACTGGAACGTCGAATACTCGCACCGGATCGTCGACGCGGGCCAGAACCGCACGGCCTGGCGCGGCACCGTCACGCGGCGGCTGGAGTGGTTCGAAGGCGTGTTCGAGAGCGTGTCGCTGCAGTTCACCGACGCGACCGGCAAGATGGACGTCGGCAACCCGGCCGACTTCAACTCGGCGGGCCTGCTGCACCAGTACGGCGGCGCCTGGCGCAGCGACCTGCAGACGGCCCAGCTCGGCCTGCGCTTCGCGCCGCTCGCGGACGTCTCGCTCGACGTCAACCTGCTGACGCTCAATCGCCGCGGCACGTCGGCGCAGCTCGGCGAGGTCGAGGGCGACATCGTGCTCGGCGCCAAGTTCGCCAGCGGCGTCTACGCCTCGGGCGGCTACGGCATCGACAACGACCGCCGCCAGGTTGGCTACATCCAGCTCACGTTGAACTTCTGAGCCGCTGCGCCGCCGCGGCCAGGATCTCCATCTTGCGCACTGCGGCGGCCTCGCTGGCGACCGGGCGATCGGCGAACGTGCCGAAGCCGCAGTCCGGGTTCAGCCAGATCCTCTTGTGGCCCAACGTCTGCACGAGTCCGGCGATGCGATCGGCGATCGCCGTCGGTTGCTCGTCGGGATCCGTGCGCGGGTTGATCGCGCCGAAACCGATCGTCGCGCCCTTCGGCAGCTGCGCCAGCAGCGACTCGGGGCCGGCGCGCGGCGTCGCATACTCGAGCACGAACTGGTCGACCTGCATCTGCGCCAGGTAGGGCAGCAGTGGGTCGTAGTCGCCCGACAGCAGCACGTCTTCCTTGCGGCTCCAGTTGCCGCGGCAGACGTGGATCGCCGTGGTGGTGCCCGTCACGCCGGCGATCACGCGGTTGATCAGGTCGACCGCGAGCCGCAGTTCGGCGGCGGGATCGGCCGCCGCGGCGAGCGCCGCACACATGAACGTGCGCGTCGCGGCCTTGCCGGCGAACACAAGTTCGGTCAGCACCGGCTCGTCGAACTGCACCACCTCGACGCCCAGCGCCGCCAGATCCTGCAGCTCGGCCCGCAGGATCGCGACGATGTCGTCGCACAGCAGTTCGCGCGTCGGGTAGGCGGCCGACGACAGCTTCTGCACCCACATCGATCGCGACAGCAGGTAGGGCCCGGGCAGCGTGACCTTGCAGGCGCGCGTCGTGTGCGCGCGCAGGAACGAGGCCTCGCGCACGGCCAGCGGTTCGCGGCGACCGAGCCGCCCCGTGATGGTCGGGTTCTTGATCGCGAACGCCGGCACGTCGAGCGTCTGCAGCAGCGCCTCGAAGCCGGCCTTGTCCTCGACGAAGTCGAGCAGGTCGGCCATGGTCATCAGTGTGACGCCATCGAGCTTCTCGGCGAGGAACGAGTAGAAGTTGTCGCGCCGCTGTTCGCCGTCGCTCAGCACATCGACGCCGGCGTCCTCCTGCAGCTTGATCGCGAGCAGCGTCGCCTGGTCGCGTGTGTGCTCCAGGTCCTTCTGGCGCTTCTGCGTCGCGTCGAGCAACCAACGTGGGCGCGGCCAGCTGCCGACGACGGAGACCGGGAAGGGCGGGATCGGGCGCTGGTTCCTCATCGTCATACTTTGCGCGCGCGTGCGTCGACCGCAACGGTCTGCAACAGGGACTGGGTCACGGGACAGCGCCGCAGCGTGTCGGCGAACGCCTGCTCGAGCTGGTCGTCGTCGACGTCGGCGGCGACGTAGATCGACACGTCGATGCCCGCCAGCGCCGGGCTGCCGGTGTGCTCGACGCCGAGGAATACGAGGCTGTTGTGGGACTTCGCCTTGGCCACGACCTCGAGGTTGTGCACCGCCACGCCGAGCCGCGACAGCCGCCACTGCAGGCCGGTGCACAGGGCACCGGCGACGGCCGACAGCAGGAACTCGATCGCCGACGGCGCCGCGTCCTCGGTGTCGAAGCTCGCCGGCTGGCCGATGGGCAAGCCGTGGTTGCGCACCGTGACCTTGGCCTGCATGCCGCTGGTCCAACGCGCGCGCACCTGCCAGCTGTGGCGCCGCGCCTGTTCGAGGTCGGTGCCGAGGTCGGCGTCGTCGCCCTTCTTGCGCAGCAGGAAGTGTGTGTAGCCGTTGGCGCCCGGTGTCTCGTGCAGCAGCGCGTGGCCGACCATGCGGCACCAGGCCGGCAGGTCCTCGCGCACCGAGATCTCGCGGCTCTTGACCAGCAACGTGCCGGCCGGGCGCAGCGGCGCCATCGCCGATCGGATGATCAGCAAGAGGCCGCTGCCGCAATCGAGATCGCCACCGTCGCACACCGCGTCGGGCGCCGTCGAACCGGGGTTTTCGACCATCGTCTTCTCTCCAATCGGCACTGCCGCCAGGCCGGACACAGGGAGCGAACCGCTCGACTCCGCCACTCGCCGCTGAGCTGCGGCGCGCAGCGCCGCCAGCTCCTGCATGGGCGGCCGTAGCCGCATCCTCGCCCGTGCCTCAGTAGCTGACGCAGGGTGCGCCTTGCGACAGGAACTCGACCAGCTTGGCGCCGCCGACGATCGTCGCGCCGGGGATCACCTTGGTCTCGTCGAGCTGCCGCTTCTTGAAGCACGGCGAGCACACCCAGATCGTGCCGCCGGCCTTGACGAAGTTGGCGACCAGGTCGCGCAGCGGCGCGAAGCCCTCCTCGTGCACGTCGTCAACGTAGCCTTGCTGGCAGATGCGCACCGCTTCGGTGCTGAGGAACACCACGGTCTGCTTCTCGGAAGCGGCGGCGGCATTGGCGACCACGAAGGCGACGGTGGCCTTGTCGGCATCGTTCTTGGCGTAGGTGAGACTGACGCAGAAGCGGTTGGTCATGGGTTGGCTTTCCTTCGGATCCAGTAACGGGGGGGAGACGTGTGCAGCAGGGTGTGGCCGACGAGGCCACACCAGGCGGGCAGGTCGATCGGCGCCGCCGTGTCGGTGGCGCGCACTTCGAGCACGCTGCCCGGGGCCATCCCGGCGAGCGTGAACTTGAGCTCGAGCACGAGGTCGCCGCAGCCGAGGTCGCCGGCGTCGTGCACGGCATCGGCGATGGGCACGGTCGTCGACGCAGCGGGGATCGGGTCGCGTGCGCCGGCACCCGCGGCGGCGTCGGCGGCGAACAGGCAGCTCGGCCGGTCGGCGGCGCCGAAACCCTCCGCCGCGCTGGCGGCGTGCCAGGCGGCGAGGAAGCACTCGCGCCGCCGGATCCACTGCAACGAACGTTCGCACAGATCGGGCTCTGGTTCGCCGAGTTCCACGGCGGCGCAGGCGCTACAGCGCGGCGCGTGGCGCGAACCGAGCAGGATCGACAGCAAGGCTGCGTGGCCACACAGCTGCCGGCCGCACAGCTGGCACGGCCGCTGCGCGACGGCGCGCACCGATGCCTTCAGCTCCGCCGTGCGTTCCGTGGTGCTGCCGGCGAGCAGCGCTTCGTCATCGTCGTCGGGAAGGTCGTGCAAGGGAGCGGATGCGCGTGTCCCCGCAGGGGCGGGGATGCAGCGAGCCGCTCAGCACGAGCGGCTTGGCGAGGGGAATGCAGACCGCATTCCCGCTGGCCGGGCTCACTGCACTCCGTGTCTGCGCGCCAAGGTCGTTGGGGTGGATCGTCGAGAAGGGTCGGGGGCTGAGTATCGCCAGGCCCGCCCACCTTGCAAGGTCCGGACCTGAGTCGGGCGGCACTGACGCCATCAACCCCGACATTCCTGCCGCGCCGCGCGCCGTCTGCTGTTCGTGCCGTACCATGGCCGGCGATGTTGGCGCCGCTGTTCCATCTGCGAGAGAGCCGGACGTGGGTGCGCACTGCCACGCACACCGCGATCCGCGACGACGAGCCGGACTTCGCGCGGTTCGTCGCGTCGGGGGATGGCGACGTGCAGCGCGTGATCCGCATCTGGTTCGCGGAACGGCTCGGGGGGCAGGAGTGCCTGCGCGCCTACCTGGGCAGCTTCACGATCTCGGCTGCCGGCCCCTCCATGCGCGACCTTCGCCGCGTGTTCCGTCGCGCCGAGTGGGCGACACGCGCCCCGGAACATCAGGGTCGCCCGCTGCGATCCACCCTGGCTGGGTGGATCCGGCGCCGGGTCCGCGAAGCTGCAGGCGAAGTCCTGGCGCCGTAGCCGGCCCGGCGACGCGAACGACATCTCATCACACGGCCTGATCCGGTAGCCGCGTGTGCGGCACCTACCGCCGCCGGCCACTGCGCAGATCGTCGCTGGTGCCTTGCCAGCCATCGGGACCAAGGCTCCACACCGTCCAGTCCCCCTTGCCCGGCCCGGCGGTGGCTTGCAGCACGTAGTCGTGGCCCCATGGGTCCTGGGGCAGTTCCTCCAGCTCGCTGCAACCGTCGGCATGCTTCGTGGCGAGTTCGCGCAGCGATTCCGGGAGCCGGTGGTGTCGAGCCCGGAACGACCGCACGGCACAGTCGAGCGTCCGGAGGTCCACCTGTGCCTTGATGAGCCGCGGCGCGAAGTCGCCGCCGTGGTCAGGCTGGAACACGAGGATCCAGCTGCCCAGCAGCACGGCGACGGCGGTGAGCGCGAGCAGGCGCCCCTGACCTCGCGACGCCGCGGAACGGCGGACCCGGGTCCTGTGCACCATGCGGCATCGGACAGCCCGACCGCCGCGGACCTTCCGCGGCATCTGGCCACCTGCAGCGGCCGGAACGACGTCAGGTCATCGCCCGGTGCCGACGCCATCCTGCCAGCGCGCTGCCGCCGCGGCGCGCGCGTCGCCAGGCGCCGCCGGATCGAAGCCGCGGTCCTCACCGAAGTGATCGCGCAGCGCGCCGATGGCGAGCTGACGCGCCGCCAGGTTCGGCGACAGCAGGAAGCCGACCAGCTCGTGGCGCGCGGTCTCGTCACCGAGCACCAGGCGCACGCGTGCCGCACGGGCCAGCAACGCGTCGGCCGGCGCATCCGGCATGGCCCCACGCGGCGAGCCGACCAGCGCCGGCACGCGATTCTCGTAGTTGCGCAGCTGGAACGGCGTGTCTTCGTCGCCGCAGCGCTCGAGCGCCCAGCACGCCCAGTCGGCAACGGCGGGCACCGGATCCCGCAACGCCGCCGCGAGGAACGGGGTCGCCGACTTGCTGCCGATCTGGCCCAGCAACCGGCAGATCCACTCGCGCTTGTGCGCGAAGCCCGAGGGGAACGTCAGGCCTTCGATCAACGCGGGCACGGCGTCGTCGCCGAGCGCCAGCAGGTCGCGCGCGATCGCGTCGTCGTCCCCACCCGGATCGACATCGCTGCCGCCGCCGAGCTTCTCGACCAGGGCCCACGTGCGCTCCCACATGGCCGCGTCCTTTGGCAGCGGCGCATGCACGGCGCGGTCGCTGCCGTGCTGCGCCCACCAGGACTGCAACCGCGCGATGGCGAACAGCCGTTCTGCCGACGGCGCCCCCGGCTCGTAGCCGCAGTGCTGGTCGGTGATCGCGAACAGCACTCCGAAGGTGAACTCCCGCTGCAGCACGTCGTCGGCCATGAGGTCGTCCAACAACGGCTGCACCCCCGCCGCCGAGCCGAGCGTCGCGAGCGCGCCGGCCAGCGTGCGCCGCGTCTCCGGCCACGGCGAACGGTGCAACAGATCGATGATCTTCGGCACCGCGTCGCGGTCGCCGAGCCACGCCAGACTGGTCGCACAGGCATGCACGACGTCCCAGTCGACGTCCTCGAGCCCGCCGCGCAAGGCCGCGAACGCCGTCGCGTCGCCGACGTGGCCCAGCGCCTCGGCGGCGCTGCGCCGATCGAGCGGGTTCCCCATGGCCATCGCCGCGACCAGGGCCTGACGCACCTCGTTGCGCGAATCGCCTAGCTCCAACTGCGCGAGCAGCAGGCGCGCATGGCAACGCACGTAGAGATGCTCGTGGCACAGCGCCTGGATCAGCGTCGGCACCGCAGGGCTGCCGATCGCCAGGAAGGTCTTCATCGCCTCGTGGAACGTCTCGTTGCTCCAGCGCGCCAGCGCCGTGACCAGCGCCGATGCCGACGCGGGAAACACCGCAGCCAGCCGTTCGCGGGCCTGCTTGCGCGCCTCCGGCAGATGCGATTCGAGCATCGCCGCCAGCACGTCGATCTGTTCCTGATCCGTGCCCGCCGGCACGACGATCGGCTCCGGCGACCATGGCGACCGCAGCGTGTTGGCGAGGCCGGTCTGGTCGAAGAAGTCCTCGATCTTCGTCGGCGGCGGTGAGTAGAAGACTTCCACCTCGCGGGGCACCGGCGTCGACGACGGCGTGATGCCGCCGAAGGGCAGGCGCCGTTCTTCCAGGCAACGCGACAGATGCGGATCGTCGTCGTCGCTGGGCCGATACAGCTTGAAGTAGAGCCGGCACTCGACGGTGCCGGCAGCGATCGGCAACGGCACCCGATGCGTCGTCGTCTTGCCGGACGGGATCTGCGACCCGCGCGGCAGCACCAGGGAATGTTCCGGCAGTTCCGCGGCGTACGGATAGCGGCACGTCAGGCGGGAGCGCGCGACCTCGTTGCCGTCCGCGTCGCGCACGATGACCAGCGACTCGACGCCGCGTTGGCGGTTCGCGGTCGGGAAGTTGTGCCCCACGCCCTTGTTCGTGATCGCGACCACGGCTTCGTTGCCTTCGACCTTCACCTCGTAGCCATACGCCGAACGCAGTTGCGACTCGCTGCCCGACGCCGGGAACAGGTGGCTGCGCACCGGCCGCGGCGGTTGGCCGATGGCGACCGGCCGCACCACCGTTCGCATGTGGCAGTCGATGCACACGCGGCCCGCCAGCTTGCCGTGTTCGGCGCGCGTCCATTGCGCCGGCGTGCCCGCGATGCGGTGGCAACTGGCGCAGTGGTTCGCAGTGCCGACCTCGGGCTCGAAGGCGCCCTTGCACTGCGCGCCGCCGACGAAGCGGCTGTAGTCGTAGCCGGCGCGGCCATGGCAGGACATGCAGGTGTTGCCTTCCTCGAGGTCGGTCCAACGCTGCATCGGCGTCATGCCGATGCCGGTCTCGAACACCGGCCGCGGCGTGTGGCAACGGATGCAGTCGTCGCGCCGGAAGCCGCGTGTCGCCAGGCGCGCCTCGGCATCGAAGAACGCGCGGCCGTGGGTGTTGAAGCGGTGCTCCGCGTAGATCGCCGGATGGCAGGTGCCGCAGAACCGGCTGGAGTTGACCTGGTCGAGGTGTGCCTGCGTGCCGAGTGCCGGGTCGAGTCCCGGAAACGTCACCGGCACGGACGCACACGAGACCAGGACCACCCAGGCAAGCAAGGCGGCGAACACGAGGGAAGTCAGGGAACGCATGCGGCCTCCTGGGTGCGTGGTCGGGGATGGCGTCACACGGTTCACTCGCGCGCCGCGTCCTTGCTGCCGACGATGGTCAGGTTCATGCCGATCTGGACCGACACCGCCTTGCCGTCGACCAGGATCGTGGTCTTGCCGTTCAGGTACCAGCCGAACGAACCGGTCGAGAACGCCTTCACCTCGGCCAGCATGTCCTGACCGTTGATGCCGATCTTCAGCGGCTCGGCCTTGGCCAGGAATTGGGACTGCGACAACGGGCAGGAGGACTTCGCCATGTCGGGCATGTTCGCCATGGGGCGGCCGACGGCCAAGGGTTGCCTGCGGGTTCCTCGCGGCCCGGTCGCGGCGACGAGGCAACGGGACCGATGTCGACGGTGGACGCGGATCTACTGCAGATCGACCCGCAACGCGTCCGAGAAGGTCAGCGCATCGAGACCTTGCCCGCCGGGAGGGGCGATGCTCAGTGCCGCTCCCTGCACCAGGAAGCTCAGCGCGGCAACGCCGGGCGGCAGGTCCAGGGCGATCGGTCCCGTGCTCCAGGACAGGACGGCGAGCGGTGCGAACGCCAACACGCAGCCCGGACCGAACTCCGGCAGCGGCACCGTTGCGGGTTGGAACCCGAACGCGAGCAACCGCAACGGAACCGACACCCCGCACGCCTCGAACAGGTGGATCTGCACCTCCAGCCGGCAATTCGCCGGGTCCAGCGACGTGCTCAGCGTCGTCGGCAGGCCGACGACCTTGCAGTAGCCGGTGGAGCCGACGTTGCACCCGGGCCCCACGGAAGTGGTGGTCAGGGACGTGAAGAGACACTGCGCCGGCAGCGCCGTGACGAGCAGGAGCGGAACCAACGTTGCAGCCTTCATGGCACCTCCGACGTGGGGAATCGGCGCAACTAGTCCATCGGCCAGGCGGGTTGCCGGTCGGGGAAACTCTCCCCCCAGAGCGCGACCGACAACCGGTCTCGAACGCTCTGCGTGGCCGCGCCGGCGGCCACCCCGGGAGATCCGGGAGCCTGTCCCAAGGACATCTTCGCGGGCTCGCAGCGTGGCATCACTTCGCGGTCTTCGCGCGGATCGTCAGCAGCCCGCCCTCGACGCGGAAGCTCTCGATGCGGCGCCGCAGGTCCTGCGCCTGCGGCTCGGTGAACCGCTCGATCCGCTGCCCCTTCAGGGCCTGCAGCAGATCCGGCGGCAGGTCCTCGCCCTTGACCTGCACCGAACGCAACGACGTGACCAGGGTCTCGTCGTCGAACGAGGCGTGCATCGCGACGGTTGCGTTGACGTAGCGGCCCTTCAGTTCCGACAGCCAGGGCAGGTTGTCCAGCATGTCCAACGGCAACGCGACCTTGGCCTCGATCACGTCGCCTTGCAGGGAGACGTGCAGCCGGCCGCGCAAGGCCTGCCACGCCGGGTGGCGGTCGATCAGCGTGTTGATGTCGTCACTGGTCAGCACCAACGGTGGCGTTCCTGCTGCCGCCGGCGTCGCCGCCGCGAACGCCGCCACGCGCTGCTCGAGTTCTCCGTAGTCGCTGTCGCCCATCGTCGACTCCGGCAACTGCATCGGCGTCGCGTCCGTGTAGGGCTCGACGCTCGCGACGAGCTTCTGCAGCCCGTACCGCACGGCGAAGTAGCCGCCGACGCCGACGAGCAGGAACAGCGCGACCGCGGTGATGCAGCCGTAGAAGAGGCAGCCGCGCGGCTTCTTGGTCCGCGGCGGTGGAACGGGTTCGGTCAGGTCGGTCATGGGCCTCCGCATAGCTGAGCAGCGGTACCCATTTCGTGCCACCAGGAGCCCCACCAGGCGCCACCGCCAGTCGACGCCGCGAAACGTCGGGATCGCGTCCACGCTTTCGCGGCCGCATGCCCCTCCGCACCAAGCGCCCCACCCGCCGCCTCCAGTCTGGTGCCGCGGTGCGGCGAGCCCGGCGCTCCGCCCGGTCGAAGGTCCACACGAGCCTCGTCGCCAACCGCCTGTGGCGCCGGCTCCACCTCGCGCTGCGGGCCTGACGGGCGACCACCCCGGGGTAGGATCCCCACCCGGAGTGGGGTATACGCCCCCTGGCTGGCAGGTAGGCCGCGCCGTCACCACCATGCCGCACGACCTGGAAACCGATGGCTTCGCGATCGCCGCGGAGGTGCTCCCACCCGGTGCCCATCAGGCGCTGCTGCATGCCTTCCCGCAACTGCTGGCGACCGGCGCCGGCAACCGGGATGGGCTCCTGCATCCCGCGGTTCGCTCCCTCGCAGCGAGCCGCGAAGTGCGCGCCCTCGTCGAACCCGTGCTCGGCGCCACCGCGTTCGCCCACCGGGCGACGTTGTTCGACAAGACGCCGACGGCGAACTGGCTCGTGACGTGGCACCAGGACCTCGTCGTGCCGGTGCAGGAACGGCGGGACGCCGCCGGCTTCGGCCCATGGTCGCAGAAGCGGGGCGTGTGGTTCGTGCAGCCGCCCGAGCACCTGCTGCGCAACCTGCTCGCCGTGCGGATCGATCTGGATGGATCCGACGCGGCGAACGGCGCGCTGCGCGTGCTGCCGGGCACACACTGCCACGGCGTCCTGGCCGCGCAGCGAAGCGCCGCGTTGGCCCGGACCATTGCGCCGGTCACCTGCCACGTGCCTGCCGGCGGCGCGTTGTGCATGCGGCCGCTGCTGCTGCATGCATCGTCCAAGGCAACCCGGCCCGTGCACCGCCGCATCGTGCACATCGAGTACACGGGCGAGCGGCTGCCTGGCGAGCTCGCATTCCGGCACGCCATCTCCGGCTGATGGCCATGCGCGGGAGGGTCGCAGCGTGCGATCGGTCGCCTACGCCGGGGTCCACGGCGCGTCACGCCGACGAAACGACGCCGCACCGTGCGCACTCACTTGCAGGTGCAGTCGCACGCACCACCGAGGCCAACCTCTACCGCCTTCGCGATCTTGGTTGCCTTCGCGGTGAGCTGTTCCCGCGTCATGCCGGCGGGCTTCAACGTCACGCCGCAAGCAGACTGGAACTTGCCGTCCTTGTTGTTGATCGGCACGGTGACGTCGAGTGCGCCAGCCTCTTCGAGCACGATCGTCTTGCCCGTCTGCATCGCTTCGAGGTCCTCCTTGTCCGAGGGCTTGCCGATGCGAGCGGCATCGGTACTGGCACAGCCCTTCGCGCCGCCCTGCATCGAGCAGTGCAGCGTGAGCCGTGTGCAGTCGGGGTTCTGCTTCGCGACGGACGCCACCACGGCCTGCGCCTTCTCGCAGCTGGCGCAGCACGCCGATGGCGACGTCGACGCGCACGAGGTCGCGAACAGGGTGGAGAGAACGAGCAACGCGGATCCGGACAGACGCATGAGAGCCTCCTTGGCGAGTGGACGCGACCAAGCTACGGCGCGGAAGCGCCGGGGCAACCGCAGCAGTTCGTACGGCGCCAGCCTGGACAGCCCATGCGCGGTCGCCGATGAGCCGCGGCTGGTGACCGGCAGCCGGGGCTTGACGCTTTCCACTTTGCTACGCAAAGTGTATGGGCTCCGAGAGTCGAGACCCGCCATGCCAGACCCGTGCGATCCCGCGCCTGCCCCCGCTCCGCCGCCCGCCGGTCCGATCGCCATCGACGCGCCCTACACCGCAGCCGAGCTGCGCGCCGTGTGGCGACACCCGGACCACGCCTTCGAGTTCCTGCTGGCCCGGCGCGATCGTCTGGCCGCCAGCATCGCCGGCGGCGACACGCTGTGGCAGCTCGTGCTGGTGCTGGTGGCATGCACTGTGCTCGCGTCCATCCCGTATGGCTTCGTGCGCGGCAGCGGTTCGTGGTGGAAGATCGGCGTGCTGTTCGGTGGCTCGGTCTGCCTCTGCTTCCCGTCGCTGCAGGTGTTCGGCGCCTATCTCGGCAGCCGCCTGCGGCCGATCCAGAACGTCGCCCTGGCGCTGGTCATCTCGAGCGTCGCGGCGCTGTTCACCCTCGGCTTCTTCCCGATCCTGTGGTTCCTCGGCCAGACCATGATGGCCGGCGACTGGATCGACGCCAACGTGGCATCGATCGTGATGCTCGGCGCAGCGCTGGCGGCCGGCCTCGCCCAGCTGCTGCGCCTGGTGCGACACGACCAGGCCCTGCTGCCGAGCCGGTCGGTGGCCTTGCTCGTGGCCTGGCAACTGCTCGTGCTGTTCGTCACCCTGCGCATGGCGCGGGCACTCGAACTGCTGCGGTGACGCCGTGCCGACGAACCGTCGCAAGGTGCTTTCGGACGTCGCCGTCACCGTGCTCTGCGCCTGCTGCTACGGCGCCGCGGTCGGCGCGGGCAAGAACTTCACCTACGCGTGGCGCAGCGGCGTCAAGTTCCCCCTGCTGCTGCTCGGCACCGCGAGCATCTGCGCCCTGTCCTACTTCGTCTTCGCGCGCTTCCTCGGTGCCCGGCTCCGCTTCGCCGAGGTCCAGCAGTGCACGTTCGGCTCGTTCCGCACCCTGGCTGTGCTGCTGGCGAGCCTGAGTCCCGTGAGCTTCTTCCTCGGACGGTCGATGCTGCCACCGGACGAACGCAGCCTCGGCGGCTACCCCGGCTTCGTCGGCATGAACATCGCTTTCATCGCCGTGGCGGGTGCGATCGCGCTGTTGTTGCAGGTCCGCAGTCTGCTCGAACAGCATGGCGTGTCGATGCGGCGATCGCTCGCCGTGTCGGCGGCCTGGCTGCTGCTGTCCTTGCTGGTGGGCGGACAACTCGCCTTCTGGCTGCGTCCGTTCTTCGGCATCGCCTCGCTGACCGGCGAGCCACCGTTCCTGCTCGGAGACGAGCCGACCGTGACCGGAGCGCGCAACTTCTACGAAGTCGTCTGGCAGTTCCTGTCCGGCATCGACCCCGGTGACTACACGCGCGGGCGCTGACCTACGACGCGCGCCAGCACGCACGGTCACGGCACGCGGAAGGCCACGCCGTTCGACCACGACAGGCCGCCGAGCACCGCCTCCAGACACACGTGCTGCGCGTAGAACCGGTAGCCGGAGATGATCGGCTGCAGCACGACCGGGAACGTGAGGCTGGCGGGACCGGTGCCGCCGCTGATGCCGGGCACCAGCGTGTCGCCGCTGACGTGCAGGTAGCAGCCCGACGTGCCGAGCTGCGGGTCGAGCCAGTAGGGCAACGCCGAGCCGACGTGGCTCGTGTCCGACAGGCCGAGGATCAACACGCCGAGTGCGTTCGGGGCGTGGTTCGTCGAGGTCATCACGACCGTCGTGCCGACGCGGTAGGGACCGGTGGCCGTCAACGACACCGGGCCCGCGACGCCACTGCACGCCTGGCCGAACGGGATGCCGAAGCCACCACCGCCGACGACGGCGAGGCCATTGACCGCGTTCGCGGGGCTGGTGTTGCTGGCGAGGAAGACCGGTGAACCGCCGGCGTGCGGCACGCGGTAGACCTGGCCGGTGCCGCCGCCGGTGACGAAATCGCCGTTGCCATCGATGTCGAGCGCGTTGGGCCCGGGCACCGAGTACGGCGGCGCGATGTCGGCCACCGCCCCGCTGCCATCGACGCGGATCAGGCGGTTGGCGGTCAGCACGGTGGCGACGATGTCGCCGTTCGCCGGGTCGAAGGCGATCGCCGTCACGTAGCCGCCGAGACCGCCGACGACGAGCGTCGCGAGCGAGCTGCCGACTGCCAGCCGGTAGATCGCACCGCTGCCGCCCACGACGACGTCGCCGGTGAGCGGGTCGACGGCACCGGAGCTGGCGTCACTGCCCCATGGCTGCGTACCGGTCGACAGGTCGATCACCGCGGCGGTGCCCGGATCGAGCAGGCGAACCTGATTGGTGCCCGAGTCCACCAAGGCGACCAGGCCCCCGTCGAACCAGCTCATCTGCGACACGATGCCGACGTTGTTGGTGATCAGCGCGTAGCTGACGGCACCGGTGCCGGTGATGGTGGCCCGGCCGACGAAGCCGAACCCGCCGACGAGGAAGCTCTGCGGGTTCGCCCGATCCCACAGGATCGATTGCGACGTGCCGGTGCCGGTGCCCTGGTAGCCGGGCGTCGCGTAGCCGGTGACAGTGGGCCCCGCGCTGATCACGCCGAAGGCAGTGCTCGAGAAGCCGGTCACGGCGATGTCGCCGATGGCAACCTGCGCCGGGAGCGCCATGGGCAGGAGGAACGCCAACAGACCGAGGGTGCGCTGCATGGGATGCCTTGGCGCCAGCGACAGCCGACGATGGCATGCTCGGTGGACCGACCGGCAGGGTCAAGGCCCGCGACGCTGCCGCACCTGGCCACGCCACCGGTCCCTCAGGAACGCGGCTCGCGGCCCTTGCGCCGGCCCGCCTCGGGCGGCGCCGCGGCCGCTGTGCGTTCGTCGACGTGCAGGAACTGGCGCAGCGCGGCGCGCACGACCTCGTCGTCGGACGTGAACTTGCCGTCGCGCACCTGCTGGTAGACGGCCTGGGCCAGCTCCATCGGCAGGTTCACGCTCAGCGTCGCGGATCGCAGGTTCTTGGCCATCGACAGATGCATACTGCGCCGCGTGCCGCAACGGACGGAGAAACCGCCCCACCCCGTTCGGGCCGCGTCGCCCACCCCTCACCCGAGGCTGTCGACCGCCCGCTTGGCGGCGCGCAACCCCACCCCGGTCGCCTCGCGGTAGGCGCGGATGGCGCCGATCTTGCCCTCGAGCGGCAGCACGCGCCGGGCCAGTTCCAGCGCCTTGCCATCGATCGGCACGTCGGGCTGATCCCGTTCCGCGTCACCACCCTGCCGGCGACCGAACAGGTAACCGAGTGCGAACGCTGCGGCGGCCCACAGGATGGCGGTCATGGCGTCGAGGCTCCGTCGGGGTCGGGAAGTGCTTGCGGGCGACCAGGCCGCCAGCTGCCATGGGCAGCATGGAAGCCACCTACGTCTGCGATGCGTGCGGTGAGGAGATCCAGATCCCGATCGACGTGTCGGCCGGATCGCGCCAACGCTACGTGGAGGACTGTCCGGTGTGCTGCAATCCGAACGTGATCGAGGTCACGCTCGACGAGCACGGCACGCCGACTGCCTTCGCCCGGGCGGAGCAGGATCTCGACTGACGCGTGGCAGCAGCGGACCACCGCGGTTCAGCGCCCCGGGGTCGGCTTGCCGCCCGCCGCGTCCATCGCCTGCCGGGCGGCCTGCTGGATCGCCGCGGCGGACTCGCTGCGCCGGCGCAACGACTGGGCGAGGAACGCGTCGGTATCGCCGGCGGCGGCCACCATCGGCGGCACGGCGTCGGCGAAGACCTTGTTCCAAGCGGCGTACGGATCGTAGGCCGCACTCCAGATCGGCTGCGGCAGCGACGGCGCCGTGGCGACGATCGCCTCGATCACCTTGCGGGGATCGCCGCCCAGCAGTTCGCAGAGCATGACGACCTGTTGCCGCAGCGAGTAGGTGCCCAGGGGCGCCGTCTCGTAGCGGCGCAGCCGCGCCGGCAACGGCACGTCGGGCGGCAGCACCAGTGCATACGCCACCGCCTCACGAAAACCGCGATACTGCCGATACGCGAGGAAGGCGTCCTGCAGTGCATCGTGCCTGGCTTGCAGGCTGGACCCCAACGTGCGGCCGGCGAACGTCGCTGCGAAGTCCGCCAGCATCGCGTCGTAGAAGAACACGCTGTCCGGCGTGCCCGCGGTCCGGTCGATCGCCTCGTAGAACGTCTCCGTCCCGTTGCGCCACGCCTGCAGGAACGCAGCGAAGCGATCTCCCGCCGTGTCGGTGTCGAGCAGGCGCTCCGCGACCGCCAACACCGCGTCGGCGCCCGGCACCATGCCACGCAGCGCCTGCTCGATCGCCACCTCGCGGTGGAGCCGTTCGGCATCGACGCCCGTGGCGGCCCCGTCGACCGCTTCCACGACACCGACGCCGAACACGTAGCGCACGGCCGCTGGCAGAACGACGTCGGGCTGCTCGCGCCGCGGCGGCGACGACCTCGGGTGGTGCACCGGCAACCGCCGCGTGCGCTCCGCACCGGCAGCCTTGGCCGCGTCGGCCAGCGCCAGCAGCAGCGAAGCGCGCGCGTCCTCCTGCTGCAGTGCCGTGGCAACGGCGGCCAGCACGGCATCCTGCGTCGCGGCCGATGCCTTGCCGAACACGGCCAGCTGTCGGGCCAACTCCTCGGCTGCCTGCTGCGCGGGCAATCCGAGCGGGATGCCGGCGAGGGCGAGGGCAAAAGCGGTCGTGCGGGCGGTCGTCATGTCGCTTCGATCGGCAGCATGCTACCGCCGGGGCGAGCCGCCGCCCGCATTCGTACCCGCTACCACGCGGTGGTCTCGTGAACTCGCGGCCTTGGACTACAGTCCGGCCATGAAGCGAGTCGCCAAGGTCCGGCAAGGCGCCGACCCGCACTGGGTCGGCGACGGCTTCCCCGTCCGCACGTTCTTCTCCTACGACGAGGGACCGGCGATCAGCCCGTTCCTGCTGCTCGACTACGCCGGGCCCACCGAGTTCGGGCCCGCGCCGAGGCCACGCGGCGTCGGTCCGCATCCGCATCGCGGCTTCGAGACGGTGACGGTCGTCTACCAGGGCGAGGTCGAACACCGCGACTCGGCCGGCCATGGCGGCAAGATCGGTCCCGGCGACGTGCAGTGGATGACCGCGGCCGGCGGCCTCGTGCACGAGGAGATGCACAGCCGCGCCTTCACCGCCAGCGGCGGCACCCTGGAGATGGTGCAACTGTGGGTGAACCTGCCGGCGCAGCACAAGATGTCGCCGCCGCGCTACCAGGACCTCGCCAGCGCGCAGATCCCCGCCGTGCCGCTCGAAGGGCATGCCGGCACGCTGCGCGTGATCGCCGGCCAGTTCCTCGGCAACAAGGGCCCCGCCAGCACCTTCACGCCCATCGAACTCTGGGACGTACAACTGCGCGCCGGCAAGTCGACGCAGCTGCCGATCATGCCGGGACACACGGCTATGCTGCTGGTGCAGAAGGGGAGCCTGCGCATCGGCGACACGGCCGTGAAGGCCACGCAGATGGGGGTGCTCGAGCGCGAAGGGGACGTCGTCGAACTCGTCGCGCCGACGACGGATGCACGCCTGCTGCTGCTGGCCGGCGAACCGATCCACGAGCCGGTCGTCGGCTACGGTCCGTTCGTGATGAACACCAAGGCCGAGATCGGCAAGGCGATCGAGGACTACCAGAGCGGCAGGATGGGCCAGCTGGCGACGTAGCCGGCCACGCGGTGGATCAGCGACCGACGACGCAGCGCAGCCCGCGGCTCCACACGAAGCCCAGCGGGTTGGCGGTCGGCTCGGAGACCATGGCCTGCACGTAGATCTCGGTCATGTAGAAGGCCGGGATGTAGGGCATCATCAGGCCAGGACTGAAGCCACTGGGATTGTGCAGCACGAGCATGTCGGGCGACACCGCCAGACTACAACCGGACATGCCGAACAGGCTCAGATCGAACGGCAGCGGCAGTGGGCCGTAGGCAGAACGCGACACTCCGAGCACCGTGAGCGCGATCACCTGGGACGCCGGTGGCTGGGACACGTAGGTGTAGAACGGCGTGCCGATCCGTGGCTGCGTCTGCGAGCGAATCGAGGGCACGCCCAGGCTGCCCGCGCAACCACCGCCGAACAGCTCGGTCCACCCGTCGTCGCGGATCGACTGCATGTCGTTCATCAGGTCGTCGAACGGGACCTGCGTCGCCGCGACGAGAGGCGCCATCAGCAGGTCGGTGGACTGCAGCGGGTCGATGGCGAGATCGAAGAACTCCTGGTGCTGCGGCAGCGCCAGCGTGTAGCGCACCAACCGGTGGTTCGCCGTGCGCACCGTGTAGCCCTGTCCAAGCGGTGTGCCCGACACCTCGGAGTAGATGAAGCTGCGGCCGTAGCCGCTCTGTCCGGCCAGCGCCGGCAGGATCGACACGCCGTCGAGCGGTTGCGCGATCCCGGCCAGCGCAGCGGATGGATAGCTGATGCCGCACATTGCGAGCAGGGTCGGAAACAGGTCGACCCCGCTGATCAACTCCGTGGCCGTGGAGCCCGGCGCAGCCGTGACCGCCGGGCCACGGATCAGCAACGGCACCCGCGTGCCGCCGTCGAACATGGAGCCCTTGGCATGTGTGGCATCGAGGGGCGCCTGCGCCACCGCGCCGTCGGTGCCGTTGTCGGCGACGACGACGACGTTGGTGTTGCCGAGCACGGTCGGACCGAGCGTGGTCAGCAGCCGGCCGATCTCCGTGTCCATCGCCTGCACCATCGCCCGGAAGAACGGCAACGGCGTGATCGCCGGATCGAGCCCGGCGAGGTTCTGCGTGTGCAGGTTCGCGGGCGGCGCGTGGTAGGGCTGGTGCGGCAGGGTCGGCGTCAGCACCAGCGCCCAGGGTCCGGTGCGCGCCTGGATCCACTGGATCGCCGTGTTGACCTCGTCGGTCATGATGTAGGTCGTGCACAGCGACGAGGTGCCGTTGGTGACCTTGCTCCACTGGTAGGGATTGGGCACGCCACTGTCGAGCACACCCTCGAAGCGCTGGAAGCCGAAGGTGTTGGGCGTCTGCGGGCCGAAGCGGTTGCCGAGGTGCCACTTGCCGATCATCGCGGTCGAGTAGCCGGCGTCGTTCAGCGCGGCGGCGATCGTCACGGCGCTGCCGACCATGCCCATGGCTCCCGGCGGCAGC
The DNA here is from genome assembly GCA_044230075.1 of Planctomycetota bacterium. GTDB lineage: Bacteria > Planctomycetota > UBA1135 > UBA1135 > UBA2386 > JAEUHS01. Next base: position 46,432 of record JBGARS010000017.1, on the reverse strand, counting down.
GCCGCGGTCGCATCGCTGCGGAACGCAAAGCGCCCGGTGAGGATCGCCGCGCGCGACGGCGTACAGGACGCGTTGACGAACGCGTTCGTGAAGCGCACCCCGGCCGCGGCGATCGCGTCCAGCACCGGCGTCGGCGGCGACGAAGGCGCACCGTAGCAGCCGACCGCATCGACGCCGAGGTCGTCCGGGATGATGACCAGCAGGTTCGGCTGCTGGGCGACCAGGCGACCGAGTGCGGCTAGAACGGTGGCGGCAACCGAAAGGAGACGTGGCAACATCGAGGGTCTGCTCCGCGAGGGCGTGCGGCGTGGACGAGCGAGTTTCCGCCCCTTTTCGCGCCGTTCGACGAGCCCCCTGCCGGTGCGGGTTCCCCCGCCTGCAGAGGATTTCCGTGCCGCCAGGCCGAGGCGCGCGTCGGCTGCTCAGCCGCCGCTGGAGCCGTCGCCTGCCGAGGCAGCGGCCGATTCCGTGGCAACGGCGGTGGCATCGACGGCCGGCAGCCAGACCAACACGCGCGTGCCCTTGCCGACCTCACTCTCCACCGCGCAGGCGCCGCCGTGCTCCCGCGCGACCCGCCCGACGGTGGCCAGGCCGAGTCCGGTGCCCTTGCCCACGCCCTTGGTGGTGAAGAACGGCTGGAACAGCCGGCTCTTGTGTTCGTCCGGGATGCCGCAGCCGGTGTCGGTCACCGAGAGCTGCACGCACGCACCCGGATCCAGGAAGTCGGCGGCCGGCCCAGAGGTGCGTCCCCTGCCAGCGATATCGGCCGTCGACGCCGGTTCGACGGCGATGCGCAGCACGCCACCATCCGGCATCGCGTCCCGGGCGTTGGCGCAGAGGTTCATCAACACCTGCTCGATCCGGCCCTGGTCGACCCGCACCCAGGCCGGACGAAGCTGGTGGCGGACCTCGATGCGGATGCCGTCGCCGACGATGCGGCGCAGCATGTTCCCCATCGAATCGACGACCTCCGCCAGGTCCAGCACGCGTTCGTTGCGAAACGGCTTGCGGCCGAACTGCAGCAACTGACGCGTCAGTGCGACGGCACGATCGGCAGCCTGTGAGATCTCGTGGATGCGATCGGCGATGTCGGGGGTCACGCGCCCGGCGTCCTCGAGCAGTTCGATGTTGCCGGTGATGATCGTCAGCAGGTTGTTGAAGTCGTGCGCGACGCCGCCCGACAGCTGGTCGATGGCTTCCATCTTCTGTGCATGCAGGAACTGATCCTGCAGCAACTGCCATTCGGTCACGTCGCGCACGACGGCGACGAACTGGACCAGCTCCCCCGACTCGGCGAACACCGGCGTCAGCGAGAACTGGTTCCAGAACACCGCGCCGCCCTTGCGCTGGCTGGCCACGACCTCGGCGAAGCCCTGCCCGCGGTCGAGGCACTCGCGCAGGCGGCGCCGCGCGCCGGCATCGGTCTTTGGCGACCAGAGCAGGTCCAGGTCGCGGCCCAGCACTTCGGCCTCGGCGTGGCCGGTGATGCGCAGCAGCGCCGCATTCGCCTGGGTGATCCGGCCATGGGCATCCGTCACCAGCACGCCCTCGGCGATCGCTGCAAACACGGCGTCGAGCGGCCCACGGGCCGCATCGCCGCCCGGCAACGGCGGTGACGTTGCATCGCCCGTGGCGCCGGGCAGGCGCAACGCCATCCCGGACTGGCCCGGTTGGCCGGCGGCGAGCACGACCGGCACCACCGCAGCACCGTGCATCGCGCGCACCAGCTCGACCATGGCGTCCGCAGCGTCGGCGTCCGCCAGCAGCAACACGTTGCAGGGCCTGCCGCCCCGCAGCCTGGCCAACGCGGACTCACCCAATACCACCGCATCGATGCGCGCCGGTGGCTCGTGGTGCCGTTCGGGTCGTGGAGAGGTTCCCATGCCGGTCCCGCTCGCTCAGGCCTGCGGTCGCTCTCGACCCCTGACTTGGACGCCCGCAGCTGTCTGGTTGGGTTTCATCGCGTTCGGCGAGGCCGCGGCCCTGTCACGGCGCACGGGAAAACCCCCGCCACGGGTGAGTACGCCGGGACCTTAAGTGCCGCCTGTGGGCGTGGGCGCGGACGCGGCGAGCGACTTGAGTCGCGCGCGAAGATCTTGGCCACGCCGCCTGCGAGCCGCGCCGCAGCCGACGCGAGCTCGATGCCGCCGAGCAGTGCCGCGTTCCCTGATCGGGACCCCGCGAGCGACGAAGGGGGGGCCCAACCCACCCGTGCCGCGGTGCTCGCTCGATAGCGGCCAGCCGCGCGGGCCGTCCGCCCGGCGCATCCATTCCCGAAGGAGACACTACACATGCTGTTCCGCAAGTTCCTGACCGCCACCATCGCGACTGCCCTGCTCGTCGCCGCACCCGCCGTCGCCCAAGGCCCCGAGCCGACGCTCGAAGTCAGCGAGTCCACGCTGCACGTCGGCGACACCGTGACGATCACCTACTTCAACCCGCTGTTGGCCGGCCAGACGATCCAGATCGACGTCGATGACGGTCGGCGCCGCGACCCGCACACGGACGCGGTCTCGATCACGCTGGACGCAACCGGCCACGGCACGGCCAACTGGACAGTGCCCGACTGGTCGATGGCCAAGTTCAACGGCCCCGACGTCGGCGAGGTGTTCTGCACGGTCTCCTCGGACAGTCACCTGAGCTGCTCGGCGAGCCGCTCCAGCAGCACCCGGTTGTTCTGCTGAACCCGCGGTGGCAAGGCCGCCAGCTCGGTCGCCTTCAGGGCAGAAACGCCGTAGACCATCAGTTCGGCCAGGAGCGACAGGGCGCCCGCGCGCACCTCCTGGTCGAGCCCGGCGTCCATGACCTGGTCGCCGAGCAGCAGCGGCACGCCCGTGAGCGGCCGTGGCACGAACGGATCCGGAGTGTGCAGTTTCGTGCGCAGCCTTCCCAGCACACCGCTCGCCTGGGCGCCGAGTTCCCCGGGATCGCCCGCGGCGACTCGCAAGGCATCGATGCCATCCAGCAGGTCGCCGTAGACCGTGCCCTGGGCGAGATCACGGTTCGCCGCCGATTCCCCCTCGTCCATCAGGATCTCCACCGCGCGCTGGAAGGTCAGCGCCTGCGTCGTGTGCTGCAGCAGGAACGCCGACGCCACGACCGCCACGGTGGCGACCGTGGCTGCCGCGAGGAACTGCGGTGTCAGCAGCATCGCGACGGCCGCCACCAGGACGCGACCCAGCAATGGCCGGCGCGCAGCTGGCAGCGCGGCGCCGGGTTGCACGGCAACCGGCGGCTCCGGCGCGAGGGCGCGCGCGACCATCGCGTCGATCTGCGCGTCGCCCAGCTGTTCGGCCGGCCGACCGCCCCGTTCCGCATCGACCTCTGCCAGCAGCTGCGCGGCACACGCGTGCTCCTCGGCAACCGCCGCTTCCGCCTCGGCGATCGATCTTCGCAGGGCACTCCAGAATGGGGCACTCCAGAATGACTCGTCGTTCACTTGCATGGCAACTTGCTCGGTTTCGCGTCTTCGTCGGGAGCGCAACCACGCTCGCACAGAGCTTGTTTCAGGGCCTTGCGAGCCGCGGACCGCGTCGCGTAGACGGAGTTCCGGCTCGTCTGCAGGGCAGCGGCGAGATCGCCGGCGTCGGCGGTGTCGCCGCTCTGCAGGTCGGCTTCGATGATGTGGCGCTGCATGCGCGGCAGCGCCTCGATGCACTCCCGCAACACGTCGAGGAAGGCCGGCGGCGGCATCGGCAGGATCTCGATCGGCCCCGGCAGGTTCTCGAGTTCGTGGCCGCGGACCTCGCGGTCGTGGCGCTGCCGGGCGCGTACGATCTCACGACCGGCATTGCTCGCGATCACGAAGAACCAGGCGCCCAGCGTGCCCCTGGTCGCGGTGTAGGTGTGCGCCTTCCGCCAGGCGCGGAAGGTGGCCGTGCTCAGTGCGTCGTCGATCTCTGCTTCACTCAAGGCACCACCGAATCTCTTCTTCAGGCCGGCACGCGTGCCGGCGGCGTAGGTGGCGAGCAGGAGGCGCAGACCTCTCCCCTCCCGCTCGCTGAGGAGCCGGACGATCTCCGCGTCGCCAGCAGTCGGGGCGGGCGTGGTGTTCCGCTCGGGCATTGCCAAGGCCGGACGGCCTTTCACCTACCGGTACGCTGGCACCTTAATCGGACCCGCACTTTTCGGCTGGCCGGAGCAGCGCCGCCGGAACGATGCGCCGGCTGCCCGGGCGGGGCGGCATGATGCCGGCATGGACTCACGCGATGCTGGCGCGCCGAATCTCGTCGAACGCAACCCCGACGGCTCCTTCACCAAGGAGACCCTGCTGCGCGCGATGAAGGCGCTGAAGAAGCGCATGAAGCTGACCCGCCTCGACGACGAGTCGAAGCTCGGCCACGACGCGATGAGCCGCGGCGGCAGCTCGGGCATCGTCGGGGTGCAACCGCCGCCGCAGTATCCCGCCGAGGTGTGGCAGGCACTCGAGGCGAAGGGCCGCATCCGCCTCGACCGGCACGGGACGGCGGAGATCCTCGAGCAGCCGAGCAACCCGTGAACGGCGCCCGCTGCGCACCGGCACTCACCGCCGCGGCGTGAAGTGCGCGATGCCGAGCTGCGCTTCGCCGGCGACGAACTCGTAGCCAGCATCGTGCAGCACCCCGAACAGGTCGCGGCCCGTCTCCACCATCGCGGGGGAAAGGCCGGCGCCGCGCAGTTCCTGTCCCAGCACCAGCCAGATCCCCGACGGCGGCGCCGCCTGCACCATGTGCCGCAGCTCGCCCACCAGACTGCCATCCTCGAGCGCCTGCAGGTAGCGACTGACGGCCGCCGGTGCCACTTCGAGAGTCGGCGGCAGCAGGCGACAACCGAACTCGACGCCGAGGCGCGCGGACCGGCATCGGCCTGCGGACCAGACGAAGCCATCGTCGTACAGGTGCACCAGCACCGGCAGGCCGACGGCGCCACAGAGGATCACCGTGTCGCCGCTCGGCACCGCCGTCGCGAGCCGTTGCGCCACCTCGCGGCCCGGATCCGCATCGGCCGGCGCGGTGAAGTAGCGCCAGTCCTTCGCCGTGACCGCGAGCGCGAGCACGCCGGTGGCGACGCAGGCCAGCCAGCGCTGGATCCGCTCCGGCGCCGAGGTGGCCGCGGCGACCGCCTGCCCCACCAGCAGCAGAAAGCCGGGGTAGGCGATCAGGTCGTAGCGGCCCGGCGCGTAGACCGGGTGCACCAGCGACACCAGCCACAGGCACAACAGCGGCCCGATGCACAGCGCGGCGCCCTGCAGCAGCGCCCGCCGCTGCGCCTGCCCCGACCACGTCCGCCACAGGCCCAGGGCGACGAGCACCACGGTCGCCAGCACGGCAGCGATGCGCAGTAGCGCCGGGAACGGCAGCGAGGAGAACTGCTTCAACACGATCGGCGTGCGTTCGACCTGCCCACCGAGCAGGAACAGCTCGAGCGACGTCGCGATCGCGCCCGGCCCCGACAGCTGCGCCCACAGCAGTTCGAGCCACCGCATGTCGCTGCTGGCGAACGGCGTGTGCCGGTACCACCAGACCAGCCACGGCACCAGCAGCACGGCAGCGGCGGCGCCGGCCGTTGCCATCCACCTGGCCGTGCGCCAGCGCGATGCCGCGGGCGCCGACAGGCCGAGGACGGCATACGCGAGCGCGAGCGGGATCGCCGCCAGGTAGTGCGTGTAGAGCGCCGCGGTGCTGGCCAGGACGAGCGCGAGCCAGGTGCGCACGTCGCGACGGGCGACCAGCCGCCACGACATCCACGACGCCAGCATCAGTTCGCACAGCAGCAGCCCGTAGGCCCGCGCCTCCTGCGAGTAGTAGATGTGCAGCGGCGCCACCAGCACCAGCGATGCAGTCACCACCGCCGCTCGCGAGCCGGACGCGGTGCGCGCGGTCTGGAACGCCAGCCACACGAACACGGCCCCGGCGATCGCCGAGAACGAGCGCAGCGCTGCTGGGCCGATGCCGAACACGTCGCTCCACAGCCGCGTCAGCCAGTGGTACAGCGGCGGTGTGTTGTGCACATGGTCGAGTCCGTCGGGCGCGTAGGCGATGTGCGCCGTCAGCGCTTCGTCGAACCACAGCGGCTGCGTGCCGAGGTGCCACGACCGCAGCAGCAGCGCCGCCGCGGCGAACGCCAACGCCCACCCGTGCCGCCGCCACCACGACTCCGGAGCGTCGCTGCGCTGGTCCGGCGGCAGCACCACTCAGCGCCCTCCCGCTGCCGTGGCCGCCGACGAACGCTCCGCCGCCGCGAGCTCCCGCAGTTGTCGCCACAGGGTTTCGACCGCGGCCGGACACTCCCGGTCGCGCGGCGCCGCGAGCGCCTCGCGCTGCACGACCTGCTGCAGCAGCGTGGCCGACGCGGTGCCTTTCGCGAGGCCGAGCCGCCGGCGCAGGTGGTCGAGTTCGTCGGCGGCGCCCGCGGCCAGTCGATCGACGTCGACGAACACCGCGCGTCCGGCCGGCAGGTGCCGCAGCAGCGCGCGCAGATGGTAGGCGTAGAAGCGCGCGCCGAGCCAGCGCGGCAGATGATCGCGTCGCGCCAGCGACGCCAGCACCGCGCCGGGCTCGCGCAGGCATACGACCACGTGCTGCACCTCGGCCCACGAGAGCCAGCTGCCGAGCGTCAGGCAGAAGCGTGGATCCTTGACCGCGCAACCGCGGTACTGCAGGGCCAGCTCGGCGATGTACGCGCGTTGGCGTTCGGCGCGGCGCTGGATCGCCGCCGCACGCGGCAGGCACAGGTAGACCAGCTTGCCCAGCCACGCCACGAACCGCGAACGGTTGCGCGGCAGGCCGGTGACGATGCGGCTGTTGGTGTCCATCACCGCCTTCTGTTCGAAGTAGCCGGCCGCGTTCCAGCGATCGCTCGGGAATCGATCCGCCGGCGCGCCGAACGACACGCCCATGCCGGCCAGCAGCTGGCACACCAACGACGTGCCGGAGCGGTGCATGCCGGTGACGACGATCATCGCGGGGCGTTCGGCGGCGGGCAGTTGACCGTGCGGTCGACGAGGTAGCGCGGCCGCCCTTCGACCTGGTCGAGCACCCGGCCGAGGTAGGCGCCGACGATGCCGATGGCGATCAACTGCACGCCGGCCAGCACCAGCAACACCGTCATCCACGGCGCCACCTGCCACGGCCCCTCGCCCCACGCGGCCGCAGCCGCGCAGGCGATGCCGATCGTGCTGCCGAGCACGACCAGCCCGACGCCGAGCTGGAACACGATCGCCAACGGTCGCCGCCCGCACGACAGGAAGCCCAGCACCGCGAGGTCGATCAGGTCCACGAGCGAGTACTTCGACACACCCGCGCGACGCGCCGGCCGATCGTAGAGATGGCCGCACTGACGGAACCCGACCCACGTCCGCATGCCGCGCAGGAATCGATGCCGCTCCGGCAGCCGGTCGATGGCGTCGACGGCGCGCCGCGACAACACCGAGAAGTCGCCGCTGTCGAGCGGCACCGGCAGGTCGCTGACCAGGCGCAGCAGGCGATAGAACACCCGGTAGCCGAGCCACCGCAGCAGCCCACTGCGCCGGGAACGCCGCACGCCGTAGACCACGTCGAAGCCCTGTTCCGCCTTGGCCAGCATCTGCAGCATCTCGCCAGGGGGATCCTGCAGGTCGGCGTCCAGGAGCGCGACGAAGCGACCGCTGGCGTGCTCCAGACCGGCACACAGGGCGCTCTCCTTGCCGAAGTTGCGCGACAGACGGATCAGCCGCAGCGACGGCTGCTCGGCGATCAGGCCTTCGACCAGTTCAGCCGTGCCGTCCGTCGAACCGTCGTCGACGACCAGCACTTCCGACGGCTGCGCCAGGGTCGCGAGCGCGGCGAACACCTCGGCGAGCGAGACCGCCAGCGTGTCACGCTCGTTGAAGGCGGGCAGGACGACGGACAGGTGGGGCTCGGCCATGCGCGGCGGCGATGGTAGGCGAGCCGCGACGTTCTGCGTAGCATCGAGTCGCGCCCACCACGCTCCCCCACCCCCGAGGACCCGCCATGCACATGCCCAAGCCATCCGCCGATCACGACCGCCTCGAACGACTGTGCGGCGATTGGCGCGGCACCGAGACGATGTATCCATCGCCATGGGACCCGAAGGGCGGCACGGCCGAAGGCCACACGAACTCGCGCCGCGGGCTCAACGGCTTTGCCGTGCTCAGCGACTACGAGCAACTGCGCGGCGGCGTGCGCACGTTCGAAGGCCACGGGGTCTACACGTGGGACGCTGCCGCCGGCGAAGTCGTGTTGCACTGGTTCGACGGGATGGGCCAGGGCCGCGAGGAGTTCCGCGGCAAGTGGGACGGCGATCACCTCGTGCTGACGAGCCGCAACCTGCAGGGCCAGGTGCGCATGCACTCCGACTTCTCGCGCGCCGGCGTGTTGGCCTCCGCGATGGAGATGTCGACGGACGGCAAGCAGTGGACGAAGTTGTTCGACGGCATCTACCGGCGGGCGCACTGACCATGCCGCACCGGCGCGCCGTCGGCCGCAGTTCGCGCGGCATCGCGGTCTGCGCACCGGCCTCGACACGCTGATGGAACCCGAGGCGCTGCACGGGCAGTTCCTCGACCTGTTCGGGCCGTCGCTGCAGCTGATGGAGCTGGTCGAGCCGGTCGACGTGCGGCTCTATCGCACGCGCAAGCAGATGCCGAACCTCAGCAACAACGTCGCCGCCTACTTCTCGTCGAGCGAGCCGGCGCTGCTCACCTGCTTCGAAGACGGCCGGCCGACGGCGCTCGTGCACGAGGCCACCCACGCGCTGCTGTACTACTTCCTCGTGCGGGCGGCGAAGGCGCGCGGCTCGCTGCCGGGCTGGCTCGACGAAGGCTGGGCCGACTACATGGACGGCCGCGCGCAGACCCGCGTGCCCGGCAAGCTGACATTCCTCGAACGCAGCGTGCAGCCCCGGCACCAGCAGACGCTCGCGGCCGCGCAGCAGCAGGACGACCTCTACGGCGTGCACCGGCTGCTCTACTTCAAGAGCAGCGACTTCGGCGCGTCCTCGCACCAGGACGTCCAGTACGCGCAGGCATGGGCGCTGTTCCGCTACCTGTTCGAGAACCCTGACCAGGACCTGCGGGTGCTGTTCGTCGAGTACCTGCAGGCCGCCGCGCCGGGCAAGGGCCAGGCGTCGACGTTCCGGCGCCTGTTCCACCAGCAGGAACGCACGCTCGAGACCGAACCCTGGCAGTGACCGGTCCGGCGCGCTACTCGGCAACCAGCGCGACGTCGAGCTGCAGTGACAGGCCCACCAGGTCCTCGAGCAGACGCGCTTCGAGCGACAGCCCGCCCATGCGCTCGATGCAGCCGCGCAGCTGCACGGTCACACCGGCCCAACTCACACCCGGCAGGCTCAGCACGTCGCGCCAGCCACTGCGCGCGCGCAACAAGCCGACGAGTTCGCCGACCTTCTCCTCGGCCCAGTGGAAACCGCGCGGCAGCACTTCGTGGATCCAGAGCCCCTCGTCGCGCACGCCGCGCCGATGTGGCCCGCTCGCACCCTTGGCGAATGCGCGCGTCGGCGGCAGGTCGAGCAGGGCCGTGATGCGCGCCGGCGGCGTGTCGTCGAGCACCAGCCGCAGCGCGACCGTGGCGCCGGGCACGACGACGACGTCGCGTTCCTCCCATTGCTCGCCGGTCCAACGCCACTGCACCTGCAGGAAGAACGATTCGGGCTGCAGGCGGTAGCTGCTGACCGCGTCGTCGCCATGGTGCTGCGCATGGCTCGGCGGCACGTGGCCCCACGCCGGCTGCCGCTCGAGCAGTGAACGCAGCAGGTCACTGCGACTGCAGCGCAGGCGCAGCAACGGCAGATGCGGCGGCGCCACGAGGGTCATCGGCTCAGTGCTCCGCCGGTGATGGCGCCGCGACCTGCAGGCGTGGCCCGGGCACGTCGTCGGTCAGGATCTCCTCGACGTCGAGCAGCGCACAGCGGCAGCCGACGCCGAGCAACGACGCCAGCGACGGCTCGGTGCGCTGCTCGTCGCCCGAGATCCACTCCTTGACGTAGGTGCCATGCTCGCACTGCACACGCAGATCGAGCGTCAGAGGCCCGCTCGGCTGCAGCGAGAGCACGCGCAACCGCCGCTCGCGTTGCAGGTCGGCGCGCCGATGCGACACGCGCTGCGGCGTGCGTTGCACGATCGCACCGGCGAACGCAGCCGCCTGCGCGATCGCCGCCGGATCCGGTGCGGCATCGACCGCGATCTCGGCGCGATAGACCTTCTCGAAGTGCTCCTGCTTCCAGTAGACGAGGCGCTGCCGCTGCACGCGCACGAACGGCGCCAGCTCGATCGCACCCTCGGCGCGCTGCTCGATGTCCACGCGCAGTGCCTCGAGGTCGAGATCGCCGCGGCGGGCGCCGACGACCTCGAACACGAACGGGCGGCCGCGCCCCAGCATCAGCACGTCGATGTCCTCGCGGCCAGCACCGTGGAAGCGACCGGCCTTGGCCTGCATCGCCGGCAGCAGCCGCCGCGCGATCAACTCCTGCACCGACTCGCGCGTCAGCTTGCCGAAGCCGCCACAACGTTCGCAACCCTCGCGCCGCTTGCGATTGCCCTTGCAGTCGGGACAGAAGAACACGGTCTGCGGCAGGCCCCGACGCAGCTTGCGGTAGCGCGATTCGAGCCAGAGGTTCGTTCGCCGGGCCGGGAACGCGACGTCGGACGGGGCCGGATCGGACATGACGCGGAGAACAGACCACCGCGTCGGGCCGGAGGCAAGCGCGCGCCGGCGGACCCGGCGGCCGACGCCCGGCGGGCCCGGGTTTGCACGCCCCGCTTACCGGGGCGGCCCGGCGTTGGCGACCGAACGGCGGCTGTCCTTGCGCAGGGTCGAGTTCTGCCGCTCGGTGCGCCGCTCGAGGAAGCGGCCGAGCAGGCCGAAGAACTCCCGCACGTCGATCGGCGTCTGCAGGAACGAGTGCACGTTGTACTTGCTCTTGTCCACCGCCATGTCGCGCACGTTGCGCGACGCCGTCATCACGAACAGCTCGGTCGTCGTGTCGAACGAGCGCAGATGATGCAGCAGCTTGACGGTGTCCTTCTCGCGCGGGTCGACGCCGAGGAACACCGCGTCGAAATGGCGGCTGCGCACCTCGTTGATGCCCGCATACCCGCTGCCCACGGTGACGTGGAACTCGGGGAACTGCTGCAGACCGACCTTCACCTGGTCGCGGACAAGAGGATCCTTCTCGACGAGCAGTACTTCCATGTTGGTTCCCGGCTCGGGTTATCGGCAGAACCCGCATCGGCCCCCACCTGGTCGCGCCAGTGCGCCTTGCCACCGGAACTTGACCGCAACACCGGCACCGGGTGTCGTTGCCGGCGCATGAAGTTCCTCGCGGGTGTCGACGAAGCCGGGCTCGGTCCGATCCTCGGGCCGCTCGTCGTCGCCGGCGTCGCGATGACCGGCCCCGAAGGCACCGATCCATGGCGCGTACTGACGCGCCACGTCGGCCGTGCCGGCCACAAGAAGGGCAAGGTGCGCGTCGCCGACAGCAAGCTGGTGCACCAGGGCCCCCACGGCCTGTTGCGGCTCGAAGAGACGGCGCTGGTGTTCTGGGCGGCGCAGCGCGGCGAACTGCCGCCGACGCTCGCCGCCTGGCTCGAACTGCTCGGCGCCGACATCTGCCACCTGCGGCGCTGCCCCTGGTACGAAGGCCTCGACCTGCCGCTGCCGCTGCACGCCGACCCGGCATGGCTGCAACTGCAGGCCGAACTGGTCGCCCGCGCGCTGCGCAAGGCCGACGTCACCCTGGTCGACATCGCCGTGCGGCCCGTCGACGTCGAGGAGTGGAACGGCCTGATCGCCGACACCGACAACAAGAGCCGGGCCCACTTCCGCGCCTATGCCGAAGTGCTCGGCCGGCTGCTCGATCGTTTGCCCGCGGCAGCCGACCCGGATGCCGCGGGCAGCAGCCCTTCCGGGCACCTCGTCGCCGACCGCTGCGGCGGCCGCATGCACTACGCCGAAGACCTGCGGCGGCTGCGGCCCGACGCCACGGTGCAGACACTGTGCGAGACGCCGCCGGAGTCCTCGTACCGGCTGCGGTCCGCGGCCGGCGAAGTCACCGTCACCTTCGCCGAGGGCGGCGAACAACGCGCGTTCCCGACCGCACTGGCGAGCTGCTTCGCCAAGTACCTGCGCGAGCTGATGGTCGCGGCGATGAACCGCTGGTTCTGCGAACGCGTGCCCGGGCTGGTGCCGACGGCGGGCTACTACACCGACGGCCACCGCTTCCTCGGCGACCTCGAGCCCTACCTGCAACAGAGCGGCCTGCCGCGCGGTCGGCTGATCCGGGTGCGCTGACGGGCGCGGGCCCGGATGGGCTACCATGCCCGGCGCCATGGCCCCACTTCGCTCCCTCGTCGCAGCCACGCTGGTCGCGGTCTCGCTCGCCCCGGCCCAGAACCAGGCCATCGAGGTGGTGACCGACGTCGACGGCGGCGTCGCCTACGCGCACGACGCGCGCATGGTGCCGACCACGGGCATCACCGTCGAGGCGTGGATCACCTACGACGACACCACGATCCCGACCAGTTCCTACTACTGGCCGACGATCGCCCGGCACAACCTCACGCCCGGCCAGGAGAACTGGAACCTGCGCGTCGACGCCGGCATCACCGGCATCCGCCAGCTGCGCTTCTACGTGCGCACGCCGGCGGGCACGCGCAGCGCGACCTACCAGTTCGCCAGCGGCGAACTGCTGGTGCCGACGCACGTCGCCGGCACCTACGACGGCCAGACCGTGCGCCTCTACGAGAACGGCGTGCAGGTCGGCACCTCGGGCACGCTCACGCTGTCGCCGCTCACGACCACCGCCGGACAACTCAGGGTCGGCAACGGCGATCCGGTGACGCCCGGCCGCGAATCGTGGAACGGCACCATCGACGAACTGCGCATCTGGCCGATGGCGCGCGCCGGGGAGATCGCCCGGATGAAGGACCTCGAGCTGTACGCGATGCCCGGCCCATTGGTGTTCCACCTGAACGGCAGCTACGACGACGAGAGCGGCCTCGTGACCGGCGCTGCGTTCGGCAGCGTCAACTTCGTCGCCAGCCCGGCGCCGGTGATCCCGTACGGCGGGGCGGTCGCACAGGTCGGCCAACCGACCAGCACCTGCGTGCGCCAGTGCAAGCTGCTGGTCGGCAGCCTGCCGATCGAAGGCAACCTCGACTACACCTTCTGGGGCATCGACGGTCCGCCGCCGGCGCAGTCGGTCGTCGGCATCGTCGTCGCGGCCGCGGCGGTGGCGCCGAGCGGCCAGCCGCCGGTGCTCGGCATGGAACTGGCGTTCGACCTGTCGACCTGGCTCGTGTCGCAGACGCTGTATCCGGCCACCGACGCGCTCGGCACCGCCCGTTACGTGCTGCCGCTGGCGGCGGGACAGGGCCTGGCCGGCCTCACCTGGGTGTTCCAGTTCGGCTTCCTCGACACGTTCTGCGGGCCGACGGACTTCTCGTCCAGCAACGGCGTCGTGTTCACGATCCAGTGATCGCTAGCCGGTGAACCCGGCGTCCTCCTGCAGGTCACCGGCGTTGGCCGCGGCGACCGCGAGTTCGTCGCAACGTTCGTTCTCGATGTCGCCGGTGTGACCGCGCACCCAGCGCCACTCGATCGTATGGCCCTCGATCGCACGCAGCAGCCGCTGCCAGAGGTCCTGGTTCTTGACCGGCTCCTTGCTCGACGTGCGCCAGCCGCGCTTCTGCCAGCCGGTGAGCCAACCCTTGGCCAGCGCGTGGATCACGTACTGCGAATCGGACCACAACGTGACCGCGCACGGCTGCTTCAGCGCCTCGAGGCCGACGATCGCGCCGAGCAACTCCATGCGGTTGTTGGTCGTACGGCGGAAGCCGGCCGACAGTTCCTTCCGATGTTCGCCGGCGAGCAGCACCGTGCCGTAGCCGCCGCGCCCCGGATTGCCGAGGCAGGCGCCATCGCTGTAGATCGTCACGGTCGTCGGCGGCATGGCGTGCCGGCATAGCCGGATGCGGCGCGCGCGACAACGGTCACGTGCCGTCGAGTTCGCGCGTGAAAGCCACCAGCTCGGGCCAGAACACGGCGAAGTCCCCAGCGAGCGCGTCGTAGTGCGCACGCAGCTGGGCCGCGCCCTCGCCGAGCGGCGTCGGCCGCGACAGCCGGCGCGCCATGCGCCGCAGCACGACGTCGATGCCGTCGATCGCCGCGTACCCGACGAGCCAGCCCTGGCCTTCCATCCACGGCACCACGCTGGCCAGCCGCGGCGGCAGCAGCGCTTCGTATTGCCGCAACAGCGCGTGCACGGACGCCGCGAAGGCGGGCAACGGCTGGCCGTCGCCCAGGCGATCCCAGTCGCGAGCCAGGTAGTGGTCGTAGAACATGTCGACCAGCACGCCGGCGAGCCGGCGGAACGGCGGGTCCAGCCGTTCGCGGCTGGTGCGCACGATCGGGTGCGCGTCGACGAACGCGTCGACCGCGCGGTGCTGCCGGATGCCGCGCTGCAGCTCGGGCGCGAGTGCCGCCACGTCGACACCGCGTACGAAGTCGCCGCACAGGTTGCCGATGCGCAGCAGCGGATCTCCGGGCGACAACCGCAGGTGCGCGAGCCAGTTCACGAGCCGGCGACCCCGGACACCGCCCACCCTGCATGTGCGGCAACCGGCCGAAGCAGCGAGCGGTCACCGGACACCAGCCCAGGCGCGCAGGTCCGCCCCACCCGCCGGCGCCTGCCGCACCTTGCCATTGCGCCTCCGAGCCAGGACACGATTTCCATTTTGGGTTGGCTGTCGGCCAGGAAATGCCGCCTTACGAGAGACCCCTATACTCCCCGACACGATGCACCACCCACTACCTCTTGCCGTCCGCACCGCGGCATTCCTGCTGGCCTCCTCGACGATGCTCTGCGCCCAGTGGGTCCAGCGAACGCCCGCCGCGGCGCCGTCCGCGCGAGTCGGCGCGGCGATGACCTTCGATCCCTTCAGCGGCGGCGTGGTGCTGTTCGGCGGCAGCGCCGCCAGCCTCAGCGCGGAGACCTGGGTCTACGACGGCAGCAACTGGACGCTGCTCGCGCCGGCGACCTCGCCGACGGCACGCTTCGGCGCGCAGTTGGTCTACGACCTCGCCCGCGGCGTGTCGGTGCTCTACGGCGGCCTCGCTTCGCCGATCAGCATCCCGCCGCCGAACAACGACACCTGGGAGTGGAACGGCACGACGATGACCTGGACCCAGGCCACGCCGACCGCGAACGCCGGCAACCGCTACTGGTACGGAGCCTGCTACGACTCGGTGCGCGGCCGCACCGTGATGTACGGCGGCGCCACCACGCAGTTGATCAGCGTGCCGAACGCCCAGACCTGGGAATACGACGGCACGACCTGGAGCCAGATCACCACGGTCGGCAACCCGGGGCCACGCAGTCGACCGGCGATGTGCTTCCACGCCGGCATCGGCAAGGCAGTGTTGTTCGGCGGCGACAACGGCAGCGGCGTCACGAACTCGACCTGGCTGTACGACGGCACGACCTGGACCCAGGTCCCGGCCATTGGCGCGGTGCCGCCGGCACGCAGCTCCGCCAGCATGGCCTACGACTCGACGCGCGGCCTCTGCGTGCTGACCGGCGGCCAGGATGCGTCGGGCGTGCTCGCGGACACCTGGACCTTCGACGGCGCCACGTGGAAGCAGCAGCCCTTCGCCACCCAGGGCGTGCGCGACCACACGCTGGCCGAACTGCCGACCACCAAGCAGATCGTCAAGTTCGGCGGCTTCGTGACGGGGCCGTTCGTGCTGTCGAACCAGACCTGGGAATTCGGCTCGGGCATCTTCGGCAAGGGCTGTCCCGGCGTCAGCGGCACACCCGCGATGGTGGCCGTGCAGGCGCCACAGATCGGCCAGAGCTACACGCTGAACGTCAGCAACCTCGACCCGGCGGTCAACTTCGCGATCATCGCGCTCGGCCTGACCCGGCTGCCGGGCATCGACCTGACGTTCGTGCTCGACATGCCGGGCTGCGCGGCGTTCACGACGCCCGACATCCTGGTCAACGTGCCCGGTGCCGCCGGCGCCGGCAGCTGGACGTGGCCTACGGTCACCGGCCTCGTCGGGGACGCCATCTACGCCCAGGCCCTGTGCGTCGACTCGGGCCTCACCGGGTTCCCGTTCACGATCTCGAATGCGGTCTACGCGACGCTCCTGAACTGAACCGTCGATGCCGTCGGGCGCGCCGACGGCATCCACGCCGCCCGACCGCCCGACCGGTAACCGGCCGGTGACTTTGGACCACAAAGGTGATCCAATGCGGCCCATGCTCGGCCTCCTGCGCCACGTCGATTCCCTGCTGCGCGGCCACTTCACGCGCCGCGACGACCTGCTCGCCGGCCGCATCGCGGTGCCGAGCAAGACCCTGACGATCGCCGGCGTGCTGCTCGGCTGTGCCTACGGGCTGTTCATGGGGCTTTACGCGGTGCTGCGCAGCGAGCACCCGAGCGTCGAGCAACTGCTGGCGACGATCGTCAAGGTGCCGCTGTTGTTCCTGGCGACGCTGTGCGTGACGTTCCCGTCGCTCTACGTGTTCTCGGCGCTGGCGAACACGCGGCTGACCGCGGCGCAGACGCTGCGGCTGCTGCTGGCGGCGATCACGGTGAACCTGGCGCTGCTGGCGAGCTTCGGCCCGGTGACGGCGTTCTTCACGCTGTCGACCGACAGCTACCCGTTCCTGGTGGTGCTGAACGTGCTGTTCTTCGCCATCGCTGGCTTCGCCGGACTGATGTTCCTGCGGCGCGTGCTCGACACCGTGTTCACGCCCGCGAGCGCGCCCGACGACGCGAACGACACCGACGACGCCCCGCGGCCGCCACCGCTGCCCCGCCGCGCCGCCGATGCCGCGGTCGGCCGGCGGGTGTTCACGATCTGGACCGTGACCTACGGCCTGGTCGGCGCACAGATGGGCTGGATCCTGCGGCCGTTCATCGGCACGCCAACGCAGGAGTTCACGTTCTTCCGGCCACGCGACGCGCACTTCTTCGCCGGCCTGCGCGACGCGCTGCGCGCGCTGTTCTCGTGATCGCCGCGGCCGCCGACGACCTGCTGCGCGGCCGGCGTGCCTATGCACCGGGCCGCGGCGTCGTGCCGTGGCGGCAGCTGCTGCTGTTCGTGCTGCTGTTCGGCTGCGTCTCCGGCGGCGTGCTCGGCTCGTTCGGTGGCCGCGGGCTGCAGGCGATCTACTCGGCGTGCAAGGTGCCGCTGCTGCTGCTGGTGGCGACCGTCGTCTGCCTGCCGAACTTCTACGTCGTCAACGTGCTGCTCGGCCTGCGCGACGACTGGAGCGCCGCCTGCCGCGCGATCTTCGCCGCGCAGGGCACGATGGCGATCGTGCTCGCCGCCTTGGCTCCGGTCACTGCCTTCGTCTACGTGTCGACCGACCACTACGAACTCGCCATCGCCGCCAATGGCCTGGTGTTCGCGATCGGCACGGTCGCGGCGCAGCAGACCATGAACCTGCACTACCGCGAACTGCTGCGGCAGAACCGCCGGCACCTGGTCAGCCGCGCCGCATGGGTGCTGCTCTACGTGTTCGTCGCCATCCAGCTGGCCTGGGTGCTGCGGCCGTTCCTCGGCGCGCCCGACCTGCCGACGCGGTTCCTGCGGGAGGACGCCTGGACCAACGCCTACGTCGCGGTGGCCGGCATCCTTCTGCGGTTGTTCGGCGGCTGAGGTCTCGCGTGCCTCCGCCGCACCCGCGCCCTAAGCTGCTCGCCCCGCAATGAGCACCGAACTGCCGCAGAAGTACGACCCGCAGACGCTCGAGCCCGCCGTGACGGAGCGCTGGCTCGAGACGAAGGCGTTCGCCACCTTCCCCGACGCCCGCGACGAACGCTACGTCGTGATGATGCCGCTGCCCAACGTCACCGGTGCTCTGCACATGGGCCACGCGATGGACAACGTGATGCAGGATCTGCTGATCCGCTGGCATCGCATGCAGGGCGACAACACGCTGTGGCAGCCGGGCACCGACCACGCCGGCATCGCGACGCAGGCCGTGATCGAGAAGCGGCTGCAGGAACTCGAAGGCAAGACCCGCCACGACGTCGGCCGCGAGGGCCTCGTGCAGCGCATCCACGCCTGGGCCGCGCAGAGCCAGCAGCGCATCCGCACGCAGCAGCAGGCGATGGGCTGCTCGTGCGACTGGGACCGCGCGCGCTTCACGATGGACGACGTCTGCGCGCGCTCGGTGCGGCAGACGTTCTTCGCGATGTTCAAGGACGGGCTGATCTTCCGCGGCAACCGGCTGGTGAACTGGGACTGCGTGCTGCAGACCGCCGTCGCCGACGACGAGCTGTATGCCCAGGAGGTGCAGGGCACGTTCTCGTACCTGCGCTACCCGGTGCTCGACCCAGAGCCGGGTGAGCCGAAGCAGGTGATCGTCGCGACGACGCGGCCCGAGACGATGCTCGGCGACACTGCGGTGGCCGTGCACAGCGATCCGGCGACGGCGCTGCGTGCGGCGATCGCGGCACAGCGGCAGAAGCTCGCCGGTACGCCCGCCAAGGAGAAGCAAGCCGTCCAGGCCGAACTCGACCGGCTGCTGGAACGTGAGCAGACCGTGCTGCCGGTGCTGGTGCAGATCGCGGCGATGGCGAAGGCCGGCCGCAAGCTCGAGCTGCCGCTGGTCAAGCGCAGGATCCCGCTGCTGCTCGACGACTGGGCCGATCCGAGCCTCGGCACCGGCTGCGTGAAGATCACACCCGCCCACGACCCGAACGACTACCAGGTCTGGCAGCGCCACCCGGAGATCGGCGCGGTCAACGTGCTGGCTCCCGACGGCACCATCAACGAGCACGGCGGCGCCTTCAAGGGCCAGGACCGCTTCATCGCGCGCAAGAACGTGATGGCCGAGCTCAGCAAGCTCGGGCTCGTCGACAAGGTCGAGGACCGCACGATCGAGATCGCGCACAGCGACCGCAGCAAGACGATCGTCGAGCCCTACCTCAGCAAGCAGTGGTTCGTGCACATGGCCGACGTCGACGGCGGCATCGTCATGGGCCGCGGCACCAGAAAGGAGTTCCGCGCCAAGGGCCTCGCGCAGGCGGCGCTCGACGCGACCGCGGGCGCGTTGCCGCCGTTCGCCAACGGACTGCCGCGCAAGGCGGTGGCGTTTCATCCGGATCCGGAGCGCTACCGCAAGATGTACGACGTCTGGCTCGGCGAGAAGCGCGACTGGTGCATCAGCCGCCAGCTCTGGTGGGGCCACAGGATCCCGGTCTGGCGCGGCGAGATGCCGGTGCAGCACCTGCTGATGCTGCAGCCGATGCTCGGCAGCCAGCTGTCGCGCGACGACGTTGCCGCCTGGGTGTTGCTGCCCGACGGCACGCGCCTGTCGCCGCAGGATGCGTTCTCCCACCTGAAGGGCCCCAACGCCCCCACCGCCGTCGAGGTGCAGCTGTGCTTCCTCGACGGCAAGCAGGACGCAGCGATCGGCCCGATGCTGCAGGGCGCGGGCCTGCAACTCGATCCCGACGTGCTCGACACCTGGTTCAGCTCGGCGCTGTGGCCGCACAGCACGCTCGGCTGGCCGGCCCCCGAGACCGCGAACGTCGATCCCGGCCAGCCGTCGCTCGGCGCCAAGGACGGCCATGCCTCTGCGCTCGACTACTGGTACCCGGGTTCGTGCCTGGTGACCGGTCGCGACATCATCACGCTGTGGGTCGCGCGCATGGTGCTGGCAGGGCTCTACAACCTGGGCGACGTGCCGTTCACCGATGTGTTCCTGCACGCGACGATCCTCGACGGCAAGGGCGAGCGCATGAGCAAGAGCAAGGGCAACGGCATCGACCCGCTCGACATCATCCACCGCTACGGCGCCGACGCGCTGCGCTACGTGGTGTGCGAACTGCAGACCGGCACGCAGGACATCCGGCTGCCGGTGCAGGCGATCTCGCCGTTCACCAAGCCAGGCGAACCCGAACAGCTGATCGATCTGGCGACCGCCAAGCCCGGGCCGTACCTGGGCACGTTCCTCGATCCGGTCACGAAGCAGCCGGTCGACCTGATCGGCCAGTACGGCAACGAAGGCATCGTGCCGGCGAAGGCGACCAGCGAGCGCTTCGCGGTCGGCGGCAACTTCTGCAACAAGCTCTGGAACGCCGCGCGCTTCGCGCTCATGAACCTCGAGGGCACGACGTTCCAGCCGCTCGACGAGGCCACGCTGCCGCTCGAGGACCGCTGGATCGTCTCGCGCCTGTGCGCGGCGATCGAAGCGGTGCACGGCCACCTGGTCGCCTACAACCCGTCGGCGGCGATCGCCGCGGCGCGCGACTTCTTCTGGAACGAGCTGTGCGACTGGTACCTCGAACTGGTGAAACCGCGCTTCAAGGACGGCGCCCTACCCGGCCCGCGGCGGGTCGCGCAGCAGGTGCTGGCGGCGGTGCTCGACCAGACGCTGCGGCTGCTGCACCCGTTCGTGCCGTTCCTGACCGAGACGTTGTGGGCCCAGCTGAACGAACTGGCGCCGCAGCGCGGCATGGCGACTCCGTTCGCGCGCAGCGAACAGCTCGTGCACGCCGAGTGGCCGACCACCAACGCGGCGTGGCATGCGCCGACCGTCGAGGCCGAGGTCGCGGCGATGCAGCAATGGTGCGTCGCGATCCGCGAAACGCGGGCCCGCTACCAGGTGCCGCCGCGCGACCGGCTCGCCGCGCGCCTGCAGGCCGACGGCGAAACCGCCACGATGCTGAAGGCGACCGCGCCACTGCTCGCGCACATGGCAGGCCTGGCCGAGATCGAGATCGGCGCCGACGCGCAGCGCACGCAGGACTCGGCGACCGTCGTGCTCGGCGCCGCGAAGTGCTACCTGCTCGGCGTCGTCGACCTGGGCAAGGAACAGGGCAAGCTGCAGAAGGAAGCCGAGAAGCTGCGTTCGCAGATCGCCAACATCGACAAGAAGCTCGGCAACGAGGGCTTCGTGGCGAAAGCGCCGCCCGCCGTGATCGACAAGGAACGCGCGAGCCGGGCGTCGCTGCAGGCGCAGCTGGCCGGCGTCGAGCAGAGCCTGCAGGAACTCGGCTAGCGATCGCGCGCGCCGGCTGACAGACCGCTGACGCGCCGCCAGGCGCGGCACCACTACGCTGCCAACCATGCACATCCACCGCTGCATCGTGTCCCTGGTGCCGCTGTTCGCGTGGGTGACGACGACCGCCGTCACATCGGCGCAGGCCCCGCCCACCGAACCGAAATCCGCCGCGCCCGCGGCGCCCGCGGCGCCGGCGCAGATCAGCGAATACGTGCGCCATGTCTTCCAGGACCGCGACGGGGTGTTCTGGTTCGGCACCAACAGCGACGGCGTCTGCCGCTACGACGGCAAGGCCCTGCTCTACCTCAACGTCGAGCAGGGGTTCAGCGGGCGGGCGGTGCGCGGCATCCTGCAGGACGGCGACGGCGCCATGTGGTTCGGCACCGAAGGCGGCGTCAGTCGCTACGAGTTCGGCATGTTCACCAACTACACGGTGTTGCACGGCCTGCCCGACAACGACGTGTGGAGCATGTACCGGGACCGGGCCGGCACGATCTGGGTCGCTACGCTCGGCGGCGTCTGCCGATTCGACGGCAAGGCCTTCCTCCCGTTCGCCATCCCGCGGGCCGAGGTCGCGGAACCCGCGTTCCGCTTCACGCCGCGACTGGTCTGGAGCATGTGCGAGGACCGGGCCGGCAACCTCTGGTTCGGCACCGACGGCGAAGGCGCGCGCCGCTACGACGGCACGACGTTCACGACCTTCACCACCAAGGACGGCCTCGCCGGCAACCAGGTGCGCTGCCTGCTCGCCGATCGGCAGGGGCGGATCTGGCTCGGCAGCGAAGGCGGCGGCGTCAGCTGCTACGACGGCACGACGTTCCGCAACTTCACCAGCAAGGACGGGCTCAACAACGACCGCATCTTCGATCTGCTGGAGGACAAGGCCGGCAACCTGTGGTTCTCCACGCTCGGCGCCGGCGCGTGTCGCTACGACGGCAAGACCTTCACCGCGTTCGGCGAGGCACAGGGCCTGACCCGCAGCCACGTGCAGAGCATCCTGGAGGACAAGGACGGGGTCCTGTGGTTCGGCTGCTCCGGCGGCCTGTTCCGCTTCACCGGCAAGGCGTTCGTCAACGTGACGCGCGACGGGCCCTGGAAGTAGGTCGAGGACCGCGCGGGGTCAGCGCGTCTGCGCGTGGGTCCGGCGCGGCAGGTACCACACCGTCTCGCCGGGAAGCTCAGCCCGCTTCTCCGGCGACTCCTCTGCGTCGAACGCACACGCCAACCACATCGGCTCCGCCTCGATCGGGTCCAGCACATCGTTGAGCTGCTCGGACACGGGCAGGACCAGCGCTTCCGGCACGTCGAATCGCGTTCGAGCCAGGCGGTGGCACTTCCAGGGGATGGTTGCATGCCATCCTGTGTGCCGACGGGGGCAGCCAGGCCCGGATGTTCACCGCCGCGCGGCTTCGAGCTGCGCCGGATCGACGTGGATCGTCACGTCGATGCGTTGGCCGGGCGTCGTCACCTCGAGCGGCACCGCGGCTTCGAGCATCGGCACGGGGCGGTTGTCGACCAGCACGCACGGCACCGCCAGGTAGCTGCCGCGGCGCGCGACCCGGAACGTGATCTCGGCGCCCGGCACGGCGAGCCACTGGTCCGAGCGATCTCCCATGTCCTGCCAATCGGCCTGTGAACGCGGCCACACGCGTGGGTCGAGGTACTCGTCGAGCACGCCGGCCTCGAGGGGTTCGATCAGCAGCGGCTCGTGCCAGGTCAACTGCCGCACCACAACCCTGCCGGCACGGTCGTCGGGCCAGCCGGCGAGTTGCACGACGATCGTAGCTGGCGGCGGCAGGTCGATCCGGTTCTCGCCGCCGACGAGGTGGGTGCGCACCGGGAAACCGTCGCGTGGCACCGCGATCGCGTCGAACGTGGCGCCGCGCAGCGCGGTACAGCCGTGGCATGAGCCGTGCGCGATGTCGGACCATGGACCCGACGCCCCCATCGGCCGCACGAACAGCTGGTCGAGTTCCACCGCCACGCCACGGACGAGCGCGCGCGCGATCACGTTCGCGAGCTTGCCGCGCAGGTCGAGCGTCACCCTGTAGCCGCCGCGTTCGTGGTGCCAGTCGCCGGACGGCACCGACAGCAGCGGCGGCTGCTCGTCCGATCCTTCGAGCACGAACGCGAGGTCGGGCGCGATCTCACCGGTCGGCAAGGCGAACGTGCACTGCACGAAGCCCGGCCGCTCGTGCTGGACGAACGGATCGATGTGGTCGTCGCCGCGTCGCAGTTCGCAGCCCATGGTCAGCAGCTGGATGTCGGGGTCGAACTGCAGCGTCGCGCGCAGTTGTGGCGACCGCTGCAAGGCGATCCGCACGTCACGGCTACCGCGCCGGACGAGCAGGGAAGGCTCGGCGAACCCATCGAGGTGCACGGACAGCTGCAGCAGGTCGCCGAACCGCTCGTCGGGCAATTCGAACAGCTCGAAGCGACCATCCATGGCCGTGGACTGCACATGCCGAGCGGGATGCCCCTCGTCTCTCGCGTCACGCACGTCGTTCACTTCGACCAACGCCCAATGCCCGGCTCCCGTCGCCGCGTCCACTACCCGCCCGGTCGCGATCACCCGATCCACGTTGTGCAACCGCACGTCACCGAGATCGAGCAGATGCCCGGAAGGCCCCGCCGCGGGCAGCGCGACGGTCGCCTCGGCGTCCGGGGTCGCGCTGCGGATGGCGACGAGCGCCTGCGGTTTCGGCACCAGGAACGTCGTGCGCCCGTCGGCATCCGTGCTCACCGCGCGCCACCATTCGCCGTCGATCGCGACCGCCGCCTCGACCAACGGCGAGCCGTCCGGCAGCACCAACCGAACCGTCGCGCAAACGCCAGCGCCGGCGAATGCGAGGTCGACCAGCACCTGCTCGTGGTCGGCCGTCGGACCGCGACAGGTCTTCGTCGCGAAACCATCGATGCCGACCTGCCACTGGCGGCCGAGCGCGACCGCTGGGACCACGAGTTCCTCCCGCATCCCCCAGGGCAACGGCCACCCGATCTCCCCGGCCGGCCCGTCGTCGACGGCATCCAGGCGGCAGCGCAGGGGCCAAGGGCACGGTCTTCCGTCGGCGAGCTGCGGTCGCACGCGCAGCGAGCCGTGTGCAGCGCACGGCAGGTCGATCACCGCCGGCACCACGTCGCGCAACGGCACCCGCACGGTCGTGGTCGCAGCGCCGAACACGCGCGCCGACAGCTCGACCACCGGTGCGGTGCGGTTCCAGATGTCCAGCGTCTGTGCGTGCCACACCGTGACCCGTCCCTGTTCGTCCGAGCGCAGCCACTTCGTCTCCACCTCGTTCCGCCACGGGGACTCGTAGCTGTTCCAGCACACGGCCACCGGAACCGCCGCGCGGGGCACGCCGTCCGGTCCGACAACTCGGGCCCGCAACGTGCGATCCTCGGTGATCACCAGGTCTGGCACCGGCTCGAACGCATCGAACGTGACCCGATCGCCGCCGAACGCGGTCTCCTTGCGCGCCAATACGAAGCGATACCGCGACGCGCCGGGCAACGTGACCGTGCCATCGCTGCGGGTGCGCCGCCGCGCACGTGCGACGAACTCGGCCTCGACGTCGTCGCGCGGCGCAACCGCGTCGGGCATCGCATCCGTCCACGCCACTTCCGCGTCGACGACCGGCGCGCCGTGTTCGTCGACGACGCGCAACGTCTGCGATGGTGTGGACGGGTCCGCTGCGGCCACCTCGCGCTCGACACCGACGGCGGGCATGTTGGCCGGCGACGGGGGCGACGACGGCAGCGGCGCGACCGCGGGTGCAGCTCCACCACCAACACCCGGAACCGCCACCGAACTCGCGCCGGGCCACCACTGCCACACAGCAACGCACAGCAGCACGACCGCGACCGACAGACCGCCCCAGACGACCGTTCGCCGACCGCGCCCTGGCTCGTTCACCGCGGCGTCTCGTCGTAGAGGCTCGCGAGGTCGACGTGCCGCGCGCCGCCTTCATCGCACACCGCGAACTTGCCCGCATACAGCGCCGCCGCGCCGGACTTGCCGTCCTTGTTGGCGGCGTAGAACTGCACCTGGAAGTTCGGCCGGCCCTTGGCATCCAGCAGCCGCTTCACCTTCGTCAGCCGCACCACACGCTTCACCGCTTCCATGCACGCATCGGTCGGCGACTTGCCGAGCGCCATCTGGTGCACCACGAACGCGCCGCCGTTGCTGAGGATCGCCGCCTCACCGCGCCCCGTCGAACCGCCCGTGCCAACATCGTTGTCGCAGTAGTTGCCGCAGCCGATCAGCGGCGAGTCGCCGACGCGCCCCGGGATCTTGAACGCGAGGCCCGACGTGGTCGTGCACGAACCGACATCGCCGTTCGCCGCGATCGCGCCGAGATGGATCGTGCCGGTCTTGTGCTTGTACTTGTCGAACCACTCGCGGCCGTGCTCCTCGCCGTTCTCCTCCGGCGAGACGCGCTTGTCGACCGCCGAACGCTTCTCGCACCACTCGAGCCACTTCTGCCGCGACGCGTCGGTCAGCAGGTTCTCCTCCGGAAAGCCGTGCGCCTTGGCGAAGCGCAGCGCGCCCTCGCCGACCAGCAGCACGTGGTCGGTGTGGCGCATGACCTTCAACGCGACCTGCGCCGGGTTCTTGATGTTCTGCAGCGCGCCGACGGCGCCGCCGAGGCCCGACGGTCCGTCCATCACGCAGGAGTCGAGTTCGACCACGCCGTCCTCGTTCGGCAGGCCGCCGAGGCCGACGCTGTCGTCGTTCGGATCGTTCTCGACCAGCTCGACGCCGGCGACCGCGGCGTCGACCGGGCGCCAGCCTTCGGTCATGCGCTGTACGGCCAGCGCGACGGCCTGGATGCCGTTGGCGCTGGCGATCGCCACCGGCGAACGCAGGCCGGTGTGGCGCAGCGGGAACGCGGGGGCGGCGAGCGCGCCGGCCGCCGCGGACTGGAGGAAACGACGCCGGGAGAACTCGGTCATGGCCGCGCCAGCGTAGCCTTCCGGCACGCGGGCTCCACGGCACGGCCGGGGAAGCACGCCCGATCCTGAACCCGATCCCCGCCCCGCCGTTGCCGCCGCCATGCTCCGCCTGCTGCACCCTGCACGCTTTGTCGCCCCGTTCGCCGCGCTGCTGCTCGTCACCGCCGTCCGCGGCCAGGAGCAGGTGCAGCCTCGCCCAGTGCTGGCCATCGGCACCGTGCACGACCCGCGCGCGGCGCTGGCGCAGGGCGACCCGGCGGCGGCCGCCATGATCGGCCGCGCGCTCCTGTGGCTGCTCGCCCAGCAGCAGCCCGATGGCCGTTGGGACAGCGACGCGCCGAAGACCGGCGCCGGCCGGCCGGTCTACGACGTCGCCGTGACCGGGCTCGCGCTGCTGGCGCTCGCGCGCGAAGGCACGGCTGCCCGCAGCGAACCCCGCCACGACGCGATGCTGCGCGGCGTGCACTGGCTGGCTCTGCAGCAGCAGGAGAACGGTCTCTGCGGCACCAAGGCGACGCACGACTACATCTACGGCCACGCGATCGCGACGTTCGGTCTCGCGGCGGCCGCGGCAGCGACCGGTTCCGCCGAGGCGCGCGAGGCGGTGCGCGGCGGGCTCGGCTATCTCGAAGCGCACCGCAACCCGTTCCTGGCCTGGCGCTACATGCCGCGCGACGGCGACAACGACACGTCGGTCACCGCGTGGGCCACGGCGGCGTGCCTCGCGGGCGGCGAACTCGGCCTGCTCGTCAACGACCGGACCCTGGCCGGCGCGCGCACCTTCCTGGCCGCGGTCACCGATGCCGAAGGCCGCACCGGCTACTCGCGCGCCGGCGAAGCGAGCTCGCGCAACATGAAGACCGCGAAGCGCTTTCCCCCGGTGCAGGGTGAGGCGATGACCGCCGCCGGCCTGTGGTGCCGGCACGCGCTTGGGGAGGATGCCGCGAGCGAACCACTGCTCGCCGGCATGGCGCTGGTGCTGGCCAAGCCACCGCAGTGGCAACCCGATGCCGGCAAGGTCGACCTGTGCTACTGGTTCTTCGCCAGCGAGGCGGTGCGGCGTCTCGGCGATGCGGCCGCGAACGCGACCTGGCGCGAACACCTGGTCGGCGCGCTGCAGCAGGGCCAACGCCTCGACGGCGACGCCGCCGGATCGTGGGATCCGCTCGACCCGTGGGGCGCCGATGGCGGCCGGCTCTACGCGACGGCACTGGCCACGCTCGCGTTGCAGGCGCTCTACGCCGTGCCGGCGCTGACGGCGCCGCCCGTGCAGCCGAAGTGACGCCGTGGAGCCGGGCCGCGGCAGCGCCTACGCTGCGGATGTGGCCCGCGACCTCCACGAAGACCTGCAGCGCCTGTTCGGCTTCCCGGCGTTCCGGCCGCAGCAGGAGGCGATCGTGCAGCACTTCCTCGGCGGCGGCTCGGCGCTGGTGCTGATGGCGACCGGCGACGGCAAGTCGCTGTGCTACCAGCTGCCGGCGTTCACCGGTGACGGCCTGACGCTCGTCATCTCGCCGCTGATCGCGCTGATGGACGACCAGGTCGCTGCGCTGCGGGCGCGTTGCCTGCCGGCGACCTGCGTGCACAGCCTGCTGGAACGCAAGGAACGGGAACGGCGGCTCGCGAGCGCACTGCGCGGCGAGTGCAAGCTGCTCTACGTGACGCCGGAGCGGTTCCGGGTCGACGGCTTCCTCGATGCCGTGCGCGCGGCCGGCGTCGCGCGCCTCGCGGTCGACGAGGCCCACTGCGTCAGCCATTGGGGCCACGACTTCCGCCCCGACTACCTGCGCCTCGGCGAGGTGCGGCGCGCGCTCGGCAATCCGCCGTGCCTGGCGCTGTCGGCGACCGCGACGCCCGACGTGCAGCGGGACATCCGCACGGTGCTCGGCCTGCAGGACGCACCGCTGTTCCACACCGGCATCGCACGCGACAACCTGTTCCTGTCGGTGCACGACGCAGAGACCGACGACGACAAGCTCGCGCGCCTGTCGGCCGTGCTCGAACGCACCGGCGGGCCGGCGATCGTCTACTGCGCGTTGATCAAGGACCTGGCGCGGCTCGAAGGCGAACTGCAGCGGCGCGGCATCCGGCCGATGGTCTACCACGGCGACCTGTCGGCCCATGAACGGAAGACGCAGCAGGCGGCGTTCGTCACCAGCAAGGACGCGCTGATGCTGGCGACCAACGCGTTCGGCATGGGCGTCGACAAGCCCGACATCCGCGCGATCGTGCACTGGCAGATCCCGCGCACGCTCGAGGCCTACTACCAGGAGGTCGGCCGCGCCGGCCGCGACGGCCAGGGTGCGTTCTGCGAGCTGCTCTACCGCGCCGAGGACCTGGTGATCCAACGCGACTTCACCGAATGGGCGAACCCGAGCGCGGACTTCGCGCAGCAGGTCGTCGCGCACCTGCAGGGACTCGGCGAACGCCTGCCGGCGGTCGACCTCGACACGCTGCGGGCGACGTTCCTGACCAAGAACCGCCACGACGGCCGGGTCGAGACCGTGCTGCGCCTGCTGCGCAGCGCCAACTGCACACGCGGCGATCTCGGAGCCGACTTCGCATTGGTGCGCGCGCCCGATGCAGACGAACTGCACGACTGGTTGCCCGACGACAAGAAGCAGCGCGACCTGATGGGCCTGCTGCGCATGGTGCGCTACGCGACCGAGGGCGCCTGCCGCAAGCAGACCGTGCACGAACACTTCGGCTTTCACGACCTCGACGACGGCTGCGGCACCTGCGACGTGTGTGTCGACGCCGCGAAGTGGCAGGACCAGCACCTGCCGGCGCGCAACGACGTGCCGCAGAACGTCACCGGCGACACCTTGCCCGAAGGCGCGCCGGTGCAGCGCGGCGACTGGATCGACGTACAGGGTCTCGGCCTCTGCTGCGTGCAGCGCGTGCACCAGCGCGGCACGTCGTGGCGTGCGGACGTCGAACGCGCCACGGACCTCAGCACCCGCTCGATCGACCTGCGGCGCCGCAGCTGGCGCCTCGTTCCCCGCTGAACCGGGATGCTGCACCACGCGTGACGGCGGGCAGGTCCGTGCAATAGGCTGCCGGCAAACGATGAGCTTCTACGCCCGCACGACCCGAGCCTGGCTCGACCAGCGCTTCCGCAAGCGAGGGCCTGGTGGCGCCTACTTCGCGCACATGCCGATCTACGGCATTGGCCACCCAGACTCGGAAGGTGGCCACGCCGGTCGGCTGGCACGCTTCCTCGGCATCCTGAAGGCGCTGGACCGCCTGTCGTTCACGACGTTGCTCGACGTCGGTGGCGCCGAGGGCTATCTCGCGCACGTCGCCGGCTCGCTGTTCGGCGTCCAGTGCGCGACGACGGATCTGTCGCACGAGGCATGCCTGCGCGCGCGGGAACTGTTCGGCGTCTCGTCGGCCGCGGTCGACAGCGCCTGCCTGCCGTTCGCCGACGCAGCGTTCGACGTCGTCGTCTGCAGCGAGGTGATCGAGCATGTCGAGCAGCCGGTCGCACTGTTGCTCGAACTGTGCCGCGTCGCCCGTTGCGCCGTGGTGCTGACCACCGAGGAGGTGCGCTACGACCGCGCGGCGATCGACGACTATCTGTTCCGCCGCCCTGGCTGGCCGCACATGGAACGCAACCTGTTCCACCCGGACGATTTCAGCGCCGGCCTGCCCGGCGTGCATCTCACGCCGCAGTGCGACATGCCGCCGCCGCGCGAGACACTCGCACGCGAGGCGCTGATCGCGTGGGTGCTCGCGAACACGACCAGCAGCGACATGGCGCCCGGTCGCATCGGCGTCATCGCGATGCTGCCGCGGCCATTGTGGGTCGCGCGCGACCGGCGCTACGACGACCGGCAGTTGCTGGAGCAGTTGCTGGCGACGACGGTCGCTCCCGGGGCCCTGGCAACGGCGCCTTCGGCCGAGGCA
Source organism: Planctomycetota bacterium (assembly GCA_044230075.1). Lineage (GTDB taxonomy): Bacteria > Planctomycetota > UBA1135 > UBA1135 > UBA2386 > JAEUHS01. Next base: position 16,549 of record JBGARS010000017.1, on the reverse strand, counting down.
CAGCTCGCCTGGTGCACGACGCTGCGCGATCCCTCGACGTACGCCAGCATGACTCTGAGCGCAGAGGGCCTGCATGGCAGCCGCTGCTATCCCGTGCGCGGTGGCGTGCCCGACTTCGTCGACGTGCACGCGGTGACACTGTCGCGCAGCGAGCTCGAACAGCGCCTCGCCGGCACGCCGCACGCCCAGCGCACCGCGCTGCTCGCACTCGACGACCGCCTGTCCCTCCCCGATCGCTGGACGCAGGACGTGTTCGACCTGCGGCGACGCGAGGACCGCCGCGGCTTCTGGCCCAACGAACAACTGCGCCAACGTGCGGGCACCGATGGGTTCTGCTGGCACAGCACCGGCAACGACCCTTGGGTGGTGACACCCCACCTGCAGCGACCGCTGCGAGCGATCGAACTGGAGCTGCGCATCCATGCCCCGGGCGTCGCTGTCGACGCCGGCACGGGGCAGGTGTTCTGGAAGGGCGCGGCGGACGAGACGTTCACCGAGGCCGCGTCGATCCTGTTCCCACTGCACAACGATGGTGAGGTCCACCGCTATCGCATCGAACTCGCGGGCCATCCGCTGCTGCCGGCCGAAGTGCAGTGGCTGCGGCTCGACCTCGTCGACGGGCCGTGCGAAGTCGACCTGCTGTCGTTGCGCCTCGAATGACCAGCGCTACAGCTCGCCGTCGGCGCGGGCCTGGATGCCGGGACACGTACGTTCGACCAGGCGGCGTAGTTCGGGGTCGGTGAGCACCTCCGGCCAGAACGGCCACTGGCGGCACTTCGCCGGCCGCACCGGGTAGATGCCACAGCCGGCCTGCGCGCCGTCCTGCAGGAACACGCAGCGATTGCCGAGGCCGTCCTTCAGCCGTTCGCCGCCGGCCTGCAGGTAGCGGCTGGCGAACGCGGCCGGCGACAGGCCCAGGTGCGCGGCGATCGCCGCGGCCTCGTCCGCAGTGACGCGCACGATGCCGCCGGGGATCGCGCAGCAGTTGCCGGAGCGCCGGCACGTGAACGTGAACGGGAAGCCCGGTTCGCTCGGCACGAGGTCACCGACGACGACGTTGGTCCGGCCGCCGACCACCGAGCCGCAGCGGGCCCTCCTGCGCGCGGCGCTCGAGCTCGAGCTGGCCTTCGCGCTCGCGCACCTGCAGGTAGGTGCGGATCTCGTCCTGCAACTGCTTCGGGTCCTGGAACCGCATGCCCGGATCCTTCTGCATCATCTTCTCGAGGAAGTAGTGCAGCTGCGGCGACAGCTGCAGCGCCCGGATGTGCTCGCCCGACAGCGACTCGAGCACCTGCTTCGCGAGCACCTCTTCGCTGTTGTGGCCTTCGAACGGCAGCGAACCGGTCGTCAGGTGGTAGAGCGTCGCGCCGAGCGCGTAGATGTCGGCGCGCACGTCGAGATGATCGCTGCCGCGCGCCTGCTCGGGCGCGATGTAGTGCACCGTGCCGGCGGTCGTCGCGCCGCCGCCGCTGCCGCCGGCCAACGCGAAGCCGAGGTCGATCAGCACCGCGCCGCGCTCCGGCGACCACATCACATTGCCGGGCTTGACGTCGCGATGCACCAGCCCGCGGGCATGCAGGGCGTCGAGCGCACTGGCGACGTCGACGACGATCTGCAGCGCCTGTTCCTCGGCGAGCCGGCCGTGCTCCGCGAGCACGTCCTGCAGACAGCGGCCGGGCAGCAGTTCCATCACGCAGAAGATCACCTCGCCCTCACGCGCGACGCGATACCCCTTCACGAGGTGCGGGTGGTCGAGCTCCTGCAGCAACCGCGCTTCCTGCACGAAGCGCTCGGCCTGCACGGCGTCACCTGCGAGCTCGGCGCGCAGCACCTTCAAGGCGACCCGGCGGCGATCCACCCTGTCGGTCGCGGCGAACACCCGCCCGACACCACCCTCGCCGAGTTCTTCCGCGATCTCATAGCGCGTCAGCACCGGCCGCGTGCCACCACAGGTGCGCTGCCACTGCGTCCACTGCGCCTCCGAACACACGCCGTGGCTGACCAGGAAGTGGCGCGGCGCCGCCGACGCGAGCGCAGCGCGCGCTGCATCCGCCGGCACGAGGCCACGGTGCACGAGCAGCGCCAGCAGTTTTGCTTCGGGGATCAAGGCACTTGAGTCTTTGTCGTCAGGAACACTTCGACGTTTCGTGAGCTACTCGTCAAGTCGACACTCGGGCACACCCGAAAACACCCTCAGTCCAGACCAGGCCGAGGCACGACTTGAAGCATCCAGGGGCGGCGTTCGTCATCAAGTACTTCGACTTGATCGACGAGTTCATCAAAGTGCGTTGTTGCTCGGAGGAGCTGCTGCAGGAACTGCACGCGACTCCGATCACCAACAAGTCGCACTACCGTCAACGCGTCGTGCGCGCCTGCGTACCGTCGTTCGATCAGGAGGTCCTGACCGCCGTGCGCCGCATGGACGAAGGATACGACCTCGAGATCGTCGAGGAACTGCTCTACCAGATCTGCATCGACGTCAACCCGTCGCTGGAGATCCACCAGGTCAGCATCCCGTCGCCGAACGGCGCCCGCCAGCCCGCCGAGACCGACGACCTGTTCCTGCCGCGGCCCGGCAGCGACAACGCCCGGCAGACCCTGTTCCGGCGCGTGACCACGCTCGAGCGCAGCCTGCGCCAGCAGATCATCGGCCAGGACGATGCGATCACCTCGCTGGTGCGCGCGGTCAAGAAGGCCGCCGTCGGCCTGAAGCGCCCGACCCACCCGGTCGGCACCTTCCTGCTCGTCGGCCGCACCGGCACCGGCAAGACCGAACTGGCGAAGTCCGTCGCGCGCAACCTGTTCGACGATCCGTCGGCGATGATCCGCGTCGACTGCAGCGAGTACGCGCTGCCGCACGAGTACGCGAAGCTGATCGGCTCGCCGCCGGGCTACATCGGTCACAACGAGGGCGGCTTCCTGACCGAGGCGATCAAGAAGAAGCCGAACAGCGTGGTGTTGTTCGACGAGGTCGAGAAGGCGCACTACAAGGTGCACAACCTGCTGCTGCAGCTGCTCGACGAGGGCATCATCACCGACAGCAAGGGCCAGACGGTGTCGTTCCACCAGGCGCTGATCCTGATGACCAGCAACCTCGGCATCGAGAAGATCGACGCCGTGCGCACGCGCATGGGCTTCTCGGCCGCGCACCGGCGCCAGAGCCTCAAGGACGTCGACCTGCGCACGGTGACGTTCGAGGCGCTGCGCGAGTTCTTCCGCCCCGAGTTCGTCAACCGCATCGACGAAGTCGTGATGTTCAACCCGCTCGACGAGAAGGTGTGCCAGCGCATCGCCGGCAACATGCTGCGCGAGGTCGCCGACCTGTTGAAGCGCCGCGGCATCGCCGTGCACTGGTCACCGGGGGTGCGGGTGCTGCTGGCCCGGCAGGGCTTCTCGGAGGAGTACGGGGCGCGCGAACTGCGGCGCCTGATCAAGCGCGAGATCGAGGACCCGCTGACCGAACTGATCCTGGACCACGATCTCGGCCAGGGCTCGACGGTCACCGTGCGCGTCCGGCAGGGTGCCTACACGTTCGCCTGCAGCGAACCGGTCACCACGGCGCAGTCGGCCTGAGCCACGGAACGCAGCACTTCATGGTGCAGGGGAGAAGTGCGGGCTAGCCTGTCCGGGGACCGCCCGGCCCGCGCGCCCTGGTCCCCATGCTGCTCTTCGTCCTCGCCGTCTCCGTCTCGCTGCTGAGCTCGTTCGTCTGTTCGATCTCCGAGGCGACGCTGCTCAGCGTGAGCCAAGGGCGCATCGAGGCCCTGGCCAAGGGCGGCAGTCGCGCCGGCCAGCTGCTGCGGCGCTTCCGCCAGCATCCCGACCGGCCGATCGCCGCAATCCTGGTGCTGAACACGGTCGCCAACTCCGGTGGCGCAGCGATCGCGTCGGACCAGTTCCTCCACGCGTTCCCCGGCTGGCCGCTGTGGGCTTTTGCAGCTGCATTCGTGGTCACGGTGCTGGCCCTGACCGAGATCGTGCCAAAGACCATCGGCGTCCGGCACGCGAACTCACTCGCCGTGCCCGTGACTCTCGTCGTGCACTGGCTGTGCATCCTGCTGTGGCCCGTGCTGCTGCTGACCACCCGCCTGTCGCGCATGTTCTCGCGACACGCGGTCGTGCACACGACCTCGTTGGAGGAGATCCGGTTGCTGACGACGGCCGGTCACAGCCAAGGAGCATTCGGCGCGATCACGGCCGAACTGATCGAGAACGTCACGCGGTTGCGCGACACCAAGGCGCGCGACGCGATGGTGCCACGCGACCGGGTCGCGTTCCTGTCCGGCACCGAGTCGACCGAGGAGAACCTGCAGCGTGTGCATCGCAGCGGTCACAGTCGACTGCCCTACACCCCCACCGGCGAACTCGACCAGGTCAGCGGCGTGATCCTCAGCAAGGAACTGCTGTTCTCGCTGCGTGAGAACGTCGAGCCGGACTGGCAGGAACTGCAGATCCCGCTGCTGATCGTGCCGGAGACGGCGACGCTCAATCACGTGCTGCGCCGCTTCCAGCGCGAGAAGCGCCACATGGGCATCGTCGTCGACGAGTACGGTTCGACCCAGGGCATCATCACGCTCGAGGACGTGCTCGAGGAGATCGTCGGCGAGATCGAGGACGAACTCGACACCGAGGAAACGCTGATGGTCGAACGGCCGGACGGGTCGCTGTTGTGCCGCGGTCTGGCGGAGTGCGATCGGGTGTTCGCCAAGCTCGGACTGACGCACGTCGAGACCAGCAGCAAGACGTTGTCCGGCTTCCTGGCCGAACGGCTCGGGCGGGTGCCGAACGCGGGCTCCCATGTCGACGTCGGCGACTTCCGCTTCGTCGTGACGAAGGCCAACAACCGGCGCGCCGAGCGCATCCGGGTCGAGCACTCGAGCAGTGAGCCGGCGCCTGCGGCGGACGGCGATGCGTGACGCGGCCGTGGCTGCGGCCCATCTGGCTGCGGCCCATCTGGCCCGGGCAACAGATCGCGCGCCGTACCGTCCACATTCCCGGTACAACTCCGGGCCCCGTCCGGAGAAGCCCCCACCATGAGCACGGTCTTCCTCTACTGCGCGGCGATCGGCGGCACGTTCCTTGTGCTGCAGTTCCTGCTGCTGCTGTTCGGCCTCGGTGGCGACACCGACACCGGCTCGGGACACGACCTCGGTCACGACGTCGGCCACGACCAGGGCGCGTTCCTGAAGCTGTTCTCGCTGCAGACGCTGACCACGTTCGCGACGTTCTTCGGCCTCGTCGGCATGGCGACCGAGAACGCTGGCTGGTCGCCGCTGTCGGTCACGCTGACCGCCGCGGTCGCCGGCATCGGCGCACTGTGGGTCGTGGCGCGTCTGATGCGCGGCCTCGCGGCGCTGCAGTCCGACGGCAGCGTCGACCTGCAGAACGCGGTCGGCCACAGCGGCAGCGTCTACCTGCGCATCCCGCCACAGGGCCACGGCCACGGCCGCGTGATGCTGACCGTGCAAGGCCGCACCGTCGAATGCCGCGCCGTCAGCCGCGCACTCGAGATCCCGACCGGAGCCCAGGTGCGCGTGCTCGAGCACACCGAAGACGACGTGCTCGTGGTCGAACCGATGGCCTGACGGCGTTCCGCTCGGCACACGTACCCGGCGCGCCGCGCCTTCCCAACCCGCTTCCCCCACTCGAAGGAGACCTCCATGCCCGCGCTCTTGCAATCCGACGGCGCCATGCCCGACCCCGTCGTGCTCCTGATCATCGCCGTCGCGCTGATCTTCTTCGGCTTCGTGATCCTGGTCGTGAAGCGCTACAAGCGCTGCCCGAGCAACAAGGTGCTCGTGATCTTCGGCAAGGTCGCGAAGGGCCAGTCGGCGCGCTGCCTGCACGGCGGCGGCGCCTTCATCTGGCCACTGATCCAGGACTACGCGTTCCTGTCGCTGGATCCGATGCAGATCGAGATCCCGCTGCGCGGTGCGCTGTCGGCCGAGAACATCCGCGTCAACGTGCCGTCGGTGTTCACGGTCGCGGTCGGCACCGGCGCCGCGGTGATGCAGACCGCCGCGATCCGCCTGCTCGGCCTCGACGCGCGCCAGGTCATGAAGCAGGCCGAAGACATCATCCTGGGCCAGCTGCGCCAGGTGATCGCGTCGATGACGATCGAGGACATCAATCGCAACCGCGACAAGTTCCTCGACAGCGTGCAGAACTCGCTGACGCCCGAACTGGAGAAGATCGGCCTCGTGCTGATCAACGTCAACATCACCGACATCACCGACGAGTCGGGCTACATCGAGGCGATGGGCCGCAAGGCCGCGTCGGAGGCGATCCAGTCGGCCGAGATCGACGTCGCGAAGCAGCAGATGCGCGGTTCGATCGGCGTCGCCGAGGCCAAGCGCGAGCAGGACGTGCTGGTCGCCAGCGCCGAGCGCACGCGCGAGATCGGCACCAAGCAAGCCGAACGCGAGAAGCTCGTGAAGCTCGCCGAACTGGCCAAGGAGACCGGCATCGGCCAGAGCCTCGCCCAGCTCGAACAGCAGAGCGAGGTCAAGGACCAGGAACGGCTGATGCGCGTGCGCGTCGCCGACGCCGAAGCCGCCGCGGTCACCGGCGAGAACCTGGCGCGCGCCAAGGTCGTCGACGCCGAGGCGACGCTGAAGGTCAAGCAGGCCGAGGCCTACCAGCTCGCCGAGTCCAGGAAGCGCGAGGCCGACGCCAAGGTGCGCGAGGCGCAGTACCTGGCCGAGGCGCGCGCGGCCGACGCGATGGCGCAGAAGATCGAGAGCGAGCAGCGCGCCGAACTCGAGGCCGCCGCGAAGGCACAGAAAGCGCGCATCATCGTCGATGCCGAAGCGGCCGCCGAACAGGTCAAGCTGCAGGCCAACGCCGAGGCGGCAGCGACGTTCGCCCGGCTCGAAGCGCAGGCGCGCGGCGAGTACGAGATCCTGGCCAAGAAGGCGGAAGGTCTGCAGCGCATCGTGCAAGGCTGCGGCGGCGCGCAGCAGGCGTTCCAGCTGTTGCTGCTCGAGCACCTGCCGCAGATGGCCGAGACCGCGGCGAAGGCGATCGCGAACGTCAAGTTCGACAAGGTCGTGGTCTGGGACGGCGGCACCGGCAAGGACGGCAAGGGCGCGACCGCCGGCTTCCTGCACGGCCTCGCCGGCAGCCTGCCGCCGATGCTGCAGATGATGCGCGACATCGGCGGCGTCGAGATGCCGGCCTACTTCGGCAAGCTCGCCGACGGCATGGGCAAGGCCGGCGATGCGACCGCGGACCCGATCGGCACGCCGGTCAGCGGCCCGACGACGGCGACCAAGGTGGCAGCACCAGCGCCCGCGCCGAGACAACCGCCGCGCGCGTGAAGCGCGGCCTTCACTGGCGGCCGAGCCAGCGGATCGCCATCTGGTTGCCCGCCTGCTGGATGCCGACCGGGACATCGGGCAGGAAGTCGGCGGCCCGCCGGAACGTGATCGGCGACCCGGTACTGCCCACCATCGCCTTGCGCACCAGCATCTTGCCGCCGACGTCGAGCGCCCGGAGCCCGTCCAGTTGGCGCACGTAGCACACCCCGGTGATCGACCCGGAAGTCGGGTTGTTGCCCTGCAGCAGGCAGCCCGGGGCCAGCACCGCGAGGTTGCCGGTCTCGGCGGTGCCGCCGACGATGGTCGCCCCCTTCAAGGTGATCGTCGGTGTGCCGAGCAGTTCGAGCAACGGCGGATAGGTCCAAGGCACGACCAGGGTGCCGTTGAGGATCACGTTGTCGAGCGTCAGCGTCTGCCCCGCCGCCAGCGTCGCCACCAGCAGACCGTTGATGGTCTGGTCCTTGATCGTCGTCGTGCCGGAGACCGAACGGTACGGCACCGTCCAGTTGCCCGACAGCGTGAACGAGGTCGTGTCCCATGCTGGCGCGCTCAGCGCGGCGACGCCGTAGTTCGTCGTGCCGCCCGTGCGCGAGACCTGGCCCGGTGCCAAGGTCGTGGTGCTGACGAGGTCCAGATCGCCGGCCATCTGCAGTATCGAACTCGTGTTCAGCGGTGTGCCCGCTTCGCCGAGGTACGCCATGCCGTCGACCGTCACCGCATGCCGCGGCGAGTTGGTGTCGGCGAAACTCAGGAACGCGTACGGGCGCGTGTCCTCCAGCACCAGGAGATCGGCGCCGACCGTCACGGTGACGCCATTGCTGACACCCTTGCCGAGCAGGCGCGGCGAGCCGAGCAACCGCGCCTGGCAGGTCACGACCACGCCGGAGTCCAGCGTCGTCGTCGCCTGGAACGCCAGCACGCCCGCCTTCTTGACCACCGCCGCTGCCCACTCGACACCCGACCGCGCGCCGTGTTCAGCGCGTTCGAGGTCGTCGCCATTGGCCTCGGCCCGCAGTGACACCTCGGCCGTCGCGATCAACGCCATCGACAACAGGCTGATGGTGACCGATAGGATCAGCACGATCAGCAGGATCGCCCCGCGTTCACCAGCACGAGGTCCCGCGACTTGTTCGAGGCGCGCAGACATGCCCGCTTGATCGGCATTCGCCGGCCCGGGCGGCGAGCCGAACCCGACAACGACAGCAGTCACCGCCGCCGGCGGGCCGATATCGCTGCCATGGTCGGATCCCGTCCCACGCGCGCCAGCGCTGGCCGCAGCGCCGGCTTCTCGTTCGTCGAGTTGATGCTGGTGGTCGTCGTGCTCGGCATCGTCACGGCGGTCGGCGTACAGATCCTCGACAACGACGAACGCAAGCTCGATGCCACCGCGCGCGCGCTGGTCGCCGACATGCTGGAAGCGCAGAGCCTGGCGATCGAGACCCGGGTGCCGTTCGGCCTGCTGTTCGACGTCGCGCAGAACCAGTCCCGGTTCGTGATCGCCGACGGCACCACACCCAAGGTCAGCGAAGTTCCTCTGCGCCTGCTCGTCGCCCTGGACACGACGGCCGTCGATCGGCTGCTGGCCGCGGAATCGAGCGGACGCCTCGGCTTCGGCGACGTGACCCTGACCGCCGCCGACTTCGGCGGCCGCCCGCGGCTCGTGTTCGCCACCGACGGCACGCCGCAGGACGGCGGCCTGGTCGACCTGCGGCTCGGCGCCTTCACGCTGCGGATCCGGGTCCAGGCCGTCACGGGCCGGATCGTGATCACCGCGCCGTAGCCCGCGGTTGCGCAGGCCGAAGCGAAAGCCCTCAAGGCCGCCGCGAACCCAGGTCGATGTCTCCCGTGTCTGCTATCGAGAGCATCACATGCACAAGTTCCAACAGCTCGGCTTCACCCTGGTCGAACTCCTGATCGTCGTCGTCATCCTCGGCATCCTCGCCGCGGTCGCGATCCCCCAGTTCGCCGACAGCACCGAGGAAGCGCGCGCCAGCAACCTGCAGACCAACCTCGCGGTGATGCGGAACTCGGTCGAGTACTTCCGCACCAACCACCGCGCCAAGTACCCCGGCTACCCGGTTGGCGGCGGCACGCCGACGGAAGCGCTGACGATCGCGCAGCTGACGCAGGCGAGCAAGGTCGACTGCAGCACCGCGGCTCCGGGCACGGCGGGCTACGACTACGGCCCCTACATCCGCGAGGCGATCCCGGAGAACCCGGTCAACGGCCTGGCCACGATCACCGTGGTCGCCGACGCCGCTGCGTTCCCCGCGGCCGACGACACCACCGGTTGGATCTACCAGCCGAAGACCGGCAAGCTGCGCGCGAACTCGAGCCTCAAGGCTCCGTCCGGCAAGAGCTACTACGACTTCTGAGTCGCCCTGCCCGATCCCAGCGCCACCCCCCGGCGATCCTCCGATGCCCACCCCGGCAACCCGAGCAGATGGAGTGAGCAAGACCGGCGGATCGATCGAGGACCGCCATGGCCCGTGACCGCTCGCCCATCGCGCTGGACTTCGGCGAACACAGCGTCAAGGCGCTGCAACTCGAGCACCGCGGTGGCCAACTGCGCGTGCGCTGCGCGCACCTCGCGCGCGTGACGGCGCCGACGACCGCCCCACCGATCGAACGCCGCGCCAGCCGCATCGAGGCAGCACAGCGCGTGCTGCGCGAAGGCTCGTTCCGCGGCCGCGCCGCCGTGGTCGCACTCGGGCTCGCCGACTTCGAGGCCCGCCGCATCCGCGTGCCGATGGACAAGATCGACCAAGCCGGCGACATCATCACGCGGCAGGTTCTCGACCAGCCGGAGACCACCGGCGACCTGCGCATCGTGCCGATCCCGGTCGCGGACCTGTTCGACCACGGCCAGACCAAGCGGGAGTTCCTCTGCTGCGTCGCCAAGGCGGCCGCGATCGACGACCTGATCCAACTCACCGAGGCCGCCGGCCTCGTGCCCGAGGCGATCGACCTCGAACCGTGCGCGCAGGTGCGACCGTTCGCGCGCCGCTCCCACGACGAGTGCTTCCTGCACCTCGACATCGGCCAGCGGCACACCCGCATCACGATCGTGCGTGCCGGCGCACCGGTGTTCCTGCGCCAGTCGAAGATCGGCGGGGCGAGCCTGCTGGCTGTGCTGCAGCAGCGGCTGCCGCTGGACGTCGAGGCGATCCTCGACCTCGGCCGCGACGCCGGCACCGACCAGCACGAACTGCACGACTCGGTCACCGGCGCTATTGCCGAGCCGCTCGAGGCGCTGCTGCTCGAGCTCGCGGCCAGCGTGCGCTACTGCGGCTCGCTGTTCCAAGGTCGCGCCGTGACGCGCATGGGCCTCAGCGGCGGCCTCGCCGCCCTGCCGGGTCTGGCGCCCTACCTCGGTCGCCGCATCGGCATCACGACCGAACTGGCGGACCCGTTCGAAGCGATCGAAACCCGCTCGGTGACGGCTTCGACCGCCGGTGGCCGCTCGCACTATTGCACGGCGCTCGGGCTGGCGCTGCGAGGGATCGCATGAGCGACACCATCGACCTGTTGCCCGAGGCCTATCGCCAGCGCACGGCGCGGCGCCGCGCCAATCGGGACCTCGCACTGATGGCGATCCCGGTGTTCGCGGCGGTGATCGCGACCGACCTGCTGCTGCGGGCACGCGTGCGCGGCGTGCAGCGCATGGCCGCCAAAGCACACGAGAACGCCGACTACGGCAAAGCGCTCGCCGCCGACAGCAAGCAGCTCAGCGAACGCGCCCAGAGCCTGCAGGCAACCATCGACGCCGCTTCGGCGCCGCTCGCCGCGAGCCGGATGACCGGGCTCTTGGATGCGCTGCTGACGAACCGCCCCCCCGGCGTGCGCTTCCAGGAGCTGCTGTGCCAGCACGACCCCTGGGCCGCCGACAAGCTGCCGATGATCCAGCTGCGGGCCAGCTGCACGACGGCGGCCGAGTTCACCCAGTACCTGACCGCGCTGCGCAGCAACCCGGACCTGCCGCCGATGCGCTGCGAGCGCTCCGACATCCGCGCCGGCACCGGCGAGTTCAGCTTCCACCTGGAGACGGATCTGCAGGGCGCGGCGACGCCCGCAGGAGCGCCACGATGAATCGCATCGTGCTGACGATCGTCACGCTCGGCGGCATCGCCGCGGCCTACTACGCGACGGTCGGGCGCCATCACCAGGCGCAGATCGAGGCCTGCAACCGCGAGATCGACGCCGCCTACGAGGCATTCGAACTCGCCAACGCCGAGGCGTTGCAGACCAAGGCGCTGCAGACGGCCGTCGACGCCCTCGAACTCTGGCAGGCGGACCTTCACACGCAGCTGCGGTTCGATCCGGTCGGCAACCCGCCGCTGCTGGCGATCAAGGCCATGCTCGAACAGGCGGGGCTGGTCGTCGACCAGGCCGAGACGCTGGCGGGGAACCAGAACCTGGCGCGGCCGCACCAACGCCTGCGCATCGTCGTCAGCGGCCCGTTCGGCAACCTGTTCACCGCGCTGCGCCGCCTCGAGAACTCCACCCCGCCGACGCGGGTCACGGAGCTCTCGGTGCGCCCCGCAGGCGACCAGATCCAGATCCGCGCCGAGTTCACCGTCGTGCGCAGCGGGAGCGTCGAATGAGCTTCACCGCCATCACGCCAACGCCATCGGCTCCGGTTGCCCGCGCCGCCGGCCCCGGCAGGCCGAAGCGCCGCCTCACCCCGCGCCACATCGTGCTGCTCGCGCTGGTGCCGGTGCTGGTCGTGGTGTGGCTGCCGCTGATGGGCGGCCACAGGCGACCGTCGCCGGTGCCGCCACCGGTGGCCGCGACGGCCACCGCTCCCGCCGGCGAGCCGCCGGCCGCACCCGGCGCGGAGACCGCGGCGCTGCCGATGTCCGGCCTGGTCGCACAGGCCGGCCTGCTGACCCGCCGGCTGCAGGCGCTGTCGGCACCGTTCACGCCCCGCTGGACGGTGGCCGCCGGGGATCCGTTCGCGGCCGCAGTACCACCCGGCGACCGCAGCGGCACGCTGCCCGACGCCGGCACGACCAGGCGGTCGGAGCCGGTGCTGCTGTCCGCGCCGCACCTGCAACCCTCCGCCTTGCTGCTGAGCCCCGACCAGCCGCCGATGGCGATCATCCGCGGGCGCGCCTACCGGCCCGGCGACGAAGTCGACGGCTGTCGCATCGTCGCCATCGAGGAACGCTGCGTCGTGTTCGGCCGCGGCGGCAAGACCTTCTCCGTGTCGCTCCCCGCGCCGCCCCTCGGCCAGGACCAAGACCATGACTGAGCCCACCCCCACCAAGGCACCCCGCCGCCACCCGTTCGCCGGGCTCTGCTTGCTGACCATCGCGGCCGCCGCCAGCGGGCCGCTGGCCGCGCAGGAACCCGATCCGCTCATCACCATCAGCGTGCGCGACGAGAGCCTCGCCACACTGCTGCAGGGGCTGTCGGTGCAGCACCGCATCAGCCTGGTCGCCGGCGAACAGTTGACCGGCAAGGTCACGATCAATCTCTACGACGTGCCGCTGGAGGACGCGCTGCACCAGATCCTCGCCACGCAGGGGCTCGACTTCGTCAAGCAGGGCAACTCGTACCGCGTGATGACGGCCGACCAGCGGCGCCAGCTGCTGCTCGACCTGGACGCGATCGAAACGCGCGTCTTCGTGCTGAACCACCTGACGACGACGCAGGCGCAGAAGCTGCTGCAGTCGCTGTTGTCCAGCGATGGCCGCATGACGATGGCCGACGACACCGCAACCGCGAGCCCTGCGCCGGCCGGTGCGACCTCCACCACCAGCGGCCAGCGGCAGTCGATCGTCGTGCGCGACCACGCATCCGTGCTCGAGAAGCTGGCGACGACGATCACCCAACTCGACCAGCCGCCGCAGCAGGTGCTGCTCGAGGCGACGATCCTCAGCATCGACCTCGGCGAGGACAACCGGCTCGGCGTCGACCTGAACGTGCTCGGCGGCATCGACTTCAACCAGGTCGGCGCCACGTCGGACCTGACCGGCGTCACCGGCTACCAGCCCGCGGGCACACAGTTCGACCGCGGCCTGTTCAGCGGCCAGACGGCCGGCTTCGCCAATCCGCTGACCCAGGGACTGTCGCTCGGCTTCATCCAGAACAACGTCGCCGCGTTCGTCGAAGCGCTCGAGCAGACCACGAACGCGACGATCGTCAGCAACCCGCGCGTGATCGCGTTGAACGGCGAGCAGGCGCAGATCATCGTCGGTGGCCGCCTCGGCTACTCGACCGTCATCCAGACGCAGACCAGCACGATCGAACAGGTCGACTTCCTCGAGACCGGCACCCAGCTGCAGTTCCGGCCGTTCATCGGCGAGGACGGCTGGATCCGCATGGACGTGCACCCGCAGAACAGCGCGGGCGTCATCGATCCGGTGTCCGGCATCCCGTCCGAGAACACCACCGAGATCACCACCAAGATCCTGATGCGCGACGGCCAGACGCTGATCCTCGGCGGCCTGATCGGCGAATCGGTGGCGACCGTGCGCAACCAGATCCCATTGCTCGGCAGCCTGCCGCTGCTCGGCTGGCTGTTCGGCCGCACGCAGGAGACCGTGACCCGCCGCGAACTGGTGATCCTGCTGACGCCGCACATCCTCGACCCGGTCGAAGCGAAGCAGCGCGCCGATGCCGCGCGGCAGCGCTTCGCCGCGGTGCAGCGCAGCCACTGGGACTCGCTGTCGCCCTACATCCGGCCGGCGCTGGCGCGCAACTGCCTCGCCGACGCCCAGGTGCTGCAGGCGCGCGGAGAACTGAATCGCGCGCTCGGTGCCGTCGAGCGGGCGCTGGCACTCAACCCCACCGAAGCCGACGCAGCCGTGCTGCGGTCCGAACTGATGGAGCAGCTCGCACTACAGAACCTGCCCGACGACGAAGCCGCCAGTTCGCTGATGGTGCTGAAGTCGATGCGTGCCGAAGGAGAAGACCGATGAATGCACCGACCTTGCCGCGGCTCGCATCGCGCCTTTGGGTCGCCCTGTGCGTGAGCCTGTCGTTCGCCGCCTGCAGCACGACCACGCCGCGGGGCAAGGACACGCTCGACGCCGGCGCCTGGCGCAGCGCGAAGTCGCGCATGTACCAGGACCTGGCCCGGCAGTGCCTGCAGGCCGAGGACCACGAACGCGCACAGCGCCTGCTGCAGCAGGCGGTGCAGTTCGACGCCGGTGACGCCAAGAGCCTGGAATTGCTGGCGCAGATCGCGCAGTCCGGTGGCGACCTCGCGACCGCCAGCGACGCCGCGCAGATGCTGCTGCACCTGCAACCCGAATCGGTCGCAGCCTGGTGCACGCTCGGCGTCGTCGCCGAGGCGAAGAACCAGCCCGATGTCGCCGAAGCCGCCTACCGCCGCGCGCAGCACGCCGCCGGGGACGACCCGCGGCCCGGCATCGACCTGCACCGGCTGCTGCTCGCGCAGCACCGCGACGCCGAGGCCACGGCGCTGCGCGACGAACTGACGACCCGGTTCCCGCGCCGCATCGAGGCGCGGCTCGACCACGGCGCACACCTCGCCGGCGTCGGCAACTGGAACGACGCCACCAGCGCGTTCGAGCAGGCGCTCGCGATCCAGCCCGACGATGCCAGCGCGGCGACCGGCATGGCACTCGGCGCCGTGATGAGCCATGCGCCGGCGGATGCACTGGCGCTGTCCGACCGGCTGCCGCCGCGAGCCCGGCAGGAGAACCCGTCGCTGCAGCTCACCCTGGCGATCGCGCATCTGCAGGTCGGCGACTGCGAGGCGGCGCTGCGCGAACTCGAGTTCACCGATCCGGTGCTGACCGACCGCGTATCGCTGCGCGTGCTGCGCGGCGAGATCCTGTTCCGCATGCAGCGCCTCGAGGCGGCCCAGGCCGAGTTCGAGCGCGCGATCGTGATGGCGCCCGACGCCGCCCGCGCCCACTCCGGCCTCGGTCGCATCCTGCTGCTGCAGAAGCGCCACCATGCCGCCGTGCGCGCGCTGCAGCGCGCGGTGCAACTGCAGCCTGGCAACGGCGCCAGCCAATGCCTGCTGACCGCCGCGCTGGTCGCCACCGGCGACCTGGACGCCGCGCGCCGTCAACTGACCGCGCTGCGCCGGCTGGCCGACAGCAAGGCACTCGTGACGGAACTCGACCACCTCTTCCCGCAACTCGCGGCACCCGCGGAGGCATCCCGATGACCGCCGAAGAGACACCTCCCACGTCCCAGCCGTCCCCGCCCGCGCTGCCCGCGACGCCGAGCCGTTCCGGTCTCGGCCACAAACTGGGCTCGCTGTTCGGACCGCGGCGATCGCGCCGCAGCCAGGACACGCTCGCCGCGCTCTGGGACGCGCTCGGCCGCTCGCCCACCGATTGCCAGGAACCGGGTCAGGACCCCTGGGCCACGGCGCTGGAGCAGGTCCGCCGGCAGCGGCAGAGCCTGACGCGGCACCAGCACGTGCACCTGCATCTGACGACGGTGACGGCACAGGCGCAGATGGCAGAGGCCGCGCTCGCGGCGCTGCAGGACGGGGTCGTCGTGCTCGACAACACCGAGCGCGTGCTCTACGCGAACGTCACCGCACGCCGCATCCTGCAGATCGGGGACCAGGTGCGGGTGACCCTCGAGCAGGCCGCGAGCCGCTTCGAGATCGTCGAGGGCATCCGCTCGGTGCTCGGCGCCGACCTGGCCCGCTCGGTCAAGACCTGCCGCATCGAGTGGGACGCCGAGGAGCGCCGCTTCGTCTACCTGATCCGGTCGCTGCCGGCGCCGACCCAGCCCGAACTGCAACATCTGCAGATCGTCGTGCTCGAGGACTGGACCGCCGAAGAGCGGGCGGCGCGCGCCAAGTCCGAGTTCATCTACGGCGTGTCGCACGAGCTGAAGACGCCGCTGACCGCGATCCAGGCCTCGCTGGAACTCGCCAACGAGGCCGACTCGATCTCGCCCGAGGACCGCGACAAGCTGATCAAGGTCTCCTACGAGGAATCCGTTCGCCTGTCGCAGATGGTCGCCGAGCTGCTCGACCTGGCCCGCATCGAAGCCGGCATCACCGAGTTCAAGCACGAGCAGGTCAACATGCGCGACCTGTTCGAGAGCCTGCAGTCGCTGCACAGGCCGCTGGCCGAGCGCAAGGGCATCACCCTGCGGTGGGACATCAGCGACTATCTGGCCGACCTGACCGGCGATACGCGGCTGCTGCGCCAGGCCATGGTCAACATCGTCGGCAACGCCCTGAAGTACACCAAGCAGGGCGGCGAGGTCAGCCTGACCGCCCGGCT